>JBGAJW010000023.1:0-68599 GCA_044224725.1 Flavobacteriales bacterium
ACAACTTGGTGCCGTTGGCGTGGCGGCTCTGGCCGAAGAACACGCCGGGGCTGCGGTGCAGCTGGCTCACGATCACGCGCTCGGCACCGTTCACCACGAACGAGCCTTTCGGTGTCATGTAGGGGATCTGCCCCAGGTACACGTCCTGAACGATGGTCTCGAAATCCTCGTGTTCGGGGTCCGTGCAATAGAGTTTCAGTTTGGCCTTGAGGGGCACGCTATAGGTGAGGCCACGCTCGATGCACTCATCGATGCTGTAGCGGGGGGGATCAACGAAATAATCAAGGAACTCCAGTACGAACTGGTTGCGGGTGTCCGTGATCGGGAAGTTCTCCATGAACACCTTGTAGAGGCCCTCATTGTCCCGGTTCTCGGGGAGGGTCTCGATCTGGAAGAACTCCTGGAAGCTCTTCAGCTGGATGTCGAGGAAATCCGGGTATTGCGCCGGAAGATGGATGGAACCGAAATCGATACGCTTGCTCTTGCGCGCGGGGGTCTTCGCCTGGGCCATGGATGCTGCTGGGGGATCGGGAATGAACGAACGGAAGACGGGCGACTTTCTTTCATCAGTGTTGCCCCTGATGAGCGGGCCCGCCTGTGCGAGGCGGATGGTGCCTTCGGAAAGGCGCGATCCACCCGGTACCCCGACACCCCGCTTTCGCGGAGCGTCGGGGCCGGATGGTCAATTCGCTATGAGGATCTTACTTGACCTCAACTTCGGCACCGGCTTCCGTGAGTTGCTGCTTCAGGTTCTCGGCGTCCTCCTTGGACACACCTTCCTTCACAGGCTTCGGGGCACCGTCAACGAGGTCTTTCGCCTCCTTCAATCCCAGTCCGGTGAGCTCCTTCACGAGCTTCACCACGGCCAGTTTGTTCTGGCCACCGGCTTTCAGGATCACATCGAAGCTGGTCTGCGCAGCGGCTGCTTCGCCACCACCGGCGGCACCGCCACCGGCCACCATGGCCACAGCGGCCGCAGCGGGTTCGATCTTGTATTCGTCTTTCAGGTAGTTGGCGAGTTCGCTCACCTCCTTTACGGTAAGGCTTACGAGCTGGTCGCCGAGGGCTTTGATGTCTGCCATCTTGCTGATTGTTACTTGGTTGGGAAAACGGACTGTACGTGGAAGCGTAACGAGTTGGGTCTATTTATGCGCTGGCGCGGGCTTCGAGGGCCTTCACCAGACCGGCGATCTTCTGGCCACCGCCGCCTTGCAGCGAACCGATGACGTTCTTGATCGGGCTTTGCAGCAGTGCGATGATCTCGCCGATGAGCTCTTCCTTGCCCTTGAGCTTGGAGAGCACGGCCACTTGGTCATCACCGATGAAGACGGCCTCATCGATCCAAGCGCTCTTCAGAACGGGCTTGGTGCCCTTCTTGCGGAAATCCTGGATCATCTTGGCCGGTACGTTCCCCTTCTCGGCGAAGAGGATGGCCGTCTGGCCGACGAGCGTGGGGAACAGACCACTGTAGTCCTTGTCCTCGATGCGCTCCATCGCCTTCTGGAGGAGGGTGTTCTTCACCACTTTCATGCGTACGCCACCGGCGTTGCATGCACGGCGCAAGCTGCTCGTGGACTCGGCGTCCATGGAGCTCGCATCGGTGAGGTAGAGCACGTTGGTGGCCTTGATCTCGCCGACGAGTTCGGCGATGGCCTGGTCTTTCTGTGCGCGGGTTGCCATTGTTGTCTGGATCTTGGGGTTAAGCAACGGTCACCACGCGGGTGTCCACTTTTACGGCGGGGCTCATGGTGCTGCTCACCGTGATGCTCTTGATGTAGGCACCCTTGGCGGTGCTGGGCTTCAGCTTCACCAGGGTCTGCAGGATCTCATGGGCGTTCTCGCTCAGTTTCACGGCGTCGAAGGAGGCCTTGCCGATCACCGCGTGGATGATACCGGCCTTGTCCACCTTGAAGTCGATCTTGCCGGCCTTCACCTCCTTCACGGCCTTGGCCACGTCCATGGTGACGGTACCGGTCTTGGGGTTGGGCATCAGGCCGCGGGGACCGAGCACACGGCCCAGCGCACCCACTTTGGCCATCACGGCAGGGGTGCAGATGATCACGTCCACGGCCGTCCAGCCGCCCTTGATCTTCTCCACGTACTCATCGAGGCCGGCCATGTCAGCACCGGCGGCGAGGGCCTCCTCGCACTTGGCGGGATCGGCCAGCACCAGCACGTTCACCGTGCGGCCCGTGCCATGCGGCAGGCTCACGGTGCCACGCACCATTTCAGTGCTCTTCTTCGGATCGACACCCAGGCGGACAGCGATGTCCACGGTGGCGTCGAACTTGGTCGTGCTTACTTGTTTCACGATCTGCGTCGCTTGGGCGAGATCGTAGAGCTTGGTGCCATCGAACTTGGCTTCGGCGGCTTTGCGCTTCTTGGTCAGGTTTGCCATGTTCGTGGTTATTTCTTCAGGGGACTTTCGCCTTGCACCGTGATGCCCATGCTTCGGGCCGTACCGGCCACCATGCTCATGGCGCTCTCGATGGTGAAGCAGTTCAGGTCGGGCATCTTGTCCGTGGCGATGGCTTTCACCTGGTCCCACGTTACGGTGCCGACCTTCTTGGTCTGGGGCACGCCGCTACCGCCTTTCACCTTGGCCGCATCCATCAGCTGAACAGCCGCTGGCGGGGTCTTGATGATGAAGTCGAAGCTCTTGTCGACGTACACCGTGATCACCACCGGCAGGACCTTGCCTGCCTTGTCCTGTGTGCGAGCATTGAACTGCTTGCAGAACTCCATGATGTTCACACCCTTGGCACCCAGTGCGGGGCCGATGGGGGGCGCGGGGTTCGCTGCCCCGCCTTTGACCTGGAGTTTCACCAGGCCACTGATCTCTTTTGCCATTCCTCTGGTTTTGTGTCCTTGTTAGCGCTTTCCTCTCGGTCGGCTCGGACGGTTGTTTCTTCTCTGTCGTCTGTCGTTCTTCCGGTCTTCGGGCGTGACATGTCACCCCCCTACACCTCCTTTTCTACCTGCATGAAGCTCAGTTCGAGCGGCGTCTTCCTTCCGAAGATCTTCACCATAACCTTCAGCTTCTTCTTCTCCTCGTTGATCTCCTCGATGATGCCGGTGAAGGTGTTGAAGGGACCGTCGATCACCTTTACGCTCTCCCCGATGTGGAACGGGTTGTGGTTCACCTCCCCGCTCTCGGCCATCTCATCCACCTTGCCGAGGATGCGGTTCACCTCGCTGAGGCGCATCGGCACAGGTTCTCCTCCTTTCTCAGCACCGAGGAAGCCGATGACGTTCGGCATCTGCTTCAACATGTGGGCGATCTCACCGGTGAGGTCGGCCTCCAACAGGACATAGCCAGGCAGCATGTTGTGCTCCTTGCTCACCTTCTTGCCATCCTTGATGAGGAAGCGCTTCTCCATGGGGATGAGCACCTGGCTGATGTAAGTGCCCATGTTGGACCGGCGCACTTCGGTGTCGATCATCTCCTTCACCTTCTTCTCCTTGCCGGAGATGGCGCGGAGCACGAACCATTTCTTGGTGGAGGTCGCCGTGGTCGCCATGGTTCAGCCGATGAATTGGTAGATGAAACCGAGGACGCCTTTCCACGGGCTGGCGTTGTCGAGGTTGTGCACCCCGAACACGAAGTCCATTACGAACACGATGAGCGCGATGAGCAGGGCCGTGAACAACACGATGATGGCGCTGCTCTGGAGTTCCTTCCAGGTAGGCCAGCTCACCTTGTTCACGAGCTCGTTGTAGCTCTCGGCGAAATATGTTTTCAAGCTTGCCACGGCGATCGTTGTTCTGTTGGCACGGGTGGCAGGAATCGAACCCGCAGCCTAAGGTTTTGGAGACCTTCGCTCTACCAATTGAGCTACACCCGTATGATCTCTCTGTTGTGTCTCTTTTCGGCGGCGAAGGCCCCGACCAAGTCGGGGCCCTGCCACCAAAAGCTATTTCGTGTTCCTTACTTGATGATCTCGGTCACCTGGCCGGCACCCACGGTACGGCCACCCTCGCGGATGGCGAAACGCAGACCCTTGTCCATGGCGATGGGAACGATCAGTTTCACTTGGATGCTCACGTTGTCACCCGGCATGATCATCTCACGACCGGCTTCCATGGTGATCTCACCCGTTACGTCCGTGGTGCGGAAGTAGAACTGGGGGCGATACTTGTTGTGGAACGGCGTGTGACGGCCACCCTCTTCTTTCTTCAGCACGTAGATCTCGGCCTTGAACTCCGTGTGCGGGGTGATGCTGCCCGGCTTGGCGATGACCATACCACGACGGATCTGGTCTTTTTCGATACCACGGAGCAGGATGCCGCAGTTGTCGCCCGCCTCTCCGCGGTCGAGCAGTTTGCGGAACATCTCCACACCCGTGCACGTGCTGTTCAGCTTGGCTTCCTGCATACCGATGATCTCCACGTTGTCGCCCACCTTCACCACGCCGGTCTCGATACGACCAGTGGCCACGGTACCGCGGCCGGTGATGGAGAACACGTCTTCAACGCTCATCAGGAAGGGCTTCTCGGTCTCGCGGGGAGGAACCGGGATCCACGTATCAACGGCATCCATCAGGGCCATCACGGTATCCACCCACTTGGGCTCGCCATTGAGGGCACCCAAGGCGCTACCGCGGATCACCGGGGTGTTGGTGCCATCGTATTGGTAGAAGGTCAACAGTTCGCGGATCTCCATTTCAACGAGGTCGAGCAGCTCGACATCATCCACACTGTCCACCTTGTTCATGAACACCACGATCTTGGGCACGCCTACCTGACGGCCGAGCAGGATGTGCTCGCGGGTCTGGGGCATGGGACCGTCGGTGGCGGCCACCACGAGGATGGCACCGTCCATCTGCGCGGCGCCGGTCACCATGTTCTTCACATAGTCAGCGTGGCCCGGGCAGTCAACGTGGGCATAGTGACGGTTGGCCGTCGAGTACTCCACGTGCGCGGTGTTGATGGTGATACCGCGCTCTTTCTCCTCGGGCGCGTTGTCGATCGAGTCGAAGCTGCGCACTTCGCTCAGGCCCTTGGAGGCGAGAACGGTGGTGATCGCTGCGGTGAGGGTGGTCTTGCCATGGTCAACGTGGCCGATGGTGCCGATGTTGACGTGCGGCTTGTCCCTTTTGAAGGTATCCTTTGCCATGGTCGATGGGTCGTGTTTGTTCTGTTCTTCGTTCGTTCGTTGTGTCCTCCTCCCGCTGTACCTGCCTATGTACCGATCACTGGTCCTCTCCGTATTGGAGCCTTTGCCGGGAATTGAACCCGGGACCTCTTCCTTACCAAGGAAGTGCTCTACCTCTGAGCTACAAAGGCCTGATGCGCTTGCCTTGACCGAATCCACCGGAGCCTTGGGCGCTCCGATGGCGTAGAGCGGGAGACGAGATTCGAACCCGCGACATTCAGCTTGGAAGGCTGATGCTCTACCAACTGAGCTACTCCCGCATGGGTGGGACCTGTGAAAACGCGCTCTGCTGATAGCCGGCTCCGGATGGAAAAGTGGGGAGAACAGGATTCGAACCTGTGAAGCTGTGAAGCAGCAGATTTACAGTCTGCCCCCGTTGGCCACTTGGGTATCTCCCCTGGTCCCGTTCACGGAGCCAACGGGCGGATTCGAACCCCCGACCTGCTGATTACAAATCAGCTGCTCTACCAGCTGAGCTACATTGGCGTGTACAACAAGAAAAGAACGGACTTTCCACCCGCCTCCGGAGAACCCCCCGGAATTGGGCGGGCAAATGTAGAAGTAAATGTGGTCGGTCCAAATGCCAGAGGCCACGGTTTTTACCGTGGCCTCTGCTGACAGGAGGAACAAGCGTCCTGCCTGGTCGGCTGCGATGCCTCAACTGGCCTTTCGCAACTCGGCTTTGCGTGTTACTTGGGTTCGCAGCGCTTCCACGGTGCTGATTACGGCTTCTTCGAAGCTCTTGCCCTTGCGCTTGGCGAAGAGGTCCGGACCGGGGACGCTCAGGCGGATCTCCACATGCTTGTTCTCTCGGTTCTCCCCGTCATGTTCCAAGCGCAGAAAGACCTCCCCGGACAGGATGCTGTCGTGGAACTGTGAAAGCTTGGCCAGTTTCTCGTTGATGAAGGCGACCAGCTTGGTGTCAGCGTCGAAATGGATGGAATGCACATTCACGTTCATGGCTTCACGGTTTAGCCCCGGGCTTTGAACCGGGGTCGTTGGTTCTCGTTGATGTGGCTCCACCGCGTGGATGGGCCTGTTGATGAGCTTTCTTGAGCTTCTCCACGGTGTTGTGGGTGTACACCTGTGTAGCGGCGAGGCCCGCATGGCCCAGCAGTTCTTTCACCGCGTTGAGGTCGGCCCCGTTGTTCAGCAAGTGCGTGGCGAAGGTGTGTCGGAGCACGTGGGGGCTGCGTTTACGCTGCGAAGTGACCGTACCAAGGTAATGCGCCACGAGCCGTTGTACGGAACGTCGCGGGACGGGTTCACCGGAATTTTTCACCAGAAGCGGGGTTCCCCGGCCCGGCGCGGGGTCCAAACGGTCCCGTTGTTCCAGGTAAGCTCTGAGCAGGTCGGCCAGCGGGTCGGCGATGGGGATGATGCGCTCCTTGTTGCGCTTTCCCAATACCCGCACCGTTTTCCTGCGGAAGTCGATGTCCGCCGGTGAAAGTCCCATCAGTTCCGCCAGACGCATGCCGGTACCGTATAGCAGTTCCAATGTCAAGCGATCGCGTCGGCCATCGAAGGTATCCGGCCACTCCGCATGGGAGAGCAGCTGGTCCATGCGCCCCACTTCCACGAACTCCGGCAGGCGCTTCGGGGTCTTTGGCGGCTCGATCAGGTCCGTCGGGTCCGCACTCACCTCCCCCACCGTTCGGGCGAATTTGAAGAAGGCCCGGAGAGAACTGAGTTTGCGGTTCACGCTGCGCGGGCCTGTGCCGCTTTCCAGCAAGGTCATCATCCACGCGCGAACGGCCTTGTCGTTGGCTTGCTCAGGACGATCCAGACCAACGGCCTGCTTCAAGAAGTCCGTGAATTGACCGAGATCCTGACCGTAGGCCTTCACGGTGAGGGCGCTGCTGCGCTTCTCGTAGGCGAGATGCTCCAGGAAACGGTCGACCAACATCAAAAACAAAGGAGGTAAAAAGACCGAACGGTCCTTTCACCTCCTAACGATCGTTGTGGACTACGTAGTACTCACAAGGGGACCAACGTCGCTCACAGTTGCGGGCGATGCAAGCGTCTCCCTACTGTTCGCCGCCGTAGGTCACCAGCTTGTAGGTCGCACGCAGGATCTCCTGGCGGCGCTTGATGCTGGGCTTTATGAACGCTTGGCGCTTGCGCAACGCGCGCAGGGTGCCGGTACGCTCGAATTTCTTCTTGAACTTCTTGAGCGCCTTATCGATGGGCTCGCCTTCCTTGACAGGGATGATCAGCATGGGTTTCTTGAAACGGGGTGCGAATATAGCGGGGGAAGGGATCGGTGCAAGTACTTCAGGAGGCATGAACAGGGGAGGCAAGCAGCGGCACTTGCGAACTGTTCCTGCGCCTGCCTCCTCCGGCTACTTCAGTATCTCCCTCCCGATCACCATTTTCTGGACCTCGGAAGTGCCCTCGCCGATCGTGCAGAGCTTGCTATCCCTGTAGAACTTCTCCACGGGGAAGTCCTTGGTATAGCCGTAGCCCCCGAAGATCTGGACCGCCTCGGTGCTGGCGTACACGCAGACCTCGCTGGCGTAGTACTTGGCCATGGCCCCGGCCTTGGTCACCTTCTGGCCCTGGTTCTTGAGGTCACTGGCCTGCTGGATGAGCAATTCGCTGGCTTCGATGCGCGTGGCCAAGTCGGCCAGCTTGAAGCTGATGGCCTGGAAATTCGCGATGGGCTGGCCGAATTGCTGGCGCTCCTTGGCATACTTCACGCTGGCATCCAATGCGCCTTTGGCGATGCCCAAGCTGAGCGCGGCGATGCTGATGCGGCCGCCGTCCAGGATCTTCATGGCCTGCTGGAAGCCTTGGCCGACCTCGCCGAGCACATTCTCCTCCGGGATGCGGCAATCCTCGAAGATCACTTCGGCCGTCTCGCTCGCGCGCATGCCGAGCTTGTTCTCCTTCTTGCCCGCCTTCATCCCGGGGGTGCCGCGTTCGATGACGAAGGCCGTCATCCCTTTACTGTCCAACAATTCACCCGTGCGGACGATGGCCACGACCACATCACTGCTGATGCCGTGCGTGATCCAGCACTTGGTGCCGTTCAACACCCACTCCTTCCCTTCCTTCTTCGCGGTACACTTCATGCGCATCGCGTCGCTGCCGGTGTTCGGCTCCGTGAGCGCCCATGCGCCCAGCCATTCACCGGTGGCGAGCTTGGTCAGCCACTTCTTCTTCTGCTCGTGGCTGCCGAAGTAGTTGATGTGGCCCGTGCAGAGCGAATTGTGGGCGGCCACGCTGAGCCCGATGCTCCCGCAAACGCGCGCCACCTCAACGATCGTGTTCACGTATTCATGGTAACCGAGACCGGCACCGCCGTATTCCTCCGGCACGAACACGCCCAGCATGCCCGCCGGTCCGAAATGGTCCGTGAAGAGCTTCTTGGGGAAGTGCTGTGGCTCATCCCACGCCATCACGTTGGGGCGCACTTCGCGTTCTACGAGATCGCGCACGGCCTGCGTGATCATGTTCTGGTTCTCGGTGGCGGTCAGTTGCATACTTCGTGCGCCGTAGCCCGGCGAAGGCGTGATCTAGTAGGTAGCGAGGCGGACGATCTCCGCTTGGTAAGGACGTAAGCGCTCAACACCCTGCAGGAATGATAGTTCGATCAGGAAGCTGAAGCCGGCCACAACACCCTGCTGCATACGGATCAGTTCCGCTGCGGCCATGGCCGTGCCTCCCGTGGCCAGCAGGTCGTCATGGACCAGCACGCGCATACCCGGCTTCACGGTATCCACATGCATTTCGACTTCCGCGCTGCCATATTCCAGGTCGTACTTGTAGGCAACGGTCTTCCACGGCAATTTGCCCTTCTTGCGCACGGTGACGAAGGGAATTCCGAGCTTCATCGCCAGGGGCATCCCGAAGAGGAAGCCCCGGCTCTCGATCCCCGCGATCGCATCGATGCGTTGGCCTTTCAAGGCGTGGACGAACCCATCGACACAGGCATTGGAGAGGGCGGCGTCCTCCAATACCGGAGTGATATCCCGGAACAGGATGCCCGGCTTGGGGAAATCAGGTACCGCGCGGATGGCGGCCTTCAGACGTTCTTCGAGATTCACTCCGCGCTGAGGTAGGGGGCAAGTTTACGGTACACACTGTCCGTTACGAGCACGCAGCCTTTGATGTCGGCCACGGTCTTGAACGGGCCATGCTGTTTGCGGTAGGCCACGAGCGCCTTCGCGACTTTCCAGCCAGCGTACGGATGCGGACCGAGTTCTTCTGCTGTGAACGCGTTCAGTGGAAAGCGGTGCACCATCAAGGTGTCCAACAGCAACCGCGACTTCAAGTCGGCAACGGCTTCAGGTTTGTCACGCAGGATATAGACCTCATTCAGCTGCTCGAGACTGAGGAAACCGCCCAAGCGATCGCGGTACTTGATGATGCTCCGTGCGAAGGCCGGGCCGATACCACGGACTTCGACCAGACGTGTGGTATCCGCGGAATTGATCTCCACCAGGGCTTTCGTGGAGTACGCGGATCGTTCTGGAAAGCGGTCCGTTGCGGAATCGCGGCGATGGTATTGTGGATAACGCTCGCCCTCAGCGAAACTCTTCCGCTCGAAGGAATCAGGAAGCAGGATGAAGGGCTCCCAGCGCGCGTAGAGTTCGGGATCTACCACATGCATCTTCGCCACATCCCGCTTGGTGCGGAACTGGCCGCCCTTCGCTTCGTAACGGAGGATGGATGCCGCCTGCCGCTCGCTCAGGCCAAGGGCCACCCACTGCTCTGCGGGCAAATGATTCGGATCGAACTTGAACAGAACGGCCTTCTCATCAAAGGACTGGCGATCCGATCGTTGAGCGTGATCGATCGAAGATCCTTCCGCAACGGACAACTGCGCGTAGGCCACTTCCAGCGCGGCCTTGTCTTTCACCACATCCGGGGCGATGTATTGTTCGTAGACCACCCAACCGGAGGCCACGAAGCACAGCAGCAAGAGCAGGCCGATGCCCGTGCGCTCGCCGGCGTGAATGGTAAAGAGGTCTTTCAACTCCTCTTTCCACGGCCGCTCGTAGCGCTTGCGTCGCATGTTCAGGCGGGTTGTTCCAGCTGCTCACGCAGAACAGCCAAGCCTTCCTCAAAGCCCTTCGGCGCATAACCGAGGTCGCGGCGAGCCTTGTCCAGAATGAAGCCCGTGCGCGGGGGGCGTTTGGCGGGCTGTCCCAAGCTGTCCGAGGTCACACGGGTGATCACACTGGGGTCCAGATCGAAAAAGCGGCCGACCCGTTGCACGAGTTCAAGGATGCTCATGCCGTCAGGTCCGCTCAGGTTGTAGATGCCCGTGGCACCGCGCTTCGCGATGCGGATGCACCCATCGGCGAGATCCTCGGCCAGTGTGGGCATGCGCCATTGGTCGTCCACCACCTTGATCGGCTGTCCTTTCTCCAACGCGCTCTTCGCCCAGAGCACCACATTGCTTCGGCTCAGCCCCTTCGCGATGCCGTACACGATGATCGTACGTGCGATGGCCCACTTGCTCAAGCCGCTGTCGATCACGATCCGTTCGGCGTCCCACTTGCTCTGTCCGTAGATGCTGAGCGGGTTCGGTTGGTCCTCTTCAGAATACGGTCCGTTCTTCCCATCGAAGATGAAGTCCGTGCTCAGGTGGATGAAGTGCGCATCGATGTTCTTCGACGCGCTCACCAGGTTCTGAACGGCGGTCACGTTCTGCAAGTGGCAAGCGACGGGGTCGAGCTCACAAGCATCCACATTGGTCATCGCGGCCGTGTGGATCACCGCATCGGGATGGGTCTCATCGAAGGCCCGATGCACAGCGGTTTCATCGGTGCAATCCAGTGGCAGGTACAAGTAGCCGCCCGGATCCGGCGTCCTGTCTTCACCGCGAGAAGTAGCGATGAGCTTTACCTCACCGTCATTACGCAGTGCCGCGACGAGCTTCTGGCCCAAGAGACCATTGGAACCGGTAACGAGGAGGTGCATGATGATGGACCGCTGACTTATGTGAAGGGCGAAGATGCACAGCCGGGATGGAACGAAGGGACCCGAGTGCGCTACGGTTGTTCCTTCCGTGAGAAGTATCCGCGCTGATGCCCTATACTGAAGAAATTGATGAAGAGCACGATGTAGCTGAGATAGAACAGGGACTGCAGACAAACGACCGCCTTCCCCAAAGGTGACACGGGGAACAAGTCACCGAAGCCGATAGTGCTGGTGGCCATGAAGCTGAAGTAGATGGGGTCCGCCCAATGGGTGAAGGGCTGGTTCATGTAATGGCCCGCCGCGTGGATCACAGCGAAGCTGAAGACCACTTCCAGGTAATTGAAGAAAATGAGGATCTGCGATCGCCGATAAGAGCGCGGGTTCGCGAAGGCGTCCGATGCGAAGATCAGGGTAGGGATGTACATGATGGTCTCGACCATCAGATAGCCCACGCAGGCCAGGACCCACGCCTTCGCGAACAGTCCGTAGCGTAGAACGACCAGGGGGAACAAGGTCTTCACCAGCACGAACAGTTCGATGGCCAATTCCTGGTACACCGGTCCCTTGCGCCAGAACAGGTGCTTGATATACATGCCCGGAAAGAGGAATTGTGAAGCGGCGAGGATCAGCCGTACGAGCTTCTCGATACCGGCATCCTCATCGAACTCATTATTCCAGATGGCCCGGATGTTCTGCCAGCGTTTGTCCACCACGCTTTCACGCGGTACGTCTTCCGTCCGGCCTTTGCCAATGAGCAATTTTCTGAACTGGTGTCTCACCTTGGCGACTTCGAGCGGAATGTACGTGGTGCACGGAGGCCCCGACTGTCCGTCGTCATTTCCGGGGTCTCACCGCCGTTGGCGGCGCACCCTTCTGACCTGAAGTCGGCTTCGCAGGCGGCTTCTTCTCCATCGGCCCGCGCAAATGGATGATCAACCCGTTGAGGAAGTTCCGCAGGATCTGGTCGCCCGCAGGCTTGTAGTTGGGGTGGTCCTCACTGCGGAACAAGGCGCTCAACTCGGACTCGGTCACCTTGAAGTCGACCAGCTGGAGGATCTTCACGATGTCCGTGTCGCGCAGCTTCAGGGCCACGCGGAGCTTCTTCAGTATGTCGTTGTTGGTCATCGCGGGGCGAAGATGGCTATGTCAGGCCGAGGAGCTTCCCGAAAACCCCGATGAAGGGATCACGGTCCACCACCGTGTAATAGAAAAGCGCCCCGAGCCACCCGTGCATGATGCCCATCACGTAAACGTTCCGCACGCGCAGGTAGATGTACCCATAGAACAAGGCGAGCACGAAAGTGCCGATGATCAGCCAGCGGTCCGGATAGTGCACTCCCGCGAAAAGGACGGCGGTGGCGACCAGGATGACCGCCTTGTTGGAACGTTGTCGGTCCATTTCGTTCAAGTTGCCCGCCACGAGACCGATGACAAGGAATTGCTGTATCGTGCCCCAGATGGGATAGGTCACGAAGAGCGGCAGGATATGCCAGGTCGGATTGAGGGTGCCTTGGATGGCGCCGACAGTGAAGAACAGAACGAGCGATACGGCAGCAAAGGGCAGCACCATCCGAGCGACTTGCCGGAAGTTGTCCGTGCGGAAACCCCAATGGCGAAGTACTCCCGGCGCAGAACGATGGCGGTAGATGATGTAGACCGCCCAACCGATCACAGCGCTCGCGACGTAGAGGAACTTCAGACCCAACTGGTCCATGAAAACGAATTTCCCAAGGCCGGTTACCACCACTGCGATGATCTCGGCAATGCGGCGACGATCGGAAACAAGCGTTCCCGTTACATGGAAACTATCCGGTCCAGCCACACGGTGCTTCTCGCGGATGTCGTTGTTGGTCATCGCGGGGCGAAGATGCGGAATGGCTGAGCCAAGGTGATCGAAGTGTGGACGGGTCCTGAGCGCCTACGTGACCGGCAGATACTTGATCCGCTATCCGTACGGCACGGCGATGGTTGAGCGGGGAAGGTGTTACTGCAGCGGATGTGAAGACTGAGGGAATCGGCCTATATCAAAACTCCAGACTGTCCCTTCGGCAATACCAAGTCGGATCGCAATAGGTGATCACGCATCCACGCAGATGCGCCTTCCGTTCATCGAATGTGCCTATTGGTAGACCATAACGGATGGGAACAACCTTGTTCTTCTTAGCGCACACTGGACATCTCTTGTCCTTCCAGTGCGCCTCATACTGGCACCACCTCGGCAATGAAATCCTCATCACCGTTGTTGAATCGAGCCCGACCCGAACTCCGGTCAAAGTGGTGTCTCCATAGCTTACGTTCCACACACGAACATCATATGTGCCGACCGGAATGCTCTTAACCAGAAAACGTCCATTCAAATCAGCAGTCGCATCTTGGGGAAAGCCAAGAATCCTGATGCTGCTCCCAACCAATCCTGTCTCTCTTTTCCTATCCCAGACCAGACCCTCAATCGTCCCAGTCTGACAAAGAGCTGCTGAGGACGAACAGAACAGCAGGACTATCAATGAATTCCTCATCGCAACCAGTTCACTTATGGAGAACGGCGACTAAGAACCGTTGTTACAACTCCCACACCGTGCTCCTCTTCGCAAAGGGCCGCTTGATGTGCTCCTTGTGCTGGAGCACGAAGGCCATGATGAGGTAGAGCACCAGCGGCACGCCTGCGGTGATGCAGCCGAGGTAGATGAAGCTGAGCCGCACCTGCTCGGTCTTGATGTTGAGCTTCTCGCCCCACCACGCGCACACGCCGAAGGCTTGGCGCTCGAAGAAGGTTTTGATGGCGGAGATCATCGTGGGAGGATATACCACAGAGGCACAGAGACACAGGGAACACAGAGGTTGCTGGACCGGACACCATTCTCGGTGACCTCCGTGACTCTGTGCCTCTGTGGTGTACCCTGTCTCATTGCCTCAGCAAACTCGTTCCGATGACGCAAGATAGACAGCGCCGTTGACCACAGAACTGGTTCTTGAGCTCTATTAACGCCTGGCTGCGGGCGGCGGTATCGGCCTTCACGCCCAGTTGTACCCAGCTGGCCACGATGGTGTTCTGTTCAGGGGGCAGGGCTTCCAGCAGCTTCAGCGCACGCTCACCGAAGTCCTCGCGGCCTTGCACGCGGCCCATGGCGAAGAGGTAGGGCACAATGGCGTTGATGATGAGGCCTTGCCCGGCATCCGCTCCCAACCGCTTGGGGCCGGGCTTCGAAGGCTGCTCGAAACGGTGGTGGGTGAGCCAATAGCCCGTGGCCTCCACTTGCAAGTGCTGGCTGATCACGGCCGGATCATCCTGCTCCAGCAGATGGACGAAAGAGCCCTCGCTGTGCGCGATCAACTGGGCCAGTTGCGCGAGCCTCACCGTTGGGAAATTGGGCGGTCGCAAACGACCGAACTGCCAAGCGGCCACGGGTGCGGGTCTCAACCCATGCAGGGCAGATAGTATGCGATGCTCTTGTTGCAGCGTACGTGGATGCTCATCCAGGAAGTCCACATGCAGCAGCCCGGCCTGTCCGAAGAGCAGCGCTTCCGTGCGCATCGGATCATCGCGGTACTTCAACAGCACTTTCAAGGGCAGGGCCTGCGCGAGCATGCCGAAGGGTTCGGCGTTCACCTTGAAGCCGATCCCACGCGCGAGCACATGCCAGAAGGTCTCAAGCGCATCGCCATTCAATTGCTTGAAGAGCACTTCTACATCGGCGCACTTGCGTTCCAGCCGTTCGACCAGCAAACGTTCCAACCAAAGCGGCACACGGCTGCCGTCAACCTGGGCGAACTGAGGTTCGCAAGGCACCCACGCCTTGGTGCGCATCAGTTCCTTGAACGTTTCCAAGCGGGATGAAGCGATCCGGTGCTTCAGTTCCACCGTGGGCACGCGGACGCCGCTTTTGGTGCGCACGTCCAGATCGTACTCATAGACCACATGCAGCACCACGTTTTCGTAGGCTGGATCGTGCTCGTGGCCATGGGCGTACCATTCGCTGCTGCGGATATGCACTTCCAGATTGCCGGCCCATCGTTGCCCACCGATGCGCACCTCGGCTTCCACCAGATCAGGTCCGCTGTTCCTGTGCAAGCGACCGGCGCGAATGACTTCTACAGGTTCGCCGTCAACAGTGCAGAGGTTCAACGGATCGAAGAGGCGCTGCTCCCAGATGAACTGGAGCAACTCTTCACGGTAGGGGAATGCCGGATCGAGCAGGACATCCTGTGCGGTCGGTTCACACACATAGGCGCGCGGTGTGGCCATGGTTTCACGTTCCGTTGACCGTTTTTCCGTCAAGGTCCGGCCCAGAAGGTACGTTTACCCCATGAAGTTCCTGACCTTGTTCGCGGCCATATGCATGGGCCACTTGGCGTGTACGCAGCAAGTACCCGACACGGCATTCAAGGCCCCCATCGCGGAACCTCGGCATCTGAGGGGGCAAGGTCCGGTGGTGACCTTGGACGAAGCGCATAATAACTTCCATACGCTGGCTGAACGGTACAAGGCATTCGGCAATGTGCTGCGCGATGATGGCTATGTGGTGCGATCCAACGCGGAGCCGTTCAGCGAGCGCATGCTCGCCACCACCGATGTGCTGGTGATCGCGAACGCATTGAGCCAACGCAACACAAGGACCTGGACACTCCCCTGCCCTTCCGCCTACTCCACTAAAGAGATCGCGTCGGTGAAGCGGTGGGTGGAGCAAGGCGGTTCACTCTTCCTGATCGCGGACCACATGCCGTTCGCTGGGGCAACGCAGGAACTGGGCGCGGCCTTCGGGTTCAGCTGGCTGAACTGCTATGCGCTGGACGAGCGTCATCGCTCAACTGAGTGTTTCTTCCGAGGTGGTGGTCTGGAAGAGCAGGCCATCACCAGTGGGGTACTTACGGGTCTTCGTGTGGATACGATCGTGACGTTCACGGGCAGTGCATTCCAACTACCGGCGCAAGCACAACCCATCTTGGAGTTGGACAGCAACTACACCTTGGTGGAGGCATCAGAGGCAGGCAGCTTCGGCGAAGACCTTCCGAGGCGCAAAGCCACCGGCTGGTACCAAGGCGCGACCTTGGAGTTCGGCAACGGCCGGGTGGTGGTCTTCGGTGAAGCGGCGATGTTCAGCGCGCAACTGGCCGGGGCGCAATACGGTCCTATGGGCTTCAACCAGCCCGAGGCCAGCGGGAACATCACGCTGTTGCGGAACATCCTGGCTTGGCTGACCGAACGATCAGATGATCAGAAATGACCCCGGAATTTCATCCGGGGGATCAGATGATGCCGCGCTCGGCGAGCTTGTGCGCCATGGCCTGCTGCAATTCGATGGCCGCGCGGCGTGCGGCGGGGATGGCATCCTCGTCCTTCCCGGCGTAAAGGATACCGCGGCTACTGTTGATGAGCGATCCGCCGTCCTTGGTCATTGTGGCTTCGAGCACAGCGTTCATATCACCGCCTTGCGCACCTACGCCGGGTACCAGGAAGAAGTGATCCGGGGCTATGGCCCGTGCTTGTGCCAGCACATCCGTTCGCGTGGCACCAACAACGAACATGGTGTCCTCCACCGATCCCCATTCACCCACCTTCGTCATCACCCGCTCGAAGAGCCGCTGCTGTGCGGCATCAACGGGCAGGAACTGGAAATCGAGTGCGCCTTCGTTGCTGGTGACGCCGAGCACGATGGCCCATTTGCCGTTGCGGCCCAGGAAGGGCGTCACGCTGTCCTTGCCCATGTACGGTGCGATGGTCACAGCATCGAAGCCCAGCTTGTCATAGAAGGCTTCGGCGTACTTGCGTGCGGTGTTCCCGATGTCGCCACGCTTGGCATCAGCGATGATGAAGCAATCGCCCCGGCTGCGGATGTAGGCCACGGTGGCTTCCAGATCGGCCCAACCGTCAACGCCGAGCGCCTCGTAGAACGCGAGGTTCAACTTATAGGCGACCGCAACATCGTGCGTGGCCTCCACGATCGCTTCATTGTATGCGCGCACAGGGTGCCGCTCCGACCGGAAATGCGCAGGCACGAGATGCTCTTCCGTATCCAACCCCACGCAGAGCAGACTACGCTTGCGCTTGATGATCGAGATGAGCTCAGAGCGGTTCATTTGGCGCGCGGATAGGAATACGGCCTCACCCGGAGGCGCGGAGGCGCGGAAAATGCCCGGACATCGTGGAGCGGACCATCCGCATCCGGAAGCAAAACCGTAATTCCTCTGCGTCTTCGCGCCTCTGCGTGAGCCATCACGATACTCCTTCTTTGAGTTTCTCCGTGCGGTCCGCCAGCTGGAGCGCATCGATGACGGCCTGCAGGTCCCCGTTCATGATCGCTGGAAGGTTGTGCGCGGTGAATTCGATTCGATGGTCGGTCACACGGCTCTGCGGGTAGTTGTAGGTGCGGATCTTGGCGCTGCGGTCACCGCTGCTCACTTGGCTCTTGCGATGCTGCGACTCGGCCTCCTGGATCTTGCGCAGGCCTTCGTCGTAGAGCTTGGTACGCAGCATCTGCATGGCCTTCATGCGGTTGCCGAGCTGGCTGCGGTCGGTCTGGCACATCACGACGATACCGGTGGGGATGTGCGTGAGGCGCACCTTCGTCTCCACCTTGTTCACGTTCTGGCCCCCCGCGCCACCGCTGCGCGCGGTCTCCATCTTCACGTCGCTCTCCTTCACCTCCACGTCGAATTCTTCCGCCTCCGGCAACACGGTCACCGTGGCTGCACTGGTATGGATCCGCCCTTGGGCCTCGGTCTGCGGAACGCGTTGCACACGATGTACACCCGCCTCGTACTTCAGCACGCCATACACGCCTTCACCCGTGACATTGATGACCACCTCCTTGTAGCCACCGGCCGAACCTTCGCTCACATCGGCCACCTCGACTTTCCAGCCCCGGCCTTCGCAGTAGCGCGTGTACATGCGGTACAGATCGCCGGCGAAAATGCTGGCCTCATCGCCACCGGTGCCGGCACGGATCTCCATCGTGCAGTTGCGCGCGTCGTTCGGATCCTTGGGTACCAGCATGATGCGTACCTCCTCGTCCATCGCGTCGAGCCGCGCTTGCAGCTCGCGCTGTTCAGCACGGGCCATATCGAGCATCTCCGGGTCCTTCTCCGAACGGAGCATCTCCTTCGCTCCTTGCAGCTCTTCGAAGGTGCGCTTGTAACGGAAGTAGGCCTCTTCGATCGGCGCGAGATCACGGTATTCGCGGTTGAGCTGCACGAAGCGCTTCTGGTCCGCGATGACGCTGGGGTCCGCGAGGGATTTACTGACCTCCGATCGACGGTCGTGGATAGAGGAGAGCTTTTCGAGGAGATCGCTCATGGAATACGGTCCGCAGATTTCGCAGATGACACAGATCCATGCGCAGCATAGTGGTACGTGCCATGCTCACTGGTAAGAACTACCTCCTTTGCGGGGGCTGCTTCCACACGGCCGATCACGCGGGCTTCGATGCCGAACGAGTTGCTGATCGTTATGATCTCTTGGGCTCGCGCTTCCGGCACGTACAGTTCCATGCGGTGGCCCATGTTGAAGACCTTGTACATCTCTTGCCAGTCGGTTCCGCTCATGCGTTGGATGGCCGCGAAGAGCGGTGGCGTGGGGAACAGGTTGTCCTTGATGACGCGAAGTCCTTCGATGAAGTGCAGCACCTTGGTCTGTGCACCGCCGCTGCAATGCACCATGCCATGGATGTCGGACCGCATGCTGTCCAGCACTTCCCGTATCACCGGTGCGTAGGTGCGCGTAGGTGAGAGTACGGCCTTACCGAAATCCAGCGGGGTGCCGGGCAGCGGATCGGTGAGCTTGGCTTGTCCACTATACACCAGCGCTTCGGGCGTGCCGGGGTCGAAGGTTTCCGGAAACGCTCTGGCCACTGACTTGTCGAACACATCGTGTCGGGCGCTGGTGAGTCCATTGCTACCCATTCCCGCATTGTAGCAGTGCTCGTAAGTAGCCTGTCCGAAGCTGGCCAGTCCCACGATCACATCACCGGACCGGATCCGTGCGTTGTCGATCACCTCGTTGCGCTTCATGCGAGCGACCACAGTACTGTCCACGATCACGGTACGGACCAGGTCACCAACGTCCGCCGTTTCGCCACCGGTGCTGCTTATGCCGATGCCGAGCCCACGCATTTTCTCCAAGAAGTCTTCGGTGCCTTCAATGATCGCGGTGATCACTTCGCCGGGAATCAGGCGCTTGTTGCGTCCAATAGTGCTGCTCAGCAGGATCTTGTCGGTGACGCCGACGCACAATAGGTCATCGAGGTTCATCACCACGGCGTCCTGTGCGATGCCATGCCAGACGCTGACGTCGCCGGTCTCTTTCCAGTAGGCGTAGGCGAGGGAACTCTTGGTACCGGCGCCATCGGCGTGCATGACCAGGCAATGCTCCGCGCTGCTTGTCAGTTCATCAGCCACCACCTTGCAAAAGGCCTGGGGGAAGAGGCCTTTGTCCAGCTTGGCGATGGCCTTGTGGACGTCCTCCTTCCCGCTGCTCACGCCGCGCTGCGCGTAACGGTCGCCGGTATTCATCGTGGGCTGGAAAAGAAAAGAGCACCCCGCGAAAACGGGATGCTCTTCTCGGGGTTCGTCACTACTGGTTCGGTGGCGGAGCGGGTGTGCCTCCTTCTTTGGGTACGTAGTCGAAGCTCAGCACGCTGAACTCGGTACGGCGGTTCTTTTGGTGAGCGGCCTCCTGCTCCTCCTTCGTCTTCATCGCTTTGATCTCCGCATCGCTGATGCGCAGTTTGCTTTCACCATAGCCTTTGGGGATCATGCGCACCGGATCGATGCCCTTCTCCACGAGATAGTTCACGCAGCTCTGCGCGCGGTTCTGGGAGAGGATCTGGTTCTTCTTGTCGGAGTCGCGGCTGTCCGTGTGAGCGGCCAATTCGATGATGATGGTCGGGTTCTCGACGAGCGTCTGGTACAGTGTTTCCAACGAATCCTTGCCTTCCGGACGGAGATCGAATTTACCAAGGTCATACTGCACTTCCGGCAGTTTGATCACGATGTCCTTGTGGGCAGGCTGCAGGTAGTACTCTTTGGCGAAGGTGGTGCTCTCGTTCAGGCCGACCGTGGTGATCTGGTCGTTCACGACGAGGTAACCCTCCTTGCTGGCGCGGATGGTGTAGCTGGTGTTCTCCTTGATGTAGCGGTCCTTGCCGTTCTCTGCGAAGTTGAAGCCCCCATTGCCGTCGGCCATCGCGCTGAAGTTGCTGCCGTCCGTACCGACCACTTCCACCTTCGCATCGGGCAAGGGCTGGCCAGTGAGCTTGTCGTAGCAGGTGCCTTGGAGCGCGAACACGAGGTTCGGCATCTGGAAGCGCCAGATATCGTCCTGGCCTTTCCCGCCGGGGCGGTTGCTGGTGAAGTAGCCCTTCTCTTCATCCTTATCGAAGATGATGCTGAAGTCGTCGCCGCTGCTGTTGATCGGGCTCTTCATGTTCTCGACATGCCCCCATGTGTTGTCACCGGTCTTCTCGGCCATGAAGATGTCCAAGCCGCCCATCCCGAGCTGCCCATCGCTGCTGTAGTACAGATTGCCATTGTCACGCAGGAAGGGGAACATGTCGTCCTTCTTCGTGTTGATCTCGGGACCGAGGTTGGTGGGGGTACCCGTAGGCTTTCCGTCCTTGTCCAAGCGCACCATCCAAAGGTCCTTGCCGCCCTGCCCGCCTTTCTGGTTGCTGGAGAAGATGAGCGTACCGTCATCCTTGCTCACCGTGGGGTGGCCGAGCTTGGCCTGCACAGAATCCTTCTCGTTCACGGGGGGGTGCAAGACCAGCATTTCGGCCTCACTGTAGTTGCTGCCGACCTTTTTGGTCATCCAGATCTCGCATCCGAAGGCCTTCTTCTTTTCATGCTGGCAGCGGGTGAAATACATCACCGTGCGCTTGGCGTTGAACGTCGCGCTCCCTTCGTGGGCCGGTGTGTTCACGGTCGGCGGCAGTTTCACAGGCTCGCTCCACTTGCCCAGCTTGTCGCGGCTGCTGGCGAAGAGGTCCAAGAAACTCTCACCTGCGATACCGTCGGTCTCCGTCCCTGTGCTGGCCGTGCGGCTGCTGGAAAAGACCACCTCGTCGTTCTTCTTCACGGAGAAGGACGCGCTCATGTCGTATTGGGGCGAATTCAGCAGCACCTCGGGATCCACGGTGTATCGGCTGGTCGCATCCTTCCAGGTCTGGGCCATCTGGCAACTGCTCAAGCTGGCATCCGCCCGTGAATCACCCGGGTTCTTCTCCTTGTATTTGTTGTAGGCGGCGATGGCCTCAGCGTATTTGCCTTGCTCCTTCAGCGCCTCCCCGATGTAGTAGTAGGTGATGGGGTCCGTGTATTGGGCCTTGTTCGCCTTCTCATACCACACCTGGGCGTTCGGGGCATCCCCCAGCACGCGATAGCACTCGCCCACCTTGAAGATGAGGGCAGCCTTCTCACTGGCCTTCTTCTCAGTGGTGTACGCCTTCTTGTAGAGCTCGATCGCATTGAAGTACTGCCCTGCCTTGAATGCGGCGTCCGCCTCTTCGGACTGCTTCCCTTGGGCCACCGCCAGGGTGGTGCACAACAGGCTGAAGGTGAAGCAGGCCAAGGTCTTCCTCATGCTCATCATGGTCCGGTTCGGTTACTGGTTTGGTGGGGCCGGGCGAATGTAAACCAAAGTCCGGTTGGACAATTTGGCTCTGGACAGAACCCGTTCGTATGCGCATGGATGGGACAACCTTCGAAAGGTGACCCCGGAAGCGACAAAACGCACACAGGCGGCCCTATGGACCGCCTGTATACGTAGCAGGAATATGCGGTCAGCGCGTGAAGAGCAGCTCCCGCAGCTTCGGCAGCGGCCAGAGTTCATCATCAATGGTGATCTCGAGTTTGTCGCTGTGGTAGCGGATCTCGTCCAGGAAGGGTTTCACCTTGTCGCAATAGGCGATGGCCTTCTCGCGATGATCTTCGATCGTGTTGGCCTTCTTGCGAGCCTCGATCATGTCGTCGGTCAGCGTCTTCAGCTTTCCGAGGTGCTCGCTGATCTCCTCGATCAGTTCCACTTGGGTGACGGCGGCTTTCTTGGACTTGTCAGCGCCAAGCACCTCACGCAGGCCACGCACATTCTCCAGCAAACGGTTCTGGTAGTTGATCGCGGCGGGAATGATGTGGTTCAAGGCCAGATCACCGCATACACGGCTTTCGATCTGGATCTTGAGAACATAGCTGTGCAGTTCGATCTCATGGCGGGCTTCCAGTTCAACACCGCTCAACACCCCCATGTCGGCGAAGAGTTTCTTGGTCTCGGGACGGCCCCAAACATCCAATGCGCGCGGAGTGTCCTGGATGTTGCTCAGCCCGCGCTTGGCGGCCTCCTTCTTCCATTCATCACCGTAGCCGTTGCCCTCGAAGCGGATGCTCTTGCTCTCCACGATGAGGTCGCGGATCACGCGCAGGATGGCCTCGTCCTTCTTGGTGCCCTTCTTGATCAGCGCGTCCACGGTCTTCTTGAACTCGCGCAGCTGATGGGCCACGATGGTGTTCAGCACGGTCATGCTCGCGGCGCAGTTGGCGCTGCTTCCCACGGCGCGGAACTCGAATTTGTTGCCGGTGAAAGCGAAAGGGCTCGTGCGGTTGCGGTCCGTATTGTCAAGCATTACCGGCGGGATGCGGCCGATGTCGAGCTTCAGTTCGGTCTTGCTCGTGGGGCTCATCGCGCCCTTGATGTTCTTCTCCAGCCCATCGAGCAGGTTGGTGAGGTAGTCACCGATGAAGACGCTGATGATAGCTGGCGGCGCCTCGTTCGCGCCGAGGCGGTGATCATTGTTCGCACTGGCGATGCTGGCGCGCAGCACGTCCGCATGGCTATGGATGGCCTTGATCGTGTTCACGAAGAAGGCGAGGAATTGGATGTTCTCCTTCGGTGTTTTGGCCGGACGCAGCAGGTTCTTTCCGGTGCTGGTCGCGAGGCTCCAGTTATTGTGCTTACCGCTGCCATTCACACCGGCGTAAGGCTTCTCGTGGAAGAGTACGCGGAAGTCATGCTTGCGTGCTGTCTTCTCCATCACGTCCATCAGGAGCATGTTGTGGTCCACGGCGAGGTTGAGTTCCTCGAACACGGGTGCACACTCGAACTGGTTCGGGGCCACCTCATTGTGGCGCGTCTTTACCGGGATGCCCAGCTTCAGACTTTCGGTCTCGAAATCGCGCATGAAGGTTTGGGCACGCTCGGGGATGCTTCCGAAGTAGTGGTCTTCCAACTGCTGGCCCTTGGCCGGGCTGTGGCCGAAGAGCGCGCGTCCGGTCATCATGATGTCCGGGCGGGCATAGTAGAGCGCCTCGTCGATGAGGAAGTACTCTTGTTCCCATCCGAGGGTGCAGGTCACCTTTGTAACATCCTTATCGAAATACTGGCAGACGGCCGTGGCCGCCTCGTCCACCGCCTTGATGGCTCGCAGCAGGGGCATCTTGAAGTCAAGCGCCTCACCCGTGTAACTGATGAAGATCGTGGGAACGCAGAGCGTTCGGCCCATGATGAAGGCCGGGCTGCTGGGGTCCCAGGCGCTGTAGCCACGCGCCTCAAAGGTGTTGCGGATGCCGCCGCTGGGGAAGCTGCTGGCGTCCGGTTCCTGCTGAACGAGCATGCCGCCATCGAAGCGTTCGATGCTGCGCCCGTTGCCGATGGGTTCGAAAAAGGCGTCATGTTTCTCCGCACTCGTGCCGGTGAGCGGCTGGAACCAGTGTGTGTAGTGGGTGGCACCCTTGCTAGCGGCCCATTCCTTCATGCCGCTGGCCACCTGGTCGGCCAACTTGCGATCGATGCGCGAGCCTTGGTGGATGGCCTGACGCACGGCGAAGTACGCGTCCTCCGTAAGGAACATGCGCATGGCCTCTTCATTGAAGACGCTGCTGCCGAAATACTCGCTGATCCGGTGGCTCGGTGGCTCAACCGGTTTGGGCCGACGATCGAGGACATCGGCCAAGGCCTTGGCGCGTAAATGGGGGGTAGGCATCAGAAATTGTGGTTTTCTGGCTGCGAAGGTATCCGATTGATGGGGCAGAAGATTAGAATTACACGAAATGATCTTCACAGGTGTGGACAACGGAGGGGGTGTACTTATCAAAAGAGGGTGGCGATAACGATACTGCGCCCCCGAAAGGTCCGGCCAAATGGAGAGGGGCCAAGAAATAGAGGCTAAAAGGGTTCAGGGACGAGGCCGGAATTGAAGGAAACTTCATCATAGCTGGGGATTCCAGATGATTGCATTGCCATGCAATCATCGTGATGAAAAGCTCTGTTGGAGATCTAGTAGGTTCCTTCGGCACGTCCGGTCAAGCGACGACCCGACCGCAGGAACCTTAAGACTGACGCGGCCTTGTGCTCTCTCTTGGCGCTGTCCCGCAATCGATGTTCTATCGAGATACTACTGGGGGCAACCGCGCATGAGCCGGTCAGACCTGCGCCGACTTTCTGATTTTCTTAGGACAGACGGGCTAAAATCGATGATTGCATGGCAATGCAATCGAAGGTGAGCGGTTTTGCTAAGAGCTCCCCTCCGCCCTGCCCCCCCCAGCGTCTTCCTCCTCTTCGCCCCGTGCAGGTTCTCCAGGTGGCGTGCTCTTGGGCACTGCCGGTCGAGAGGACGGACCCTCAGGCTGGAAGCTCCTGCGCTGTTGCTCCACTTCCTGGCGAACATCCTGCGCCCCGCGCTGGATCTCGCGTTGCACTTCGGCACTGGCATCACGGATCTGCCGCATCGTGCGCCCCAAGGTGCGTGCGATGCCGGGCAGACCCTTGCTGCCGAAGAACATCAGCACCACCACAAGGATGAGCATGAGTTCACCCCCACTGATATCGAAGATGAGGAGGTGACCCATGGCGGGGCGAAGTTATCGGCGCGGAAGGCGGCCAAACAGGAGACGTATCCGGAAAACACGAAGAGCGCTCCATGGAGCGCCCTTCGCGGAAGTGGTTGCTGTGTTCTCGTCAGGCGATGACCGGTTTCTGCGGCACCGATTCCACCACGCTGTCCTTGTGCAGGTCCACCACTACCGCGCTGGCGATGAAGATGGACGAGTAGGTACCGACGGCGATACCCATGAACATCGCGAAGACGAAGCCTTGAATGGTCACCCCACCGAGGAGGAAGATCACCAGCAGCACGAGCAGCACGGTGACGGCCGTGTTGATGGTACGGCCAAGGGTGGAGTTGATGGCCTTGTTGAAGACCGTCGCCCACGGTTCACGTTTGTGGTCTTGCAGGTATTCGCGGATCCTGTCGAACACGACGACCGTGTCGTTGATGGAGTAACCGATCACCGTGAGGATGGCCGCGATGAAGTGCTCATCGAGTTCCAGCGAGAACGGAAGCACGCCGTGCAACAAGGAATACAACGAGAGCACGATCAACGCATCGTGGGCAAGAGCGAGCAACGCGCCAAGGCCGAACTGCCAAGTGCGGAATCGGACGGCGATGTAGAGGAACATGAAGAGCAGCGTAATGCCCACTGCCCAAACAGCGCCAGAGCGGATATCATCACTGATCGTGGGATCCACCTTGCGGGATGCCATGATCTGGTGCCCACCGGCGAGATCGCCCAATCCCGCGTTCAGTTTGGCCTCCACGATCGAATCGGTCTTCTGGTCCTTCTCCAGCACCAGGTAGTTGGTGGTGATCATCACTTGGCTGCTGCCACCATAAGTCTTCGCGCCGATGGCGGCATCCTTCCCTTCGGATCCCGTGTACACCTTGGCCAAGGCGACCTTCACGTCATCCACGTTCACGGGCTGCTGGAATTTCACCACGTACTGGCGACCACCGCTGAAGTCCACGCCTTGGCTGAACCCGCGGGTGAACATGCTCACGAAACCGGCGAGGATGATCACGCCGGAGATGGCGTAGAACATCTTCCGCTTGCTCATGAAGTCGTAGTTCGCATGTGCGAAAACGTCCTTGTTCCAGCTGTGCCAGAAGCTGATGGTCTTGCCTTTCTCCAAACGGTGCGTGATCACCAGTCGGCTGATGAAGATGGCCGTGAAGAGCGAGGTGAGGATACCCAGGCCGAGCGTGGTACCGAAGCTCTTGATCGGGCCTGTTCCGAAGATGTAAAGGATCACCGCGCTAGCGAAGTGCGTCACGTTCGCGTCGATGATGGCGCTCATGGCGTGCTTGTAGCCCAGGTCGATGGCGGTCTTCAGCGCCTTCCCGTGCCGCAGTTCCTCTCGGATACGCTCGTTGATCAGCACGTTCGCGTCCACGGCCATACCTACGGTGAGCACGATACCGGCGATGCCCGGCAGGGTGAGTGAGGCCTGCATGGACGCGAGGGTTCCCATGAGGATGAACACGTTGGCCAACAGGGCCACGTTGGCCACCCATCCGCCTCCGTTGTAGTAGATGACCATGAAGACCATCACGAGCAGCATGGCCACCGCGAAGGAGATCAGGCCGTCGTGAACGTTCTCCGCACCGAGCGTGGGACCAACGACCGTCTCATCGATGATGCGCGCCGGAGCGGGCAATGCACCCGCCTTCAGAACGTTGGCCAAGTCGGTCGCCTCTTCCAGCTGCTTGTTGCGGTCTCCGTTGCCCAGCGTGATGCGGCTGCTGCCATTGGGGATCTCCTCGGAAGGTGCCGGGGCACTGACTACGGAGCCGTCCAGCGTGATCGCGATGGCCTTGCCGACGTTGGAACCGGTCATCAATTTCCAGATGCGGGCCCCGTCATCGTTCATGTCCATGCCCACGACGGGATCTCCTTTGAGCGGGTCGAAATCCTGACGTGCATCCGTGATGAAGGAACCGTCGATCTGGGGTTTGCCGTCCAACGGGATCTTGAGCGCGCGCAACGCGAGATAGTCACCTGGGTTCTCGGTGTACTCCATCCGTTCGGCCTTGGACGACCAGGACAGGCGCATCCCGAAGCTCGGGTCCGGGCTCTTGAGGGGGATGCGACGCAGCAATCCGTTGACGGCGGCCGTGTCCGAGGGGCGGCAGAAGCCGATCACGTCCACGTGTGTCTGCGCGTTCTTGGGCTGGTAGGGATTGCCCATGATCCGGCCGGGGCCGAACAGCGGTGAGCGTTTGTTCTGATCCGCTTGGAAGGAGGCCGAATCCGCCTGAATGGCCGCGCGGAACGTGGAATCCGCCGTGTTCAGGGAATCCATGAGGAATTCCTTGCGGGCGCTGTCCAAGGTGGCATCCGCCGTGTAGGCCTTACGCAGCGTGTCGAAATTGGCGATGGTGCCGCGAAGGCTGTCCATCCGCAGGCTGTCGCGCTTGGCGAAGTCCGGGAAAAGGATCGAACTGGCGCGTGTGTTGGCGTCTGTAAGGGTCTGGTTCAGATCGGCGGCGTTGAAGGTCTCCCAGAACTCCAGATTCGCGGTGCTCTGCAACACTTTCCGCACGCGTTCCTTGTCTTTCACTCCCGGCAGTTCGATCTGGATGCGCCCGCTCAAGGCCTGCTTCTGGATGGTCGGCTGGCTGACACCGAACTTGTCGATACGCGTGCGGAGGATCTTCTCGGTGTTGTTCAACGCGATCTTGGCCTGCTCGCGCAGTGCACCGATCACCTGGTCGTTGTTGTAGTTGCGGTCGAAGATGGTCGCGTTGTCCTGCGAGCTGAAGATGGCTGCCAAGCTGCCTTGGGGAGCGGCCTTCTTGAACTCTTCATCGAAGAGTGTGATAAAATCATCCTGACGGCTCTTCTGAGCCTCACGCGCGTTGGCGATGGCCTGCAGGAACGCAGGGTCTTGACTGTTGCCGCTCAAGTTCTGGACGAGTTCCGGGATGCTCACCTCGAGCGTAACGGCCATGCCGCCCTTCAAGTCGAGGCCTTGGTTGATCTCCCGCTCCTTGCACTCCTTGTAGGAATAACCGAACACCGGGTAGACCACATCATCCTGATGCTCGCGCAGGAACGTGTTCTCATAGTGGAGCTTGATCGAGTCCGGGTCGAGCTTCTCGTTGCCGGGCACCTTGAGGACCGAGTCGGTCTGCAAGGCCGCTTCCTGAACGGCCTTGCCTTCCAGGCCGCCAGAGAAGAAGGAGAAGGACAATTGCCACAAACACGCGATCGCCAGTAGGATGGTGAACACCCACAGCGCGGTACGATTCTGCATGACGGAAGGGTTGGTCGTTAGGCCGTTGCGGGCCTTCGAAAGAGAAGGTCCGGGAAACGGGGCGGCAAATATAGAAGGATGCCCTACGCGGGCTTAAGGGACCTTACGGCGCACCACGGATGGTGCAAAAGCAGGCGGCCGGCGGCGCTTTCCAAGCGGCCATGCCCTGTAGTTTCGCGCGGTGCGCGGCCTGCTTTCCGACCGGCCCGCCCACCTTGCTGATGAAGAACGTCTTTTCCTTGTCCATGGGCCTGCTGCTTCCCACGTTCACCAGCGCCCAGTTCGTTTTGAGCTTCGACACTTCGGTTCCCCTCATCGAAGGCGGCAACCCGCTCAGTAAGGGCTGGGGCGGTGGCCTGAACTTTCCGCAGGTCTCTGACATCGATTTGGACGGGGATGGGGACAAGGACCTGTTCCTCTTCGACCGCTCAGGCAACAAGGTGGTGACCCTGCGCAGCAATGCCGCTCAAGGTCAGAACACCTACGGTTTCACCCATGACTTCGACGCGGTTTATCCTTTCAGTCAATTGAAGGAGTGGGCATTACTGCGCGACTACAACGGCGACGGCAAAGAGGACATCTTCAGCTACTCCTTGGGCGGCTTCGCCTGCTACAAGAACACGAGCTTGAACGGCAACCTTTCCTTCGCACTTGTTGATACACTCGTTCGCTCCAACTATGTGCCCACCGATGCCAACCTCTACGTGACGCAGGTGGATATCCCCGGAATTGAGGACATCGATGGCGATGGCGACCTGGACGTGATCACCTTCAGCATTTTCGGCAACTACATGGAGCACCACCGCAACCTGAGCATGGAGCTCTATGGCACGGCGGACAGCCTGGTGTTCGAGGTGTATAACCGCTGCTGGGGCTTCTTCGCCGAGAACCTGAACAACAATTCGGTCTATCTGAACTCGATCTGCGGTTACAATGTGCCCAACCCGCAACTCGCGTTGCAGGTCGGCGATGCCACGGTTGCTGATCGCGCGCACCAGCACCACCCGCATACGCCACCGGGTGAAGGCGAACGTGCGCACACGGGCAGTACCGAACTACCGATCGATCTGGACGGAGATGGGGACAAGGATCTGCTGGTAGGGGACATCCTGTCCAGTACGTTGCTAGCGCTCATCAATGGAGGGGATGTGGACAGCGCATACATGGTGGCGCAAGACAGCCTGTTCCCGATCTATGACGAGAGCGTTCAGGTGGACATCTTCCCGGCACCGTTCTATGAAGACGTGGACTTCGACGGCAAGCGTGACCTGCTGGTGGCCCCCAACAGCGAGTCCCTTGCGGAGAATGAGCACAGTGTGTGGTATTACCGCAACACCGGCACGGACAGTTCCCCCATCTTCGACTTCCAACAGGATGACATCTTCCAAGCGGATATGCTGGACCTGGGCGAAGGTGCTTACCCGGTACCGTTCGACTTTGATGGGGATGGCCTGATGGACCTGCTGGTGGGCAACTATGGCTACTATGTGCCAAGTGGAGTGTACCCGTGCAAGATCGCTGCGCTACGGAATACGGGCACGGCCAATGCCCCCGAGTTTACGGTGGTGGATTCGGACTACATGGGCTTGAGCACGAGTGGTATCGGGAATTCGATGTACCCGGCCTTCGGCGATCTGGACGGCGATGGCGACAAGGATATGCTGATAGGCGACCTTCAAGGGAAGCTGCACTATTTCCGGAATGATCCTGTAGGCAACACCGCGCAGTTCACACTGGACGAACCCACCATCCCGGCAGTGGTGAACGGAGATACCATTCAACTCGATGTGGGCATGTTCGCCACACCGCAACTCTTCGATGTGGACGCGGACGGAACACTGGACCTGTTGATCGGCGAGCGCAACGGCAATCTGAACTACTACCGGATGTTGGACCCGGCACCCGATCAATTGTGGGAACTGGTGAATGATTCGATCGGCGGCTTCACGGTGGCGGAATACTGGAACGTCACGGGCTACAGCGTTCCGTTCATGTACCTCAACAGTGTGGGACAGCGCGAACTCGTCGTGGGTTCCGAGAGCGGTTGGATCCACCAGTACGATGGCATTGAAGGCAACATCGATGGCGTGTGGAACCTGGTGGACAGCACCTGGCAGGACGTGCGCGAAGGGAAGAACACGGCCGTCGCGCTGCATGACTTCAACGGCGACAGCTACCTGGACGCGGTGATCGGCAACTACCGCGGCGGCCTCGGTTACTGGCGGAACGATTTCGCGGCGGCGATCGGGAACCTGCCCGACGTGACGAACGGGCAAGCGTTCACCTTGGTGCCGAATCCGTCCATGGGTTCTACGATGGTTTCCATGAATATCCCGCACCGTGATGGACTGCGGATCGAAGTGCTCGACAATGTCGGCCAGACGGTTATGAACGGGCCCTTGCGCAGCAGGCGCATAGAATTGGACACCCGTGATCTGTCACCCGGCGTGTACATGGTGCGCGTTGGCGACGGCACGAACCGCTGGACACAACGGCTGGTGGTGATGCGCTGATCCGATGGACCCCGGCATCATCCTTTTCGACGGTGATTGCGCCTTTTGCAATGGTTGGGTGAAATGGATCGTGCGACGGGATCCCGGCAAGCGGTTCAAGTTCGCCCCGCTCACTTCCGGAGAAGGCATCGCTTTGCGACGAAAGCATGGCATATCCGAGACGGTGGATTCCATCGTACTCGTAAAAGACGGTCTTGCGTTCACACGATCGGACGCTGCTTGGCGCGTGCTGAAAGATCTTCCGGGCCACGGCTTTTGGGGCTCCCTGGTGCGCTTTGTTCCGCGACCGCTCCGGAATTGGGGGTACGACCTCATCGCCCGCAACCGCCACCGCTTGGGCATGAAAGACACCTGCGAGCTGCCCGGAAACTGATAGGAACGACGAAGGCGCCCTTCCGGACGCCTTCTTTCAGTCGCGATCCCGACCTCAGGCCGGCACGTTGTTCATCTTGTCCAGTACGTCCATCACCTCCTTCACCGCCTTCGCGCTGGCGTTGCAGAGTTCCTGCTCGTCCTTGGTCAGTTTCAGCTCGATGATGCGCTCTATGCCCTTCTTACCGAGGATCACGGGGACACCCATATAGACGCCTTTCAATCCGTACTCACCGTTCAGCCAAGCGCACACGGGGAACACGCGCTTCTGGTCGCGCACGATGGCTTCCACCATTTGGGCCGCAGCCGTACCAGGCGCATACCAAGCGCTGGTTCCCAACAGGTTCACGATCTCACCACCACCCTTCTTGGTGCGTTCAACGATCGCGTTCAACTTGTCTTCCGCGATCAGCTCGGTCACCGGAATACCGCCCACCGTGGTGTAGCGAGGCAGCGGAACCATGGTATCACCGTGCCCCCCCATGAGAACGGCCTGGATATCCTTGGGCGAAACGCCAAGTTCGGTGGCCAAGAAGGCACGGTAGCGGGCAGTGTCGAGGATACCGGCCATGCCGAAAACGCGCTGGGACGGGAACTTGCTGTTGATGAAGGCGCAATAGCTCATCACATCCAGCGGGTTGCTCACAACGATGATGATGCAATCCGGGCTGTGCTTCACCACCTGTTCGGTCACGCTTTTCACGATGTTGGCGTTCGTGGCGATCAGGTCATCGCGGCTCATGCCGGGCTTGCGGGGCAGGCCGCTGGTGATGACCACCACATCGCTGCCGGCCGTCTTGGTGTAATCGTTCGTACTGCCAGTGATGCGGCTGTCGAACAGGCTGATCGGTGCTGTCTGCCAAATGTCCAAGGCTTTGCCTTCGGCCGTGCCTTCCTTGATATCCAAAAGCACGACTTCATTGGCCAGTTCCCAGCGCGCACAGGCATCAGCGCACGTTGCGCCCACATTGCCCGCTCCTACCACGGTGATCTTCATCGGTTCGGTCTGTTTTGAGGTCCCTTCGCCACCATCGTTCGGTCAGGCTGGCTCGGCGGACAAGGGCGGCGAAATTAGCGGGGTTGGCTCTGCGGAGCGGCTCTCAGCTTTTCCACGATCGGGGGGTAGTTGCCAACAGTTTTCCGTGACCGAAGCGAAGGATCGTTAACTTCCCGCCACTTCCTCGCATGTCCACGGCAGAATTGGCAACCCTCAAAGAGCAACTGCGTCTAGGCGCTACATGGCAGGGCATGGAGGCGGCGGAGCAGGTGTTTTCCGGCATTATCGATGGGTGCATCGCCGGGGAACGCCGGAGCCAGCAGCGCGTCTACGAGCTCTTCTATGGGAAAATGATGGCCGTATGCCTGCGCTACACCAAGAACCACGACCAAGCCAAGGACATCCTGCAGGACGGGTTCATCAAGGTGTTCCGTTCCATGGAGAAGTTCAACCGCGAGGGCAGCTTCGAGGGATGGATACGCCGCATCATGGTGAACACGGCCATCGACTATTTCCGTCGGGCCAAGAACGCCTACCTCTTGCTGGGCGAGGAGCGCAGCATCGAGGATTTCGGGGACCAGGACGAGGAGGATACGATCGAGGACGAAGCGGCGGAAGAAGTGTTGGACCTCAAGCCGGCGGACGTCATCAACGCCATGCAGAAGTTGACACCAGCTTACCGTACGGTGTTCAACCTGTACGTCTTCGAGGAGATGACCCACAAGGAGATCGCCGAGATGCTGGGCATCAACATCGGTACCAGCAAGAGCAACTTGGCCAAGGCGAAACACAATCTGAAGAAACTGCTTAAAAAGGAGCATAAGCTCCCTTGAGATATGAGCACGAGCAAGAACGGACTGGACGCCTTTGAGCGGTCGTTGAGGGAAAGCCTCGACCAGTTCGAGGTTCCCTACAATAGCGCCGATTGGACCCAGATGGAGCGCACCCTGAACGGGGGCAACCGTGCCTGGTGGGTCAGCGGTCTAGGGTTGTCCGTTCTGGTGGCAGGACTCGTTGTCGTTGGTGGTGGGACGTGGTACGCGTTGAACGGTGGCGATACTGCGACCAGTGGGTCATCCGTGGAAGAAATGATGGCCAGTGCGGTTGACCCGAAAGATGGCGCAGTTGTCTCCGAGAAGACCCCGATCACGGCCAATGTGGTGACAACGCCCCAGCAGGAGGCCAACCGTCCTGTTCAGGTCAACGAACCTGCCCAGATGACGGCGAAAACGACGGAGAACCCCGCTTCCAAAGTCGGAACGGCAACCTCTACCGGAGCAGATACAAAGACCCCTCCTGTCGGCGACAATAAGCCGGAACCTCCGGTAACGACGAAGATCGGCGCCGCTTCCACCCCCAATGCCAACGAGATCACATTCAAGGCGAGCGTAGCGGCAGGATGCCCTGGAACGGCGGTGGAGTTCAAAGTGTCCAACATGCCGGAGGACGGAATCTACCTCTGGAACTTCGGGGATGGCAGCTTCAGCAACCACGCGAACCCGGAGCACACCTTCACCAAGCCTGGCACTTATCAAGTGATGCTCTCCATGAGCGCGGCCGGGGTGGGCACCATCCAGAACAAACCCAGCAGCGATGTGATCGTGATCCACGAATCGCCAATGGCAGCCTTCAATATCCTGAAGCAGGAATATGACGGCCATTTGCCCTCTGTCCACTTCGAGAACCGCAGCCTCGCGGGCAAGCAGTACCTGTGGGATTTCGGGGATGGTCAGACCAGCACCATCGCACATCCTGACCATATCTACAAGAAGAAGGGCGTATACCAGGTGGAACTCACCGTTACGAACGAGATCGGCTGTGAGGACAAGATCATGAAGGACGTGCGGATCGACAAGGATTACAATCTGGATGCCCCCGCGAGCTTCTCCCCGAACGGCGACGACTTCCAAGAGAGCTTCATGCCGGAAGCCTTGCGCACCTTGGGCGTGAAGTTCAACCTGACGGTATACAGCTCCAATGGAACGCTGCTCTACCAGACCAACGACGCCACCAAGCCATGGACCGGCCGCCCGCAAAACCGCGGCGATTTGTGCGGTGCGGGCGAATACGTTTGGGTGGTGGACGTACGGGAGAGCCTGCACTTGGCCGAGACCTACACTGGCAAGGTGAAGCTGGAACGCTGAGCATGTCCATCAACCGAATTGAAAGCCCCGGCCGGTCCGGGGCTTTCGCTTTTCAACACACCGCCCACTGAACGTTCGGAACTTCAATGTCGCCTCAGCGAACCGATCGCCCGGTTCCTCCGTCATCCAGCCATCCCGACGCTAAGCCGTGCGGAAGTGCCCTACATTCGCTGAACCTCCGAACACGCTCCTGAACAGGATGGTACATACAGACCCGACCCGCACCTTCACTTCTTGGTTGCTCAGATCGCTGCTGTTGGTCAATATGTTCTTGATCCTCGAAGCCGGTCAAGCCCAGGTCAACTACACGATGTCCAATGGCTCGGGCACGGGATGCTTGGGGGTGCTGTTCGATTCGGGCGGAGAAGGCCCCACTGAATATCAGAACGGTGAGAACTACACATTCACGTTGTGCCCGGACGTTCCGGGGAACGTCATCTACCTGACGTTCTCGAATTTCGACCTGGACCAGTCCGGGCCCCAGAATTCATGGGACCACTTGGCCATTTACGATGGCGACAACACGAGCGCCACGTCACTCGGCAGCTACACCGGTGATGAGCTCCAGAATCTGGTCGTCAGCGGTACGGTGTTCAACGTCACTGGCTGCCTCACCTTCGTTTTCCAGTCCAATTCCGTTGGGCAAGGACAATTCGCAGCGAGCTACTCCTGCACGGTCCCTTGCCAGAACCCGACTGCAGCGGCGGTGATGAGCGAACCGGTTCCTGCGCTCATCTGCCAGAACGAAACCGTCCATTTCGACGGGAGCGGCTCCACGGCCGTTGCGGGCAACACCTTGGTGCAATACCTGTGGGAGTTCGACGACGGTACCTCGGACAGCACGAGCGGCCCCATCGTTGACCACACCTTCGTCCAGGACGGCGAGCATGTGGTCCAACTCTATGTGACGGATGACAACGATTGCGGGAACCTGAATCTAGTGGACCTGCAGATCCTGGTAAGTACCACACCCAATTTCGGATTGACCTCTGAAAGCACCGAGACCTGCTTCGGTGAAACCGTGGCCTTGTATGGCAACGCCGAACCCGTCACGTGGACGGGCATTCCCGACGCGAACTTCGGGGACGGTGTGTACCTGCCGGATGACGTTGGCTTGCCGTTCTCATCGACACTTGAGTTCCAGCAATTCGATCCGGGGCAGGAGGTGACGAATACCTCGAACATCGAGTCGATCTGTGTGGATATGGAACACACTTTCATGGGGGACCTCGTACTCCAAGTGATCTGCCCGAACGGTCAGACCATGATCCTGCATCAACAAGGTGGCGGTGGCACGTACATCGGAGGAGCGAATGACACAGATGATGACTTCAATCCCGTCCCTGGCGAGTGCTGGCACTATTGCTGGAGCCCGGATGCGACGAATGGCACGTGGATAGAGAACCTGAGCAATACCACCTTGGCCGGCACGCCTCCTGCCCAAGCACTGAATCCGGGGACCTACGAACCGGTTCAGCCATTCAGCAATCTCGTCGGCTGCCCGCTCAATGGTGAATGGACCTACCAAAGCACGGACCTGTGGGGTGCGGACAACGGGTTCATCTGTTCCTGGGAGATCAACTTCGACCCAGCCATCATCCCGGATGTCACGCAATTCACGCCTTCGATCGGGCCGGACGCCGACTCCTCGTTATGGTCAGGAGGCACATTGCCGGATTATGTCTCAGCGAACGGGGATACCGCGGTGTTCACCGCTACCTCACCGGGCGAATATGACTTCGTGTACCAGGTCACGGACAATTTCGGATGCACCTACGATACGACGATCACGGTTACGGTGGACGAGCCCTTCACCGTGGATGCGGGGCCTGATGGTGTGATCTGCAATGATCCGCTGCAACTCCAAGCGACCATCGTCGGCAACACGCAGGACTGCTCGTGGACGCTTGAGATGACCGATTCCGGTTGGGACGGATGGAACGGAGCTGGCTTATCGATATCCGTGAACGGCTCGTCCACGACTTACGCGTGCATCGGCAACTTCCAATCAGTCGCCATTCCTGTCACTGCCGGAGACCAGATCACCTTGACATACACCCCGGGTGCGTGGGAATGGGAAGTGTCCTACACGCTCCTCGACGACCAAGGGAATTCGGTTTTCAATGATGGCCCGAACCCGCAGACAGGCGTGGTGTGGACGGGAACCGCCACGTGCGGTGGACAGCCCGGCATGACCTGGGAATGGACGCCCATGGATGGCCTGTCCGACCCGGCGATTTCCGACCCGACCGTTCTCGTGACGAGCGAAACGACCTTCACGGTCAGTGCTTGGCCAACCGGTCATCCGATCTGTGCTGCGAGCGACGAGGTGACCATCTCCTTGGACCCCGGACTCGACCCCGGGCTGGACTCGCTCGTGGTGGTGTGTGCCACTCCCCCCTCCTTCGACCTGATCACCATGCTTGGCGGCACACCGAACCCCGGTGGTGTATGGACCGACGCGAACGGGATCGTGGTGGCGAGTACATTCAATCCGATGGTCGATGCTGCCGGCGTATACACCTATACGGTTACGACCAACCTCGGGTGTATCGGAACGGCCGATCTGGAGATCCAGATCCTCGACGCCACCGATCCGCAATGTTGTGGCGTGGTGGACGCCGGACCTGATTCGACCGTATGTCTGCTGACCTATATGTTGAACGCCTCCGTTGGCAATACGGGCATGGGCATCTGGACCGGACCAGCCGGTTATGTCATCGATGAACCGTGGAACGCCCAGACCGAGGTGACCGCCCCTGCGAGCGGCCCGGCCATGTTCTACTGGACCGAGAACGACGGCGTGCTGTGCTATCTGATCGACAGTGTGACGATCACCTTCACCGAACCGCTCCAGGCCACCGTCACCTACACCGATGCCATCTGCTTTGAAGCGTGCGATGGGACAGCCAGCATCGCTGTTACCGGGGGGAATGGTGCTTATGCATATGCATGGACCGACAACCTCGCGGGGGATGCACCGGATGCGCAGGACATCTGCGCGGGCACCTATGGAGTGACCATCACCGATGAGAACGGGTGCGGAACGAATGAGGACTTCAGCATAGGCCAGCCTCCCTTGCTGGAGATCGATGCGGTCAGTTACGTGGAACCTTGGTGCAACGGCGATTGCAATGGTTCCATAACGATCACGGACGCGGAAGCGGTCGCGTACAGCTTCAACGGCGGCGTGGTCTATCAGTCTTCCGCCACGAGCGACAGTCTTTGCAAAGGGCCGTACGACTTGGCCATCAAGAACGCGATGGGATGCATCGGTACAGGACAGATCACCGTGACGGAACCACCCGCAGTGGTGGCCGAGTTCGATCACGTGCCCGTTCCTGCCAACACAGATGCGCCTGTGATCACCTTCTACAACCAGAGCGAGCATGCCGTGGCGTGGGTCTGGGACATGGCGGGCCTGGGAACTTTCCTGGATGAGAACCCGCAGTTCAGGTTCAGTGACAAATACCCGGGCACCTACGAGGTCTGCTTGGTGGCCATCGACAACCATGGCTGCATGGATTCGGTGTGCCACGACGTGGTGATCGATGATGTGCTGCAGACGTATGCTCCGAACTCCTTCACCCCGGATGGCGACGGCCTGAACGACACGTGGTGGTTGGTGAGCAACATCCCGGACATTACCGCCTTCGAGATGCGCGTGTTCGACCGCTGGGGCGGGGTGGTGTTCGAGAGCACGGACCCGAACAAAGCATGGAACGGCACGCACATGAACGGCGGGGAGATCCTGAAACAGGACATCTATGCGTTCCGCTGCACCTTCCAGATCATCAGCACGGGCGGACTGCGGGAGTACATGGGACACGTGTCGATCCTGAAGTGAGCCACGCGGGAGAACACGCCACAGGCTTCCAACAGGTCCTTCATACCGGCCAAGATGGCCATGCTGAAAGAGGGATCTTCGCGGACATGAAAAAAACAAGGGCATCCGCATCCTTCGGAGCTGCCGGTCTGCGTGCGCCAATGCTCGCGGTACTGGTGACCCTTGCGTTGTCCACGTTGAAAGCCCAAACGATCTTCAACATGGCCGATGGGGACGTAGTGACCTGTGGCGGCGCGATCGTCGACGGGGGCGGTGAAGGCGGAGCGGGCTACAGTGACAACGATTCCTACACGGCGACCATCTGTCCGGACCAGCCCGGCGAGGCGATCTCCCTGAACACGGTGATCTTCGACCTCTCCAACGCCGGCAGTTCACCACTGGACGTATTGAACATCTACGATGGCCCCACCACGAGCGATCCGCTGATCGGATCGTTCACCGGTGCGGATTATCCTGGGATCATCACCGCCAGCTTCGGCAATCCGACCGGTTGCTTGACCTTGGAATTCAACGCGAACGAGACGGGTACCGGGGCCTTCGCGTTCGCGCTTTCCTGCTTCGTACCGTGTGAACCACCGACCGCCATCGCCGCCATGAGCGAAGCTTCACCCGCGCTCATCTGCCAAGGGGAGGAAGTGCAATTCGATGCCAGTGCCTCCTTCGCGGCAGCTGGATACAACGTTGTCCAGTACACCTGGGCGTTCGGTGACGGGACCGTCGACAGCACCAGTGGACCCGTTGTCTCGCACGTCTTTCCGGACCCTCCCGGCGAACACATCGTTGAACTGCGGATCGAGGATGACAATGGGTGCGTGAATACGAACTCGGTGGAATTCCAAGTGCTGGTGAGCACCACTCCGCTGATCACTGGTATGGACAATGAAACGCTCTGCGTCGGGGAGTCCGTGACCTTGAACGCGGATGCCGAGGCGGTCACATGGACCGGCCAACCGAACGTTGACTTCGGTGAAGGGATCCTGTTGCCGGACCAACTCGGAGTGGTCTTCACCAGCGTGATCAACCTGAACCAGTTCGCACCGGGACAGACGATGACCAGTTTGGACGACATACTGGAGATCTGCTTCGAAATGGAGCATTCGTACATGGGGGATTTCGTACTGCAACTCACCAGCCCCACCGGCCAGAACATCATCTTCCACCAGCAGGGCGGGGCTGGCACCTATTTGGGCGAACCGGTGGACAATGATCTGCAGCCCAACGCCATCGGCACGTGCTACCAGTACTGCTTCAGCCCTACGGCCAGCAACGGCACATGGGTCGAGAATTCAGGATCGGGGACATTGCCCGCCGGCACATATGAAAGCCTGCAACCCTTCACCAACCTGCTCGGTTCACAGCTGAACGGTACTTGGACCATTTCCTTCACAGACCTGTTCGGATCCGACAACGGGTATATCTGCTCTTGGTGGATCGATTTCGATCCCTCGTTGCTTCCTGACGTCACCGTGTACACGCCAGTACTCGATCTGACGGATCCGGATTCCGCTTTCTGGTCTGGCGACAACCTGGTCACGGACCCCTTGGATCCTACGCAAGCGGCATTCACACCGACCACCAATGGCAATGAGGTCCTCACCTTCACTGTGACGGACAACTTCGGGTGCTCCTACGACACCACGCTAACGGTTACCGTGACACCCGCTGCGATCGTGCAGGCCACGGCCATTGACCCCGAAGATTGCGGCGACCCGTACCAGATGAACGCGGTGCTGCAACCGCCGGTGCCGACCGGCCCTATGATCTACAATTGGTCACCTTCAACCGACCTCTCGAATACCACATCACCCTATCCGGTCTCAACGCCGGCGCAGGATATCTGGTACACGGTAACGGTATTCCCAGCAGGCCACCCGTTATGCGGGAGCACGGACAGTGTTTTCGTGGAAGAACTGACGCACTTGGAGAACGACAGCTTGGTGACGGATGCGGTATGCAACGGTGATGGGAGCGGCAACATCCAAGTGATCACCACGGGTAACGGAGGGCCATGGGACTACACGTGGACGGACGCAAACGGGAACGTGGTTCAAACAACGACAGCGACGAACGGGGATGCATTCTCCGGGCCTGGCGGTACTTACAACGTGGTGATCAGCGAAGGGTTGAACGGGAACAACTGTTCGGACACCCTCCAGGCCCTCATTTTCGAACCAACGGCCGTACAGATGGTATCGCTGAGCGACGATACCACGATCTGCCTCACAGGCACAGCAGCTCTGGTCGCTGCGGCGCAAGGTGGAACGGGCGATCTCGTCGGGCATTGGAATGATGGCTTTGTCGGATGGGATCATTCGGTAGCTCCGTTGAGCGACACCGAATATTCAGCTTGGGCCACGGACAGCAGCGGATGCCTCAGCGACACGCTCACCATGGAAGTGTCGGTGAACCCGCAGCTCAGCCTGTTCACTCCCGATACGGTCGTCACGTGCCCCGACCTGGACACACCGTTGTTCCCCGATACGGTTTACGGCGGCGATGGGAATTACACGTTCTCCTGGGCAGGAGGTCCCTTCCAATCGGATCCGGTGTTCGTTGTGAATCTCCCCGATTCGGCGACCATTTACGTGACCGTGAGCGACGGGTGCGAAACGCCCGACGTGACGCATGCGATCCGTGTTTCCGTGAAGCCTATACCGGATCTGGTGCTCACGGCCGATACCATGCTCGGATGCGACCCCTTCGCCGTCATCTTCAGCGTTCGGGACACGACCGATGCCGCCACGGTGGATTGGGATTTCGGGGATGGCATCCTCATCCCCGGCCCTCCGGAGAGCGTGGGGCACACGTACCCGGATCCAGGGATATTCGACGTGAGCGCGACGGTGCATTGGCCGAACGGCTGCGATGATGACACGACGGCCTTGGACATGATCACGGTAGCGGCGGTGCCGGACGCGCAATTCTCATGGAATCCTGTTCCGGCCAGTACACTGGACCCCACGGTGGAGTTCGTTGAGCAGGCCGGCCCCTACGCGGTAAGCTGGACATGGGATCTCGCCGGGCTCGATACGGCCCACGGACCGGAGGTCGAGTACACGTTCCCGAACGTCTTTGGCGACCTTTATCCCGTGGAGCTGGTAGTGGCCAACTACCTTGGTTGCACGGATACGGTCGTGCGCATGATCGAAGTGATGGACGAATTCCTCGTGTTCATCCCGACCGCGTTCACCCCCAATGGTGACGGTATCAATGAGCAGCTCTTCGTGCTGGGTGATGACATCGACACCAAGGACTTCCTGTTGGCGGTCTTCGACCGGTGGGGCGAGAAGATCTTCGAGACCACGGACCGCAGCGAGGGCTGGGACGGCTCCTTCGGTGGAAGCCCTGTTCAGGACGGTGTTTACAGCTGGCGCCTGAACGCGCGTTCGTTCTACACCGGCAGGCCCATTGAGCTGATGGGGCATGTGGTAGTGGTACGTTGAGCCGGGAAGCGATCCGACCAGGAATGCAGCACCGGAGTATTTCGGTCGACGGTGTTGATGGATTCGTCCAAAACGCCCGGGCCGCTCATTCTACTTCCCTATTTTTCCCATGCACGCTGACCAACCACCGTGCATGGAAGTGAATGGTGCGACTCTACACCGTTCCACGTATCGGTTGCTCTCTAGCCGGACCCGCTCTGCGTGGTCCGGCATCGTTGCGACCGGCATTCCTGACGATCGCCTTCATCATCTCCTGCCTACTGAGCGGCCAGCTCGCGGCCCAGTGCAACCAAGGCTACACGTTCACGGCTTCTCCCCTTCCGGTCGGCGGAGAATACCAGTCGGGCCAAAGCGTCACCTTCTGTTACACGGTCACCGATTGGAACATCGTCAACGTGAACTGGTTCCATGGGATCGCCCTGACCTTCGGTGCCGGCTGGGACATGGCGACCTTGACACCGGGCGCACCTCCGCCGACCTGTGGCGCCAGTGGGGGCACATGGGGCTGGTACAACATCTGTGATGGAACGTCGCCGACGGCGGTAGGTCCCGTTGGTCCGGGCTTCTTCTTCGATCTGGACAATGACGGCGACCCGGGGAACAACTTCGGCGACCTCTGTAGCGGCGCGGTCAACTGGCAGTTCTGCTTCACGATCAGCGTGCCCAGCGGCGGAGCCTGCGTAGACGGTGCGGACCTGAGCGTGACCGTTGACAGCTATGGTGACAGTGAGAGTGGTTCGTGGGGCAGCGCGGGTTGTCAAGGCGATCCAGTGCCAACCCTTCCCGCTACCGTGAACTGTTGTTCAGCCAATGCGGGTTCTAACGGATCCGTAACGCTGTGCGCGACCAGTGCGGCAGTGAACCTGGCGAGCTACCTCGGCGGAACGCCTGATGCGGGCGGCACTTGGACCGCGCCGGGCGGCGGTGCGACAGGCTCCACTCTGGATCCGGCCGTCGCGATCAGCGGAAACTACACCTACTCCGTGACTTCCGGGAGTTGCACGTCAAACGCCATCGTCGCGGTCACGATCAACCAACCACCGAACGCCGGTGCGGACGGGTTCCTGGCCATCTGCTCGACCAACGCACCGACCAACCTCGGCACCATCATCACGGGAGAGCAACCCGGCGGTACGTGGACGGATCCGAGCAACGCCCCGATGAGCGGCTGGTACGATCCGGCCATCAACGCATCGGGCATATACACATACACGGTAGCGGGTATCGCACCTTGCCCGAACGACCAGGCCACGGTGCTCGTGAACGAAACATCGCCGCCGATCGCCGGCACGGATGGGGCCACCACCGTTTGTGCCAACGGCGCGGCAATAGACCTCTTCACCTTATTGGGCGGTGGTCCGACGGGCGGCGGCAACTGGTCAGCTCCGGGCGGTGCTGGAACCACGAGCACTTACACGCCCGGCACGAGCACACCCGGCCCCTATACTTATACCGTTCTTGGTGTAGCACCGTGCGGGAACGACCAGGCGATCGTGACAGTGACCCAGGTGAACCCGGTGAATGCCGGCACGGATGGCGTCCTCACGGTTTGTGCCGATGGTGCGCCTGTGGACCTGTTCAACAGCCTCGGAGGCGGACCGGGAGCAGGCGGCGCGTGGACGGCACCCGGTGGCGGGGCGGCCACGAGCACCTACACGCCGGGTGTTTCCGCTCCAGGGATGTACACGTATTCACTGCCAGCAGTAGCTCCTTGTCCCAATGACCAGTCAACGGTCACCGTATCGCAGAACAACCCGGTGAACGCGGGCACGGACGGTGCAACAACGGTCTGTGCTGACGGCGCGGCCATTGATCTCTTCGCACTCATCGGAGGAGGACCTGATGCGGGCGGGGCCTGGACAGCGCCCGGTGGCGGAGCCGCCTCGAACACGTACACGCCGGGCAACAGCGTACCGGGCGTTTACACCTACAGCGTGACAGCGCTCGCCCCTTGCGCGAATGACCAAGCAACGGTCACCATCACACAGAACAACCCGGTGAACGCGGGCGCTGATGGGGCCATCACCGTTTGTGCGGATGGTGCAGTGATGGACCTGTTCGCCAGTTTGGGTGGTGCTGGTGCTGGGGGGACTTGGACCGCCCCCGGAGGCGCAGCGGCATCGAACAGCTACATCCCGGGGACATCCGCGCCGGGAGTGTACACCTACACACTGACGGCGTCGGCTCCCTGCACCAACGACCAATCAACGGTCACCGTTACACAGAACAACCCGGTGAATGCGGGCACGGACGGTGCAACGACGGTCTGTTCGGACGGTGTGGCGATCGACCTCTCCGCCCTTCTCGGGGGACCGGATGCGGGCGGTGTATGGACCGCTCCCGGTGGTGGAGCCTCCACTAACATGTTCACGCCAGGGACCAGCACACCGGGCACTTACACCTATACGGTAAGCGCGCTTGCGCCTTGCCCGAACGACCAGTCCACCGTCACTGTCACGCAGAATTATCCCGTGAACGCAGGAGTTGATGGCGTGATCACCGTATGCGACATCGACGCGGCCGTGAACTTGTTCGCTCTGCTGGGAGGGCCGGACGTGGGAGGTACATGGACCGCTCCGGGAGGCGGAGCGAATGCGGGCAGCTTCGTACCGGGCACGAGCGCTCCCGGCGCTTACACGTATTCGGTCACGGCACTCGCTCCCTGCGCGAATGACCAGTCAACAGTGACGGTGACCCAGAACACTTCCGTTGATGCCGGCGCGGATGGTGCCATCACTGTATGCGCGGACGGCGCGTCCGTTGACCTGTCGAGCATGCTGGGGGGCACTCCGGATGCGGGTGGTGCATGGACCGATCCCGGAGGAGCCCCGGTCACCGATACGTACATTCCGGGAACAAGCACGCCGGGAAGCTACACCTACACGGTAACGGGGATCGCGCCCTGCCCGATCGATCAGGCTACGGTTACGGTGACGCAGAACCAACCGGTTGATGCGGGCACGGATGGTGCGATGACCGTATGCGCTGACGGTGCGCCCGTGGATCTCTTCGGACTGCTCGGCGGCGGCCCCGATGCGGGCGGTGCATGGACCGCTCCCGGCGGTGCTGGCACCAGTGGAACATTCACACCTGGAACGAACGTGGCCGGAGCCTACAGCTATGGTGTCGCGGCCATGGCGCCATGCCCGAACGACCAAGCCACCGTGACCATCACGGTGAATAACCCGGTGAATGCGGGCGCTGACGGGTCCACGACGGTTTGCTCGGATGGCGCGGCTATCGATCTGTTCTCCTTGCTCGGTGGGCCCGACGGAGGAGGTACGTGGTCGTCTCCGGGCGGCGGGGCAACGGCCGGCACCTACACGCCGGGCACAAGCACCGCGGGGACCTACACGTACACGGTGACCGCATTGGCCCCTTGCGTGGATGACCAGTCGACGGTGACGGTGACAGAGAACGCCCCCCTGAACGCGGGAACCGATGGCGCTATCACGGTTTGTGCGGATGACGCCGCCATTGATCTGTTCACCTTGCTCGGTGGCGGCCCCGATGCCGGTGGAACATGGACCGCACCGGGCGGTGGCGCGGCAACGAACAACTACGCGCCTGGAACGAGCACACCCGGAGTGTACGTCTACACGGTGACACCGTTGGCCCCTTGTGCTATCGATCAATCAACCATCACCGTCACACAGAACCAACCGGTCGATGCGGGTATCGATGGTGCTGTCACATTGTGCATCTCCAGCCCGGTCACTGACCTCTTCGCATCGCTGGGCGGAACACCTGACTCAGGTGGCTCTTGGACCGCACCCGGCGGCGGAGCGTTCGATGGAACGTTCACACCGGGCACTGATGCGCAGGGCGTGTACACCTACAACGTGACCGCTTTGGCCCCCTGTGCCAACGCGAGCGCGACGGTAACAGTGGCCGTGGTCTCATTGCCCGATCCGGGAAGCGCTGGAGTGATGACGCTCTGCACATCCGGTGCAGCGCAGGACCTCTTCGCCGTGCTCGGTGGAACACCGGATGCAGGCGGCACATGGACCGCCCCCGGAGGCGGCGCGCATTCCGGCAGCTTGGATCCCGCAACGGATGCGGCCGGGGTCTATACGTATACGATCAACGTTCCTCCGCCATGCGCAAGCGTGAGCAGCACCGTGACCATCTCCTTGCAGGCACCGCCTGATCCTGGCTTGAATGGTGCTGAGCTGTTGTGTGTGACAAGTCCAGCGATCGATCTCTTCGGCTCGCTCCAAGGATCACCGGACGCTGGCGGAATATGGACCGCTCCGGGCGGTGGCGCGTTCGGGGGGGCCTTCACACCCGGCACGGACGCTCCGGGCACTTACACGTACACGGTTCCGGGTATCGCACCTTGCCCGAACGCGAGCGCATCAGTGGATGTGGCGGTGACCTCCATACCGGATGCCGGAACGAACGGGAACATCACGCTGTGCACGACCGGCGCGCAACAGGATCTGTTCGCCCTTCTCGGCGGATCGCCGGATGTGGGCGGATCCTGGACCGCTCCCGGCGGTGGCGCGCATGTGGGCACGGTGGATCCCACCACCGACCCGGCAGGCGTCTACACCTACACGATCGCAGCGCCAGCGCCTTGTCCCAGTGTGAGCGGTACGGTTGCCGTTGCGTTACAAGTCCCCCCCGATCCCGGTAGCGATGGGAATGAGCTCCTGTGCGTCACCAGTACTGCCATCGACCTGTTCGGTTCGCTGCAGGGAACACCCGATGTCGGGGGATCATGGACCGCACCAGGTGGTGGTGCCTTCAGCGGATCGTTCGTACCGGGCACCAGCGCACCGGGCATCTACACGTACACTGTCGCGGGAACACCACCGTGTCCGAATGCCAGTGCTTCCGTGGATGTGTCGGTAACAGCCATTCCGGACGCAGGCACCGATGGCAGTATCACACTTTGCACGACAGGCGCACAACAGGATCTCTTCGCCTTGCTCGGCGGGGCACCGGATGGAGGTGGAGCATGGACGGCACCCGGAGGCGGCCCGAACTCCGGCACTGTGGATCCAGCGAACGATCCCGCAGGCGCTTACACGTACACCATCGCCGCGCCTGCACCCTGTCCCAGTGTGAGCAGCGTGGTAACCGTTTCACTACAGGCACCACCTGACCCCGGCACGGACGGCGCTGAACTCCTCTGTGTGACCAGTCCGCCCGTAGACCTCTTCGGTTCGCTGCAAGGGACACCCGACGCCGGTGGATCCTGGACCTCGCCCGGCGGCGGAGCGTTCAACGGATCGTTCGCACCGGGTACAAGTACACCTGGCATCTATACCTACACCGTTGCCGGAACCGCACCCTGCCCAGCCGCGAGCGCAGTAGTGGATGTAACCGTCATGGACATACCCGACCCGGGAACGGCGGGGAACATCACGTTGTGTACGTCGGGCGCAGTGCAAGACTTGTTCAGCGTTCTTGGTGGCGCACCGGATGCCGGAGGAACATGGACGGCACCCGGTGGAGGTGCGCATTCCGGCGCGGTTGACCCCGCAACGGACGAAGCGGGCGTTTACACCTATACGATAGAGGTACCCCTGCCCTGCTCCAGTGTAAGCAGCACAGTGACCGTCTCGCTGCAGACGCCTCCCGATCCGGGCCAGGACGGGTCCGCGGTGCTCTGCATCTCAAGCCCCCCGACCGATCTGTTCTCGTCATTACTGGGAAGCCCTGATGCCGGCGGATCATGGACCGCACCGGGCGGCGGCGGGTTCAACGGAACCTTCCTCCCAGGCACGAGCACAACCGGCATCTATACCTACACCGTGCTCGGCACAGCCCCCTGCCCGCTAGCCATCGCCACAGTGGACGTACAGGTGATCTCCTACCCTGATCCGGGGATAAACGGCCTGCTCAACCTCTGTGCTACCGATGTTCCCTCACCACTCTTCGTTTCGCTTGGCGGAACTCCTGACGTTGGCGGAACGTGGACCGCGCCCGACGGCTCAGCGCATTCCGACATGTTCGACCCGGCCGTCGATCCGGCTGGGGAATACACCTACACCATCGCTGTTCCCGCTCCCTGCTCCAGTGTGAGCGCGACCGTGACGGTCAGTATCCAGCAACCTCCGAACGCCGGAAGTGATGGCGCCCTTTCCCTGTGCATCAGCGGATCGGGAGCCTCGCTGTTCGCCGCATTGAACGGGTCACCTGGTGCTGGTGGAACATGGACGGATCCGCTCGGCGTTCCAACAGATGCCAACTTCGTTCCGGGAACGGACGCTCAGGGCGCATATACCTACACGGTAGCGGGCATGGCACCGTGCGCCAGTGCGAGCGCGCTGGTGCAGGTCGCGGTGAACGACGAGCCGGACGCTGGTGTGAACGGCGCCATCGTCCTCTGCACGGGCGGCGCACCTGTGGACCTGTTCAGCAACATCGGTGGCGCCCCGGATGCAGGCGGTTCATGGACAGCGCCGGGAGGTGGCGCGAACAATGGAACATTCGACCCGGCCGTGGATGCCGCTGGGATCTACACCTACACGATCACAGTGCCGCCGCCTTGCTCCAATGCGAGCAGCACGGTAACGGTGGTCGTGCAACCCGGTCCTGATCCCGGAACGGATGGCGCGATCACCCTGTGCGTAACGGATGGCCCTGTGCTGCTCTTCCCCGAGCTCGGTGGCACACCCGATGCGAACGGCACATGGACCTCACCCTCCGGCAACAGTTCTGATGGAACGTTCGACCCGGTGACGGACGAGACGGGAGCATATATGTACACATTGGCGGGCATCGCTCCGTGCTTGGCGGCCACCTCTCAGGTCATTGTATCGGTGAGCCAGCTTCCGAATGCTGGCGTCGACGGCGACATCACCCTGTGCGCTATTGATGCGGTGCTCGCACTGTTCGGTGAACTCGGTGGTTCTCCCGATGCGACGGGCACTTGGACAGCACCCGGTGGCTCCGCACACAGCGGGACCTTCGACCCCGCTTTCGATCCGGCCGGCACGTATACCTACACCGTCACTGGCGCTGCACCCTGCCCGAGCGATGCGTCCATCGTAACGGTCGCTGTCGAAACTCCACCGAACGCGGGTTCGAACGGAGCACTGTCCCTCTGCAGCAGTAGCGCGGTGGAGGATCTTTTTGCCGCGCTGAACGGAACACCGGATGCCGGAGGCACTTGGTCCGCGCCGGGGGGAGGCAGCTCCGATGGTTCGCTCGACCCTTCGATCGCGCAAGCGGGCAGCTATGTGTACACAGTGAACGGAACCACACCCTGTCCTTCCGCGACGGCGCAGATCGACGTGACCATCACCGCAGCGGTTGATGCCGGTTCTGATGGCGCGATCCTCCTGTGTTCCGCAAGCCCAGCGATCGACCTGTTCGCATATTTGAACGGCACGCCCCACCCAAGTGGAACATGGACCGCACCGGGAGGCGGCGCAGTCACGAGCGCCTTCGACCCAGCAACAGGCACGCCGGGCACATACGTTTACACTGTTGTCGGAACAGCGCCCTGTCCGAACGCATCAGCGGCGGTGCTCGTGAACGTCACATCGAACCCGGATGCCGGACTTCCGGGCGATGTGACGTTGTGCGTGTCGGACGCTCCATTCCCCTTTCTCGATCTGCTCGGAGGAACACCGGATGATGGTGGTGCATGGGTATCACCTGGTGGAGTGGCCCATACGGGAACCTTTGACCCTTCCACTGATACGCCGGGCACGTACCAATATGTGATCGAGGTCCCGCTGCCATGCGTGAGCGCGAGTAGTTCGGTGACCATCGCCTTGGTCGCGCCTGCCGATCCCGGACTCGATGGAGCGCTGACGTTGTGCACGACCAGTGCGGCCGTAGATCTGTTCGGTCAACTGGGCGGCACCCCAGTGAACACGGGCTCCTGGAGCGTGAACGACCAGCCGCACAGCAGCACCTTCGATCCGGCGGTCGATTCTCAAGGCAGTTACCTCTATACCGTGATCAGCGATGCACCTTGCCCTGCGGTCATCGCTGAAGTCGAGGTTTCCGTGAACACTCCGCCGGACCCGGGCGCTGACGGAGTCGCCGTGCTTTGCGCGAGCGGTGATCCCGCCGATCTGGCGAGCTTCCTCGGAGGAACCCCGGATGCCGGCGGCTCATGGAGCATCAACAGCACCCCGCACACCAACGTCATCGACCCGAGCGCCAACCTGGCCGGTGAATACGTGTACACTGTAGATGGCATCGCACCTTGCCCTTCGGCGTCATCCACGGTAACGGTCACCATCGCCACCGGACCGGATCCAGGAACGGATGGTCTACGCACAGTATGCACGAGCGGTGAACCGATCGACCTGTTCGCGGAGCTGGGCGGAACACCCGATCTCGGTGGAACATGGAGCGGACCTAGCACTGTGACGAATGGCCAATTCGATCCAGCGACGATGTCCGCTGGCAACTACTCGTACTTCATCCAAGTACCCGCTCCGTGTACGAGCGTCAGCAGCGTGGTCACCATCATCGCGGTAGTGCCCCCGGATCCGGGGACGGATGGAAGCGGACTGCTGTGCGTGAGTTCACCTGCAACGGATCTCTTCGCCGTGCTGGAAGGCACGCCGGAAGCGGGTGGCACATGGACCGACCCGCAGGGTGTTGCGCACGGTCCGCTCTTCAACCCGGCGGTGGACTCGTCCGGCCAGTATACCTACACGGTGAACGGGATCGCGCCGTGCCCCAGTGCACAAGCGATGGTGACGATGACCGTGGTGAACGAACCGGACCCCGGAGGCAATGGAGCACTACTGCTTTGCCAAAGCGATGCGGCGGAAGATCTCTTCGAACGGCTGGAAGGTTCTCCGGACGAAGGCGGAACATGGAGCGGGCCGAGTACGACTCCGAACGGCTTCTTCGATCCATCCACCATGCTGCCCGGCGTATACACGTACGTTCTGGATGCGCCCGAACCCTGCCTGGACGCGAGCAGCACCGTGCTTGTGAACGTTTCAATACCACCGGATCCTGGCGCGAATGGCAGCGGAACGCTCTGCACAACGTCCGACGCGGTCGACCTCTTCACGCTCCTGACCGGCACTCCCGAGGTCGGCGGCACATGGACAGCACCCGGCGGCGCGGCCCATGCGAACTTCTTCAACCCCGCGCAGGACGTTGCGGGGACATACACTTACACGGTTCCGGGAAATCCGCCCTGTGCTGCAGCGACTGCAGCGGTGACCATGACGCTCTCCACGCCGCCGGATGCAGGCATGGACGGCAGCATCACCCTTTGCCCGGACGCGGATGCGGTCGACCTCTTCGGTCTGCTTGGCGGCTCACCGGACCCCGGCGGTGCATGGACAGCTCCCGGAGGCGGATCCAACACGGGCATCATGGACCCGTCTATTGATCCAGAGGGCACCTACACGTACGGCCTAATCGGTGCTCCGCCATGTGGCCATGATGGCTCGGTGGTGATCGTGGAAGTCAGCGACGCGGTTCTTGCGGCGGCCGAGACCACCGATGCGATCTGCAACGGAGCGTGCGATGGCACGGCCACGCTGACCATCCTCGGCGGCACACCGGACTACGCGATGCAATGGAGCGGCAACGTGGCGGGCAGCGCCGCCCTTGAAGCCTCAGGACTTTGCGCGGGGGTCTACGGCATCACCATCACGGACGCTAACGGATGCGTGGGCGCAGTGAACTACACCATTGGCGAACCACCACCCTTGGTCATCGATGCGATCGGCATCGGCGACGAGAACTGCATCGGCAGTTGCGATGGTTACCTGAACGTCGTAGATGGCGCTGGCGTGCTCTTCAGCATCGATGGCGGTTCGACCTGGCTCTCAGAGAACGTGATCAGCGACTTGTGCGCCGGCGGCTACCTGGTGACCATGCAGGACGCGAACGGCTGCCTGGCCTCCACGTCCGTACACATCGCGAGTCCGCCACCGGTAACGGCCGGTTTCTACGGAGCACCGGACACGATGAGCGTGACCAACACCACGGTGGAGTTCACCAATCAGAGTGGCTACGCCACGACCTTCCTCTGGGATTTCGGCGGCCTGGCCACCAGCACCGAGGGCAACCCGACCTTCACCTTCCCCGATGTGCTCGGCGGGGTTTACACCGTGTGCCTTACCGCCATGGATGATCACGGTTGCGCGGACAGCATCTGCCTGCCCATCGTGGTGCTGGATGAGCTCTTCGTCACCGTGCCCAATGCCTTCTCACCGAACGGTGATGACATCAACGATGGCTTCGCACCCATCTTCAATGTGCCCGCCATCGCTGACGAGTACGAGTTCATGATCTTTGACCGTTGGGGCCTGCGGATCTTCACCTCCGAGACCATCGGCGAACAATGGGACGGCGGCATTAACGGCGAGATCGTGCAGCAGGACGTGTACGTGTGGAAGATGCACTGCCGCGATACCATCACCCGCGAGGAGTATGACCTGGTGGGGCATGTGACGGTGGTGAAGTAGATTCGGTCCGGGTTATAGCTGGATCTGCGCAACCGGTCGGTGATTCCGGCGTCCTGTATTGCAACGCCCCTGATGTCACGCGCCCAAGAAACGTTCGGTCAGTTCGATGGTCTTCGTCGACCTGCGGTAATCCGGCTGTTACTGCTGCTTCTTGTGTTCACCGCGCCGGACGGGATCGCTCAGCACATCGCGATCCATTCTGTAACACACGCGCGCCAACCCGAGAACGAGCGGCACACTTTGGACAATGCCATGCCTGATATTCGCGCGAAATCACTGAACCTCGCAGAATTCGGTCCAGGAGGAACATACCCGGACAGTATCATCATCCTGGATGACTGGATCGGTTCCAATAGCCTGACGACCGTGACGACATTTCCGCCGGAGGACATCTTCTTTTTCGGCATGTTCAATCGAGCAGAACCGTCCCTGGTGGACTTCACGCCTGCGGAATTGGACTCACTGCATGCATGGTCGATGCGAGGCGGTCGGGTCATCATCGGGGCTCATGCCACCTTTACCAATTTCGGCTCTTTCCACCCCGATGTCCTCAACAGCCGCTGGGGCTTCGATGTCGCACCAGGCGGTTACGAAACGCTGGAGCCCACCCAGGCTGGGATCGCGTCCGGTGTGTACGACGGCCCCTTTGGAACGGTCACATCCGCACCAGAAGGGGGCTCGATACGCGGCTATTTCAGTATGCTCCCGCCCGGTGCCGTAGTGCTGGGAGTATCCAGCTCAGGTCTACCGACCATGTTCCTGGATTGTGAAACGCGCGACATCGTGTTCTCGGATAGCGATGTTTTCACCGTTCTTGGCCAGGCGAGTGTCGGCCCCGACGTACAGAACGATCCCGATCGCCTCTGGGCGAACATGATCGTCTTCATGCATGAACTGGGATCCGCTGATTCGCTTTTCTGTCTGTGCGAACCTCAGCCGAACGCGGGTCTGGACAGTTCCGTCGTGCTTTGCCTGAACGCACCCGAAGTCAACCTCTTGAACCTCCTTGGAGGTGATCCGGACGCGAACGGCGCATGGGAAGATGTTGAGGGCCTTCCTTTCGATGGCGTTTTCGACCCGGCCACTGATGAAGAAGGAACCTTCACTTATGTGGTGAATGGCACTCCGGGATGCACCTCCGACGAAAGTCAACTGGACGTAGATATCTCGGAGACGACCAACGCCTCGCTCAGCGGACAGCCGCTGAGCTGCTCGCTCAGCACCACGCTGAACACCAATGGCCCTTGGGCCTCGAGCATTGGGACGGCGAGCAGTGGATGCGCGATAGTCGAGGTGGACAGCTCGACCGTGGCTATTTCGGCACCCGTAGGTGGCCAGTTCGAGGTGGTGCTGTCCGTGACCGATGACCATGGTTGTACCGGAACCGACAGCGTCATCGTAACACTCACCACGCCTGTCGAAGTTGAGGTCGTTACAACCCCTGTGAGCTGCCAAGACAGTTGTGATGCCACTGCGACCGTGGAGACGACCGGCGGAAACGTTCTCAACGGCCCTTCCATAATTTGGTCACAAGGCATGACCGGCCCGTACGTCTTGGATCTGTGCCCAGGGGATCAATGGGTGGCTGCTGCCGATACCAATGCGTGTGTGGATACAGCGTTCTTCACGATAGAGGAACCCGATGCAATGAGCATTGACCAGATCTCCGCTACGATGACGACTTGCTCGGATTCGTGCGATGGCACCATTCTCCTTGTTGAGCCCGAAGCCGTTCTGTTCAGTATCGACGGTGGGATGACCTTCACCAGCACGAGTTTGTTCACGGATCTTTGCCCGGGTGTCTATCAGCTCGCCGTGGTAGACGATCAGGGATGCTTGGCACTTGCGAACGCACAAGTGAATGCCCCTCCTGAAGTCCTTGCTGATTTCATCTTGAGCACTACCGATACGAGCGGTGCCGGACAGCAGCTGTTACTAACCAATTACTCCATGAACGCCGTCGCCTATGATTGGCAGATCGGTTCATGGGGTTCCAGCACGGCCGAAGACCCGGTAATTCATGTACCAATTGACGGCCTTGGACCGCAGCAGATCTGCCTAACAGCCTTTGATGGCAACGGCTGCTTGGATGTGGCGTGCCAGAACATCAATATCCTTGGACCCGATGTAGCAGAGCTCCCCAACGTGTTCAGTCCGAATGGCGATGGCCAGAATGACGTTTTCGCACCATTGGCCGCGTTCGGAAGGGGCTGGTGCCAACTATACGTGTTGAACCGCTGGGGCCAGGTCGTTTTCGAGGGGGACGCATCACTCGGATGGAACGGGAGGGACGATTCGACCCCATGCCCAGAAGGCACGTACTTCTGGACGTTGAGCTGCCGTGCATCACTCTCGGGAACGAACGGCGCCCATGGAACAGTGATGTTGCTCCGATGACAGGATGGGGTCGGATTCCGTAGCTACCATGGCAGGACGAATTAGGAATGCGAAAGCCCCGCTGTCCGGGGCTTTCGATAATCGTATGCACCGGCTGGATGCCGGTGACCCTTAGACGTCCAGTTTCGCGTACACCGCGTTCTTCTCGATGAACTCACGGCGCGGCGGAACGTCCTCGCCCATCAGCATGCTGAAGATGCGGTCGGCCTCTGCGCTGTTCTCGATGGTGACTTGTCGCAGTGTGCGCTTGCTGGGGTCCATGGTGGTTTCCCAGAGCTGCTCGGCGTTCATCTCGCCGAGACCCTTGTAGCGCTGCACGTTCACATTGGCGTCCTTGCTGGCGCCTTTCATGCGCTCGATGGCGGCATCGCGCTCGGCCTCGTTCCAGCAGTACTGCTGTTCCTTGCCCTTCTTCACCTGGTAGAGCGGCGGCGTGGCGATGTAGATGTGGCCGTTCTCGATCAGCTCCTTCATGTAGCGGAAGTAGAAGGTCATGATCAGCGTCTGGATGTGGCTGCCGTCCACGTCGGCATCGCACATGATGATGATCTTGTGGTAGCGCAGCTTCTCGATGTTGAGCGCCTTGCTGTCATCCTCGGTACCCACCTGCACACCAAGCGCGGTGTACATGTTTCGGATCTCCTCGTTGTCGAAGATCTTGTGCTGCATCGCCTTCTCCACGTTCAGGATCTTTCCTCGAAGTGGCAGGATGGCTTGGAACTCGCGGTTACGGCCCTGCTTGGCGGTACCACCGGCGGAGTCGCCCTCGACGAGGAAGAGCTCGCTGAGGCTGGGATCCTTCTCGCTGCAATCAGCGAGCTTGCCGGGCAGGCCAGCGCCGGAGAAACCTCCTTTGCGCTGCACGAGCTCACGCGCCTTGCGGGCCGCATGGCGCGCGGTGGCTGCCAGGATCACCTTGTCCACGATCTGCTTGGCGTCGCGCGGGTGCTCTTCGAGGTAGTTCTCGAGCATTTCGCTCACGGCCATGTTCACGGCACCGCTCACTTCGTTGTTGCCGAGCTTGGTCTTGGTCTGGCCTTCGAACTGGGGCTCCTGCACCTTCACGCTGATCACGCAGGTAAGGCCTTCGCGGAAGTCGTCCCCGCTGATCTCGAACTTCAGCTTCTGCGCGGCACCGCTGGCATCGGCGTACTTCTTCAGCGTGCGGGTAAGGCCGCTGCGGAAACCGGCGAGGTGCGTACCGCCCTCGTGCGTGTTGATGTTGTTCACGTACGAGTGCACGTTCTCGCTGAAGCTGTCGTTGTAGATCATCGCGATCTCCACGGGGATGCCCTGCTTCTCGCCGGTCATGTGGATCACGTCCTCGATCAGCGGCAGGCGTGTACCGTCCAAGTAGCGCACGAACTCGGGCAGACCTTGGGAACTGAGGAAGGTCTCGCTCACGAAGCTGCCGTCCTCATTCGTGCGGCGCTCGTCCGTAAGGGTGAGCTTGATGTTCTTGTTCAGGTAAGCCAGTTCGCGGAGGCGAGCACTGAGGGTATCGAAATTGTATTCGCTCGCTTGGAAGATCGTGAGGTCGGGTGTGAAGGTCTGGGTGGTTCCCCGCTCGTTCGTTGTGCCGGTCTCCTTGACAGGGTACAAGGGTTTCCCTTCGGAATACTCCTGCATATAGCTCTTCCCCTCACGGAAGACCTCCGTGGTGAGGTGCGAGCTCAACGCGTTCACGCAGCTCACGCCGACCCCGTGAAGACCACCGGAGACCTTGTAGCTGTCCTTATCGAACTTGCCACCGGCGTGCAGGACGGTCATCACCACTTCCAGCGCGCTGCGCTTCTCCTTGGTGTGCATGGCCACAGGGATGCCTCGGCCGTTGTCCTTCACACGGATGCTGTTGTCCTTGAGGATGGTGACGTTGATGGTATCACAATGCCCGGCGAGGGCCTCGTCGATGGAGTTGTCCACCACCTCGTACACCAGATGGTGCAGTCCCTTCACGCCGATGTCACCGATGTACATCGCGGGGCGCTTCCGCACCGCTTCGAGGCCTTCCAAAACCTGGATACTGTCGGCCGAATAGGATGCCGACGCTGCGTTCTTCGTCTCGCTCATTTCTGCGGTCTCTGCCATGTTTCCTTGCGTGCTGATCGCCCCTTTTTGAAGGGCACGCGAAGGTACCTCAACACCCCCCTCCACCGACGGGAAAAACCCAACAGGGACGGGATGTTTGTTGATAATTAACGCTTGGTTGCGAAGTGTGTTTTACAGGTGCCCAAAGAGGCCATGCACACACCTCCGACGAAGGGGATGGAGGAGAGGGAAGTAAGGGACGAAATCCGTGGTTCTGCGCCTACCACCCGCCCTTCAGCCATCCATATCCCTCTTCACCTCCATTGCTTCCCTCACCTCCTTCACCTCCCCTGCCCATCAGCTCAGAACGCGTACGTCGCCCCGCCCATGACCAGGGTGCGCTGCACCGGATAACCGTACCAGCGTTCGTACTTGCTGGCGCTGAGGTTGCTTACGTCGAAGAACAGGCTGAGCCGCTTGGTGTAGCGGTACTCCGCGCCGAAGTAGAGGTCCAGAAAGCCCTTGAGATCCTTCGTGGTGGGGGTCACTTCAGCGAACGTCTGCATATCACCACCTGCTAGCACACCGGCCTTGCGGGCACCGAGGAACTGGGCTTCGAGCTTCACGATCAACTTGTCGCGGAAATCGTAGCGGGCACCGAGGGAGAGCTTGTAGGGCGGCAGGTTCCACGCCTCGGCCTGCGTGTCGGTGGTGTAGGTGAACACGTCGATACGCCCGGTGACGTCCACATGCTCGCCGTGGCTGTAGATGACCTCACCGCTCAAGTCAAGTTGCCCCACTTCGTCATAGGCGATGCCGAAACGGTCACCCAGCGAGGTGCTGTCGATGAAGGTCGGTGTGCTCAGGTATAGCGGCCGGTTCTTGATCTTGCTTCCGCTCACGCGCACGTCGAAGCCGATGTCACTGCTGAAGCTTCCGCGCAGGCCGCCATAGAGGTCGTACATCAAGCTGCTGTTCACGAGGTCGGGGGCACCGCTCAGCCAAGGGTTCTCCCGAGTGAGGCTGCGGAAGCTGTTCCGGATACGGCGGCCATCCACGCCCACGTACGGCTTCAGCATGTCGTCGAAGAGTGAATAGTCCAAGTAGGCTTGCGGAAAGAAGTGGAAAGTGGTCTTGCCTTGGGAATCGAGGAAGAGACCTGCCCCGACCTTTACCGTGTACTTGTCGCCCTTGGTGCTCACGTAGGGTTCAGCACCGATCATCACGCCGTTCGTGCGCACGTCTTCCAGCCCGCTGCCGAGCACCGCGCGGTAGGCGTTATTGTCGATCAGCAAGGTACCGCCATAGGTCTCAGCGCCTTGTTCCATGGCCAATGTAGCGTCGAAGCGCACGTTGGTCTCGGAACTGCCAGTGAGGTTCTTGTAGTTGTGGACTTCCAGACCGACGTTGTGCGCGAGCTTGGTGCTGTCCTTGAACAGGCTCTTCAATCGGGCGGAGAAACCGATGTCGTTGTACACCTGCTTGATGGCGTCATCTGCCAGCGGCTTGCTGTCCAGCACATCCTCGATGCTATCGTTGGAGTAGTAGCCGTAGTAGCTCACGCGTCGGCGGTCGTAGATGAGTTTGCCGGTCACCTCGTGGTGCTTCAGGTAGGCGCTGTAGAAGGCGTCCACGCTGTTGAAGCTGTAGTCGCTCGGTCCGACATCGCTCAAACCACCGTTGCTGCTCAGGTGCTTGAAGTGAAGACCGTAGCCGTTCTTCTTGTTGCGTGTCTGGTCGTAGTACACTTCGAAGAGCGGCGTGGTGTACAGGCCGAAGCCCGCCTTCACGAAGCCTTTGTAGAGCCGCTGCTGGGCAAGCTGGATGTTCAGCTTCGCCGCCTCGATGCTGTCCACCCGGGCGGGCACATCGGCCTTCACGGTGAGCATGCTGTATTGCATCGGCGTCACGGGCAGCACCGTGTCGATGGACTCGGGCCGCAGGTCCATCTTCTTCACATCGGCGATCACCGGATTGTAGATGCCGTTCACGTAATACTCGCCGCCGGGCGTGGTCTGGGCGAAAGCGCTGGTGCAGGTGAGCACGAAGAGCGCGAGGAGGTTGATGTGCTTCTTCATGGCGCTCACTTCTTGTTGCCGTCGTTCATGTCGATCTCCGGCTGCTCCTGTTGCTGCGGGGCCTGCGGTTGCACCTCGCTCTGTTCGATCACGTCCAACCTTCGTCTCGCCTCCTCGACCAGTCCGGGATCATCGCAGTGGTCGATCACGCTCTGCAAGGTGGACTTGGCCTGGAAGCGGTCATCCAACTGCACATACACGTCTGCGAGCAGGATGAAGCCCTTCGCCTTCCAGTAGTCGTAGCTGGGGAATTTCTTCGCCAGGTCGAACACCTCGGTCTCGGCATCGCGGTACTTCTTCTGCAGGTGGCGGATGTAGGCCATGTTGTACTTGGCTTCCGCGCCGGTGGCGTTCTTGCTGTCCTTGGCCACGGCCTTGAACTTGGTGTACGCGCCATCGAGCTCGTTGCGCCCGAGCATGGCCAGCGCGGAGACAAGTCCCGCTTCGTTCTTCAGGTCGGCATTGGCATCAGCGTTCTTCAAAACTTTCTCCGCAGCGACACCGGCCGCGTCCGTGCGTTCCAATTTCTTCAAGCAGCGCATCTGCCCGACTTGCGCGGCGAGGACGTTCTGCGGGGTCGCTGCCACGTTCTCCAGGCGTTCGAAGTGGCCCAGCGCGCCTTCCCAGCGCTGATCGCGGTATTGGATATCGCTCGCGGCATAGAGTGAAGCCTCCAGGAATTGGCCGTTGTCCCGCGCGATCACCTCCTCGAACTTCGGAAGCGCATCGGCGTCCTTCTTCGCGCGGTACAGGCAATCGGCGCTGTAGAAAAGCGCGTTCAGGGTGAAGGCGCCTCGTGGATACTTCGCCAGATAATCCGCGAAGGCACCAACCGCTTGGTCGCATTTGTCGGCCTGATAGAGCGTCTCCGCACTGCGGTAATACTTCTCATCGAAGTCGAGCGTGCTCTTGTCCACGAAGGTGAGAGTGCTCACATAGGTGTCGTACTCAGCAACACGCCCGAGTTCCACGTAGATGCTCTCCAAACCGGCGAGTGCTTCGCGGGTCTCATCCACGGTCGGGTACTTGGAGATCACCGCCTTGAAGCCTGCGATGGCCTTGTCGGTCTGGCCTTGTCGCTGGTGGATCAATGCGATCTGCAGCATGCTCTGGCGCATGTGCGGGCAGTTCGGGTGGTTGTCGACCACTTGTGTGTAGTACTTCAGCGCCTCCGTGTTCTTCTCCAAGTTGATATAGGTCTCGCCCAACTGGAACTTGGCATCGGCGGCGTATTGGCTGTTCGGCTTCTCGTCGAGCAGCTTCTTCAGCGTAGCGATCTTGGCGTCGTACTGTTTCTCGAGCCCTTGGCACACGCCCTTCTGGTACATCGCGTAGTCGCGGTCCTTCGTTCCGTTGGCCATGGCGTCGTCGTACCATTTCACGGCCGAGGGTTCGTCCTTGGCCACGAAATAGCAATCGCCGATGCGCACCATGGCGTCTGCCTTGTGGCCCTTGTCGATGCTGCCTCATCGTACTGCTTCTGCTTGAAGTAGCAATAGCCCTGGCTGTAGCTGGCCTCTTCGTAGAGACTGGTCTCGTACGCGCCGCTGCTGTTGCGCACATCGTCGTACTTCCTCAGCGCAGCGGCGTAATCGTTCTGCGCGAAATAGCTCTCGCCCTGCCAGAAGTGCGCCTTGGCGTTCGTGCGCTTGTCCACCGGGAACTTCAGCGTGCGCTCGAAGAAGGTCGCGGCATCCGCGTATTTGTGGCCTTCGTACAGTTCCACACCACGATTGAACGCCAGCTCCTGATACACCTCCTGCAAGCGGATGTCCTTCTCCTTGATCGCATCGAGCGCTTCGAGCGCGGCCTCGTAGTTCTTGGTCTTCAGGAAGACGTTCAACAGGAACTGCTGTGCTTCATCATGGCGCGGTGAACCGGGATAGGTCTTCAGGTAATCGCGCAGCGCGATGATGGCCTCGTTGTACGGATCGAAGCTGAGTTCATACGCAAGCTTGGCGTAGTTGAACAACGCGTCCTCCGTGATCTTCGGATCCTTGTTGATGTCGTACGCGCGCTTGAAGGCGTTGCGCGCGTAGTTCTTCTCGTTCAGCAGGAGGTAGCAGTCCGCCATGTGGTAGGCGGCCAATTGCGCGAGGCTGTCCTCCACGGGCTTGTTCCCCGGGCTGGCCACCATGTTCAGCTGATCGAGCGCCTTCTTGTACTCGCCGTTCTTGTAGAACACGTAGCCCGCGATGTAGCGGTCGCCCCGCTCCATACCGCCGCGCTGGATGCTCTTCTCCAGATAGGGCTGCGCCTCCTTGTATTGGCCCGTGCGGTAGTACGCCTCACCGGCCAAGCGATTGATGTCGCCGCGCGCCTTCACCGCTTCCCCATCTGCGAGCAGCGGCTTCGTGTACTCGAGCAGCGCGTTGTAGTCGCCTTGCAGGAACTTGATCTGCGCGATGTAGTAGGGGACTACTTTCCCGAAGGCCTCGTCGTTCTGCAGCTTCTCGAATCCGCCGAGCGCGGTGACGTAGTTCTTCTTCGTGTAGTTGATGTGCGCAGCGTAGTAGGTGGCCGAAGGCGCGTACACGCTCGTTCCGTCCTTCACTTTGGCGAACTCGACCAGCGCCGGGTCCATGCGATCGTCCTGGAACAGCGCATAACCCCGTTTGAAGCCGAACTCGTCTTTGTCGGCCTGCGACAGGTCGAAGTCGTTCACCTTGGCGGCGTAGGCGAGTGCTTCGGACCAGCGCTTCTGGTTGAAGAAGTGGCGGAACAGTTCCAGGTTGATAGCGGCCACACGGAAGCTCTCCGGATGCGCATCGATGAAGCCGAGCAGCTTGTGGCTGGCGTCATCATGGAAGAGACGCACCGCGCAGATGGCACTGTAGAACTCGGCCTCGGTCCGCGTGGGGTCCTGCGGATCCCGGATACGGTCGCGCACGCGGTCCATCTCGTATTGCGCCGCGCCGTACTTGGCCATGTCGAAGAGCTCGTGCGCATGGACGAAATCGGCATTCGCATGATCGAAATGCGCGGGCCGCTGGGCGGTGGCCCACAGCGCGCCGGACATCAGGCAGATCGCCAAGAGGATGCGCATGGGCACAGCTTGAGGAAGGTGGATCATCACGGGATCAAAGTTGCCGGGACGTGTAGCGGGGGTCGGTGCGCAGGGGCCGCACTTATCCACGCGGAGGTGTTGGCGCGGGAACCATCATCGTGCCATGTACAACGGTGAACTGCCCTCCTGAATTTCTTCCTTTGGGGCGTATCGGCCAGCAGGCCATTTTCCGAACGTCCGCACATGACCGACTCCTCTCCCATCATCGAGCTGAACGCCGTTCGCATTTTCCAGCGCGAGAACCTGGTGTTGGACAACGTGGACTTCACGGTACACAAGGGCGAGTTCATCTACCTCATCGGGCGCACCGGCAGCGGCAAGAGCAGCTTGATGCGCACGCTGTACGGGGACATCCCGCTCACCCAGGGCGAGGGACACATTTGCGGCTTCGACCTGCGCAAATTGAAGCGGAAGGAGGTCCCTTTCCTGCGCCGCAAGCTGGGCATCGTGTTCCAGGACTTCCAGTTGCTGAGCGACCGCAACGTGAACGAGAACCTGGTGTTCGTGATGAAGAGCACCGGCTGGAAGTCGGGCAAGGACATCACCGCGCGCGTGCAGGAAGTGCTCGAGCAGGTCGGCCTGGGCAACAAGGGCTACAAGATGCCGCACGAGCTGAGCGGCGGGGAGCAGCAGCGCGTGAGCATCGCCCGGGCCTTGGTGAACCACCCGGAACTGATCCTCGCCGACGAACCCACCGGAAATCTGGACCCCGAGACCACGGAGGAGATCCTGGACCTGCTGTACACGATCAGCCAGTTCGGCAGCAGCGTGATCATGGCCACGCACGACTACACGCACATGAAAAAGCTGAACGCGAGGGTGGTGCGGTGCGAGGGAGGAAAGCTGCTGGAGAAGACGGCTGAAGCGGCGATGTGATCATGGGCTTCAAGACCTTCACCATATTCTGCACGGATCGGCCCGGCTACTTCGGGACATCACCGGCGCACGATCCGGCCAAAGCAGCACAACTGCTGTCGGTACTGGGCTTACAGGACTACGAACTGGTCAGCGATGATGCGCATGTGAACGACTACCCGCAGAAAGGCGACCTCTACTTGGGCGCATACGGGAACGGCGTAGTGATCGCGCACGACACATTACCCGCATTGCTCTTCGATGAGGCGAGCCGCAAGCGGAACTTCGGTCGGGTGGAGGATAACGCGGCATTCAGGCAGGCGATCCATGGGCTTTTTCCAGCCGGGGAAGTCACCGCGCTCATCCTTCACAGCGTGGTGAACATGTGGGGCTTCAGCGTTTACAAGAAGGGCGAACTGCTCCGAAGTGCCTCCGGTGCGGAAGGGGAATTCTTCGGCTCCGCCGGTGCGCCACTGCCGGAAGAGGAGTCTGTCCTGGCGGAGCATCCCATCGAAACGATCGACAGCGGCGAGGTCGCGTACAGCGAGGAATTGGTGTTTGAAGTCGCCCGTCGTGTGCTTGGGCACCGCTATGACGAAGATCCGGCGGTGGACGAACTGAAGTGCAGCCACTTCAAGCGAAATGCGGATCCGCCCGGCAAGAAGTCGTTCTTGTCACGACTCTTCGGATAACTCCACCGCTGCGACCGGGATCGGCCAAGGACCTACCTGACCGCGCGCATGATCGCTTCCGCGTTCCGCTTGTTGCTGAAGCGCTGTTCCATGATCGCCGTGCGCTTCTCGATCATCGCACCGTCGCAGTGTTGGGCCATGCAGGCCTGTATGCTCAGGCGCATGCGTTCCGGATCATCGTGTACATGGCACAGGTCTTCAAGTCCTGTGTCCTTCACCATCGGCGTATTGCAGACGACATGACGACCGGCGAAGAGGCACAGCAGCAACTTCAACTTGATCCCGGTGGCTTGGAACGTGGGCAACACGTTCACTTGGGCGGCCCGCACCAGCGCGGTGATCTCCTCGGTCGGAAGGTGTTCCCGGAGCTTCACGTTGTTGCTCTTGGCCACTGCGCTCTTCAGTTCGCTGCTCGCGCCGCTGCCCGCGATCACCAGCGGTATCGGTAGTCCTTTGAACACCTCGCGCACGAGGTAGAGTGCGGCCTGATCGTTCTCCGGAACGCCGAGCGCACCGTGGTAGAAGCAGAAGTCGCCAAGACCTGAGGGCACGTCCACGCGGTCGTTCGAGTGGAAGGCCGGGATGTGCTTGGCGTTGCGGAAGTGCTGGCTGAAATAGCGCTGGTCGTTGGGCGAAATGGTGAAGATGCCGTCCGCCTCGCTGAGCACCGGCTCGAACTTCTTCAGCTTGCGCGCCTCGTTCACGAAGTAGGTGCGCTTGAAAGCTCCGCGCTCGGCGTTGGCCAACCCGTCGTAGTAGTCGTGCTCCACGTTGTGCGTGCGCACATAGCGCTTGCGGCTGGAAAGGCGCGTATCACCGAGGTGATAGCACGAATGGAGCCCTTCGAAGATGATCGGATGGTCATCTTCCAGAAGCCGGTCCACCAGCTCATCACTCCGGCGGCTCACCACCACGTAGGGCAGGCTGTTCAACAACTGGTGCTTGCCGGTGTGCCGCTCGTAGAAATGCACGGTCTCACAGATGCGTCCCAGTTCGATAGCGCGCGCGCGGCCATACTCGAAGCAGTGGAGATGGACCCGCACACCGATATCGTGGAGGGCCTTCGCCTTATAGTACACGTCGATGACCCCACCATAGTTGGCCGGCCAAGGGACATCGAAACTGACGATATGGAGATGCCGTTCGGTCAAGCGTTCCTGAGCACCGCGATGAGCTTCTCCATTTCCACCTCCCCGTCCAATTCGCGGGCGGCGAAAGTAGCGTTGGCCTGTGCGCGGCGCACGTGACCTTCGTCAGCGAAAAAAGCCCTGACTTCCCGCACGATCACGGCGGGGTCAGGGGCGGGAATGACGATGCCCGCGTCGTACTTCCGCACGATGCCAGCGACTTCCGGCAAGTCGGTGGCCAGCACGGGAATGCGCGCGTTCAGGTAGTCGAACAGCTTGTTGGGCAGGCTGAGCCGGTAATTCAAATTGGTGTCCCGGTCCAGTGTGAGGCCAAGGTCGGCGTTGCGGGTGTAGTCCATCATCCGCTCGTACGGCAATTTGCCGATGAGCCGCACCCGGTCCTGAAGGCCATGTTCTTCCACCATACGGCCGACGATGGGCCACACATCTCCACCACCGACCAGCAACAACAGGCACTCGGGGAGTTCCTTCATGGCCATCACCGCTTCCTCGGCGCCTCGCTGGATGTTCAGCCCCGCACCCTGCATCACCAGGATGCGCCGATCCGCAGGCAGCTCGAGCTCGGCACGCGAAGGGGCCGGGGCCAGTTCGCGCTTCATCGGAATGTTGCGGATCACATGCAGGAGCTTTCCGTAGCGGGCGCGATAGGCTTCGGCGATGCTGTCGTTCACCGTGATCACAGTCTTCAGCTTCGGGAAGATCCAACCTTCGATGGTCAACCATACACGCCGGACACCGGCGCGTGCCATCAACTCCGGCACTTCGGTGTAGTACTCGTGCGAGTCGTAGACCAGCTTCCGGCCCCGCTTCGCCAGCTGGTTGGCCAGCAACGTGTCGAGGTCGTTCGCTACCAGCAATTGAGCGCGGGAGAACAGCAGATGGAAGAACAGCCTCAGGTTGTACTCCGCGTAGAACAGCGCACCCTTGTTGAAGAGCAGCTTCATTCGCTTGGTCCGGTACGGCCTGTCCATCGGTGCGTTTCCGGGGAGTCTTCGCCCGATGAGCATCACCTCATAGCCAAGCCCGATCAGTGCCATGCACGTGCGGTGAACGCGATTGTCCGTCACCAGGTCGTTGGTGACACTAACAATGGCGCGTTGGCGCGGCTGGGGCATCGGGATCAAAGTAACGGGTGGGCCACCAGTAAACTTGCACCACATGAGTATCCAGCGCGACGCGGACCTGAAGCCCTACAACACCTTCGGCGTATCGGTGCGCGCTGCGGCGCTCGCCGGTTTCACCTCGGATGCCGAGTTGCGCGCGCTGTTGGGCAGCCCGGAGCTGAGCGGACTTCCACGATTGATCCTGGGCGGCGGCAGTAACATGCTTTTCACCCGCGATTGGCCGGGGGTGGTGCTGCGGAATGACGTGCCCGGGATCGAAGTGGTCGCCGAAGACAGCGAGCGTGTAACCGTGCGCGCCGGAGCGGGCGTTGTGTGGCATGACCTCGTGCTGCATTCCGTGGCCCAAGGCTGGGGCGGCTTGGAGAACATGTCGCTCATTCCCGGCCGCGTGGGCGCTGGGCCGATGCAGAACATCGGGGCGTACGGCGCGGAGTTGAAGGACACCTTCGACCATTTGGAGGCGCTGCGCATCAGCGATGGAGAGATCGTGTGGTTCAGCAAAGCCGAGTGCCGTTTCGGTTACCGCGAGAGCTTTTTCAAACGCGAAGGCAAGGACCAATTCGTGATCATGCGCGTGGCCTTCACGCTCAGCAAACACCCGCAGGTGAACGTGGGCTATGGCAGCATCAAGGCCGAACTGGAAAAGCGCGGCATCACCTCCCCCACCATCCGCGATGTGAGCGAGGCGGTGATCGCCATCCGCAGCAGCAAATTGCCGGACTTCAAGGTGCTCGGCAATGCGGGCAGTTTCTTCAAGAACCCGTCCGTGCCTGCGGCGGATGTGGAGCGGATCAAGACCGTGCTTCCGGACCTGGTGACCTTCCCCGGTGCAGAAGGCACGGTGAAACTCGCGGCGGGCCAGCTCATCGAGAAGGCGGGCTGGAAGGGCTTCCGCGAGAAGGGCTACGGTGTACACAAGGACCAGGCGTTGGTCCTGGTGAACCACGGCGGGGCCACGGGCAGCCAGCTCTACGACCTCAGCACGCGCGTGCTCGAAAGCGTGCGGGAGCGCTTCGGTGTGGAGTTGGAACGCGAGGTGAACATCATCTGAGCGGTGGGATCCCCATCATGATGGATTCGGGTCCTCCACTGTACTGGCAGATGACTGCACATGTGTCACCTTTACCGCTGCTCCCACCAGCAACATGCGCCGCACGCCAGCATTGACCTTCCTCGGCATCGCCGGACTGGTGCTGCTCTTCGCCTGCCGCAAGGACACGGAACCCTTCGATACCGCTACGAGCGGCTCGGGACCTACCGCCTACTACCCGCAATTCCCGATATGGGTCGATACCACGGTCGGCCCGATCCATGCCGCCCCCGAAAACCCTTCCACGGTGGAAGGCATCGCCTTGGGCCGCCGCTTGTTCCATGATGTCCTGCTGAGCGACGACTACTCGCAAAGCTGCGCGACCTGCCATGTGCAGGCCAATGGGTTCAGCGACCCACGGGCCTTAAGCATCGGTACCAATGGGGCTGCCGGGCACCGCAATGCCATGGCCATCATCAACCCGGGTTGGGATGAACGCTTCTTCTGGGACGGACGGCGGAACAGCTTGGAACGCCAGGCCCACGATCCCGTGGTGAACCCGATCGAGATGCGGAACACGTGGCCGGTGGTGGTCTCGCGCCTGCAAGGCCATCCGGAGTATCCCGCTTTGTTCAAGGCGGCGTTCGGCGACGAGAACGTGGACAGCAACAGGGTGGTGAACGCCATCGCGCAATTCGAACGCACGCTCATCTCCTTCAATTCGCGCTTCGACCGGTTCCAATACATGGGCGACAGTACTGCCTTGAACGAACAGGAAGCCCGCGGGCTGGACGTCTTCATGCGCGAAGGCCACTGCGTGGATTGCCACAGGGAGCCGCTGCTTTCGGACCACGGCCTTCGGAACAACGGGCTTGAATGGCCGGCCGTTGACAGCGGGTTCGGTGCGCTCACCGGCAATCCCGCGGGCTGGACGTCTTCATGCGCGAAGGCCACTGCGTGGATTGCCACAGGGAGCCGCTGCTTTCGGACCACGGCCTGCGGAACAACGGGCTTGAATGGCCGGCCGTTGACAGCGGGTTTGGTGCGCTCACCGGCAATCCCTCACATATCGGCAGTTTCAAGGTGCCCACCTTGCGGAACATCGCGCAGACCGCGCCCTACATGCACGACAGCCGCTTCGCCACGCTGGAAGAGGTGGTCAACTTCTACGCGCATGACGTGCAGGTGAACTCCCCCAATCTGGACGGACACATGGACCCGTGGCGCTTTGGCAATGTGAACCTGACGCCGGAGAACGAAGCGGACCTGGTCGCATTCCTGCACGCCTTGTCGGACGTCGACTTCCTCACGAACACCGCCTTCGGCCCACCTTAGCCGACGGAGCACCATCCGCCGTTTGGCTCGGTGTTGGTCCGATGCCATATTCGCCTTCCCCTGGAAACGCATCCGGGGCTTGCCAAAACCCCATCACATGCGGCGTTCACTGCTCGTCCTCGTCCTGTTGGCGTCCACCTTGCTCACTGCGGCGCAGGAGAAGCTCAAGGAGCTCACGCTGAAGGATGCCATCACCAAAGCCGCCACCGACTTCCGGCCGGAGCACATGGATGGGTTGCAATGGATCCCCGGAACCGAGCAGTACTGCTTCGTGAAGGATAACACGCTGATGCGCGGCGGCACCGGGAAGATGGCGGACCTGCCCATCGTTACCGTGGACCAACTGAACGCCCAACTCCCGAAGGACGCAGGGCTGAAGGGCATTCCTGACGTCACGTGGGAAAGCGCTGACCGGTTCTCCTTCGAGCACAACGACAGGATCTTCGTTTTCGCTATCGACAAGAATGCGCTAACCGAGCGCATGACCATGGATGGCAAGGCCGAGCGCAGCGACTTCGACGGTGCGGGACAACAAGTGGCCTACACGCTGGGCGAGGACCTGTACGTGCGCGCTGCCGGAAAAGGGGAAGCATCGCGCGTGACGAGCGACGGCACGGACGGCATCGTGAACGGCCGCAGCGTTCACCGCGAGGAATACGGCATCACGAAAGGGACCTTCTGGAACCCGACCGGAACGAAGCTCGCGTTCTACCGGATGGACGAGAGCATGGTGACGCCCTACTCGCTGGAGGACATCAGCACGCAGCCGAGCACATTCAAGAAGATCCGCTACCCGATGGCGGGCCAGACCAGTCACCATGTGAAGCTCGGTGTGTTCGATGTGGCCAGCAACCGCACCACCTTCATGAAGACCACCGGCGCGCCGGATGACTATCTCACCAACATCAGCTGGGATCCCCCGGGCACCCATGTGTTCATCATCCACCTGAACCGCGCGAC
>JBGAJW010000105.1:0-9085 GCA_044224725.1 Flavobacteriales bacterium
GCGAAGCGCTCTCCGCTGATGCGCGCATCGAATTGGTGGACGCGAGCGGCCGCGTGCTGCGCACCCTGAACGGCAATGGCTCAAGCACGGTGGTCATCGAACGCGGGCACCTGGAGAGCGGGTTGTACGTCTTGCGGGTGATGCGTGCCGCCGAACACCTGGGATCAGCGCGACTGGTGTTGGACCAAACGCCATGAAACATTTTGGCGCTTTGTTGTCCATCGCGCTGTGGGGCACCGTATGGGCCCAACCCACCTTCATCCGCACCTATTCTGCCATCCCATATGCCTGGGGTGTGGCGGCCACGTCAACGGGTGGCCTTGTGGTTGCCGGTAATTATTCCGACACGGCATGCTACCTGCTGCGCTTGGACCGTGAAGGTGAGGTGTCCTGGATGAATCGCTACACGGGGATGGGCAACCCGGGCGGTGGGAGTGAACTGCATCCATGCATTCTGAACAAGTTCTACGCCGTAGCAGTGGCAGCCGATGGCAAGTTGGTCGTGGTCGGTACCGCCAATGGCGCGCTCTCAGCCCAACGTTCCGTGACATGCTTTGACAGTTCGGGAACCTGGCTCTGGGGCCAGACTTCCGGAGTGGAAACACACGCTGAGATGCTCGACCTCGCAGCGGCGGGCAACGACAATACCGTTATCGTCGCGGGCGACAGCCCTGACCTGTTCTACCAGCACGCAACGTTGTTGCGATACGCGGTGGAAGACGGGACATGCCTTGGCGGGGTGAGAATGTTGGGGGGGATCGACACACGGCCCACAAGCATCGACTTCAACGCCGATGGCACTATTCTCATGACCACCGGCCAGCACGGCGACCAGGTCATGAAGCTGACCCCTGAATTCACACCGGTCTGGCGACTGTCCTGGGCGAACTTCTCGCCCACACGGTTGCGCGGCCTTGCCAACGGCCGAACCGTGGCGGCGAGCGATACGGTGATCGCGATGATCGATCCATCAGGCACCCTCGTCTGGATGAATGAACTCGTTGTGGATGGAGGTGTGCAGGACATTGCTGTACGACCGGATGGCCGGATACTCGCTCTCGGCCAGAGTGGAAGCGCGTTCTCCTGGCTGATGGAACTCGACAGCACCGGCGCGCTCCAATGGATCAGGCGCTATGGGAATGATGGCGAAGACATCGCCTTGAACCACCTCGAACTGCTGCCTGATGGCTCGTCCTTCTTGATCGGGTACAACACTGTCACGGATGCGCTTTGTGTGGTTTCGGTGGATCAGAACGGTGAGCTCGGGGATTGCTCATTCCCCCCCATGAGCGCTGATGTATCACCGTTCGCTTTCACACTTTCGGACACGCTGTCCACATTTCCCTGGTCGCCAGGATACCCCGGGGAATTACAGGAGGTCGATTCAGCCGTCTCCATCACTGCTCAAGTCGCCTGCGGTGCCGTTGGTGATGAGACGCCATTGGATCCAACGACGCCCTTCCTGGAAGTGATGCCGAACCCGATGACCGATCATGCGAGGCTGGTCCTACCGCAACCGATCGGTGCGAACACACGCATTGAACTGATCGACCCCAGCGGCCGCGTGCTGCGCACCCTGTGCGGCAATGGCTCAAGCGCGGTGCTCATCGAACACGGGCATCTGGAAAGCGGATCGTACGTCTTGCGTTTGATACGCGATGGTGTACCTCTCGGCTCAACACACTTCGTGATCCACTGAACACATGCGAACGCTGTTCTTCGGCCTCATCTGCGTGCTGTCAGTGCGGGTAATAGCCCAACCGGCTTTCCTCCGCACATACGATCTGCCCGGCGACGTGGAGGTCGAGGGGGCGGATATCACTTCGGATGGTGGCCTCATCGTTGCGGCCATCGTGGACTCGGCGAATATGTTGGTACGTCTGGATGCTTCCGGGAATATCCTCTGGGCGCGCGACTACACAGCGATCGGCACCAACCTGACAGGCTCATTCGATGGAAGCGTGTTCAACATGCGGTTCATGGACGTTGCAGCCAAGGACACCGGTTTTGTGGTCGTCGGCTACGGGAGAGGCGCAGATTGGGGACTTTACAGTGACGGGTCGCAGTGCATGGTCCTCTTGAACGCGCTGGGAATACCGGAGTTCAGCCGCTCCTCATACGCTCACCCGTGGGGCAACGATGCGGTCGCTATCGACTTGGCCGCGGACGTCATGCTGATGGGCGGGCGGTCCGGAACCATCGGCGGCGGTTATGCCAACCTGTGGAGAATGGCATGGAATGGCATTGAACCGCTCCAGACCTATAACACCAGGGGCGTGGTCGGCCAAGAACTCTGGGTTTACACCGCCGCATCCAGCGTGCGCTCCACTCCGGACGGAGGCGCGGTGATCGCGGGAAGCGCGCCTTCGATGTTCATCGCGAAGTATGACGCATCCTTCAATGTGGCATGGAGCGGAGAATGGGAAGACTTCGATGGCGGTATCGTGGACGGATGGACGGACGGATCCGTGGCGTTCGCGGATTCCACGCGTATCGGGCGCTTCACTCCTGCCGGCGCGATCGATTGGGCCCTGGCCTTGGAGCCCGGGTACGGTCTCATTACCGGCATGGCCGCTCGCGATGATGGGAGCATGGTGCTTACCGGCACGCGTGCGGATGGCACGGCCTGGCTGGCCGAACTGGATGCTACGGGTGCCGTGAACTGGGCCGTGCGCATCGGCGCACCCGGCGATGACCTCGTTCCAGCGGACCTGATGCTGGCTCCCGATGGCGACCTGCGCATCGTGGGCACTGCGGGCAGCGCGCCGGGACAGCTGTTCAGTTTCTCTGCGAACGCATCCGGTGAAGCGGGCGAATGTTCCATCATAGAGGTCGCGCCCCCCTTCCTCACAACGTCATTCACGCTCATCGGTACACCTTCACATTACGTCGGCCAGGGCTTAGCTGACTTCCAAGGCCAGATGCTCACCGGCCCGGCGAACACCTATGGTCTGGCGGCCACGGCCTGCTCGGACGGCGGGCTGCTCCTACTGGGCGCGCTCTTCCACGATGCCGACGGGAACGGCGCATTCGATACGGGCGAGGCCTGCTTCCCTAACCTGCTGGTGGGACTTCAGCCGGATGCCCTGTTCGCCGGGATGAACGCGGAATGCGCATACGACCTCTTGAGCGAACAGCCCGGAACGCATGTCCTCGCACCCGTACTGCTGGAGCCCTGGTGGGCGCTCAGCACGGACAGTACCTCGTACACCGTACAATACAATGGCGGGGACTCGACCATCACCGGTCTGGACTTCGGTTTCTTTCCGGGCATCGACACCACGGTCCTCACCGGCACCTTCGTTACGGCCCCTATTGTGTGCGGCAACTTCTTCGGCAACCCCGTGCAGGGCTGGCTGCACGTGCTCAACACAGGGACCACCGTGCCCAATGTGGTGGTAGCGCTGACTTTGGACAGCCTGCTGGCGGTCATCTCCTCCGAGCCACCTGTTGACAGCATCGTCGGGCAAACGGCGTTCTGGCATCTCGATAACGTCCCGTACTACAGCATCGCCGACATCCATATGCAGTTGCAATCCCCGGGCATGCTCCTATTGCCGGATACACTGTACAGTTCGGGTTTGCTGATCGATCCTGGCACCTTCGACACGCTGGGCACCTTCAGTTGGGCGGGCGAGGTGGTGTGCGCGTATGATCCGAATGACAAGCTGGTAACGCCCACCGGGACCGGCAGCTGGGGCGGCATAGCGCCGGAAACACCTTGGCTCACCTACACGTTACGCTTCCAGAACACGGGCACCTTCGCCGCCATGGACGTGGTGGTACAGGACCAGTTGAGCCCGCTGGTCGATCCGCTCACGATCCAATTCCTCGGTGCTTCACATGCGCTGACCGGTATCAACCTCGGTGGTGCCGGCCTGGTACACTTCCGCTTCGACAACATCATGCTGCCCGACAGCGGCGCGGATGAGGAGGCCAGTCATGGCCATGTCACCTTCCGCGTAAGACCACGGCCCGGGCTGCACCACTTGGACAGCATCCTGAACGACGCGGCCATTTTCTTCGACCAGAACGAGCCGGTGATCACCAACACGGTGCGCAACACCATCATCAACTGTGCGGAGAGAGCATGGGAGGCCATGGTCTACGACTTCGGCGACGGCTACCTGTGGGCCAATATGGACGGCACGGGTGAACTGACCTTCACCTACCAGTGGCTGCTGAACGATGAACCTATCGCAGAGGCCACATCGATGTATTGGATACCCCTGGTGAACGGTGTTTACAAGGTGCGGATGATGGACCAGTACGGCTGCCTCAAGGAGAGCGATGCGGTGAACGTGATCAGCACCGGGATGCACGCCATCGGACCGATCGGCATGCGGGTGCAACCCAACCCGATGAGCGACGCGGCCCGGGTGGTGTTCAGCGAAGCGCTCTCCGCGGATGCGCGCATTGAACTGGTGGATGCGAGCGGCCGCGTGTTGCGCACGATGAACGGCAACGGCTCAAGCGCGGTGATCATCGAACGCGGGCATCTGGAAAGTGGGCTGTATGTCCTGCGCGTGGTACGTGAGGGTACGCGGCGCGGCGCGGCGCGCATCGTTGTTGACTGACCTGCCTCGCCTACTGTCCCGCTCCCGGTTGTCAAGACCAGAGCAGCGGAATCCGACCGGAACCCGCGCCCAACAACGTCCGGTGCGTATTCCTGTCGAAAATCGTTGACGTCCGGCGGGGGGGGCAATAGCTTCGCGATCGCTTATCCAGACACATGGCACTGAACGTACGCACGCTCCTGTTCCCCTTGGCCACTTTCTGCGCCCCGGCTTTGGTGGCCCAGACCTTTACGCTGAACACGACCCCGCTCACCAACGAATCGGCTCGCTCTGGCGGCTGCGTGGGTATCGCCGACATGGACGGCGACGGGTACGACGACCTGATCCTGTTGAACCAGAGCAAGCAGCTCTCGGTGGACTATCAGAACGCGGACGGCACCTTCACCTCCTACAGCTATGGAAGCGTGTCCTCCAGCGTGCAATGGGGCATGGCCGTAGGCGATGTGGACAATGACGGCCACAAGGATTTCGTGAGCGGTGGCAACGGGGATGGCGTCCACTTCGTGGAGATCAGTTCGCGGGGCGTATACACCGCCGCGACCAGCTTGAACAACGGCACCATGTTCATGCAGGGGATGAACATGATGGACATCAACAATGATGGTGACCTGGACGTGTTCGGCTGCCATGACAATGCCGCTCCGCGCATCTGGCTGAACAACGGCAGCGGGTCCCTGAGCTACAACGACTACATCAACTTCGCCACCAACCCGGTGAGTGACATGAGCGGGAACTATGGCAGTACCTGGTCGGACTTCGACAACGACGGGGACATCGACCTGTACATCACCCATTGCCGCCAGGGGGTGAACGACCCCAACGACCCGCGCCGCTGGAACCGGCTGTTCGTGAACAATGGCAGCAATGTCTACACCGACCAGGCCGCGACCTACGGCGTGCAGAACCACGAGCAGAGCTGGGCAAGTGATTTCGCGGACATCGACAATGACGGCGATCTCGACCTGATCACGTCCAATCACAGCACCACCATCATGATGTTCCTGAACGATGGCACAGGGCATTACACGGACGCGACCGCCGGCAGCGGGCTGCAGTACAGCAACTTCTTCCTGCAGACGAAGTGCGAGGACCTGGACAACGACACGTACATCGACCTGCTCTGTGTGGAAGGCAACTACTACTTCCACAACAACGGGAACGGAACCTTCACGCGCATCACCAACCTGTTGCCGCCACCGAACACCACCCAGACCCTGCACTCCTTCGCCTTGGGCGACATGAACCATGACGGGGCCATCGACCTGTACGCCAGTTACGGTACGGGTTACGTGACATCCAGCACGACTTACGATGACGAGTTGTACATGAACAACGGCGGCTCCAACAAGTGGATCAACTTCGAATTGGAAGGAGCGAGCAGCAACCGTGATGCGGTGGGTGGTCGTGTGACGATCTACGGCCCTTGGGGCAAACAGGTGCGCGAAGTGCGCGCCGGGGAGAGCTATGGCATCGTGTGCTCCTTCAATTGCCACTTCGGCCTGGGCGCGAACCAAACGGTGGATTCCGCGGTGGTCCGCTTCCCGAACGGCACCACGGACCGCTTCTACAACCTGGCGGCGAACCAATGGATCAAGGTGAACGAAGGCCAGACGACCCGTAGCAAACTCGGCCTGATCGCCGCATTGGGCGGACCATACGTCTCCGGAACCGGACTGATGAACGACGGGTTGCGCACCGCCGGCCTCATCCCCACTACCGAACCGTACACGGCGCTCGGGTTCACGACCGTCGGCTACCAATCCATCCGCACCATCCCGCAAGCTGTGCTGAACGTCTCTGGCAACAATGCCATCGTGGATTGGGTATGGGTGGAACTGCGCAATGCGACCACACCCACAACGGTACTCGCCGCGCGGCCCGCACTGATCCAACGGGATGGTGATGTGGTGGAACTGGACGGCATCAAGCCGGTGGCCATGGGCATCGCGAACGGCTCGTACAAAGTGGTGCTGCGCCACCGCAACCACATGGGCGTCATGACGGCGAACGCTGTCGCCTTGAACGGCACGAGCGTCACGGTGAACCTGAAGCTCCTGACCACGACCACGTACGGCACGGAGGCCCGGCAGGACGTGAGCGGCACGCAGGTGCTGTGGTGCGGCAATGTGGTTCCCGACAACTCCGTGAAGTACACCGGCAGCAGCAATGACCGGGACGCCATCATCGTGTTCATCGGCGGCACGACGCCCAACAACTCCCTTCCCGGCTACCGTCCGGAGGACGTGAACCTGGACGGCCAGGTACGGTACACGGGAAGCGGTAACGACCGCGACCCGATCCTGGTGAACGTAGGCAGCACCTTGCCCACGAACACCCGGCTGGAGCAGTTGCCGTGACGGTGATCGGTTGACGGTTGTCGGGCTGTGCGGCGACGCCGGAGCACTTGGTCGTAGGCGTCCGAACGGGCGGAGGCATGACTATCGACTGACATCGGGCCGTTGTTCACGGTCTGGAGAGGCGGGGTCACAGGCATCCTTTTATCGCCCCTGCGTCTACCTTGGCGAGCTGAAAACACCTTCGCCCACCATGACGGTCTTTACCCGATGCATCCCCGCTTGCGCGCTCGTCCTTCCCTTCTGCGCCAACGCGCAGTTCACCGTTTACACCTCCACGAATTCCGATCTGACCAGTGACTTCATCACGGGCCTGGCACCGGACACGAACGGCGTGTGGGTGGCCACCACCGGCGGTCTCAACCATTTCGACGGTCTAACGTGGAACAACTGGACCACCGGCAACTCCGATCTGGCCGCGAACATCGTTACCGACCTGGCGGTGGACAGCGACTGGAACCTTTGGAGCTGGAACTACGATCAAGGATGCAGCCGATTCGATGGCAGCACCTTCCAGCAGTTCACCGGTGCCGATGGGCTGAGCGATAATTCGGGGTCCAATGTGATGGTGTTGAACAACACGGTATACGCCGGCACCTTCAGCGGCCTGAGCACCTTCCAAGGCTCCACCTGGTCGACCATCAACAGCGGCAGTTCCGAACTGCCCAATGACGATGTGCGCGATTGCGACATCGATGGGGCGAACGGCTTGTGGGTCCCCACTTTCGGCGGTGGCATCGCGTACTATGATGGGGCTTGGACCGTCTACAACACGGTGAACTCCGATTTGCCGCACGACGAGGTGTTGGTTGCCCGCGTGCACCCGAACGGCCATGTGTGGATGGGCACACGCAACGGCCTGGTGGACTTTTCCGGCGGGGAGTTCACGGTGTACACCAGCGACAATTCGATCCTGGAGGACAATGACATCCGCAACATCGAGTTCGGCAACGAAGGCGAGGTGGTCATCTGCACGCGGTACGGAGGAGTGTATACCATCGGGACGGATGGGAACTGGAGCTCATACACGACCCTCAACTCCAACCTGCCCAGCGATGAGACCTGGGAATCCCTGGTGGACGACAACGGCAACCTCTGGTTGGCCACATCGCTGGGGCTCGCCACCATTCCCGGCTGGTCCTCATCCACCACCGTCGCAGAGGCCGGTCCGTTCCGGGAAGCCCGAGTTACAATGCACAACGGCCGGCTCCAAGTGTCCATTCCTGAGGGCTCGGCACGTGTACGCCTGTTCGATGATCTCGGTCGAGACCTGTGGAATTCCGTAGGACCCGTCGCCGGGGTGCAGCGGGACTTGTCCACGCTTGCCACCGGTGTCTACCACGTTGCCCTCTGGAATGATGGCGGACAGCGGGTGTGGAAGGTGATGATGGAGTGATGCGGAGACACAACACGACCAACTGACCGTACCCAGAACCCCGAGAAAGGCCCGGTGAACAGAAATCTGGCGGATAGAGGCAGCGCTTATTGAAAGCACACGTCTACCTTCCGGCCAACACCCGTAGTCCATCGATCGGATCCTGAACCCACGACCCCACCGACAATGAAGAACAAATTCGCAGTGCTCGGCATGCTCCTCGTCACAGCAACGATATGGGCGTGCAACAAGGAGGATAACGACGATGATCCGGCGACGCCGCCGGTCACCACGACCAATACCGCTTTCGCCGCCCTTATCGAGGAGAACATCGCGGACGCAGAGCAGGGATTCTCCGTGAACGCGGGGTGGGGTTCCCAGATCGTGGCCACGCAAGGGACCCGTCTGAATTTCTCGCCCGGGGCTTTCGTTCATTCCGATGGCACGCCAGTGACCGGAGTGGTGGATGTGAAGGTGGTGGAGGTGCTCGGTATCGGCGATATGATCTGGCTGAACAAACAGACCTTGGGCAATGACAATGGCACATTGCGATTGTTGCGCAGCGGGGGTGCTCTCAGCATTACGGCCTTCCAGGGGGCTGAGCAACTCGGGACTACGGAAGGCGGACTGTTGGTGGAGATACCCACCCTGGTCGGGGATCCCGCGATGGCGTTCTTCTCCGGTAGCGAGAACGCGCAGGGACGGATGATCTGGAACCCGGTCGATACCGTGACGGTGACGGTGGTGCCGGACTACGTCGAGGTCTACTACACGATCCC
>JBGAJW010000106.1:0-9035 GCA_044224725.1 Flavobacteriales bacterium
CGGATTCTACCTCGGGGATCTCCTTGCAGATCTTCTGCAGGTCGCGCGCCACCTCATTGGTGGTCTCCAAGGTGGAGCCCGGCGGCGTCTGTACGATGGCGTAGATGGTGCCCTGGTCCTCGCTGGGGATGAAGCCCGCTGGAAGCACCTGATTGGTCAACCAGATCGCCACGCAGAACGCGCCCAGCGACCCGAAGGTGAGCAGACGGCGCACAACGATCCTGTTCAGGATGGCCAAATAGCGGCCGGTGAGGCGCTCGAAGGCCCGATTGAAGCGATCGATGAAGCGGTCCATGATCGACTTCTTGCGGTGGGTGCCATTGTGCGGTTTCATCAGCATGGCACAGAGCACGGGTGTGAGCGTGAGCGCCACGACCGCGGAGATGATGATGGACCCCGCCATGGTGATGGAGAACTGGCGGTAGAACACACCGACCGGTCCCGTCATGAAGGAGATGGGGATGAACACCGAGACCATCACCAGGGTGATCGCGATGATGGCACCCCCGATCTCCCCCATCACTTCCTTCACCGCGGCATACGGGGTCAGCTGATGGTTCACCTCCATCTTGGCGTGCACGGCTTCCACCACCACGATGGCGTTGTCCACCACGATACCGATGGCCAGTACCAACGCGAACAGCGTGATAAGGTTGATGGACAGACCGAACATCTGCATGACGAAGAAGGCCCCGATCAGCGACACCGGCACGGCGAGGATCGGGATCAAGGTGGATCGCCAATCACCCAAGAAGAGGAAGACCACCAACGCTACCAGGATGAAGGCATCGCGCAGCGTGTGCAGCACCTGCTCGATGGAGGCATCGAGAAAGGTGGACACGTCGTAGCTCACCTTGTAGTCGATGCTCGGGGGCATGAACTTGGCGAGTTCGGCCAGTTTGGCCTTCACCTGCGCGATCACCTCGCTGGCGTTGCTTCCCAGCGTCTGCTTCAACACGATGGACGCGGAAGGCTTGCCGTCGAGGTTCGAATAGATGTCGAAGAACTCACTGCCCAGCTCTACATCCGCCACGTCGCGCAGACGGATCATCTCCCCTTCCTCGTTCGCACGGATGATGATGTTGCGGTACTGCTCGGGCTCATTGAACTGGCCCTTGTAGATGAGCACGTACTCGAAGGATTGCGCATCGATGCCCGAACTCTGGCCGAGACGGCCCGGCCTGGCGATCAGGCTCTGCTCCTCCATGGCCTCCATGATCTCCTCGGCGGAGATATTGTAGGCGCGCATTCGGTCGGGCTTCATCCACACGCGCATGGCGTACTTGCGGCTGCCGAGGATCTGCGCTTGCGCCACGCCGGGGATCCGCTGGATCTCCGGGATCAGTTGTGTGAACGCATAGTTGTACAGAAAAAGCTCATCCGCGTCCTTTCCGTCGCCGTAGAGGTTCACGTACATGAGCATGCTGGGCTGCACCGGGGTGATGATCACGCCCTCGCGCTGCACGAGCAGCGGCAGGTTGGGCATCACCTGGTCCACGCGGGTCTTCACGCGCACCACGGCCTCGTTGGGATCGGTGCCGGGTTCGAAGATCACGCGGATGGTGCCCTCACCGGCGCTGGTGGCGTCCGAGGCGAGGTAGCGCATACCCTGAACGCCGTTGATCGCCGTTTCCAGCTGGATGATGGTGGACTTGGTGAGCACGTCCGCGCTGGCACCCGGGTACGCGATGAAGATGTTCACCGTGGTGGGCGCGATCTCCGGGAATTGCGCCGTGGGCAGTTGCTTGATCGCCAGCCCACCCACGAACAGGATGAGCACCGATATGACGATGGCCAATACAGGCCGCTGTATGAAGTTTCTGAACATGTCTCAGGTGTTATGCCGTCCGATCACTCGGCGTACAGGTCCAGATGCGTCATCACCGAATCGGGCGGGGCGAACTCGAAGTCCACCTTCTCCTTGTCCTTCACCTTGCGCAGGCCTTCCAACAGGATGCGATCATCCTGTTTCAGCCCACTGTTCACCACGAAAAGGTGCTGCAGTTCTGGGCCGATCTCAATGCGTGTCGTGTGCAATACGCTGTCCTTGTCGATCACATAAACGTACCGGTGGTCGAGCACCTCGAAGGTGGCCTTCTGGGGTATGAGCAGCACGCCTTTCAGATCGGAATCCATCAGGATGTTCCCGGTCTCCCCGTGCCGCAAAAGCCCTTGCGGATTGGGGAAGGTGGCGCGGAACGCGATGTTGCCCGTGGTGTTGTTGAAATCGGATTCGATGGCGGTGATCTCGCCCTGCTGATCGAAGGGCTGGCCGTTGGCCATCTTCAACTTCACCTTGGTGCCATTGCCCGCGAGGGACCGCTTCTTGTACTCCAGGTATTCGGCTTCGGGCACGTTGAAGTAGACCCACATGGTGCTGTTGTCGGAAAGCTCCGTCAGCAGTTCGCCTTCATCCAGCAAGGACCCCTTCCGCACATGGAATCGGCCGATGATGCCGTTGAACGGCGCATGGATCTCCGTGAACCCCAAGTGCGCTTGTGCCGCAGCGAGTTCGGCCTTGGCCTTGTCGTTGCGGGCCTGCGCCATCGCCAGTTCGTTGGGCGATACCACGTTGCTGTCCGCCAGCGTCTTCGTGTTGCGGTATTCGATCTCGGCGAACTCGGCCTCGGCTTGCGCCCGTTGCACTTCTGCTTGATACAGCACCGGCCGGATCCGGAACAGGAGCTGCCCTTCGGTGACGTGCTGCCCTTCGTCCACCAGCATGTCCTGCAAATAGCCCTTCTCCAGTGCGCGCAGCTCGATGTGCTGCACAGAATGGATCTGGCACACGTAGTCGCGTTGCACGATGGTATCCGCGAGCAGAGGGCTCGTTACCGGGTACTTCGGGGCTTCCTCCACGACTTCTTCCTCATGCGCACCGCATCCGGCGAGCATGCCCGCAAGGCACAGGCTCGCGAGGACGGACCACGCGGGCCAACCGGCGCGGCGTTGAGGATGGCCCTGTTTCGGGGAGTACTTCAAGTTGAACGAACGACTGCTGTTGAACATGCCAGGAATGGATCGGTGATCGGGAAGCGGAGGCACCATGCCCATCGGGTCGGTTGCCACCAAGTTGAAAGCGGGATTACGGAAAACCTGTGCTCGCAGGGAACGGCCGCGATCAACGCGAAGCCGCTTGCCCGGTCAGCCGACCGGGACTTTTCGGATCAAGGCGCGGAGGGCTGCACGCCCTCGACAGGAAGCAACGACAGGCTCCCTCGGCCATGCGCGGCTCCCAAGGAGCGGCAGGGTGCGTTCAACAGCACCGCTGCGTTGAACGTGAGCACCTGGGTCGGGCAGATGTCGTGGTCAAGGACCAGGCTTGGCGTCCCGTTCGGGTCGTCCGGGTCCATGCACCGCCAGCTCACCTCTTCCACCGTTCCGGGCACATCCGCGGCTTGAAGCACTTGCGGAAAGCACAGTTGCAGCCCGAACCAGAACGCACAGGCGAGAAGCACGTGCAATATCCTGTTGGGTGCGGAGCGGAGCATCTTTCTAAGCGGCGGCGAACTTATACGCTTGTTCCGGGGAGCCACCCCCGGTTCACACTTTTTCGTCTTCGTGCGGCTGTTGAACGTTGGGCATCACCCTTCCGTTCGGAACGGATCATTTCCATACCGCGCGCTCCTGACCGCTGGGCGTTCCCCGGGGCCTACTTCAGCGCATGGATCGCCTCGACCAGTCGGTCCAACTCTTGGGTGGTCGTATACACGTTGGGCGTCACGCGCACATGGTTGAAGGGCGCTTCCGTACCGGGCTTCGCCTCGCGCTCGATGGCCACGGTATGGATCTTCCACTTCGCGAACAGCTCATCGGCTATGGCGGTAGCCTTCTTCCCTTCCATGCCGAAAACGCCGATGGCGCAACTGTATCGGGGGTCGATCGAGGTCTTGAAGTAGATGCCCGCCACGTCCTTCACGCGTTCCATCCAATAGCTCTTCAGGAAGTGCATGCGTTGCTGCTTGCGGGCGGAACCGATCAGGTTGTGCAGGTCCAAGGAGTAGCCCGTGGCCATTTCCACCGGGAAGCTGCGTGTGCCGAGCGTTTCGAACTTGCGGATGTTCTCCCCTTGCGGCTTGTCGTTGCTGAGCAGCGGCCACAGCTTGCCGATCTTCTCCTTCTTCACCCATAGGAGGCCGTTGCCGAAGGGCGCGCAAAGGAATTTGTGCAAGCTGGTTCCCCAGTAGTCGCAACCGAGATCCGGGATCTTGTGATCCAGCAAGGCGAAGGAGTGCGCGGCGTCCACCAGCACTTCGATCCCTTTCGCGTGGGCGGCATCAGCGATCTTCTTCACCGGCATGATCTGCCCGTTCCAGTTCACCACATGGGTGATGTGTACCAATTTGGTCTTCGCGGTGAATTTGCTCGTGTACGCCTCCACGATCGCGGCCTCGTCCTCGCTGGGCAGCACCGGGTCCGCATACACCAGCTTCACCCCATCGCGCAGGCCGCGCTGCCGCCAGGCGTTGTACATGTTCGGGTAGTCGTAGGTGCTCACTACCACCTCATCTCCGCTCACCAAGGGCAATCCGAAGATCACCGTGTTCAGTGCTTCGGTGGCATTGCGGCACATGGCGAGTTCCTCATGCGGCACGCCGGCCAAGGCGGCCAGGTTCATGCGCAGCGGCTCGCGGTCCTGGTCGAGGATGCGCCACATGTAATAGCTCGGCGCCTCGTTGCACATGCGGTTGTAGTGGTCCAGCGCCTCCATGGCCGCGCGGGGCGAAGGGCTCACGCCACCATTGTTCAGGTTGATGAGCGTGGGGCTGCACGCGTAGGCCGCACGTATCTGCCGCCAGAAGTCCGCTTCATCGCCGGTGTCGTTGATGAAGGACGAAGGCTTGGCCACATCCGGGTAGGCCGCTTCCACGTTCTGGTGCAAGGCCAAGCAGCCCAATGCTGCGGCGCTTTGTTGGATGAAGGAGCGGCGGTCGGTCATGGTCGGGCGTCTTTCAGGTGGCTGAGATAGATCTCCGCGCGGGTCTCGCTATAGTGGTCCACCGCCAGCCCAGTGGCCGCGAAGACCAAGAGGCCAACGCTCACCCCCAAGGTGGTCGCGTTGCGGAAGATGAGCATCATCACGACTACCGCAAGAATGGCTGCGGCATAGAGGTACCGGTAGTAAGGATAGTTGCGGACCACCGTTTCCATGCGGGCCGTTTCATCCTGCAACACCTTGGTCACTTCGCCCCCTTCTATGCGCTTCAATAGGCTTTCCTTGTGGGGGCCATCGCGCAGCAGGAGCGGTATGGCCACCGAGCACGATACCGCTGCGCAGGCCATGAGCACGATGGCCAGCGGCCGGGCGAATGCGTCGCGCGTGGTCCATAAAAGAATTGCAGCGACAACCAGCACGGCAGCGAAGGCCAGGAAGGAGATCATCTCCGCACGCTCCCCTTGGAAATAAGCGGTGATGTAAGCGCGTGGATCCGTCATGACTGGCGCGAATGGTGATCGAATCTATCGGACCGGCGGACCCGTGGCGATGGGCTATCCCGTTGTTGTCGACCAGGCCTTGTGCAAGCGGCCTGAAGCCAACCTGCACATGGCTCAATTATCAGGTGCTCCATCCTTGGCCCTGCGCTACCATTCCCACCCGCATATCTTCGTCATTACGATGAGGCCAAACATCTTTCCACCGGCACTGTTCCTGCTTTTCAACCTGACGGTGAACGCCCAATCGCCGGGCATCGCTTGGGAGCAGGTGCATGACGGGGCATGGGAGGTCCTTGACTCATATGGGATAGACCTGACGGTGCAAGGCGACAACGACCTGTACGTGCTCTCGCATGATCCCGATGGTGGGGGGGGGTATGCACTTGAACGCTTGGATCGCATGAACGGCGACAGCATCTGGCTTCATGTCCTCTCTGATACACTCTATAACGCTATAGGCATCGCTGCTTGTGCGCCGAATGGTGTTGTATTCGGTGCCCAATCGATAGGGTACGGAGTCGTCATGCAGTTCGACGACGCCGGGGCATTGGTTTGGAACCATGCGGAATTGTTAGGAACGACCTACGAAGCCAGTGATGTTGGATCTGGAGATCTCGTATGCGACAACGCCGGCAATACCTACGTCGCATTCAACCACAAACCAACAACAGAGTACTGGGAGACCCGGATACGGAAGCTCGGTCCGGATGGCTCGCTCATATGGGCTTACACCTATGCGCCAGAAGGAGGGCTGAATAACCTGCCAACTGATATCCGCCTCGACCCAGCCGGTAACCTCATCGTGGCAGGCTCTTATCAAACGGGTGATGTCGTTGATCCGCACAACTACCCCTTTGTTCTGAAGATCGACCCGAACGGCAACTATCTCTGGGATCAGTTGCTTGTACCTGACCAACCTGGGTTCTATAAAGCTGTTGACCTCTTGGTTGATGCTGTGGGTAACGCCACCTTGGCCGTCATTGCTGGTCCACTTGAGACCGGACACGTGGTACAGTATGATCCGGGAGGGAACTTGAATTGGGACACTGGGCTGGACACCAGCAGCCAGCCAGAATTCCTTTTCCAAGAAGAGCCGACCACACCGATCTATGTCATCGCCGAAGGCTGGTCATCCAACGAAAATTTCCTGGTCAAGCTCAGCGCCAGCGGAGTACTTGTTCAGCAGGCGACCACGGGGACCATCCGCTGCCACCATGCGGTGCGAGTGAGCGAAAACCTGATGCTGCTCTCCACGAACACGGGCGATCTGAGTTTGGGTGACGCGTATTTCACAGCCATCGATACCCTCGGCAACCTCCTTTGGAGCCTCGTCTATCCTCAAGTTGAGGATCGGTTCTACCCGGAGGCATGGAATATGGTGGTCGCGGATTCGGCGCGCGTATACGCTACCGGTTCGCACAGGGTGAATTCCGGGGAGTGGCCCACGACCATCGCCATCGATATTCCCTGCCTGCCCGACCCCTTGGAGTTCTGCTCGGACCTGGCCTACACGGAGAACGTGACCAGCCACAGCAACGCGTGGATGGATGACCTGAACGGCGATGGCTTCACGGACATTGGCCCACGACCATCGCCATCGATATTCCCTGCCTGCCCGACCCCTTGGAGTTCTGCTCGGACCTGGCCTACACGGAGAACGTGACCAGCCACAGCAACGCGTGGATGGATGACCTGAACGGCGATGGCTTCACGGACATCCTCGTCACTTCATTGGGGCAGAGTTCCGTGCGCGTGTATTGGAACAACGACGGGCATTACGAAGAAGGACCCGTCATCGACCTGCCTTACCTGGCGGCGTACATACGCACCGCGGATATCAACGGGGATGGCACCAAGGACATCCTGGTAACGGAACTGCAGGGGAACCACGTGATGGTGATCGCGAACGCGGGCGGGAACTTCAACTACCTCAGCTCTGTGGCCTCCACCACCCTGATCTGGCAGGTGGAAGCGGGCCATGCGAACGCGGACGGCTTTCCGGACCTCTTCGTGATGCACGACCTCAGTGGTGGCCCTGTGATCCTCTGCTACCTGAACGACGGCACCGGCGGCTTCTCGCCTGTACCGGTACAAGTGGACCTGCCGGGCCTGCCCATCTCCATGGCCATCGGCGATGTGAACTTGGATGGTCTCTCGGACGTGGCCGCGAACGGGAACAACTCCTCCTTCGCCAGCTTGCACATCAACCAGGGGGATGGCACGTTCAGTGGCCCGCAGAACCTGAATGCGGATGTCGGCGTCACCCGCATCAAGGACATCAATGACGATGGCTGGCCGGAGGTGCTCACGGTGGCCGCCACGAGCGTGCATGTGTATTGGAACCAGAACGGGAGCGGCTTCCAGCAGGAAACGTGGAACATGACGGGTGCGCCCATCACGGGGGTGCCACATCCCCTGCCGGGCTCCACCGGGATCCGGTATTTCCTGCCGGCCACAGGTGGTATCGTAGTGGGCTTGGACGCGTGGAACTCCTGCACCGCGGACTATGGCTTTTTCAACCTGGCCACGTCGTACGTTACGGACCTGTTCGCCGTGGACGTTACGGGCGATGCGGGAACAGACCTCTTGAGCGTGGAGCAGTTGACGGGTGATGTGCAGATCTGGCGCAATTGCGACCACACACCGGTGTACGTGGGGGTCGATGAAAGGCCCGCCGCCCAAAGGCCTGTGCTGTCCGTCTTCCCCAACCCAGCGGGCGATCTGGTAACCGCCATGCTTCCTGTTGACCACGGCGAACTATCGATCACCGACGCCATGGGTCGTGTCGTTGTTCGGCAACAAGTGACCGGCAAGCGGCTTGAGCTGCCCGTCTCCCACTTTGCTTCAGGGATCTACACCCTCGCGTTGAGCGCGGAAGGAAGGGCGACGGCCAAGCTGGTAGTGGCGCACTGAATGAGGGTACGGATAGCCTTGTGCTGAATTACACTTCAGTGTAAGGCGATGGTGGAAGCTTACAATGGAATGAGAAGTTACCGGAGGCCGCCGGAGGCGGATGGACCGCTAGGCACTCGGCAGACCCTTTACATGCGTATCAAGCCGAGCGCCGGATCCGTCTAGACCCTCGCGCTACAGCCGAGCGTGGGTTGGCGGGATTGGCGGTCCCTCAATAACCTCGCGCTACAGCCGAGCGTGGGTTGGGGGTTGGGGCTACCACTATTTTGAGTTGGCTCCAAGGCCGAACACCGTACGCTGTTGGATGTTGATCCGGGCATTCCAGTAACAAGGGCCACCCTCGAAAACAATTACCGGCTCACGGTCGAGTTCATGCTTATGGTGGGCTCCGCAGACCGCGTTAACCCAAACAATACGCTCACCAGCGTCATCGATATAGCCCAAGTACTGCCTGTGATATCGGCAAGGTCTCATAAGCCCTAATTCCTTCCTCTTCCCCTTCAATTCTGGGCGTAAAAGAGCATCAACGATTTCAACATCTGCCTTAGTAGGCTTCCAGCGCTCCCAACTCGGATCCCCGAGAATGACGAGGTCCTTGCTGGCCGGTAGGATGTATCCATGGCAGACGCGGACAGCACTATCGCTTTGTGCCCACGACGAAAAGGATGGGGCGACAATGGCCACCC
>JBGAJW010000107.1:0-9005 GCA_044224725.1 Flavobacteriales bacterium
ATCCGTTCTCCCTTACCGTCATCGCGAGCGGCGCTCTGGCCGCGAAGCGATCCACTTCCCCGGACGTCATCGCGAGGGCCTGCGCCCTGGCAGGACCGAAGCGATCCGTTCTCCCTTACCGTCATCGCGAGCGGCGCTCTGGCCGCGAAGCGATCCACTTCCCCGGACGTCATCGCGAGGGCCTGCGCTCTGGCAGGACCGAAGCGATCCGTTCTCCCGACGACATCGCGAGGGTCTGCGCCCTGGCAGGACCGAAGCGATCCGTTCTCCCGACGTCATCGCGAGGGCCTGCGCTCTGGCAGGACCGAAGCGATCCACCTTCCACCTTCACCTCCTTCAATAGCTCGCGAACGCACGCACCGCCACGCGTCCATCCGTCAAGTCCGCGTGCGCTACGTAAAGACCGGGCGGCAAGGGCGCCAGCGATAGGCTGGTGCTCGGCCCCGATGCCTGCGCCACCAAGCGGCCGCTCATGTCCGTAATGCGCAGCCGCAGCATCGCGCTGCGTGCCTGTATGCGCAACTCCCCCACGCCGGGCACTACCTGCAATTCGGCAGGGGCGCTCGCTTCGGCCGCGCCCGTGCTCAGGTCGAAGCCCAGGGCATCCACGGAAAGGTTGGACCCGGGGATGAGGTTCACGCCGCTGATGAAACTGATCGCCGCGCTGTCCGGCAACTCGGGGCGCAGGTAAGTGATGGGGACCGAGAAGGCGGTCCACTGGGGGATCACCCCACTGAAGTAGATAAGGCCCGAACCGATGTCCTCCCGCACGCCGAGCTCGGCATTCCATCGGGTAAGGCCCACTTGGACGGTGCCGTAATCGCCGCCCTGCTGGTAGTATTCCCATTGGCCGACAAGGGCCGTCGGCCGCAGCACGCAGGGGAAGGCCGGGTGCTCCGGGCTGCCGGCGTACAAGCTGCCCGCTACCACGGCGCCGCCCAGCACGGTGGCGCAGGTGAGCGTGGCGTAGTGGCTGCCCTCCGGCGCATTCGTGATGCCTTCGCCGCAGGTCATTACCGGGAAGGTGATCGCGTTGGAGCTGGACCACCCCACGGGATCGGCGTAGCTACTGTTGAACGCCCAGTCCTCGAAGCCCGCATGGGGGATCTGTGCGCTGGCCTGCAACGAGAGAACGCAGAGCAGGGGGAGCAGGGGTGTGCGCATGAGCAGCGGTTGGGCAGGTGGAGAAATGCCGGGACCGAAGTTCGGGAATGGTGGGAAGGCAGATCAGCTTGTCATCCAGCTCCACCGCAATGGGCGGTAATCATACACATTACGTGTGCGCCGTGGTTTTACTACAACTGCCCGCCAGCCCACCTGGCAAGTCCATCTTCTCAAATCGGCCATCGAAATGCCGCACGAAAAGGTGCAGGGCGACGATCTCCACTGAACCCGGGCAGGGCATCAACACAACGGTCTTGTTGAGTATCCCTCCCGCCGTTACGGTCATCTCGTGTGCTTCATCCTGTGATAGTTGGGCCATACCCACCACTCCATTCCCATCCTTGAACTCCACGGTCAGCCAAGAGATCACGCAAGGACGGTCGCCGGTGTTGGATACGGTCACGTGCGCACGGATCTTGTCACCGGTCGATATCGTCTTGGTGCAAGTGAGTGAAGAGCCGTGTTCGTTTGCCGCAGACAGAAGACGGGACCCGATGACCACCACGGCGACCATGGTGCCCGCCAAGATCAGCAGCACGCCGTTCGAAAGGGTGATGTGCCGACGCCAAGTCTGGTGGGCACCACACTTTGGGCAACGCGGAAGTGACCTGTCCACCATTGCGAAGCAGGTGTGGCACTTTTGAAGCGTCCCGTTAGACATGTTCAGTGGATAGAGACTCACACGCCCGTGAAGAACCTTTTCGCCAATTGCCCGAACTGCACGATGAGCTTGCGGTCAAGGTCCAAGTCCTTGCGGACAATGAGCAGATTGTTGCACGTTGGCGAAATGGCCTTGCCCGCCGCGAGCTGTTTGTAGGTGAGGCACTTCACATGCTCGCGACTGACCACGATGAAATACGCATGTGGCCAAGGATAATCCCCTTTGATGTCCTCGATGCTGAAGGCACCGTTGCTTCGGTATTTCACCTCCACGAAATGCAAGCGGTTGTTCCGAGGGTCCTGCACCACGAAGTCCGGCATCGTGCTGATGCTGTTCTTCACAGGACCATCGGTCTTGCGCGTAAGCTCTGCGATACCCGGCACACTGCGTTCCATGCCGTAATCGAAGACGTTGAACTTGTGCGCGAGGAAGAGCTCGCGGATGATGGTTTCGGCTACGCGGCCTTTGATGGCGTTCTCGGAGAAGGAGGGGAGGGCCATGGTCAATATCTCTTTCGCCAGAATCGGCGTGGCGGCTTGCTGTCCACAACCGCGATGCCCTCCTCCCGCAAGACTTGCTCGATGTCCATTGGCTTACAGTTGTACTTGATGGCTATATCGGCAGCGGTCACATTCTTCAAGTAGGTCTTCACGATATAGGCACGGTCTTCAACGGTCAAACGCTTCAGTCTAGGGTTATCGGTGATTCGTGTCGTTGTAGAGAAGACCACTTCTTCCGGCTTGGCCTTCAACAGCTGGTTGATGCGGTCGAGAACCAGTTGGTCGAATTGGAGAATGCGTGAACCAGCGCGAGGACCTGTGGGAATGGTCTTCTTCAATCGTATCACTTCCTTCCCGCTGTCCAGTCGCACCACGTCTATCAAAAAGGTGTTGCCTTCGTGGTCGAAGACATCACTTTTGACCAGCGTTTCCATGGATCACTTCTTCAAGTCCGAAGCTATCAACTTGAACTGCCCCAACGCTGCCTCCAAATCCTCGACTATCGCAGCAGCCAGCACCCCCGGCTCCGGCAGGTTCGCACTATCCTCCAAGCTGTCGTCCTTCAGCCAGAAGATGTCCAAGCTGGCCTTGTCACGCGCCACGATCTCATCGTAGCTGTACTTGCGCCAGCGGCCTTCAGGTGACTTCGCCGACCACGACTCCTTGCGCTTGTGCCGGTCGGCGGGGTTGTAGCATTTGATGAAATCCGCCAAGTCCTCGAACTGGAGCGGGTCGGTCTTCAGTGTGTGCTTGATGTTGGTGCGGTAGTCGTATATCCACACGTCCTTGGTCCAGGGGGTCTTGGCGCCGGGTTTGTTCTCGAAGAAGAGCACGTTGGCCTTTACGCCCTGCGCATAGAAGAGCCCGGTGGGCAGGCGCAGGATGGTGTGCAGCTCGGTCGTTTTCAAGAGCTGCTTGCGCACGGTCTCACCGGCGCCGCCTTCGAAGAGCACATTGTCCGGCAGCACCACGGCGGCGGATCCGCCGGGTTTCAGGATGCTGCAGATGTGCTGTACGAAGTTGAGTTGCTTGTTGCTCGTGGTGGCCCAGAAGTCCTGGCGGTTGTAGGTGAGGGCTTCGCGCTTCTCCTCGCCCGCTTCGTTGGTCACCGTGGTGCTGCTCTTCTTGCCGAACGGCGGGTTGGTGAGCACGTAGTCGAACTTCTGGCTCGGTGTTGTGCGCAGGCTGTCGTCGCGGGTGATGTCCGCCTCGTGGTCCATGTCGCCCACGTTGTGCAGGAAGAGGTTCATCAGGCACAGGCGCGCGGTGCTGGTCACGATCTCCCAGCCGTGGAAGGTCTCGTACTTCAGGTGCTTCAGCTGGTCCTTGTTCAGCTTGTGCTCTTTGTTCAAGTAGTCATAGGCTGCGAGGAAGAAACCGCCGGTGCCGCAGGCCGGGTCGGCGATGGTCCTCTCCGGTAGCGGACGGACACACTCCACCATGGCTTGGATGAGCGCGCGCGGCGTGAAGTACTGCCCGGCACCGCTCTTGGTGTCCTCGGCGTTCTTCTGCAGCAGGCCTTCGTAGATGTCGCCTTTCACGTCGGCGCCCAGCACCACCCAATCCTCGCTATCGATGAGGTTGATAAGCTTGTGCAGCTTGGCCGGGTCGCTGATCTTGTTCTGGGCCTTCACGAAGATGTCGCCCAGCATGCCGGTCTTCTTGCCCAGCTCGTCCAGCAGTTTCACATAGTGGCTCTCCAGTTCGGCGCCGCTCTTGCCGCGAAGGCTTTGCCAGTTGAAGCCCTTCGGCACCTTGGTGTCGCGGTTGTACGGTGCCTTGCTGTACTCATCGGCCATCTTCAGGAATAGCAGGTAGGTGAGCTGCTCCAAGTAGTCGCCGTAGCCCACCCCATCATCGCGCAGGGTGTGACAGAAGTTCCAGACTTTGTTGACGATGGCGGTGGAGGTCATGGGCTTAGTAGCGCACGCTGCGCTCAAGGGTGTTCTTTCCGACGGTGTAACAATGTAGGCTCGCTGGTGTGAACTCCACCTCCACACCGGCGAAGGTCTGCGTTCCGCTTTGCGTGAGCGTTGTGCATAGCGGCGGACGGGCCAGCTTGTGCTTCTTGCTGAACGCGATCAGGCCCTTGATCTCGCGCGGGTCGTTCATCGCCGCATCACTCCATTTCACCTCCACCGCGAAACGCGCCTTGTGTCCGGTCCGGTCGAGGCTCACGAAGTCCACCTCACCCTTGTCCCAGCGTGCATAGTGCAGCGAGTCGATGAAGTCCTTGTTGTGGATCCATTGGCTGAAGATCGCGGTCTCCACCTGCTGCCCCAAGGCCGCGTCGCCTTCACGCAACGGATTGAACAGCGCCGCCCGCATGGTCGGGTTCGTAAGGAAGACCTTGAACATCGTCTTGCGCTTGAAGTGCGTCACGTCCTCGTCCACGCGGCGCATCTGGCGGATCAGGAAGGCGGCCTCCAGGTATTCCATGTACTTGCTCAACGTGTTCTTCGCCACGTTGCTCGTCTTGCTCAGCTCCTCCATGCTCACCTCCTTGCTGGTGTGGTAGGCCAGCGTGTTGAAGAGGCTGTTGAGTTCCTGGATGTCCGTGATCCCATACAGCGTGGGCAGGTCGCGCAACAGCACCTTGTCGATGATGTCGCTCTTGATGTAGCGCTGTGGGTTGCGTTGCAAACTGATGGAGAACACCGCTTCCGGATAACCCCCATAGTTCATGTAGTTGATGAACTCGGCGTTCAGCGCCAGGATGTCATTGGCAGCATAGCGCGAAGTTTCCCCCTTGTGTATGCACGTGATCAGGTCGTCCTCCTTGTTGATGAAGCGCAGGTATTCCGCGAACGTCAATGGCGGCAACATGTACTCGGTGAAACGCCCCGCGCCGCTCTCTGCGCTCTTGGTCTTCAAGGCCACAGCGCTGCTGCCGGTGGCCACGAAGCGGATGTCGCGGTGGCGGTCCACCAGCGATTTCAGATGCACCTCCCAATCCTTCAGGTACTGGATCTCGTCGAAGAAGATGTAGAGCGTTTGTCCGGCGGGTCGCTGGAACAACTTGCGGAAGCGTGACACCAGGTCGTCCAGCGAGAGCCGGTTGTAGATCGGCGTTTCCAGCATCACATAGAGGATGTCGCGGCCGCTCACTCCGTGGTTCTCCAACAGGTCGTGGATGGTGTGCTTCACCAAGTAGGTCTTCCCCACACGGCGAGGACCCATGAGCACCACAGCGCGGTGGACATCCTTCTGCCGCACCAGCTCGCCGAAGTTGGCCAGGTAGGCGCGCCGCGGCAGGTCCTTCAGTTCAGGGTCTATCCCTTGGCCCACCTGCCACCACGGGTTCTCTTCCCGCATGCGGGCAAGGATCTCACTTTCAGGGACTTCGAGCATGACTCAGGAATAAGCTCAAACGATCGAGCTTATTCAGGCAAATTAAGCGCAAAGAATTGAGCTTAGTGGGTCGAGGCTCGCTCAAAGGCCGTATTGACGCCGTTTTGAGGCCGTTCGATCACCCCTTCTTCCGCTCCCGCAACACCGCCTTGATCCGCTTCACCTTCTCCGGGTCTTCGCCGGTCTCCACATAGCGGGCGGCGATGGTGCTGCAGCCGCTGCAAGTGCCTTGAAGGGCGATGTCGAACAGATCGTTCACCATCACCCGGTAGTTGATCAACCGCCGGTTCGGCGCATGGCATTCGCAGCAGAAGAAGCTGTGCTCCAGCGTGCGCAGCCAGTCCTCATCGCCATCGAAAATGCGCATCAGCTCGAAGCGCGTGATCTCGATGTCGTCCGGGTCGCGACGGTGTTCAGTGCGCTTGGGCATGCTCATCGACCGTAGCCCACGCCATCATCCTGCCACAGCAGGCAGGCAGGCAGGTCACCGACGCGCCATAGCGCTTTGGCGACGGCGCGGTGTGGCAGAAGTTCCAGACGTTGTTGAAGATGGCGGAGGAGGTCATGTTTCCTTCAACTCGTTTGGTTCCAGTTCGTTCAGCAGACCGCCGACAAGGGCTACCATGCGGGTGAACCGTACATCGTTCAGCGCCTCCCGCGTCTTGGCGAAGATCTCCGCTGCTACCTCGTCCGGGCCGCCGCTGAAAGGTATCTGCGTGAGCGGATGGTTGTAGAAGGTGAACCAGATGGGGCCAGGTCGCGACGCATTGTAGCCTAGCCAATTCTCTTGTTTGGCCAGCATGAATAGCCGCTGACGCCACGCCGGATCTTTCAGCTCCTGACGGGCTTGTGCCGCACCACCACTTTGTCCTCCGACATCCGGATCTCCAGGCAGACACGTGGCCAATCGTTTGGTGCCATGTTCTGTGGCAGGCGCCATTCATTGGGTAGGAAAACCACCGGTTTGTTGCTCTTGGTCCAGTACCCTGCGTTCTTCACCAGACCGCCCACCAAGGCGCCCACTTCGTTCAGCTTGTCCGGTATCTGTTCAAAGATGTAGTCGAGCGCTTTGCGGTGTTCCTGGTAGATCTTCAGCGCCAGTTCCCGCTCTTTTGAGTTCTGCATGAAGCGTTCGTTGATCAAATGGTTGTATTGTTCGATCAGGTAGCGCGGCCCGGCCCCCAGCGCGTCGTGTGCTTCGGAAAGGCATAGGTCAAGGGTGCGTTTGATCGTTTCGTAACGCGCGCTCACGTAATGCGCCTGTTCCTGGTCTTCGGGTGCCTCTTCGTTCCGGGTAAGGAAGATGAACACGCGGCGCGCTTGCGGGAAGATGCGCTGCACCACTTCACGGTATCGCTTCAGCTGCCCTTTGCTCTGTCGGGCGTTCACCTTGTTCTCGATACACACCACCCACTCTTCACCGCTTTTCAAGCGCACTTTCACCAGCACATCGATGTGCTCCCATTCCCGCAGCACCTCCACCCGGGCGAAGGGCTCCGTGTCCACCTCCACGGGATCCAGAGGAAGGGCCTCGATCTCCGCTTCGTTCAACACCAGCATCAGCCAGCGGCGCAGAAAGAGCTGATCAAGGCCGTGCGAACCGTTCGGGTCCAGCAGCCAGGCGAGCATGTTGCTGTGCCGGATCTCGCTTTCGGCGGTCTTCAGCACATCGAACACGTTGAAGCGGCCCAGCGAACGCTCCAACCCGCGCAGGTCGGTGCACTCCACGACGAAGCTTCGCAGCGCGTTGATGGTGTCCTGCTCAGTGGTGTCCATGCGCTAATCTGTTCCCTGCACCTCCTTCAATGTCCTGCCATCCATGGTCCGCCACGCCTCCCTCCCGTTCATGTTGCGGCCGGCGATGGCACTTGCAGCGCTGCTTGGTGATGGGAACACATAATCCTCGGTGAAGACCAGGAGTTGGCCTTCCTGCTTGAGGAGGCCGTTGGCCAGGAACGCGGCGCGCTGCTCAACGAAGTAAGTGGGTAGGGAAGGCACCACGTCCGGTGCGGCGTGTGAACCACGCACTACCACAAAGCCTTCCGAACTCTCAAAGCCCTCGGCTTGCACACCGCGGGCGTTCAACTCATAGCGCTGGCTCACCGCCTTGGCCTGACTGGCCTGCTCGAAGAAGGTATAACCCAGGATGGGCATGCACAACAACACATCCTGAAGGAAGCCTTCGGCATCAGCGCGGTCTGCCTCGCTTAAGCTGGGGGGCTGGGGCGTGTTGCCGTTGTCCAGGTCGCAGCGTTTGGCTGCTCCGGCCAATGCGACCAGTCGTGACTCCAGGTATTGAATGTGTGCCTTGTTCAGGTTCTGGTCCTTGCTGGTGAAGCACACGGCGTGCGTCCACCAGTCCTTCTTCAGTTCATGCTGGCTGAGTCGTGGCCCGATGGGATCGCCCTCACCGATGTACACGCGCGGGCGCTGAGCGCTCTCACCAGGTCCCACCAGTACGTACACGCCGGTACGCTGCAGCTCCGGCCGTTCCTTGGCCTTGTTGAAGAGGGGCTGCGGGAACACCAGCCCCACACCGGTCCAGTTGCTCTTCTCCACCACCTTGATGCCCGCCGGATCGCCATCGGCCAGGAAGATGCGGACGCTGAAGGGTTGGGTCATGGGAGGGGTTGCTAGGCGGTGTATTTCTGTGACTGCAAGTCAAGGTCATTTTCCTGGTCGCCTCTTCTTTCTCCTGTTCCCAGCCTTATAGTCCTCTTTGGCCCTCTTGAGATAGTCCGCACTGGTCGTCAGACGCTTGATGATGAAATCGACCGTGCGCGTGGTGTAGGTGTGTTGCGCCAACTCACCGTGGTCGTAGTGAAAGCGATTATTGCTGGTTTGCCAGCCCTCCTTCCGGACGATCGAATTGAAATCATCTTGGTTGAAGCGGCCTCCTGAAGTGGGATGAACCTTCGCCAATAGCTCCGTACCCCCTTTGAACTCCCGTAACCGCGCGTTCACTGCCTCCTGCACTTCTGTGGCACGCAATGGATGTGTCTTGCGCGCGTCGACTTGTCGCTCCACGATCACCGATTCTCTTGCGGGTTGTTGGATCTTCTCCAAGGACATCTCCGGCATTTCGCGCTTGTCAACGTACGCGAGCGTGTACTTCATTGGCACGGCGAAGCGCTGATCAGAAAGGCTATCAATGGTCTTGATCGCCTCGTCGTAGTGCTTCTTCAACTCAGCCCATCGCTTGGCTCCATATTTCTGGACCATTTGCGGTTCTGTGAAGTGCTCCTCTGGCACGTAAAAGGCCATGAATGACAGACCATGGTCATCGATCACAGGTGCATTCACGTGCTCCTTGTACAGGTGCATGAAGT
>JBGAJW010000024.1:0-66309 GCA_044224725.1 Flavobacteriales bacterium
AGCGCTTTACGGTGGAAGGCTATGCGAGCGAGGTGCTGGCCGTTTACCGCTCGGTACTTTCGCGGCCCCTCCGCCGCACGGCCAGGGTATAGTCCGGCCACCGATGTCCGCTCCGCGCATTTCGATCGTCACGCCCAGCTACCAGCAGGCGTCGTACCTGGAGGAGTGCATCGATTCGCTGCATGAAGAGGGATACGGTGCCTCATTGGAGCACATCGTCGTGGATGGTGGAAGCACGGACGGTTCGAAGGCCATCATCGAACGGAACGCCCGGAAGTTCGCGTGGTGGTGCAGCGAGAACGATCGTGGCCAGAGCGATGCCATCAACAAAGGCTTGGCGCATGCCACCGGCGACATCTTCAGCTGGTTGAACAGCGACGATGCGCTGCTGCCGGGCGTTCTCAGCGATGTGGCAGAGGCCTTTGCGACCGATCCGGACCTACTGCTCTTTGGTGGAACATTGAACTACGTCGGAAGCGGGACCCCACCGGAAGCGCGGATCAACGACGCACGTGATACCCAACGTCTCTATTGCGACCCCATCGTGAACCAGCCCGCCACATTCTGGAGGATGGATGTGGTCCGCACGATCGGCGGCGTTGATACGGCCCTGCGCTACGTGATGGACCTGGAACTCTGGTGGCAGTTCCTTTTCCGCTACGGTCCGGAGCATATGCGATTCGAGGCGACACCCTTCGCCGCCTTCCGTCTGCATGACGAAAGCAAGACCGTCACGCAACACAGCGGGTTCCTGCGCGAGATGGCGACCATCCTGCACGGGCTTTGTAGCCGCACGGGAAATGAGGATGTCGCGGCCGTGATCGCGCGCGGCTATCCGGAACGACCGGTCCTGCGCGGCATTCCGGCCAACGAAAAGGACCACTACACCATCGTGCGCGGCATGTCGGTCCACTTCCTGTTGAAGTGGCACGGGCACATCCACACGGAGGCGGAGTTCAACATGATGCAGATTCTACATCATGGCGACTTCACCAGGGAGGTCCAGTTGCTGCCGGGCATGGCCGAGCGCTGGGCGAAGGCGCGGCTCGCCGTGGATGGAACCACTTGGAACCGTTACCGCGTGCGCCGCAAGCTCAAGCATCTCTTCGGATGAAGGCGAGCGTGCTCATCCCCGTGTTCAACAAAGCGCCCTTCGTGCAGGAAGCCGTGGAGAGCGTATTGAACGGGACATTCCAGGATTTCGAGACCTGGGCCCTGCAGGTGCCGCGAACGCCGGACTGGACGCCTGCACCGGTGAGTACATCGTACGCTTGGACGCCGACGACATCGCGCTGCCGGACCGCTTGGAGAGGCAGATCGCGTTCATGGACACGCACCCGGACATCGGCGCCAGCGGCGGGCGGCTCAACTTGTTCGGCAGCACGCGTGAGTCCTGGTCCTTCCCGCTCGACCCGGATGATTGCGCCGCGCAGCAGCTCTTCGGCGTGCCGCTTTCGCAGGGTGCCAGCATCCTTCGCCGCAGCGTGGTGGAAGCGCATCATCTGCGCTACGATCCGACATGGCCGCGCATCGGCGAAGACTGGTTGTTCTGGACGCGGATGGGCCGTGTGACACGTTTCGCCAACATCGCAGAGCCCGTCGTGCTCTATCGCCGTGGTGAACAGAACATCAGCCATGGGCGGAACAAGCATGCGGATTTCCAGGTGCTGGCGCGGAACATCTTCGAATTCCACGGTATCGCGCACACGGAGGAGGAACTCGATCTGCACCTCATGGGTCTATACCTGTTCAAGCAGAAGCCGACAAAAGCGCGCGTGCGTTCCCTGCGGGCCTGGTTCGACCGGCTGCTCATGATCAATACCGAGCGCAACCTCTTCCCGCGTGAGGCCTTCGTACGACGTGTCGCCCAAGCGTGGGACGGCCTTTACCACTACCTTCCGCGCTACGGCGCACCGGTGGCGATGGAGCATCTTCGTCTGAGCCGTTCCTGGCCGATGGACCGCGTGATGTACCTGGCGAAATACCGCGTGAACGCCCTGCTGGGCCGCGTGGTCAACGGATGAGCACCATGGTGGACCACCCTTCGAAAGGCACCGGTCGCGAGCTCTGGCTCTTCACGATCCGTTTCCCCTTCGGCAACGGCGAGGCCTTTTTGGAAAGCGAACTGCCCATCCTGGCGCGCGGTTTCGATCGCGTGAAGCTCTTCCCCCTGATGCCGGAAGGTGCGAAGCGCGCGCTGCCGAAGAACGTGGACGTGATCCAACTGCTCAGCGATGACGCGTACGAAGCGGTCGGCCCCTTGCAAGTGCTCACCGACCTGCGGCGCTGGAACCATGTACTGCGCGTGTGCAAGGCGTCCGCCCCGAGCGCTGAAGCGTGGTCGGCACGCAGGCGCAACCTGATGAGCCGCATCCGCCAAGCGATGTACCGCGAGCGGAAACTCACCGCGCGGTTCGCGCACCTGTATGACCCGCAACGCGTCGTACTCTACTCCTATTGGACGAGCGACTGGGCCACCGTGCTGGGCCTGTGGAAGCTCGCCGCGCCGGAGGTCCGATTCATCTCGCGCATGATGGGCTTCGACATGTTCGACCACCGGGCGCAGTACAACTGGCAGATGCTGCAAGCCTTCCATGTGCAGCAAGTGGCCCACGTATTCACCATAGCCAAGGCGGGACAGGAGCACATGCGCGCGCGCTACCCGGAGGCGAAGGAGAAGTTCCATCTGAGCCATCTGGCCACCATGGACCACGGTATCGGGCCATGGGCCCCGTCAGGGACATTGCGCATCGCCAGCTGCGCGAACCTGGTGCCCTTGAAACGCGTGCATCTGCTGGCGGAAGCATTGACGCTGCTAAGTACGCCCGTGAAATGGACGCACTTCGGAGATGGTGCGGAGCGCGAACGCTTGGAGCCCATCGTGCGCGCCCTGCCGCCGACCATCGAAGTGGAACTGATGGGCAGCCGCCCGAACACCGAAGTGATCGACTGGTACAAGCACCACGCCGTGGACGCCTTCGTGCACACGAGCGAAACGGAGGGGGGTGCGCCAGTCGCGTTGCAGGAAGCGGCGAGCTTCGGCATACCGCTGATCGCCGCCGATTCGGGCGGGGTGAGCGAGATCGTCACTCCAACGACCGGTATACTCATGCCCCATGACCTTACCGCCCAGGACCTGGCCTCCTGCCTGCGCGGATTCCAAAGCAGTGGCTGGTGCACTGCTGAAGCGAGGGTAGGCGTGCGCGTGTTCTGGTCAGCTCATTTCAACGCGGAGGTCGTGCACGGACGGTTGCTGGAAAACCTGTTGAACTCTTGATGGTGTTGCGAACTGTTTCCGCGTCGGAGAACAACCACCGCACCGTTCGCTCCGTCCATTCCTGCCACCCGGCCTGACGCATGCTCTTCAACAGCGCCGAGTTCTGCCTGCTCTTCTTCCCGCTGGTCACGGGGCTCTTCTTCCTGCTGCCGAAGAACCAGCGCTGGCTCCTGCTGCTCCTGGCGAGCTGCTGGTTCTACATGGCCTTCGTGCCGCTCTTCATCCTCATCCTGGCCTTCACCATCGGTGTGGACTACGTGGCGGGCATCGCAATCGAACGATCGGAAGGGCCTCGGCGGAAAGTCTACCTGATCGCGAGCATCATCGCCAACGTGGGCGTGCTGGCCGTGTTCAAGTACTGGGACTTTTTGAACGGCAACCTCACTGCGCTGTTCGGCAGCATCGGTGTGGAGTACCACGTTCCCAAGCTGAAGGAGTGGACCTTCTTCGGCTGGCTGCCGGCGGGCATGGTGCTGCCGATCGGCCTGTCGTTCCACACGTTCCAGTCGCTCAGCTACACCATCGAGGTGTACCGGCGGCACCAGAAAGCGGAACACCGCTTCGGCGTGTTCGCGCTATATGTGATGTTCTACCCTCAGCTGGTGGCTGGACCGATCGAGCGGCCGGGCAACCTGCTCAACCAATTGAACGCTTCCGATGGTCACGGGATCCGTTCGGACTTCGACCATGACCGCATCGTTTGGGGCCTGAAGCAGATGCTCTGGGGCTTCTTCAAAAAGCTGGTGATCGCGGACCGGTGCGGGGCGGTCGTTGATCAGGTCTACGGACACGTTGGCCAATACGAGGCATTGAGCCTGCTTCTGGCCACGTATCTCTTCGCCTTCCAGATCTATTGCGACTTCAGCGGCTACACGGATATCGCCTCGGGCGCGGCACGGGTCATGGGCTTCGACCTGATGGTGAACTTCCGCACGCCCTACCGCAGTGCGAGCATCAGCGAGTTCTGGAGCCGCTGGCACATCAGTTTGAGCTCGTGGTTCCGCGATTACCTCTACATCCCGCTCGGTGGGAACCGTGTGGTGAAGTGGCGCTGGTACTACAACCTCTTCGTCGTTTTCCTCGTGAGCGGCTTGTGGCACGGGGCGAACTGGACCTACATCATCTGGGGTGGTCTCCATGGGTTGTATCTCGTGCTTGCACTGGTCTTCGCGCCTTTCTGGAAACGGTTCGACTACGCGACCGGTCTTTTACAATGGCCGCGCCTGAAGCGCACGCTGAACATCCTCATCACCTTCCATCTGGTTGTCATGGCGTGGGTATTCTTCCGGGCGAACCATGTACAGGACGCCTTCACACTGTACGACCGGTTGCTCTCCACCCCATGGCGGCTCGCCGACCTGCGCGAACTGTATGATGATGTGCCCACCGGCATCCTGGACCTGACGGCCGTGCTGACCTTGCTCTTCGTCCTCATTGACCCGATCTATGACGCGTGGATCAAGCGCGAACGACCTTGGCCGCACCGGTGGCGTGGTCAACTCGCGTTCGCCGTGCTCGCGGTGGCGATCCTACTTTTCGGCTACTTCGGATCCACCAGTTTCATCTACTTCCAGTTCTGAAACGATGCAACGCCTGCTCATCCAAGGTGCGCGGTTCCTGGCATTGTCGGTGCTGCTTTATCTGGTCGTCTTCTATATCCTGACGAAAACGGTGTTCCTGGGAAGGCCGCTCATTTACCGGACCAGCGACTATTACCAATGGAAGGGCGGTGCGGCCTGGATGCAGTACGCCGAGTTCGACCCGGCGGCCAAATGGGACGCCGTGGTACTGGGGTCCTCACATGCTTACCGGGGCTATGATCCGCGCGTGTTCCAAGACCGTGGTTACCGCATGTTCAATCTCGGTTCCAGCGCGCAGACCCCGATGAACGGCTACTACGTGCTGAAACAATACGCGGACAGTTCGCGCACGCCGCTGGTCATCTTCGACATGTACGAGAACGCTTTCACGCAGGATGGCATGGAAAGCACCTCCGAACTGACGCAGCATGTGCCATCGGATGCCGAAGCCTGGGGCATGGCCTGGGGCGTGCACGACCTGCGCGCCTTGAACATGATGGCCTTGCGCTACTTCACCCGCGATGTGGGGCCCATGTTCACCGACAGCACGTACCGCGGTGCCGGCTACGCTGTACGGGCAGCCCGCGCACCGGCCAATGTGCGCTATGACGTCGGGCGACCCTGGCGTATGAACGCCAACCAGCGCCGCTATTTCACCGCGTGCATCGAACTGTGTCGAACACGCGGGATCGAACTGGTGCTCACCACCCACTTCTACCCGCACCAGAGCGACACCGCGAAGCATGCGCTGTTCCATCACTTCGTGGACAGCACGGCCCGCGCGCACGGCCTACGCTACTTGGACTTCGCATACGCGCACGAGTTGAGCGACACCGATCACTTCTGCGACCACAACCACCTGAATGAGGCCGGCGCACGGATCTTCAACGCCCGCTTGGTGGATTCACTGCGAGCGAAGGGGTACTTGCCCCAGCGATGACACACCGACACGCGCCCCTCCTACTTTAGCCACCCATTCCCTGCCCATGGCCGACATATTGAACGCACCGATCGACACAAAACGCGACACCGTCGTATTCGACATCATCGAGAAAGAGCGGTGGCGCCAGGTGAAGGGATTGGAAATGATAGCGAGCGAGAACTACGTCAGTGCCCAAGTAATGGAGGCGATGGGCTCTGTGATGACCAACAAGTACGCCGAGGGGCTGCCAGGCAAGCGCTACTACGGTGGCTGCGAGCACGTGGATGAAACAGAGAACCTGGCCATCGACCGGGTGAAGGAACTCTTCGGTGCCGCTTGGGCGAACGTCCAGCCGCACAGCGGCGCGCAGGCCAACGCCAGCGTGATGCTCGGCGTGCTGAAGCCCGGTGATACGATCCTGGGCTTCGACCTCAGCCACGGTGGCCACCTCACCCATGGCAGCCCGGTGAATTTCAGCGGCAAACTGTACCACGCCACCTTCTATGGCGTGGATCAGGCTACGGGCCGAGTGGACATGGACAAGGTTGAAGCCAAGGCCAAGGAGGTGAAGCCGAAGCTCATCATCTGTGGGGCCAGTGCGTACAGCCGCGATTGGGACTACGCGCGCTTCCGCGCGATCGCTGACAGCGTGGGGGCCTTGCTCCTGGCCGATGTCAGCCATCCCGCAGGGCTCATCGCAGCGCGTTTGCTGAACGACCCGCTGCCGCATTGCCACATCGTAACGACCACCACGCACAAGACATTGCGCGGACCACGCGGCGGCCTGATCATGATGGGCAAGGACTTCGAGAATCCCTGGGGATTGAAGACTCCGAAGGGCGAAACGCGCATGATGAGCGCGATCCTCGACGGCGCGGTATTCCCCGGAACACAAGGCGGTCCGCTGGAGCATGTGATCGCCTCCAAAGCCATCGCTTTCGGGGAGGCACTGGAGCCCGGATTCAAGGACTATGGCAAGCAGGTGATGACCAATGCGAAGGCTCTGGCAACGGCCCTGACGGAGAAAGGCTACGACATCGTCAGCGGCGGCACGGACAACCACTGCATGCTCATCGACCTGCGCAACAAGAACATCACGGGCAAGGAGGCCGAGCGCGTGCTGGGACTGGTCGACATCACCGTGAACAAGAACATGGTGCCGTTCGACACACAGAGCCCCTTCGTCACCAGCGGCATCCGCTTGGGCACGGCGGCGATCACAACCCGCGGTCTGAAAGAGGCCGAATGCCAGCAGGTCGCCCAGCTCATCGATGCCGCCATCACCCACCCTGCGGACGAAAGCGAGCTGAATCGCATCCGCTTCCAGGTGAACGGCATGATGCGCCTCCGCCCGCTCTTCACCTGGTGAACCATGCGCATAACATCCCTGCTCGCACTGCTCTGCACGGTCTGCGCGGCGATGGCCCAGGCCGAATACCCCGTTGACAGCATCGCCCCGAACCTGACCGGTTGCTGGTACGCCGGTGATGGTGGCATGGAGGGCCTCTATTGCTTCTATCCGCACGGCAATGTGTCCGTAGTGAAGAAGGGCAACGGCCGCATCAAGGTGGACGGCGAATGGGAAGTGGACCGCAAAGGGATGGTCACCATCACCAGCGGCAAGATGAAGACACGTTACCTCGTGGAGCGATTGGAAGACGACGGCTTCATCCTCGTAACGCCCAAGGACGGGGTGCGCTTGGAAGGTCACAAGGAGAAACCGAAGGGTTGGAAATGACGATGCGGTCGGCAGCGCGGTTCCTGATCTGCTTCGTCACCGCGGTCCCTGCCGTGCATCTCGCGGCCCAAACACCTGAAGCGGTGCATCTGCGCCACCGCGTGTTCGCCAACTGGGGGTACAACCGCGCGCAATACTCCGTCAGCAACATCCACTTCGAGGGTCCGGGATACGATTTCATCCTGCACGATGTGGCGTCTGCCGACCAGCCGAAGCCGTTCTCCTTCGCGGTCTATTTGGATCCCCGCGACCTGTCACTGCCCCAGTACAATTACCGGGTGGGCTGGTTCCTCAATGACAAGTGGAGCTTTTCCGTGGGCATGGACCACATGAAATATGTGATGACGCAGGACCAGAGCGTACGCATCACCGGCAGCATCAGCAGCGCCCGCTCGCAGCAGTACGCGGGTAGCGAAGAGCATCAGGTAACCCTGTCGGAGGACTTCCTCATCTACGAGCACACGGACGGATTGAACCTGGTGAGCGCCGATGCCGACCACTATGATCGCTTGTGGGACAGCCCCTCCCGCAAACACGCCTTGTTCCTGACGGAAGGCGCGTTCATCGGCCCGGTGATCCCGCGCAGCGATGTGCGCTTGTTCGGCGAAGGCCTCAACAACAAGTTCCACCTCGCCGGCTATGGTGCGGGCGCGCAGGTCGGGCTCATGGCGGTCTTCTGGGACCGGCTCTTCCTGCGAGCGGCGGTGAAAGGCGGCTACATCGAACTGCCCGACGTGCTCACCACAGGGACCGATGAGGACCGCGCGCGCCAACGGTTCTGGTTCGTGGAGGAGTATGCGGTGCTCGGTGTCGTGGTCGGGAAGTAGCCGCACGCCGTATCGGTACTTTCCGCATCTTGGTGCTATCCTGTGCCCATGCGTGTCCTGAAGAGATCGGTCCTGTTCGCGCTCCTGACGCTGTTCATTCCGACCGTTGATGCACAGCATTTCATCGACCTGCGCTCCGTCAGTGTCACCGGTGATGGCTGGCCCCCGGCCCCGCTCGCGCACAGCCTTATCGTTGACAGTGTGATCGTGAGCTTCGATCGTGCCGCACCGATCGGTTCGATCTACAAGGGGGTCGCGAACAAACCCGTGAACGCCTTCATCAAGGGGGATCTGTGCAGCGAATTGAAAGGCCTTCTGGACAGGTTCCACACCGGAGGGTCTGACGGCCGTCATGTCGTGATGAAAGTCGACACGCTGAACGTGACGGAACGCAGCCTTTCGACCAAGGAGTTGGCCTATTGCAGGTTCAACGCGCAGATACTGGAGCGCGGTGATAGTGGATGGACGCGCCTCTACACCTTCGGCACAACGCTCGTCCGTCGTGGAGGGCTTGATGCTACGAACGACCACGCGGAGAACATCGCCCATGCCCTGGACAACTGCCTGCGCAGGACGGCCGAAATGATCGGCGCTTCCGACGGCCGGGGCGAACCGGTATCCGAGCGTGAATGGCGCAGGTCCTTCAGACGTCAGATACGGGGCATTCGCTCCATCGTTGACGGCCGACCAAAGCCCGGCGTCTACTACAGCTTCATGGACTTCGCGGATGGCACACCCGACACGGCCACGACCTTTGAACTGAAGGAGACGAGCAATGCCACCGAGCTGACCCGCGTGGTAAGACCGAAGGGTCCCCAATGGGACCTGCAGGCTTGGGCGCTAAGTGATGGCGAACGCCTGTACGTGAATACCGGTCGTGAATTCAATGAGGTGACCATTTCCCCGAGTGGGCTTTACACCTACTGGACGCCCGACGGTGGTGATGGCATGGACGCTGCCAGCTTCGCGGCCCTGGGTGTCATGTTCGGTGCGATCGGCGTCGGTGTTGCCGCTGTGGCATCCGGCGGTGGGAACGGAGCGCCCGTGCGCTTGGATATCGATCTGGACACCGGCTCGCTTTCGCGTGCGCACGGGCCGAAAAGCACCACCCGCAACTCGGAACATTGGTTCTGCTACTCGCACCACAGCGGACTGGACACCACTACATGCCTCTTTCTTTACGGTGGAGCGGAGAGCTGCCTTCAGAAAGGCCAATATCACGTCGTGAAATTGGTACCCCGTGTTGATCCGGTACCCTTGGACCTGCGCGTCGGGAAGCAACACGTCCAAGTTGAATTGGACACCAACGCCAGTACCGATCAGGTCTACTTGCTCTCTGTGAAAGAAGACGGGACGTTGAAAGTGGACAGGGTGAACCCGGCCATGGCCAGTGACATTCTGGACAGCTTGAAACCGGAGAACGAGGTCAAGTGATCACCGCCCGTCGCGGTGCGATGGAATTCGAAAGGCGGACCCACACGCGCTCCGCGACATCCTCATCCAACCAAACGGCATAGCACGCGATGAACGCCAGTCCCATTTGTGGGATACCGATGAAGATCGCCGTGCCCAGGTGGAAAGTGATGCCGAAAGCCATGGCCCAATACCGCGAACGCCGCCACCACACCGCGAGCGGGAAGCCGAACTGGAAGGCGAGCAAGCCCCAAGTGACCAAGGCCGATAGTGCGGGCCATGAAGCCAACCCGAGCGGACCGAACTGTGGATCGCTGCTGACGATACCCACGGCGGTCCCATCCAGCCACGAAGCGCCCGTGAGCTTGTGCAGGCCCGTGGCGAGATAGGTGAAGAGCAGTTGCGCGCGGATCATCCAGAACGCCAACTGCGAAAGGAACCCGGCCGTCTTCGTTGACGGGTCCTGGCGCAAGAGCACCATCCAGAGGAGCACGTTGTTCATCAGCAACAAGCCACCACAGGAGGCGAGCCATGCGCGCTGGACCAAACTGCTGAACAGCATCCAGGTAAGAAAGGCCATCCACCGGGGCTGCTCCCGGAACACGCCGAAAGCCGCGAAGAGAATGAGCAGACCAGCGGAAGGCTCCGCGAAGTCTGACGGCGCCCAGGTCCCGAACGCGTTCATGAACCAGCCCATGACGCCCGGCACCGGAAGTGGTGGCGATACGGGAAAGTCCCACAGCCACTCGGCCATGGGCAGACAGGAAAGCATGTAGCCGAGCAACCAGAGGTGTACCGCGCGCTGGAACAGGCGGATGGTCGCAGTGTTCATGGCCCGGTCCGTTCAATGAAGGCGATGGGCACATACCTGATCGACCGGTCGAGCGGCCTCTCATCATCCGTCACGCACTGCTGCATGGCCCGGAAGCGCAAGTCATTCACCTCGCGGCCGATGTCGCGTACCATGCCGCGCATGGCGCGCTCCATCAACGGATCAACGCGCAAGGTGTCCGGGAACGGGGAACCACCGTTCAGGTAAGCCGCGATGTTGCGGGCCATACGCGTGGCGAGGTAATGGTCCTGCGAAGCATCGAGCGGCCGCCAATCCCGGTCGTTCAAGCCGACCTGGATCTCGCACGAGCAGCGCGGCGGGTCCGGCGCGAACAGGTCCCAGCCCTGGTGGAAGAGCGGGCGCGCATAGGTGATGGACCAATAGTGGAAGCGGTCCGGCACCCATTCGCGCGGGAAGGTGTAGCACGCGATCAGCGCGAAATGCGCGAGCACGATGGCGGCGATCGAGCGGTTGCGGAACGGTCCCATGTCCTCCTGTCCGTGGTGAAGATCGCGCTCATCCGCTCGCCGCGACCGCCCCGGCTATCTTGCGCGTCCCTCCTCGCATGCCACGCAAAGGATCAGGTCTTAGAAAGGAACCCAAGGACCCGCCTGTCAATTCAGCGGCTCCGTTTGCGGACCGGTGGCTCTATGGTACGATGGTCGCGCTCTTCATCGCGGTGTGGGTGGCCTTCTCCCCTGCGCTCGACAACGACTTCGTGAGCTGGGACGACCCGACCTATGTGCTCGAGAACCCGATGGTATCGCATCCCGACGATGCGCATACAGCGGACCTGTGGCGCACGCCTGTCTCCCTGAACTACCACCCGCTCACGATGATGACGCTGGTGTGGAACAGCCGTTCAGCGGACCACGCCCGACCAAGTGACCCGCCGAACGCCGGGCCCTTCATCCGCACGAACATCTGGCTGCACGCGCTGACCACATTGCTGGTGCTGTTGTTCATCCACCGCCTCACGCGGGGCAACCTCGCGGTAGCGGCCTTCTGCGCGGCGGTCTTCGCACTGCACCCGATGCACGTGGAATCCGTGGTGTGGGTGAGCGAGCGCAAGGATGTGCTTTACGCGTTCTTCTTCATGGCCGGTCTGTGCACGTGGATGAACTGGTCCCGCCATGGCAAGCCGCTGTGGTACGCGGCTACATTGCTGCTGCTCGTCGCGTCCTGCTTGTCGAAAGCGATGGCGGTGGTGTTCCCTGTTGTTCTCGTACTGATGGACGTGTGGGAACGACGTTCGCTGCTGGCTTGGCGGCCGTGGGTGGAGAAGATCCCGCTCTTCGCCATCTCAATGCTTGTCGGCCTCATCGCCTTGAATGTGCAATCCGGAGGGGACTTCCACGGCCTATTGCACGTGGACCGCGCTTTGGGCACCACGGCAGCCGTCGCGGAGAAGCTGCCCTACTCGGCGCTGGACCAGTTGCGCTACGGTGCCTACGGCTACGCGATGTACATCGTACGCTTCTTGTTGCCGACGGGGTTCGCGACCTTCCATCCGTATCCTGCGGGTAGTGCGCGCGGCATGCTTTTCTGGAGCGGGCCATTCATCATGCTGGCCATGCTCGCGCTGGCCACATGGTCGCTCCGCAAGGGCCGAGCGGTGTTCTTCGGGATCGCGTTCTTCAGCGTTTGTGTCGCACTCGTGCTCCAGTTCCTGCCGGTAGGCCGCGCGGTGATGGCCGAGCGGTACACCTACCTCGCCTACATCGGTCTGGCCTTTCCCATCGCCTACGGCATCGACCATCTGCTCGGCGCGCATCCTTCACGCGGGCGCATATGGTCGGTCACCATCGCGGGGGTCATTCTCCTGTTCATCCCGATGACCAGGACACAAGCTGACAAGTGGCAGAACACGCGCACGCTTTTCCGCCAAGTGATCGACCACTACCCCACCGACGCCGACGCGTACGCCAATCTCGGTAGTTGGTACGGAAAGCGCAGCGGGCTGGAACGCTCCCCGGCACTGCTGGATTCAGCGGGCATGGCGCTCAAGGAAGGGGTTCGCGCGGGGGCGTCCAGCGGCCCACTGTTCGAGGCGCTGGCCACCTTCTATGGCAGCCAAGGCCGCACGGACAGTGCGATGGTCTGGTTCGACCGTGCGGTGGTCAAAGGACCGGTCACCGGCCAATTGCTGCACAACCGCGCGATGGCCCGCTACACCAGCGATCCGAAAGGCTGCTTGGAAGACCTTGAACAGGCGATCCGGATCGGGCACGGCCGGGTTGGGGAATCTTACGCTCTACGGGCAAGGGCACGGTTCAGGGATGGGCAGTATGCCGAGGCACTGGGCGACATTTCAACCGCGATGGACCGCTTCGGCCATCGCCGTGCGGACGCGTACTTGCTGCGCGGGCTATGCCAATATCATCTGGGGCAGAAGGAACAGGCCGCAGCGAACGCCCGCGAGGTGTTGAAGCTCGAACCGGGCTCGAAGCAAGCCCAGGAGTTGTTGAAAGCGGCCGGTGCTTGAACGCCGGTCGCACGATCTTCTGAGCCGTTCCACCATGCACCTTTGCGGCCCATGAATATCCCGGCCAACGACCCCGCCCTCCGCTCCTGGCTCCCCATTCCCACCAAGAGCGATTTCCCGATCCAGAACATCCCTTTCGGCGTGGGCAGCACCGATGGTGTGAACTCCAGTTCGTTCACCCGCATCGGCGACAACGCCATCGACTTGGCCGTGCTGGCCGGATCAGGCCTGATCGAACCTCCGGAGATCCACGGGGGAGAAACCGCCTTCATGGGCGTCCTCGATATCCTGCTGATGGAAGGCCCGGAACCTGTGCGCAAACTGCGTCAGCGACTCTCCGAATTGCTGCGCGATGACTCGGCGATGAACGGCATGCACCGCGATGCCATCCAACAGGCGATCATTCCTGTGCGCGACTTGATCATGGAGCGGCCAACCTCCATCGGCGACTACACCGATTTCTACAGCAGCCGCCAACACGCGTACAACGTGGGTTGCATGTTCCGTGATCCGGCGAACGCCTTGTTGCCCAACTGGCTGCACTTGCCCGTTGGCTACCATGGCCGCAGCAGCAGCATCGTTCCCAGCGGCACACCGATCCGCCGTCCCATGGGACAGTTCAAGCCGAGTCCGGATGCGGCACCGGAATTCGGGCCCTCTCGTCAATTGGATTTCGAACTGGAGGTCGGCTTTCTGACCTACCAAGGCAAGGAACTGGGCGAGCGCATCACGACCGCCGAGGCCGAAGACCACATCTTCGGTCTGGTGCTCTTCAACGATTGGAGCGCGCGCGACATCCAAGCGTGGGAGTATGTGCCCCTCGGACCGTTTCTGGGAAAGAACTTCGGCTCGTCCATTTCACCGTGGGTGGTGACCTTGGATGCGCTGGAACCCTTCCGCACCCAAGGCCCAGCGCAGGATCCGGAGCCCCTGCCCTACTTGCGAACGAGCGGTGCGCGCACCTTCGACATCCAGCTCGAAGTGGGCCTAACGCCCAAGGGCGGCACGGAGACCATCATCTGTCGCAGCAACTTCAAGCACCTGTATTGGAACATGGCCCAGCAGCTCGCACACCACACGGTGAACGGCTGCAATGTGCGGGCGGGGGACCTGATGGCCAGCGGAACCATCAGCGGTGACACCCCGGACAGCTTCGGCAGCATGCTGGAACTCGCCTGGAAAGGCACCAAGCCAGTGAAGCTTTCCGATGGCAGCGAACGCCAATTCCTGCAGGACGGCGACACGGTCACCATGCGCGGTTATTGCGAAAAAGGAGACCTGCGCATCGGTCTGGGTGAGGTGAGCGGGACGGTGGAGGCCGCGCGCTGAATCCGGGTCGGTCCATCGTCTGTAAGCCTTCGTCGATCCGAACTCCCGGTTTGACAACCGGAGGCTCCCGGCTAATTTTACCGGCCCGCATGGAACCAAGGCCTCGTGACCGGGGTGGAAGGCCGAACAGCCCCCGCTCCAAGGCTTTGGCACAGCGGCCCGAGGGGATCCCTCCGTTCGATCGCGTAGCCGAAGCAATGGTCGGTCCAGTTCTGCACATGATCCGCTCCGCCCTTCTCCTGCCTTGGCTCGGCCTCAGCCTGTTCCTGTTCAGCGGCTGTGGCAGCGTGAAACTGAGTCAGATGGTGATGTTCAACGATGTGCGGACAGAGAAGCTGCCCATCGATTCGATCCCGGAATTGCGGATCAGGCCGTTGGACATCATCAGTATACAGGTCACGAGCAACGATCCCGCAACGGTGATCGTGTTCCAGCAGCAGCGCATGGCTTCGCCGGGTTCGGCTTCCGGCGCGGCTTCCGGCGAAGGTGCATTGGGCATCCAAGAAGGCTACCGGGTGGACGAACAAGGGGAGATCCACATGCCCTTTATCGGCGCGGTGAAGGCGCAGGGAAGAACGTTGAACGAACTGCGCCAGGAGATCACCACGCGATTGGACAAGTACATCCTGAACACCTCGGTGCAATGCCGTTTCATGAACTTCCGGGTAACGTTGATGGGCGAGGTCACACGACCGAGCACCTATATCATCCCGAATGAGCGGCTCACCATTCTGGAGGCCGTGGGCATGGCCGGTGATTTCACCCCGTACGCCGAGCGCACGGATGTGCTGGTGATCCGCGAACGGAACGGCGTGCGTGAATTCGCCCGGGTGAACACGCAGGACCGGAACCTCTTTTCCTCGCCCTACTTCTATCTGAGCCCGAATGACATCGTGTACGTCGAGCCGATGAAGGCCAAGCAGTACGCTACGCGCGGGGACTTCGTGGAGCGCTACGGCGTGATCATGATGTCCGCGCTGAGCATCGTCACCATCTTCCTGACCACACGGTGACGGCCCTGTCGGACATCGCCCCCCGGCCGGAAAGCGGCCAGAACCTGCGTCTGCTCTGGAGCAAGGTGAAGCGGTACTGGTACCTCTTCGCCCTGTCGCTGATCATCGCCTCCGCTGTGGCCTATTGGTACCTGAAGGTGACCGCACCGCTGTACCAGGTGGAAGCGCAGGTGCTGATCAAGGACGAGAAGAGCTACGGCGAGGACATCCTCTTCGCGGAGCTGGGCCTGGGCAAGAAGATCAAGAACCTGGAGAACGAGGTGCTCGTGCTGCTCTCCTCCCCGCTGATGGCCGATGTGGTCTTCAAGAACAGCCTGCAATGGCGGTATTTCCGCGATACCGGACCGGTGCTGAAGGAGATCTACATCGACCCGCCGGTGCGGATACTGGACTGGTCCCCGGCCACATCACGCGGTCGGGTAACGGGGGAAGTGGTGCCGGACGGCAAAGGCGGCTACCGCTTCATCGTGGGCGAGAAGGAATACCAAGGTGAGTTCGGCGGCCAGCTGATCCTGCCCGAAGGCAAATTGATCTTGTGGAGCGACCGCACGCTCGGTGCAGGCGAAAGCATCATCGTGATGGCGCTTTCCGTGGAGGAGATGGTGGGCTATTTCAAAGAGCATCTGGATGTGTCCATCGCTGGGGAAGAGTCGAGCATCCTGGTGCTGAAACTGAAGGACGCCTCGCCGAACCGGGCGCATGATGTGCTGATGGGCCTGATCGATGCGTACAACGCACGGTCCATCGACGACAAGAACAAAGGCTACGAAGGGGCGATCCGTCTGATCGATGAGCGCCTGGCCGTAGTGACCTCCGAACTCTCCGAGGTGGAGCAGGATGTGGAAGCATTCAAGAGCAGCAGTGTCACCGTGGAACTGGGTGCGGAAGCGAGCCTGCTTTTGACCGAACTGGCGGGATACGATCACAAGATCTCCGATCTGGAGGTGCAGATGGAGATGATGGACCAGATCGAGGGCGTGCTCTCGAAAGGCATGGACGCGCAGGAGTACCTGCCCACGAACCTCAGCATCAACAACGTCACCTTGGGCAATGAGCTGCAGAGCTTCAACACGCTGTTGGCGCAGCGCGAGCAGCAGTCCCGCAAGTTGGGGCCGGACCATCCGGACCTGCAATTGATGGACAAGCAGATCGACAACATGCGCAAGTCGATCAAGGACAACCTTGTGGCGTTGAAGTCGGACCTGCGCATGATGCGCGGCGAGAGCAAGCAGCAACAGCAGATCCTGAGCAGCCGCACACGCAGCCTGCCGCGTAGGGAGCGGCAATTGGTTGAAAAAGAACGGCGCAAGAGCGTGGTGGAGAACCTCTACCTGTACCTCCTCCAGAAACGGGAAGAGAGCGCCATCAGCATGGCCGTTACCACCAGTACGGGCACGGTGGTGGAGCCCGCGGAGATACCGGAAGTGCCCGTGAGCCCCAAGGGCAGCCAAGTATGGCTGATCGCGCTCTTCCTCGGCATGGCGGTGCCCAGCGCCCTCACCCTGTTGATCATGAACCTGAACGACCGGGTGGAGGACGCGACCAGCATCCACAAGGTCACCAGCGTGCCCGTCCTGGCCTCCATCGCCAACAGCACTTCGAAAGAGAACATGGTCATGAGCGCCTCGTCCAACTCGGTGGTCGCCGAGATGTTCCGACTGCTGCGTGCCGACCTGATGTACCTGACCCCGGGCGAAGACCTGCACACGCTGCTGATCACATCGTCCTGCTCGGGTGAGGGCAAATCCTTCATCGCGATGAACCTGGGCATGACCATGGCGCTGTCAGGCAAGAAGGTGCTGATCCTGGAACTGGACCTGCGCAAGCCGAAGCAGGAACGCTACTTCGCACTTGGTACAGTGAACACGGGAGTGGTGAACTACCTGGTGGACCAGAACGTGAAGGCCGAGGACATCATCGTGAACAGCGGGCTGCACCCCGGATTGGACGTGATCCTGAGCGGCCCGATACCGCCGGACCCGGGGGAGATCATCCTCTCGAGGCGCCTGCGTACGTTGATCGCCGACCTGCGCAAGAAGTACGACACGATCATCCTGGATACCCCGCCCGTAGGCCTGGTGGCGGACGCCTTGCAACTGAAAGACCTTCCCCAGGCCACCATGTACGTGGTACGGGCGGGCTACACGCGCCTGCCACAACTGAAGGTGATCGAGGAGATCCGCGTGCGGCAGAAGCTGCCCAAACCCTTCATCGTGCTGAACGGCGTACGGTTCGACGGAGCGGGCACCTATGGCTACGGCTATGGGTATTTCGGAGAGACCGAGACCCCCACAGGACTTGCAGGCTGGTGGCAACGGCTTTCCGGAAAGGACAGCCCGATGAAAGCCGGAAGCAAGAACGGCAACGGACTGAAGTGACCTGACGGCACCGGGGCCACCGGGCGCAGGCAACGCATGGAACAGCAAGACCAGTCGCCCGATGCGTCCCTGATGGACCGGTCCATCGCAGGGATGGTGTGGGTAACGCTGGACAAATTGGGCGGCAGCGGCGTGAACTTCGTGATCACCGTGCTGCTCGCGCGGCTGCTGTTCCCGGAGGACTTCGGACTCGTGACCATGGCCATGGTCTTCTTCGAGTTCTCCTCGGTATTCGTGGAGAGCGGATTCTCCACCGCACTCATCCGAGAGAAAAGCATCAGCGCGGCGGACAAGTCCACGACGTTCATCTTCAATATGGTGTCCGCATCAGCACTATATGGCGTGCTCTTCCTGTGCGCTCCGCTCATCGCGGACTTCTACCGGACCCCTGCGCTGATCCTGATCGTCAGGGTGATGGGGCTCAACCTCATCGTGGATGCCCTGTCCATCGTGCAGACCTCTGTGCTGATCCAGCGCGTGGATTTCCGTTCGCAGGCCATGGCCCGTTTCGGAGGGGTGGTCATTTCCGGCACAGTGGGTGTGCTCCTGGCCTATCAAGGCTATGGCGTGTGGGCACTGGTGGCGCGCATACTGGTGAACGGGACCATGCTCGCGGTGCTGCTCTGGAGGCTCGACCCGTGGAAGCCATCGTTGGTGTTCGACAAGGCGTCTTTCCGGCGGTTGTTCAGGTTCGGCTCCCGCATCCTCGCGGCCGGGCTCTTGGACAAGTTCTTCTCCCAAGCCTACAAGCTGGTGATCGGGAAGTTCTTCCTGGCGGCGACCTTGGGCTTCTATGCGCAGGCCGGCACCTTCGTGAACATGGTGATCAACACCTTGTTCCGGCCGGTGCAAACGGTCTCCTATCCCGTCCTCGCCAAGTTGCAGGATGACCGTGTCCGATTGAAGACCGGCTATCGCGCGATCCTGCGTCTGGGCTCATTCATCGTCTTTCCTACGCTCGTATTGCTGGGCGTCCTCGCTGAGCAGGTCATCAGTGTTCTGCTGGGAGAAAAATGGCTGCCGAGCGCACCTTACCTCCGGTTGCTCTGCGCGGCGGGTGCCACGGTGCATCTGTCGCAAGTGAACCTGAACATGCTGCTCGTCTTGGGGCGCTCGGACCTGAGCCTGCGTCTGGAGATCGTCAAAAAGGTGAACATCGCCATCGGTATCGCGATCGGTGTCCAATATGGCATCATGGGACTCGTCGTGGGCGAGGTCATCGTCTCCTACGTGAACCTGATGGTGAACGCTTACTATTCTCGCGCCCTCTTGTCTTACGCACCGCTCGAACAGATGCGCGACGTTCTGCCCACTTTGGCGCTCAGCGCCGTCATCGGCCTTGGGATCATGGGCCTGCGGACCGTCCTTCCATTCGGTGGCGTGCTCGGTCTGATGTCGCTTGCTGCGGCGGGCGGACTCGCCTACCTGCTCATGCACATGGTCTTGAGCACAGGTGAATGGCGATTGGTCACCGAAAAGGTTCTTCCCAAAGCGTGGAAAATGGTCAATGGCCGTCATGGGTCATGATGGATGCGGTGATGCGGGAGCCGGGCAGTGAGGAGACAAATGACGGTTCGACCATGATGACCCCATCGGTCGATGTGCTCATGCTGGCGTACAACGTCGCTCCGTTCATTGCCGAGGCCGTTGAAGGTGTCCTCGCTCAGCGCACGGGATTCCCGGTGAGATTGATCATCGCCGAGGACGGCTCCACGGACGGAACGACCACCCTGTGCGAGCGTCTGGCCCAAGCGCACCCGGGCCGGATCCTGTACATCCCCGGGGAAGCGAATCTGGGGATAGCCGCCCGCACCTTGAAAGGACTGGAACAGTGTACCGCCAAGTATGTGGCCATCTGCGATAGCGATGACCGATGGACGGACACCATGAAGCTGGCGGACCAGGTCGGATTCCTCGAATCGCATCCTGACCACGGGGTGTCCTACACGGATGTGGAGATCATCTCACGCGATGGCGCAGTCCTGGAGGAAGATGACTATGCCGGGGTCCGCGCGTGCTATGTGGAGGGCGCAGTGTTCGTGCCCCTGCTCCAAGGCAACTTCATCAACAATTCCACCGCCGTGGCGCGTCGCGAACTGTTGGCAGAGCTGCGCCCGAACGCGTGCCGCGATAACCTCATCGGCGATCACCTCAGATGGTTGCAATCGGCGATGCGTAGCCGAGTGCATTTTCTCCCGCGCAGGACCACGGGGTACAGGCTTGGCGGCATCACCTCGCAACCCGATGTCCATGCGCGCAACAAGCGGATCATGAGCGCCGCGCTGGGCGGGCTCATCCTTGAGCATAGCAGGTTCAAACCCCGCTTGTCCGCCCGGGAAAAAGCCGTTCTGTTCAGGAAGACGGCGGGGGTCATCGGGCGCTCGGGCACGGCGTTGAGCCTGCGGGCCGCGCTGCTGGTGCCGCTGGTCAAGTATATTCCCGCCTCGATCGGTGAGTGGCGTGCGGTATTCCGCAAAACAGGCAAAGGTCCCTTAGCATGTGGGCATTGAAAGAGCTTGGTGCATGAAAGTGATGATCCTCGCGGGCGGTTACGGCTCCAGGCTGAGCGAAGAGACCGGCCTGCGGCCCAAACCGATGGTGGAGATCGGCGGCCGTCCGATCCTGTGGCACATCATGAAGATCTATGCCCATCATGGGTTCAATGAGTTCATCGTGCTCTGCGGCTACAAGGGGAACGTGATCAAGGAGTATTTCGCGAACTACTTCCTACACCATTCCGACGTCACCTTCGATCTGGCCAAGAACGCGATGCGGATCCACCACAACCCGAGCGAACCCTGGTCGGTGACCCTCCTTGACACCGGACTCGATACGATGACCGGGGGCCGTGTCCTGCGCGCGAAGCCGTACATCGCGCCAGGCGAACCCTTCATGCTCACCTATGGCGACGGGCTTTCGGATGTGGACATCCCGCAGCTCTTGGACTTCCACAAGAGCCACGGCAAAGCGATGACGATGACCGCCTCCCAACCCGAGGGGCGCTTCGGTGCGCTGGACATACGAGCCGATGGCCGCGTTGGCCATTTCGTGGAAAAGCCCAAAGGAGACGGAGCTTGGATCAATGCCGGGTTCTTCGTTTGCGAGCACACCGTGTTCGACTACATCAGCGAAGGCGACACCTCCGTGTTCGAACGCGCACCGCTGGAACGATTGGCCACGGAAGGGCAACTGTACAGCTACCGCCATCACGGTTTCTGGCGTCCGATGGACACCTTGCGGGACCGTCAAGCGCTGGACGAGCTCTGGGCACGTGGTGAAGCCAAATGGAAGGTCTGGCCGTGATGGACCCTGCCGCTTTCAGGGGCAAGCGTGTTCTCATCACGGGGCATACGGGCTTCAAGGGCGCTTGGCTGGCGATCTGGCTTGAAAAGCTGGGTGCTCACGTCATCGGTGTGGCGCTCGACCCCGAGGTCGAGGACTGCCTCTACTCGGTCAGTAGGATCGGTGACCGCATTCGGGACCTGCGCTGCGACATCCGGAACGGGCAGCAAGTGGCCGACCTGATGGCCGCGGAAAGACCCGAGATCGTTCTCCACTTGGCCGCACAGGCATTGGTGCTGGAGAGCTACCGCTCACCCATTGCGACCTTCGAGGTGAACGTGATGGGGACCGCACATGTGCTGGAGGCCATCCGCAGAACGCCCTCCGTGAAGGCCGCCGTGATGGTGACCACCGACAAATGCTACGAGAACCGCGAGCAGACGGAAGGGTACAAGGAAACCGATGCGCTGGGTGGCCACGACCCTTACAGCGCCAGCAAGGGCGCAGCGGAGATCGTCATCGCTTCCTATCGGCGCAGTTTCTTCTCCGAAACCGGTTCGGCGGGCATCGCTTCCGCACGTTCGGGCAATGTGGTGGGAGGAGGCGACTGGTCCGCGGACCGGATCGTGCCCGACCTGTTGCGCGCAGTGGAAACCGGACTTCCTCTGACCGTGCGGAACCCGGGCTCAGTGCGTCCTTGGCAACATGTGCTTGAACCATTGCACGGCTACCTGCTTTTGGCCGAACGGCTGTTGAGCGACCCGATGGGATACGCTGAAGCGTGGAACTTCGGGCCTGCGGCTGAACAGGTCCACACCGTGCGCGATCTGGTCGACGCAATGCACCAACGCATGGGCAAGGGCGCATGGCATGGAGCGGAGGGGACCGGACTACCGTACGAGGCGCGACTACTGATGCTCAACATCGACAAGGCGACACGGCGTTTGGGATGGCGGCCGAAGCTGTCCTTTGCGGAAACCGTCCGCCTGACCGCCGAATGGTACATGTACCGCGGCATGAAGGATCCGCTCGAACTCTGCCACGAGCAGATAGATCAATACTGCGCTCTTGGAAGCAAGTGAACTGGCCATACCCGGTGTCTTCGAGATCAGGCTCTCCCCTTTCACGGACGAGCGGGGCTTCTTCATGCGCACCTATGATCGCGCGCTCATGGAAGAAGCGGGCTTCCACCGGGATTGGGTGCAGGAGAACCAGTCACGCAACGAGCGGAAAGGCATCGTGCGAGGGCTGCATTTCCAGTTCCCACCAGCAGCGGAAACGAAACTGGTGCGCTGCGTGAACGGGGAGGTTTTCGATGTGTTCGTGGATCTGCGCTTGGGACGACCTTCCTTCGGGCGCTGGGGAGGCGTGGTGCTATCTGAGGCCAAGCGCAACATGGTCTTCATCCCCCCCGGCTTCGCCCATGGTTATTGCACCTTGAGCGATACGAGCGATGTGCTGTACAAGGTGGACCGCCCGTACGACCGTGCGAAAGAAGGCGGCCTGTTATGGGCGGACGGCGATATCGGCATCGAATGGCCGTTGACCGGAACGCCCCAGCTGTCCGGGAGAGACCGCGATGCCATGTCCTTGCGTGAGTTCATCACCAAGCACGGCGGCCTGGTGTTAGACCCGTCCGACGGCCCCGCCCCGGGACACCGGCCTTCATGACCCGGCACATCGGCAACACACGAGCTCCGCTTCGGCGGGATCTTTGGGTGAAAGCGCTCCGCATCCTAATTTGCGGCGTTGGTCGGAAGACCAGCCAAAGCGCGAAAGGACAGCAATAGCATGGAGCCGCGCGATTTCACCTTGGCCATGTACGGGCGTCTGCTGGACGCGATGCAGGACATGTCGTACCGGTTCCAGACCTTCACCGGTCACATGCGCGCACCCGAGAGCTCGCCCGTGCTGTTGCGTCATGACGTGGACGACCGCAAACTGCATTCACTGGCCTTCGCCCGCATCCAGAACCACCGCGGCATCAGAGCGACCTACTATTTCCGTATGGTGCCGCAGAGCTTCGAAGAGAAGGTCATCCGGGAGGTGCATGAACTGGGGCACGAGGTAGGCTACCACTACGAGGAGATGGACCTGTGCGACGGTGATGCCGCCAAAGCCCATGACCTGTTCCGGAAGAACCTGGACCGTTTGCGCGCCGTGGTACCCGTGACGAGCATCTGCATGCACGGCAGCCCGCGCTCGCGACATGACAACAAGGACCTATGGAAGCGGTATGATTACAGGGACCACGGCATCGAGGGTGAACCTTATCTCGATCTGGACTTCGAACGGGTGGCCTACTTCACGGACACGGGAAGGAGCTGGGATGGAAGGGCATACAGCATGAGGGACCACGTAGCGGGTGGATCAGGCCAGCGTTATCGCCACACATCCGACATCGTGCGCGCCGTCCGGCAGGGTTCGTTCCCGCGCCCGGCCATGCTCAATTTCCATCCACAGCGCTGGACGGATTCGCGACCTCTCTGGTGGAAGGAGAAGATGGCGCAACACGCCAAGAACAACATCAAATACGGCATCAAGAAATGGAGGTCGTTGTCGGCGGGATCGATGTAGCGGAACGCGAACTGCTCAACGACAAGCGGCGGGTGAACAAATACCTGGAGGCCGTCAACCAACGGCTGCCCATCGGCGGCGTGTTCGAAGGCCGTGTGGAGAGCGCCAGGATCCGCAGAGAGGCCATGCTGGCCAAATTCCCACGACCGCTGAACAAGCTGATCTACGCGGTGGACTATCTGCTCCACCGCGTATGGCCCAAATTGCCCTACGCGCGCGCGTTGTACTTCGCGATCACAAAAGGCCGTGGCCGTGTGATGTCCGAGATGGAGGCCATCGGGCGTTTGTATGCCTGCGGGTTCAAGATGCTGCGCACGTCCGTGGATGGTTCCTCCATCACCTTCCTGGTCGAAAAAGTCGGCGAACCCGCCTACGACATGAGCGCCACCTATGGACCGCTCATTCGCTTGCGGCGCGTGGGCAAGGGCGGCGAAATGATCAAGGTGTTCAAGTTCCGCACAATGGCACCGTATTCCGAGTACATCCAGGGCTACATCTACGAGCGTAACGGATACGACGGTGGGGCGGGCTTCAAGGACGACACGCGCATCACGACGGTCGGCGCCTTCATGCGGAAGTACTGGCTTGACGAGCTGCCCATGATCTGGAATTTCATAAAGGGCGACCTGAAACTCTTCGGCGTTCGTCCGGTGAGCCGTCAATACCTGGGCTTGTTCCCGGAGGATTTCCAGGCCTACCGCAAACGCTTCAAACCAGGGTTAATCCCGCCTGTATACGTTTTCATCCCGAAGTCCTTCGAAGAGATCTGGAAGATCGAAAAGGCCTATCTGGAGGAGTACGAGAAACGGCCGTTCGTCACGGACCTGCGGTACATCGGAAAAGCCGTGTACAACATCGTTATCAAAAAGGTCCGCAGTTCCTGAGCGTCGTCCTCAGGCCGGTGCTGCCCGACGTTCACATCTGACGAAAAGGAGGACCAGGTCGACGGACCGGAAGATCGCGTCGACCTGCTTGCCTCGTATGCTACCCACCCTCTACTTTGGCCCGTGCTCCGTTCCACCGCGCCGAACCAGTTGCCTGTCGGCCCACACGCCCAACGGGCCTCTTGGGCTACCGGAACTTCCCTCAACACCGGTCGGGGCTTGTTAGGCCCACAGGCCCCCGGCCACCTCTCAACACCGGAACAGCAACGGTCAGTTGGCCACCATGCGCGCGCCGTTGCATCCAGCACACGCGGATCGGATGGACCGCGGATGCTGCCGTCGGTCACATCGCGAACAACGACGAAACCACATGGGGCTCTCCGGTCATGACCAACCGGGCCACAAGCCCGATGCCTATCTGGAATTCCTGAGATCCTTCATCGATCAAGGGTACCGGTTCACCTTTTTCGATCAACTGGATCCGGATCGCTCGAACCAGGTCCTTATGCGTCACGACATTGATTTCAGCACCGGGGCCGCCTTGGAGATGGCGGAGACGGAAGCGGTCATGGGCGTGCGGTCCACCTACTTCTTCCTCCTCGGATCACGGATGTACAATTTGCTGGATCCCGAGGAGAACAAGCATGTAGCTGCCATCAAGGCGATGGGCCACGAGATCAGCTTGCATTTCGATGCTGCCGTTCATCCCGATGTCGAAGTCGGTCTTCGCCGCGAGCTCGACGTGTTCAAGGCCTTGTTCCAGAAGGACGTGCGCTTGATCAGCTTCCACCGGCCAAACATGGCATGGATCGCCCGGCATGACCGGGAGATCCTCGGCATCGAGAACACCTACCAGACGAAGTACTTCCGATCCATCAAGTACATGTCCGACTCCACGGGTGCATGGCGCTTCGGCCATCCGTGCGATAGCGAGGAGTTCAAAGCGGGCAAGAACATGCAGTTGTTGATCCACCCGATCTGGTGGACCTACACCGGAGAGGACAGCATTGTCAAACTGGACGCTTACTTCGCTTCGCAGGTCTCTGACTTCCGGGAGGAGATCGCCAGGAATTGCATCCCGTTCCGTGAGCGAACCAAGATCTTCAAAGTCGCCTAGCATCGCCGTTTTCGGATGCAAGGCCACCACATGGACCTTGCTGAGGGACATCCGGCTTCCTGCGCCCGTAAGCCATCTGGTGACCATCGATCCGGAACAAGGCGCGCGCCACGAGGTGGCGGACTATCTGGATCTGAAGCCGCTGGTGGAACCGATGGGGATACAGGTCTACCAGGCCCGCAGCTACTCCTTGAAGAACGTGGACGATCAGGCGTTCCTGGGTTCCTTGCGCATGGACATCGCTTTCGTCATCGGCTGGCAACGGCTGGTGCCGACGGAAGTCCTGGGGTCGTTGCGCATCGGCGCGTTCGGAATGCACGGAAGCGCCATGGATCTTCCACGCGGTCGGGGCCGGTCACCCATGAACTGGGCGTTGATCGAGGGACATGACGTTTTCTACACGAACCTTTTCCGCTATGATCCCGGCGTGGATTCCGGGGACGTGGCCGACACCATCAAGTTCTCCATCGGGCCAAGGGATACGGCCGAGACGCTGCATTTCAAGAACACCTTGGCGATGAAGCACCTGATCGAGCGGAACATCGAAGGACTGCTGCGCGGCGACCTTGCACTGAAGCCACAGGACGACTCCGTGAAGCCCACTTACTACCCGAAGCGGTCCCCGCAGGACGGGCTGATCGATCTGGGACAGGACGCCCGAACGCTGGACAGATTCATCCGCGCGGTGACCAAGCCGTTCAGCGGGGCATTCCTGTTCTACCGCGGATCGAGGATAACGATCCTTGACGCGCAGGTATTCGACCTGAACGAGTTCGGGTTCGAAACGTTGGCTGTCGGCACGGTGGCCATGCTGTTGGGCGAGCGGAAATTCCTGCTGAAGTGCATCGGCGGCCTGTTGCTCGTGAACGCGTGGGAAGCCGGCTTCGAGGTCCAAGCGGGCATGGTACTCGACAGCAATGGGCAGGAACCGCGGGCATTCCCCCGGAACCGATCGGGCGGCTTCGACCTCGAACAACCCTGATCCTTTCCAGGCCGCGGTCCCTGGTGCGCTCAACGCGCACCGTTCATGTAACGCTCCCGAATGAACCGGTGGTAGACGCGGGTGGCGCTCTCCTTGCTGGCGACAAAACCCGAAGCGCGCTCACGGAACACCTCGCGGTCCTCCTTCAACATGTCCTCCACCGCGGGCAGCGCACCTTTGGCCAGCACCTTGCGCACCAAGCCGAAAGTCGCGAGCTCTTCCAGGTTGGGGTCATTGAAGGTGCTGACGAAGACCACCGGAACTCCGAGCAGTGCCGCCTCCGTCCCGGTCGTTGTTCCTTCGGTGACTACGAGTGATGCATAGTTCAAGGCGTGGTGGAAGCGGTCCGGCGGTATGTTCAGGCAATAGGGTTTCAATTCATCTGAAACGCCTCGCTCCGATGTGATGAACACCCGCATGCGACTGGAGAGCGACCGAACGAGCTCAACCTTCTCTTCCTGCCCCAGGCCTTTGAGCCCCACGTCATGGGTAGCGTTCCAGGAGATGAACCGGATGATCGCATAGGGCTCTCCAGGCTCCACCTTCAGCCATTCCAGGATGCCCGGATCGGGAACGTAGAATTCCGGATGCAGGTAGGCCAGCTCGTGGTAACTGTTGTAGCGCACCTGCTTCGGCCCAAGGTCCTTGGCCAGTACTTGCGGTGTAAGGATCGCGTCGGTGAACGGACGCCACAGCCGGACCTGCTCCATGTTGCCCGTGTCCTCGATCGCCAAGCACTTGGCCCCGAGGAAAGGCGCGGCATGGGCCCCGTAAATGGTGCCATGCCCCACGATCAGGTCCGGCTTGAACCGCAGGCCGGTACGGAGCATGGCAAGGTCATAACGCACCAAGCCCCACAACTTGCCGGGCAGGCTGCGGTAATGCTTGCCGAAGCAGATATGATCGAAGCCCTCCTTCTCGATGAGTTCCACCTCGAATTCCTTGTCGCGTGAAGTGAACAGCACCTGCGCACCGTCAGCCATGAGCAGGCGTGCCAAGTGCTTGAAGAGATGCACGTGCGCTGGATGGCCGATATCAAAGAGTACCCTGAACATCCGTCAAGCGATCGATCGTTCCCTTTTGCCAAGTAGACCGCCCATGCGATGATAGGCTTTCAGCCCGATCACGCCGACCTTGTAAAGCGTCCGGTTGAGGACCTTCTCGTAGCGTCCATGGCACACCTCCCTTCCACCGAACCGCGCCTTGAACTCATGTACGCCATAGCCCTGGCCAGGGCGTCCCGCACCCATGAAGTCGAAGCGCGTGAAGCCACGACGGGCCGCATCTTCGATATGTGCCCATGTGGCCAGTACGCTGGAATGGACATCCTTGATGGAATTGTCCCCGCAGACATACCACTGGTAGCTGGTCCTGCCCCGATAGACGGGTCCAGCACTTCCTCCGATCACTCGACCTTGGTATCGCACCACGAACACCCGGGCGGAAGGCGAAGTGTGGAACCGCTTGAACAGATCGAGCGCTGGCAGCGGTTTGCCGACCTTGTTTCGGTACAGCGTTGAAAGCAGGCGATAGAGTTCATTTACCTCCTGCTCGGATTCAGCTTCGCCATAGGTGGCTCCGGCGGCCAGGCTGCTGCGCATCTGCCGCCTGCGGTTGCTGCTCAACTTCTTCATGGCAACCTCCTCCCCCTCGAGATCGAGCAGGAAATTCAGGTGCGGCCTGAAGGTGAAGCCATTCCGATCGAATGCCACTCGCTGATTCTCGGTATCGAAGTGGTTGCGGAACTCCACGTAGATCGCCTGCCCTGCGGCATCGTTCACGAGCGCTTGGAGCAACGCGTCCGAGGCGTCCACATCACCCAACGGTCCACCGAAAACGACCATACGACGTGAGAGCCATGATTTGACCGCACCGCCATCGCGCTGGTACACCCCGAGCAACGAGCCGACCACCTTCCCTCCTCCGTCGAGCGCCAGGAAGAGCACAGGACGGTAGCCCTGGACCGGCCCGATGAAGTCCAAGAACTCCGGGGCTTGGAAGAAGTCCGCGTTGGGCTCCTTTTCCAAGAACGTTTGGAAAGAGGAGTATGACGCCGCTCGTGCAAGACCTTCGATATCCGTGTAGCGCTCGATGGTCATGGCATACACAGGACAAGTCGCGCGGCGAGCGCTTGTACCGCAACGAAGACCGGTCGCCGCTTGGCTCGCGAAAGGGGTCGTTTGCCTGTGATCGCGTTCAACACGGCCCATACGCCGCTCACTTTGGCGCTCAGCGCGTCGATATCACCGGTATCGTCCACACTCAACCGTTTCAGGCGGAACGGATCCGAACCACGGCGATTGAACCCGAAGTCGACGGTGACCGCGCAGCGATAACCGGCCTCCTGCGCCAGTCGGATATCGCGTTCACAGTAATCGCCGTTCGGGAACGCGAAGGCCGTGACAGGCGTTCCGAGCAATCCTTCGAGCAACCGCTTGGAATCCGTCAACTCACGCGCTGCGACATGGTCGGCACATGTGGGCAACAGCGCATGGGTCAGCCCGTGGGATTGGAAATCGACATGGGACTTCATCGTTTCGATGTGCGTCCTCTGAAGCGCCTGATGCGTATCGAACTCACGTTCGGGCGTGAATCCCGATGCTTCGAGCACGCGCAGCCGCTCATCATCGGGCAGCGACTTCAATGGGCCGGATGAACCTCTCATCGCCGTATGCGTGAACCAGAAATGCCGGTTCGTCCCTACGATCCCTGCGCACAGGAAGATGGTCGGCCTGATACCGTGCTTTTTGAACACGTCCAGAAGCGCGAAGTTCCCGATATGCCCATCATCGAAGGTGATGATGAGCGGTTTGGCGGGAAGCGGCCGCCCGGACAGATGATCATCCAGTGTGATGATGTTGTAGCGACCGGCGAGATAGGCCACTGCCCGATCGAAGGCCTCGGGCGTTGGATCGTGGAACATGATGATGCGGGTAGCCTTGCGGAACAATACTTCGCGGAAGAGGAACGGAAGACCGCTGTACCGGACGATCCTGTGGGCTATGCTTGCCGGACGCATCAGTCGACGAAATGCTGGAACCACTTCTCCAAGTGGATCAGTTTCCAAATGTCGCGGGATCGGTCGCTCCGACGTTCGAGATGATCTGCATAAATGCGGCGGGCCTTCGCCGCATCCACGATGCCGCGCGAGGTGAAACGCTGCGAGCTCAGCATGTCCTGGATCCATGTCCTGAAAAGCGGCGTCCTGAACCACTCGGCCTCCGGCGTTTCGAACCCGACCTTGTCCCGCCGTACACGGATGGCCTCCGGTATGCGCCCCTTCATCGCTTCACGCAGCACGTGCTTCGTCATGCCGTGGTGGATGAACCAGCGATCGGCCATGGGGATCGTGCGCTCCACCAGGCGATGGTCGAGGAAAGGAACACGGGCCTCGACGGAAAAGCGCATGGAGCTACGGTCGGCCCATTTCAGGAGGTGTTCCAGCTTGTGCTCGAAGTGGTCCAGAAGCGCATCCCGCATGCTGTTCGAGCCGTAGAGGTTCGCCGTGATGTCCTTGGAACCTGCCGAATGCGCTTGGTGGAAATCAGGATGGATGAAGCCCTTCTCAGCAACGCGCGCGCGGGAACGCAATGCGGCGGGTAAGAGGAAAAAGGCCAAGGACTTCAACCCGAAGGTGGACCGGTGCAGCGCGGTGTAGTCCTTCATCTCACGCGCCAGTCGGCCCAATGCCCCTTGTCGCAACAGTTGTTTGAAGAAGAAACCGAAGAAGTAGTGGTACCCCCCGAGCATCTCGTCCGCGCCCTGCCCGTCGAGGGTAACCGTCACGTGTTCCTTCGCCAATTTCATCACACGGTACTGCGCGTACGTGGAAGTGCTCGGGATCGGCTCACACTGGATCCGGGTCAGGTCGTCAAGGTCGGCCATGAGGCCTTGCTCATCCGGCCAAGTGAAGTGCATACCCGTCAGCTTGCTCTTGTACAGGTCTATGAAAGCGGACTCATCCCCTTTCCGGTCCCGCCCATAGACCGCGGAAAATGTGTTCACGTTCGCAAGACCGAATCCGTCTACCAGCGTGGAAACGATGGACGTCGAATCCAAACCTCCGCTGAGGCATACACCTACCGGCACATCACTGCGCAGCCGCAGTCCGATCGAATCGGTGAACAGCTCCCGGAATTCTTCAGGTCCGCTCAAAGGCTCCTTCAGTTGGTCACGCAGCCGGTACCAAGCCTGTGGGTGGAAGTCGGGCTTCCGCAGATCAACCCGCACCATGTGCCCGTGCGGCAGCTTCTTGATCCCTTGGAAGAAAGAGCCTTCGTTCTGGTCAGTGCGGTTGAACGCGAGGAAACTGAAGATCGCGTCAGCATCGGCATCGGGCTTCCGGCCAAGCACGGCCAGGATGGAAGGCGGTTCCGAAGCGATGATGATCCGGCCGTTTTCTACGCAATAGAAGAACGGCTTGATGCCATAGCGATCGCGCGCGCAGAACAGCGAACGCTCCAACGCGTCATGTATGAGGAAGGCCCACATGCCGTTGAGCCGGTGCAGCATGGCCTCGCCCCATTCGATCCAAGAAGCGAGCAGTACTTCGGTATCGGTTTCCGAGCGGAATACATGGCCCTTCGCCATGAGCTCCTTGCGTAACTCGATGTAGTTGAAGACCTCGCCGTTGAAGATGATCGTGTAGCGCCCGTCCGCCGAGCGCATCGGCTGGTGGCCGTTCGCCGAGAGATCGATGATCCTCAGGCGGACAAAGCCGAGGCCGAGGTTGCCTGTCGTGAACAGCCCTTCATCATCCGGACCGCGATGCTTCATGGCGCGCATCATGGCACGCAACGGCTCCTCGCCCACGGACGATCCGTCAGGATGGATTATGGCCGCTATCCCGCACATGGCTATGGGTTGATGACGTTGCGATAGATGTCCACGAGCTTGCCTGCTATGGTCCGTGCATCCAGTCCGAGAGCGATGAGCCTTTCGCGGCCCTTCGTACGGCTGTTGAAAGCGAGCGCGCGCTCCAACTTCTCGGCGAAATCCTTCGGCGAATAGTCCGCGATGAAGCAACCTGCGGTATCGCCAACAACCCAAGCGGCGTCCCCAGCGGGAACGGTCACGATCGGACAGTTACAGGCCATGGCCTCCTTCACCACGTTCGGCGAGCCTTCCCCGAAGGAGCTAAGTGTGAACACGTCCACTGAGTTGAGGTACTTCACCACTTCATCATGGTCAATGCCGTGCGGCGCATGGAACAACACATCGTGCCTGTCCAACAAGGCGATGGCGCCACGCACCAAGGCGATGTTCTTGTTGGCATCCATCGGATCCCCGAGGAAGAGCACGTGCTTCTTCGACCGGTCAAGACCCAGCTCATCTCGGGCGTCGCCGCTGTCGGTGCTGAACTGCTCCAAGCGCACACCGTTCGGCACCCAATGCGCGATGCGTTTACGCCAGACGGCTTTGCCCAGGTCCTTCGACTTGAATATGATCGCGGCCAGGAAAGGCTGCACCAGCTTGGTCAGCAAGATGAAGACCCAGCTGCTGCGCGTACGGCGTCCGACCGCAGTAAAAGTCCCTTGCGCGTCATCACCCATCAAGGACAGTACGATGGGCTTGCCGCCGCGCGCCAACACGGCCACCCACCCGCACAGCGTGTAATGAGCATGCACGACATCGGGGCGCTGCTCTTGGATCGCCGCACGCAAGTGCTTCACGTTACGCAGGTAGGCCCAACCCTTGCCCGTCACGGGGAAGAATGAAACGTTCACGTCAGCCACACGCAATGACTCCGCTTGGGACAGCAGGAACGGCGAAACCGGGTACCGCTTGGAATTGCCGCTATGCACGAAGAGGACTTTCATCACCCACCGTGCGTGCTTGACGTCTGTGCCGGGGCGGCGGAAAGGACATCGAGCATATACTCCAATCGCAGGAGGTAGCACTCGAAGCGGTTGAAATCCCCGGGCTCGAACAACCATGCATCGTTCACCCACCGATATCGGCCAGGCAGATCATTCACGATCATTTGGTGCTGGTCGCTCTGCCCGAACACGCATTGGATCTCATTCACGAAGTAGCCCCCACCGGGCGCTTCAAAGATGTCCACCGCCACACTCCGGAAGCCGTGTGCTTCCGTCAGCTCGCGCGTGAAGTCGAGCAGGGGCTTCGGTGGGTCGCCGTATTCCTTCAGCAGGCTTCCACTTGCCTTGTCTGCCGCCACCAGCTTCTTATGGGCGAAGAAGGAATCGCCGATGCGGACCACGCGCCATTCGAAGCTGTGCGGGATGAAGGCTTGGAACAGGACGTGATCCCTTTGCACGTCATTGTTGAGCGCGCGGTATTCCCGAAGACGAGCAAGCGCCGCAGCAGGATCAGCTAGTTTGCGCAGCACGCGTTTGGCAAACCCCGGCTTTTGCCACTTGGGGCCCACGTCGCGCGGCGCGCCGGATCCATTGAAGGTTCGCTCGACATACGCTGCCGCGTTCGCCGCTGAACGCAGGATCCGCACCCCGCTCCCACCGGCACCCAAGCTGGTCTTGGCCACCAAGGGGAACATCGCTGTGCGGATGAATGCCGAAGCAGCAGTTGCATGCGAGAAAACATGGGTCTCCGGATGCGGAATGCCATTGGTCTTCAACCATGCGGCCAATGCCCTCTTGTTCTCGTAGATCAGGATCTCGGATACGGAGGGGATCATCGGCAAATGGTGGCATTCGCGGATCCGTGTGATGCGCTCATCGTAGAGCGCCTTCATCGCCGTGGACCAGCCCGTGGGCTGTGTGAGCACCGCATCGAAGTGGCCCTCATTGAAGCGCAACAGCCAATCGTCCTTCGTGAGGTCGATGACGGTGTGATTGACCCGGTCGGCCATGTGTTCGCATGCTCGGATCCAAAGAAGATGGTCGCTGTCCACCTCGTTGCGGAGGATGACCAATCGTAAGCGGGTGCGCTCGTCCATCACGGTCGCCGATCAGGCTTTCATCCTGGGCTTGATGTGCCGCTGGTAGACATCGTAAGCAAAGCGGTTGCCCTTTACCAAGCGTATCACAGAAGAGGAAACGATGAAGCGCAGGTTGCTCTTGTTGGCGATGAAGATGCGGGCCAGCGGCCGTTCCCCCGTCGCCACGGTGTACTTGTAGTCCTCGCGACCATCCCCGAAATCGAGGATGCGATAGCCGTTCTCCGCCATCCATCCGGCCAGGTGCGGAAGGAGCGCCTTGCCGGGGCTGTTCTTCGCGTGCTCCGGGTCATAGGTCGTGGAATGATGGATGAGGGTATCCGGCGCGCGCAATGCGATGACGAACCCGATCCGAGCGCCTGCCACGCGGATGGAAAAGCGTACGAGCGACCCGTCCTCCGCCCATGCATGCAGGCATCCCTTCAGAAAGTCGCGCCGGTGCGGATGCCGCAGGTTCGAAGGGGTTGGTGTACCGGACCATCGCCGAACATGCGTTGCGCAGTACTCGTCCACCCATGCATCCAGGTCGGTGGTATCGGTGAAGACCTCGAATTCCGCGTCCTTCTGGTTGCGCAGCTTGTTCACGCGATACCGCAATTCGCGCAGCCCGTTCACATGCTTGAACAATTCCTCCGGGGAAGCGGCTTCCACCACAGGACAAGCGGAGTTGGGAAGGACCTTGATATACAGCCCCGCCGCGTTCGTGCAGCGCTCCAGCAAAGCCGTGTCCTCATGGTCGCCCAGCTGGTTGTTCAGCGTCAACGACAGATCCTCCTCGCGCACGGAACGGAGGAGTTCATCGAAAAAGAAGGTCTTCTCCGCGTCGTCGGCCTCTCTGTGGAAGAGAAAGCGGTTCACGTCCGTCTTCAGGTCGCTCAGGAACGTGAGGTTGCCGGAGCCGTCCTGCTTGAAGATGACAGCGCCGATGGCCACCCCATCTCGGTACAACGCGAACATGCGCTTGGTCTCGTCCGTGCTCCGGTTGAAATGACGCAGGATGGCGGGCGACTGGAACGGGCAGCGGCTGGTGCTCATCTCCCAAAGCACCGCATGGTCGGACCACGGTGCCGGATCGGAACCCAGCGCCGTAGACCTGAACTCCATATTCCGCGAGGCCGCCATTCTTGTTCGGCAAAGGTCAACAACCGGCGGCGAGCGTTCCAGTAGCTGATCTGGACCATCGCCTGCCCCCGGTCATTCGGTGAAGTGCTTGGCCGCCGCCCATGCTGCCCGGTTCGATAGGGACTGAAGGTCCTCCGCGCCTTCGTCTTTCAGGCCATAGCGTGCGAGTATGGCGCTGCGGTGAATATGGTAGAACGCAATGATGGAATTGGAATCGACGCGCTCGGGTGTCGCGAACCGCTTCCAAGCGAATTTGGCCGCGAGCAGTGGTAGCCGCCAACGCTCCGCAACATCCGGTGGCGCATAGCCCTTGTTGGTGGGCATGCGGTACAGGGCGGGGCATGCACGACGGAGGTACTCGGCATAGAAAACCTGCCCCTTCACGCGGCGGATCTTGTCCGTCTCGAACAAGCGTGAATGCACCCCGGCCCATGCCGTACGCTGCAATGCCCGCACGAAACGGAAGGACAGGAACGGCGTGCGATTGCGCAGGAAATGGCCTTGCACAACGATCTCCGGCCCGAAGTACTTCCGGAACAGCTCATCGAACACGTAGCGATAGAAGCGCTCCGAAGCGTTGAGCAGCGAGGCCGATGCCAGATGCGTTTCGATCCCATCGATAAGTTCCCTTGCTTCTGTGGCGAATTCTGCACCTGCGGCATTCATCAGCGCAGGACGCCAGGAACCGTCATCCCTTCCGAAGACATTCACAAGGTGTTCGGTCATCAGCGCGCCGGGGGCATGAAGGGCGCGGAAGAGTTCGCTGCCGAAGTTTCCGGTGACCAGGTGCGCATGCGAGCCAGAGAGCTTTCGCGCGGCGTAGTGGTAATGGGGTCGGCCCAAGTTCCCAGCGTGGTCGCTAAGTTCCATGAAGGCCAAGGCGGATGGAAGCGCCTCATTCTCCACGTACCGGTCATCGAGGAGGATCGGCGCATAGGCCACGCCGAGTTCGAGGGCTTGCTTTTCAGGCACTGCGATATCGGATTCCCCCGGCCTGCCGAAGCCATAGGTGCTGAACCCGGCGCGACCAAGCTTGAGAGCCGCGCCTAAAAGCGTGCGGCCATCGAATCCTCCGGTGAAGGACAAGGCAAAGCCGGTCTGCGGCAATTGCAGGTCGCATTCCTGCTCGAAGACCTCACAGAGTTCATCCATGTCCTTCGCGGACGAACGGTCACCCTTCCCGAAGTGGTCCTCGATCGTGAAGTACCGCTGAGTCTTCAGGCCATCCGCATCGGCCACGAGCTTGCTGTGGGCGGGCAGCAGCCGGATGCTCGTCCACGGCGTGCGATCGAAGAGCGGGTAGTTGAACAACCGGCGTTCGAGCAGATAACCCCGGTCATCGGCAATAAGGCCGTGCGCCCGCGCGATACAGAACGCGGATGAACTGATGTCCGTCCAGCCGTTGACGTACCGATGGAACACGGGAAGGATCCCGCAGAACGAGGAGCCGCATTCCAAGGCACCATCGCGCCAGTGGAACCAGTAATAGTGGCCCGGGACATGGTCGAATAGCTTGTCAGCATCGACAAGACCATCCGTGCCCAGAATGCTCCGTGGCAATGCACCACGGTCACGGAAAACAGGATCACCGAGGAATTCGATTCGCTCGTCCGGGCCGATATCGAAGCGCGCCAGTTCCTGGCAACCGGCCTCCAGTTGCACGGTGAATCCGGAACCGGCCTGGCGTGAGAGATGGAAGAACATCAGTGCTTGCCCAGGATCCGGTTCTTCAGCTCGTTCATCGACCAAAGCGCGCGGTAAGGCTGTCGCCCGAAGTTCGCCCCCATCTTGTAGTCGAACATCCATCGGCCGAACGCGGGGCTTCCTGCCCAACCCGTGCCAGTACGCGGGATGCGGTCGTGGTCCCATCGATGCGTGTGCATCTTTCCCACCGTGGTGGCCAGATAACCCGCCTGTTTCGCTACAACGTGCGTGGCTTCGCTGTTCCCGCCATGTGGCCAGCACAAGAAGCGCACAGGCTTGTCCAGCTCCTTCTCAATGATCCGCTTCGAAGTGATGATCTCGTACTCCACACGGTCGACCTGCTCGTCGAATGTCTCCTCCGACTTCACCAGAGCGCCTTTCGCCTTGTAGCGCCCGTGTAGTTCCTTCAGGCGCAGCTCATACGCCGTGCGGCCTTCCCATTCCAACTCATGCTGCTTCACCAACGCAGCAGCTTCATACATGAACGCGTCATCGATGGTCACTTTGCGCGCAATGACCGCTGAGTTCTCTTCGAACAACGGCATTCCGATAGTGATCCGCTGAGAAAAATGCGGATCCGCCATGTACCGTGGCTTTTCTGGAAGCGAATAGGTGTTCAACGCCGGGTAATATCCTTCGAAGCCTCCGTAGTACACACCACGCAGTTCACCTGAAACGATGTGCTTGGTGTGCGTCATCGTGTGCGACTGCACATCCACATGCCCGGAACGTTGCATCGCACGCAATTCGCCCCACGAGAGTTGCCCCAGGCCGACGAGGTCCTCGGCCTTGTGCTTGCCGCTCCAGACATCCTCCAGGTTCGGCCTCACGCGATCGGTCGCTTCAACCAGTTCAGGGCAAACGAAGAGGGTCATCTTCAGCCCGTATTTCAGGACGATCGGGTAGGCATAGACCCAATTGTCCAAAAGGCCGTCATCGAACGTGATCGCGATCTCATTGCCGCTGGATGGCGCGGCCCCATTGCGGATACTCCACCACTCGTCCATGAAGACCGGCTTCCACCTGCGCTCAACGATGAGCTTCATCTCCTCCTCAAAGCGGTCCGACCCCATGGTGAGGAAGCGCAATGGCCACCCCTCGAATGGTGCCGGGGCCACCGAATGGTAATACGTCACCAATGGGCTACCGGGCTTCATGCAGGCGTTCGATGGCGTTCAGGTGCTGTTCCATGCCGAAGCGCTGGGCGGTGCTTTCCGATGCGGCGTACGCCTTCTCAGCGAGCCGGTCGAAGTGTTCCATCGCAGCCACGAAGTTCTGGATGAATGTCTTCGGCTCCTGCGGGGACCCGAGGCTGAACGTTGACCGGTCGCCGTGGATCTCCTCGAAAGCGGGCAGGTCGCTGACGAGAACGGGCAGGCCATGTATCAAGGCCTCGGCGAGCACATTGCCGAAGGACTCGTGGGAACTGGGAAAGAGCAGCAGGTCCATGGACGAATAGAACCCGGGCATGTCCGTTACCCAGCCGTGGAAATGGATGCGGCGGCGGAAAGGGCTCATCAGGGCCTCATCCCGCAGCGCGCTTTCCAGCGCACCAGTTCCGGCGATGTGCAATCCGACTTCGTTGTTCGTCGCCGCGATGGCATCGAACGCGCGCACAGCGAGCTCGGCGTTCTTGCCCGGCGCCAATCGGCCCACGTAGGCCATGCGTACCAGACGCGTGCGACGTCTGCGACCCGCGAGCAAGGGAGAAGTGTTGAATCCGTTGTACACAACGATGGGCTTCACCGGTATGGCGTTCTTCCGGAAGGTGATCGCGCTGAGCTGGGAGTTCGCAACGAACAACGTGCGGAAAGGCATGGTCAGGAACCATGCACTGCGCAGGGCCCAACGGTCGAACCGACCTTTCCAGTAGAGCGTTCCATGGATGTGATAGAGCGGAGAGCGGACCCCGGCGAGCAAGGTGATCAGCAGGATCACCGGCCCGCTGTTGAGCAGGTGGAAGCGATCGCGGCGGTGCGCACGGCAATAGCGGAAATAGGTAGCATACAAGCTCCGGTTCGAAGTGGCACCTTGCGCGTAGCCATCGACGGCAGCCGTGAGCATATTCGGGCCCGGGCGCAGGCTGAACAGGAGTGTTTTCCGGGTGGTCCTGAATCGTTCGATGTAAGCAGCGGCGTAGCTCTCCATCCCTCCGGGTTCCGCGCGCCAAAGCACGAAATGCACCGGGGGGGGTGATCCCCTCAGGGAAGACGGCCCGCTATCGATCCGCCGGCTCACTCCTGTGGCGGAAAAGAATCCCTGTAGCAGAAAGCACCGAAGCTGAAGAACAGCACCTGCGGGATGGTGACGCCGGGTTCACCACCGAACTCGAACCATTGGCCGGAACTGGAATGGATGATGAACCAGCCCAACAGGAAAATGGGGAAGACGAGCAGGCCCCGCTTGTACAGCGCCCCTTCCGGCAGTTCGGCACTGCGGGCGATCAGTTTCACGGAGAAGAAAACGAGGAAAGCGGCCATGAGCGCAGCACCGATAAGCCCGGCGTGCAGGAGCACGTTCTGGTTGCCCACGTGCGAGTCATTGTACTCGCGATACTCATCGGAGAAACCCCAACCCGTGAGCGGGGACTCCTCCCACTTCTTCATCACGCGCGGCGATCGGCGATCCAACCGTTCGAGCGTTCCGCCCGCGGTGACATCCCCTTTGGCCAAAAGGCCGATGGTCAGTATGCGGTCCGTTGCGTCCCGCACCTGGCGTTCCACAGCGGGTATTCGGAGGATACCGAACAAAAGCGCGGCCCCCAGGACGGTGCCCAGTGCGATGCGACCGGCGTTCAATCGCGCGACGAACACGGCCTGGAGAATGAGAATTAGCGCGAAGCCGAGCACCCAGCCCCGGGTAGCGGACATGAAGGCGGAAAGGACGTCCGCGAAAATGACGGCCATGTAGAGCTGCCGTTTCCGCGAGGAGGGATCCATGCTGAGGTAGAACTGCGCGCCGAAGAAGGAGGTGAGCACCATGCCCGTGCTGTAGAAGCCGCGGTAGGTGTGTCCATGCTCGAACACATCCGTGAACCAGAGGTCCTGCCTCAGGCCCAGCGCCTGCGATGGCGCGATGCCGGATGCCACGGTGAACAACTGGGCGAATGTGGCGAGGAAGGCGAAAGGAATGAACAGCTCAAAGACCTCGTGGTAGGCGGCCTTGTCCGCGATCAGGCGAGGAAGCGTGATGAACAGCGTGAGCGGCAGAACGTACTTCAGGATGCGGAAGTGGAAACGGATCTCGGGCGTTACACCGATCGCATAGCCCTGCGCAACGAGGAAAAGCGTGTACACCAGCAGCGCGATACCGATGTGCCGATAGAATAATGGATAAGGCCTCCCGCCGACCTTGCGCGACTTGATCAGCGTGGCGACGATGTAGAAGTGGCCGATCTCCACGTTCGGCAAGCCTGGGATGATGGACACGACGGCCTCGTAGTTGTTGAAGAAGCCGAGGAAACCGTCGGAGATCACGAAGAAGAAGGTGAGCCAGACCGCCTCGTCCTTGTCGTAGAAATAGGCGACGATGGCGGCGATGAAGAAGATCGAGGAAACAGCCTTCGGGGCGAAGTAGGTCGCCACGATGGCCGCCGCGAGGAGGCCGAAGAGTTTGAGGAACCTCAGTGCCATGCGGGGAAGAGGTGGTCCATCAAGCGCTGGATGACCAGTCGCGGAGCATAGCGCTCAGCGGCACGGGCCCGCATCCGTTCGACAACGGAAGCGCGCGAAGTATCAGCGGCGATCCAATGGCGGGCGAGCGTTTTCGCTTCACGGTAGTCCCGTATCAGTGGCACCTCGATGCCTTCGAACACCTCCTCGATATCCTTGCTGTACTCGCAGAACGGAAGTATTCCAGCACCCAAGGCATCGAACACGCGCACATGGATGCCACGGAAGAGCGAAGGCACTTGCTCCACCGGCGCGAGTTTGCCGCAGTTGTAGACCAAATTGTTGAAGCCCGCATCGAACCGGTCGTGCGCATGGACCTTCGCGGCCAGCGCAGGGAACTCTCCGTACCAGCGGTCCATGCTGCCGCTGATGTAGGCCCGGAGGTCCATGCCACTGAAAAGGTCCAGGAAGCGCGCGCGCTTGTAGCCCCAGTTCGTCTTGCTCGCGCTGCCGATGTAGACGAGATCCGCACCATACTCAGCGCGTTGCTCAACCGTTACCGCCATAGGCTGGTACAAGGCGTCGTTCATGCCGAAGTGATCGACCACCACATGGTCCAAGCCCATGCGCATCAGTTGCTCGCGCCAGAAACTGTCCGGGGTGATCGTGTAGTCCGAGGCGAAGAGGATGGACAGGTTGTGGATGTTCGTCGGTGTGTAGAGCGGATGATCCCCGAGGTAGAAGGCGATGCGTGCGTTTTTCTTGAAAGCGGCGATGGTCTCGGGCTGGACCAGCTGATCGTTGTAGATGAAGACAAGCTCCGGCCGGTACTCCTTGAAGATGCGCAGGTACTGCTCGTTCGCGCGGCGCACATACGGCTCTTCCCAGTAACGACGGAGCTTCCGTGGAAGGGATGTGTAGTTGTTGTAGACGGCGTTCTTGCGCGGGCTGAAGAAATCCTGGTAGTCGGCGGTGCGCACCTCCATACCGAGCGCTTCCATGCCAGCTGAAATAGAGCGGATGAAGGGGTACCGCGTGGGCGCGAGCAACAAACACTTCATCACTTGAGCGTTCTGATCACACGCGCCGGATTGCCAGCCACCATCGTGTACGGCGCCACATGTTCGCGCACCACGGCGCCCGCTCCGATCACCGCACCTTCACCGATGCGCAAACGAGGGAGGATGATAGCTCCAGCATAGATGTCCGCACAGCGTTCAACATGCACGAGACCGGTGATCGTAGCGCCGGGCGCGACAGTGACTCCATCTTCCAGAACGCTCTCGTGATCGATGGAAGCGCGCGTATTGATGATGCAACAACGACCGATGCGGGCATCCGCGCAGACGGCGGCCAGCGCGAAGACCATGCTGCCCTCTCCCACTTCTGCACCGTTGGCGACGAAGGCGGTCCGGTGCACCGCAGTGACCGGTCGGAGGCCTTTGGACCTGAGGTCATCATGAATGGACAGGCGCGCCTTTCCATGCGTATGGCCGCTGCTCACGATGAAGTGGGGCTTCTCTCCTGCTGTGTTCGAGAGCCACGCGCCCAGCTGGTCCTGCCCCCCCAAGCACGGGATGCCTCTGTAGGCTTCACTCACCACCGGGTTGTTATCGAAGTAGCCGATGATGCGGTACGCGTCGTCGAACAGTTCGCACAGCACTTTGAAGTTCCCGGTGCCTCCCCAGATGACGAGTTCGGGGCTCATGCGCGTGTGCCTTCAGCGATCGCGTCCGTCACATAGCGGACTTCCTCCAAGGTGAGGTCGGCGTGCAACGGCAGGGTGATGAAACGCTCATGCTCCTTCTCCACATACGGCGCGGTATGGCCCCACGGCGAGAAGAGGGGTTGGATGCTGAGCGGCGTGTAGTGGCAGCCCGTGGCGATGCCCTTGGACTTCAGGAATACCATCAACTCATCGCGTTTGTCGGCGCGTATCCCGAACAGCTGGTAGCTGTATGCCTGTGGTTCGAACGGCAACAAGGGCGCTATTCCTGGAATGTCCTTCAATCCATCGAGGTAGGCGGAGATGAGCACGGAGCGGTGCGCGTTCATTGCCGGCAGCTTCTTCAATTGTGCGAGACCGATGGATGCGGCCAGGTCGTTCATGTTGTACTTGTAGCCGAGCACATTGATCTCGTAGAACCAGTGCATCGCGCTCTTGTCGGCGGTGGTGTAGCGCTGCGCGGTCTTCCAGTTGTCCTTGTCGATGCCCACCCAGCGCATGGCCTTCACGTCAGAGAAAAGCTCCGGATCATTGGTCACCATCATGCCGCCGTCGCCGGTGGTCATCAGCTTCTTCTCCTCGAAACTGTAGCAGCCGATGTCGCCCCATGTGCCGAGCATCCTGCCCTTGTAGCGCGAACCGGCGGTGTGGGCGCAATCCTCGATCACCTTCAGTCCGCGTTCCCGGGCCCATGGCATCAACCGCTCCATCGGTACGGGATGTCCAGCGTAGTGCACGGGCATCAAGGCCACACAGTCCTTTGTGTACTTGCGGTCCAGATCGGTCAGGTCCATGCCCAAGGTAACAGGGTCGCTGTCCACGAACACCGGCACCAGCCGGTTGTAGAGCACGGCGGTGGCGGTAGCGGCGAAGGTCAGTGACGGCACCAGCACCTTGCTGCCTTCCGGGAAGCGGAAAGCCGCAAGCGCCAAATGGAGTGCGGCCGTAGCGGAGTTCACCCCGATCGCCGTTTCCACTTCGCTGTACGTGGCCCACTCCCTTTCGAACTGTTCCACCATGGGCCCGAGGCCGATCCATGAGCGATCGAAGGCTTGCCGGATCATCTCCAGTTCTTCCTCACCGACGCTGGGCTTGAATAGGCGGATGTTCATCTACCGGGCGCGCTGACAGGCAGGTCTTATGGGCCTTCCAGCATCACCCGGCCAAAGTAGGGAGATCGCGAAAGGCACGGCAAACGCGGGGAGCAGACCCGGCAAGGTGGTCTGCGCTGCTACTTTTGAGCGGCGATGTCCACCGTTCAACCCCCACCGTACGAGATCGACCTGGAGAAGGAGCGCGAAGAGATCATCGCGCGGTACAAGAGTTTGCTGCGCAGCATCCGGGGCGATCGCACACCCGAAGGTGCGCGCATGATCCGCAAGGCCTTCAACATAGCGGTGGAAGCGCACAAGGAACAGCGGCGCAAGAGCGGTGAGCCCTACATCTACCACCCCATCGAAGTGGCGCGGATCTGCGCGGCGGAGATCGGCCTGGGCGCAACCAGTGTAACGGCCGCGCTGCTGCACGATACGGTGGAGGACACCGACCTGACGCTGGAAGAAGTGCGCGAGATGTTCGGCGAGACCGTGGCCGTGATCGTGGATGGGCTCACCAAGATCAGCGGTGTGCAGTTCCAGACGGACAGTATGCAGGCGGAGAATTTCCGTAAGGTGCTGCTGACGCTTTCGCAGGACGTGCGGGTGATCCTGATCAAGCTGGCGGACCGGCTGCACAACATGCGCACGCTGGACAACATGGCGCGCGACAAGCAGCTGAAGATCGCCAGCGAAACGCTTTTCCTCTACGCACCACTCGCCCACCGGCTGGGACTGTACAACATCAAGAACCAACTGGAGGATCTCTCGCTCAAATACAAAGAGCCGGAGATCTACAACGAGATCGAAACGAAACTGAAGAAAGGCGAGGCCGTCCGCAAGCGCTTCATCAGCCGCTTCACCCTGCCCATCAAGGAAAGCCTGGACAAGGAAGGCTTCAAGTACGAGATCAAAGGGCGGCCCAAGAGCATCCACAGCATCTACAACAAGATGCTGAAGAAGAACGTGACCTTCGAGGAGGTGTACGACGTGTTCGCCATCCGCATCATCATCGAAACGAAGCAGGAACTGGAGAAAGCGGACTGCTGGCGCGTGTACTCCTTCGTCACGGACTACTACCAGCCCAGCCCGGACCGCTTGCGCGATTGGATCAGCACGCCGAAGGCCAACGGCTACGAGAGCCTGCACACCACGGTGATGAGCCCCGGCGGGCGCTGGGTGGAAGTGCAGATCCGCAGCAAGCGCATGGACGAGATCGCCGAGATGGGACTGGCCGCGCACTACCGCTACAAGAACGACGAGGAGCACGCCAACGCGCTGGACAACCTGCTGAACAAGATCCGTGAAACGCTGAACGCCCCGGGCGGGAGCGCGCTGGACTTCGTGAACGATTTCAAGCTGAATCTCTTCAGCGACGAGATCATGGTCTTCACGCCGAAAGGCGATATGATCAACCTGCCGGCCGGTGCCACCGCGCTGGATTTCGCCTTCGACATCCATAGCCAAGTGGGCCGCCAGTGCATCGGGGCCAAGGTGAACCACAAGCTGGTGCCCCTGAGCCACACCTTGCGCAGCGGCGACCAGATCGAGATCATCACCAGCAAGAAGCAGCAGCCCAAGGAGGACTGGCTCAACTTCGTGGTGACGGCCAAGGCCAAGCACAAGATCAAGCAGGCCCTGCGCGAGCAGAAAAAGAAGCTGTCGGTCGTCGGCCGCGAAGCCGTGCAGCGCGCCTTGCGCGGCTGGGGTGCCAAGTTCGATACAGAGAACATCATCGCCCTGCGCGACTATTTCCATAGCGCGACCAGCAATGATCTCTTCTGGCAGGTAGCGCGCAGCAAGCACGACCTGGACGCGCTGAAGGACCCGCCGGTGAAGAACGGTAGGCTCCAGTTACCCAAGACAGAGCGCCCCAAGGACGAGCGTCCGCTGGAAGAGGTGATCCGCGAGATCCGCGGCGCGGAAGGCGGCGCGCTCACCATCGGCGACGACCTGCAGAAGCTGGAGTACAAGCTGAGTCCCTGTTGCAACCCGATCGCGGGCGACGATGTGTTCGGTTTCATCACCGCCAACGACGGCATCCGCATCCACCGGGTGAACTGCGCGAACGCCGTGCAACTCATGAGCAACAGCGCGCACCGCATCGTGAAGGCCCGCTGGAAAGGCAAGGACAGCGTGGAATTCCTCGCCGGCATCCGCTTCCGCGGAATGGACGCAGTGGGCATCGTGAACAAGATCACGAGCATCATCAGCAAGGAGCACAACGTGAACATGCGCTCCATCAGCTTCGAGAGCAACGATGGCGTCTTCGAAGGCAAGGTGATGGCCTACGTGCATGATGCTGACCACCTGCGCTCCCTGATGGACAAGCTCAGCCGGTTGCCGAGCGTGAACATGGTGGAAAGGGTGGATCACTGATCCCGAGCCGTACGATCTAAGGTCCGGTCACGCGCAAGCGCAACTTCTCCATGGCCATGTCGATCGGAATGGCCAGTGCGATCCCTTCCACGGCGTCACCGACCACCTTGCGTTGCACGATGCCGACGATCTCACCCGCCAAGTTGATCAAAGGCCCTCCACTGTTTCCGGGGCTTACGGACATGTCCGTCTGCAGAAAGACCCCTTCCTCGAGGCTGCGCCTGCCGCTCAGGATGCCCTTGGCCACGCTTTGACCGAGAACCACCTCCGCGGGTGTTCCGATCGTGACCAATTCCTCTCCCAGCCTCAGTTTGCCCGGCACGCCGATAGGCATGGGCTTGAACCCGGAACCCGAAATATCGAGCAGGACCACGTCGCTGACCTCATCATAGGAGACCACCTTCGCTTCCTGTTTCAATCCATCAGCGAACAGTACTTCGATGCGGTTCACTCCGTCCACGACGTGATAGGCGCTGAGCACATGGCCTTCTGTACTGATGATCGCTCCGCTGCCATGCCCCCCATCGGTAATGATCGTGACGCACGAATGTTCCGCAGCACCGATCATGTCGCTGAGGCCACCTGGTGGCAAAAGCGCGACCTGTGGTATCACGGTTTCAGGTAGGGTGTCGCCGGCAGCGCTTGCACTCGGGGCGGCCGGAGGAGCCGCTTTCAGCAACTGGTGCAGCTTGCCTGTGTTCAAGAAAGCGACAAGCGCATCCTCGAACGCCCCGATGTTGTCCGCGAGGCCGTTGAAAGTCCATGAACGCTCACGCGCGGTACCCTCCGTCTCCTCGGTGAGCACGGTTTTTCCGGTGGAACGATCCAGCACCTGCCACTGCAGCCGCAAGCGGGTGATCCCCACGTTCGGCCCATCGCCATAGTGTTTGTCCTTTGAGTAACGCTGATCGGTGTGGTAGTCGACCACCTTGGCCCCGAGCGAATATCTGGGCAGGGCTGGCCGATCCGGATCATTCTCGAAGAGCTTTGCCTTGCGCATACCGGGCACTTTGAAGCCTGCGTGGAGGAGCATCTCCTCACATCGTCGGCCAAAGGCCGCTTCACCGAATCGGGCCGGTCCGTCCCACTCCATGGTCGTCACCTTCCCATCCTTGTCCACGGCGCGACCGATCTCCTTGCCCAAGGGAAGATCGGCGAGCAACTTGTCGAAGGCGACCACCGGGGTCGCAACGAGTTCCACATCGTACTTCGGAGGGTCGCGTTCCAAGCGCACGGAATAATCCAGGTCCAATCGCATGGGCTTGTGATCGAGCGTGTCCCGCCAAGTGCGATATCCGGGTGCGGAGACCTCGATCACGATCATCCCTTCTTGGGCGTTCCGCCAGAAGAAGGTGGTTGCGCACGGGGTGTGTCCCCGCTCGGACCCGTTCAAACGGACGACGGCGGAATCAGGCGTGGAACGTATGGTCGCCTTGAACTGCGCGGAGACCGGGAGGCAAAGGATGATGCCCAGCGGAAAAATGGTTGCGCGCCGCATCTCCATGATGTCAGAAACAGACGCCGAATCCGGCATCGATGCTGAGGGTCGTTTTCGACCCGGGTACAGGGCTGCTGAGCATGAGGTAGTTCATCCGATAACTGAGCCCATCATACTCATAGTTGAAAAAGGAAGTGAAGCCCTTACCGGAGAATCTGGGGAAGGACCAGCCGAGACTGAAGTCCGCATAGAGGTTCTTGCCGAAGTGCGGCATTGCTCCCAAGCGCAGTCCGAAGGCGGTGACGCGTTCCTCATTGCGATAGCTCAGGTCCACCCCCTCCACCGTCTCATAGTAGAAGTTGTTTCCGTCATAGATCTCCACCTGACTCTCGTACCGTCTGAAGGTGGCACGCTCAGTCAGTTTGAATGAGCTGATCGATGCCTCGAGGTAAGCATTCCCACTGCCCTCCGCGAAGAATCGCAGGATCCCGCGCAGCGTGGCCGATTGGTCCAGCGTACCGGTCATGATCTGAGGAGCGAACCCGGTGTCCCAGTAGCTCATGCTGAACGAATTCCCGTCCGTGGTGGTGGTACGCCAGTAGGTGCCGGAGTAGTTCTCCGAATAGGGAAGAACGATGGACCCTCCCACGGCGAGAAAACGCAACGGACGGTGCATGGCCGAAAAGGAAAATGTTCCCATGTTCTGGGAGAAGCGATGGCTGCCGCTGCCGGCGAACTTGGTCCTGGAGTAACCCGTGCCGAATCCCACGTAAGTGAGCTGGGCCCTGACCGTGGCGACGGACGTCGCGAGCAGTAGAACGGCTATTAGTCGGATGCGCATCATGAACAGGTCTGGCGCCCTGATGGTGGCGAAAGTAGAAAGCCCTCCCCAGTATAGGTCCGGTGCTTTGCCGCAGGTTGTTACGCGAGCGTGTTACCGACCGCCGCGCTATCTACTTTCGCCCTCGCAATGCCAGGGGCTGACATCCAACAGAACGTGCAGCGCATCTTCAGCGAATACCTGGAGCATGGCGGGCACCGCAAGACGCCGGAGCGCTTCGCGATCCTGAAGGAGATCTACGCGGTGGACGGGCACTTCGACATCGAGCGCCTCTACAGCCGGATGAAGCAGGCCAAGTACCGGGTGAGCCGTGCCACGCTGTACAACACGATGGACCTGCTGATGGAGGCCAAATTGGTGCGCAAACACCAGTTCGGCACCACGCAGGCGCAGTTCGAAAAAGCGCACAGCTTCCGACAGCACGATCACGTGATCTGCGACGTGTGCGGCAAGGTGATGGAGTTCTGCGACCCGCGCATCCAGAGCGTCCGCAACACGGTGGCCGAGGTGATGGGTTTCGCCGTCACGCACCATGCGTTGCACATCCACGGCACCTGCCCAGACTGCCAGCAACAACAGAACGCCAAAACCAAGACCGCGATCGCCGCGGCATAGCCATGAGCACCATCACCGAACGTCCACCCTTCGGCCTTACCGTGAGCCAGCGGGACCGCTGCAAGATCTTCCACCTCTCCGGCCGCCTCATGGACCAGAAGGAGGCGGACCAGATGATGGACGTGCTGGAGAAGGAGCTCGGCGACCAGACCGGCCTGAACGTGCTGCTGGACATGAGCCAGTTGCAGTACATGAACAGCACGGGGCTGAACATCCTGATCAGCGTGCTCACCCGCACGCGCAAGGGCGGCGGTGAAGTGCTGATCAGCGGCATGAGCACCGGGGTGAAGCAATTGTTCATGGTGACCAAATTGGACACCGTGTTCACCATCAAGGGCACGGTGGACGAGGCCATCGCTTCGCTGGCCAAGTAGCAGCCGATGAAGAGCAAGGTGGACGTGCTGCTCGGCGCCCAATGGGGCGATGAGGGCAAGGGCAAGGTCGTTGACGTCATCGCGCCGGACTACGCGGTGATCGCCCGTTTCCAAGGCGGCCCCAACGCGGGGCATACGCTCATTTTCGATGGGAAGAAGCACGTGCTGCACACCATCCCCAGCGGCGTCTTCCGCGAAGGCACCTGGAACCTGGTGGGCAATGGCGTGGTCATCGATCCGGTGATCCTGATGCGCGAGATCGACCAGTTGAAGGCCGCCGGCGTGGACGTGACCGGGCGATTGTTGATCGGCCGTCGCGCGCACCTGATCCTGCCCACGCACCGCGCATTGGACGCCGCGAGCGAAACGGACAAGGGCAAGGAGAAGATCGGCAGCACATTGAAAGGCATCGGGCCCACGTACATGGACAAGACCGGTCGGAACGGCTTCCGCGTCGGCGACCTGGAGCGTGCGGACCGCAAGGAGCGCTACACCACCTTGGTGAAGAAGCACGAGCGGCTGCTCGGGTTGTACAGCAACACCATCGAATGGAAGGCCGCAGAGCAGGAATGGCAAGACGCCGCCAGCCGCTTGCGCGAACTGAAGCTGGTGGACAGCGAACATTGGCTGGACGAACGGCTGCGCAACGGGGACCGCGTGCTGGCCGAGGGCGCACAAGGCACCTTGTTGGACATCGATTTCGGTACCTACCCCTTCGTCACCAGCAGCAACACCATTTCCGCCGGTGCCTGCACCGGGCTCGGCGTGGCACCGGGCCGCATCGGCAAGGTGATCGGCATCTTCAAGGCTTACAGCACGCGCGTAGGCAGTGGCCCCTTCCCCACGGAACTGGAGGATGCCACGGGTGAGCATATCCGCCAAGTGGGGCGCGAATTCGGTAGCACCACGGGCCGTGCACGGCGCTGCGGTTGGCTGGATCTGCCAGCGTTGCGCTACGCCGTCATGGTCAACGGCATCACCGAGCTGGCGATGATGAAGGCCGATGTGCTCAGCGGGATGGACCAAGTGCGCATCTGCACCCATTACCGCATCGGCGGTACCATCACGGACCGGGTGCCCTACGACATCACAACGGACGTGGAACCGGTGTATGCGGACCTCGGTGGCTGGGGAGCATTGAGCACGGGAGCGGATCTTCCGGCCAGCCTGAACGCCTATGTCGCCCATATCGAAGAAGCCGTGGGCGTGCCTGTACGCATCGTGAGCATCGGGCCGGACCGCGCGGAAACGCTCGTTCGCGAAAGCGCCCACGTGGCGCACTGACGCGGTTGGTCGTGGCCAAGCAACGCCCACGCCGCGATCCGGGCACACCCCTATCCCTGCCGTCCTCGGTTTCCGCTCTGCTGGGCGATGAAAGCACGGCTTTGCTGGCTGCCCTTGCCGGGGAAGGTCCGATAAGCATCCGCTTGAACCCGTGCAAACAGGCCAGCATTTCCGGGGATCCTGTACCCTGGTGCGCCAATGGTCGCTACCTCCCCGAGCGGCCCTCTTTCACGCTGGACCCCTTGCTCCACGCGGGCGCCTACTACGTTCAGGAGGCCAGCAGCATGCTATTGGAGCAAGCGTTCAGCGCAACAGGACTGGGCAAACACGACCTCCTCGCCCTGGACCTTTGCGCAGCGCCTGGGGGAAAATCCACGCATCTCGTCTCATTGGCTTCCGAAGGTTCCCTCCTCGTAAGTAACGAAGTGGTCACTGCCCGGCGAGATGCCCTGATGGAGAACCTGTGGAAGCACGGAGCCAAGAACACCGTGGTCACCGGAAGCGCGGCGTCCGACTTCTCGAAGCTCCCGGGCACGTTCGACCTCGTGCTTGTGGACGCACCCTGCTCCGGTGAAGGCATGTTCCGCAAGGATCCCTTCGCCCGCCAGCAATGGAACGAACGATTGGTGAGCACTTGCGCACGGACACAACGGGACATCCTGCCGCATGCTTGGACAGCGGTGCGTCCGGGCGGATACCTCATCTACAGCACCTGCACTTGGGAGCGTTCGGAGAACGAAGAACAGGTGCTGGAACTCCTCCGAAATGGTGCCGAGTTCACCCCCATCCCGATGGCTGAAGACTGGGGTGTGGTGGCAACGGACGCCGGTTACCGGTGCTATCCACATCGCGTCAGAGGTGAAGGCCTCTTCATCGCATTGCTGCGGAAGCCAGGTGAGTTCGCTCCATATCCTCGGAGCGTTCTGGCGGGCGAGCACCTCACGGATGTGGCGGAATGGCTGGACAAGCCGGAAGCATCCACGATCCTGGAGGAACGGGACAACTTGTTCGCTACCCCGGCCCACTGGTCCCACACACTGGAGCGGTTGCGAGTGACCCTGCGCATGGGTTCACCCGGCATTCCCATCGCCGAACGGAAGGGGGACGGCTGGCGTCCGCATCCCGCCTTGGCCTTGAACGAGCTCCTGCGGCCGGGCGCCTTCCCGGCGCTGGATCTGGACCGGCAACAAGCGCTGACCTACCTCCGTGGGGAAACCACGCTACCCCTCGGATCGAACGCGCCTGATGCCCCGGGTGTACGGCTGATGCGCTATGCCGGCCTGCCACTCGGTTGGATGCACGCTGCGGGCGATCGTTGGAACAATGGTTGGCCGAAACCGTGGAGGATCCGCATGCGCTGAACGGCGGGCGGGTTACTTTGCGGAGAGCACGATGTTCGATCGCTTCCTTGATTGGTTCGAGCGCCACAAGTTCGGCGTGGTGGGCACCTTGATGCTGCACACTTTCATGCTGTTCGCCATGGCCATCAGCAAGCTGCCTATCGAGAACGAGGCGAAGGCCGAGCAGGAAATGGTAATGGAACTGGCCGCGCCGGAGGACCTCCCACCAGACCCGATGCTGCAACCCCCGCTCTTGGCTCCGGTTGAGGTGAAGAACCTGACGAGCAATGTCACGGCGCAGGTACAGCCCCAAATGCGCATGTATCCCGGCCAACAGGCACAGGAACAGATGGCGAGCGATGTCGAGGAAGAACTGCTGGCGTTCGAAGCGGAGGAATTCCGCAAGCGCGATTCGGCGCGCAAGGCGCAAGGCAAGGAAGTGGTGATGCCCAAGCTGGACCCCAGCAAATGGGACCCGGCGCAATACATGCCCAAGAAGAACGAGCCATCCCGGGTGGAAGGTCTGACCACGGTGACCTATGACCTGGTGGGCCGCACCGATATCGACCTGGATGTGCCCGCCTACCTGTGCATGGGCCAGGGCGCGGTGGTGATAAAGGTGGCCGTGGAACGCGACGGCCGTGTGAGCCGGGCGGAGCTCGACGAGGGCCGCACGCGCGCCGATGATTGTATGCGCGAGAACGCCTTGCTATCGGCGCAAAGCGCACGCTTCAACGTTTCGGGAAGCGCGGCGGATCCCCAGCGCGGGACGATGACATACATCTTCCTCGCGCAGTAGCGATTTCGGACAGAACGTCCTGCACTCCGCGCCCAGAGCGGACATTTCGTCATCCTGCCAAGGTCATTCATGCACGGATCGTCGTGTACCGTCCTCCGGCATGCGGTTCGTCAAAGGCCGGGAGCGCAAGCAACCAACAACGAAAAAAAACCACAGACATGACACTCGTGAAACATCGCCCCCAGGGTTCGCTCGTCACCCCGTTCGATGAGCTCTTCAACGGCTTCTTCGGCCGCGACCTGTCCCACTTCATCGGTAGCGACGACATGCAACGTTCCACGCCGCGCGTGAACATCACGGAAAGCAAGGAAGGCTTCAAGCTCGACCTGCTCGCTCCCGGTTTCCACAAGGAGGACATGAAGATGAACGTGGAGAACGACACCCTCACAATCAGCGCCGAGAAGAAGAACGAAGCGCTCGTGGAAGGAGAGCGTTACACCCGCCGCGAATTCGGCTTCAGCGCCTTCAAACGCAGCTTCCGCCTGCCGGAGAACGTGACCGCCGAGAACATCAAAGCCGAGTTCACCAACGGCGTGCTCAGCGTGAGCATCCCGAAGACGGCACCCGCAAAGCCCACTGTGCGCGAGATCAGCATCGCGTAAGCGAAAGACGACAGATGAGGAAACCCCGGCCATACGCCGGGGTTTTCCATTCAAAGCAGGTACCTTCATCGGCCCAACCCCAGCATCATGTTCCTCCGTCCCTGCCTCGCCCTGCTCATATGCGTGCCGTTCGTATCCCTCGCGCAAACGGACACTACCAAGTTGAAGGTGGTGCGGAGCGCCCCCATCGAAATGAAGGGTGCCGGCAACATGGTGTCGAGCACCGCGAGTTCAACGGCCATGATCAGCGCGCCTTCGATAACCGGGGACTTCACCGTGAGCAGCGCGCATCCATCCTGCGCGAAGGGCACGGGCACCGAAGAACGGGCCGCCTGCACCGCGCATGAGGTCTTGGTCCGGATCAACACGCAGCTGAAGGCCGCACGGCCCAAGAGCCTCGATGTGGTGACGATCGATTTCGATGTGGACGAATACGGGGACGTGAAGGCCATACGTGCGAACACCGGTGCGGAACCGGAACTGGGCAAAGCGCTCATCGTTGCGCTCTATGGCATGCCGGAATTCGAGGCGGCCAAGAAAGACGGAAAGCGCACGGCTTCGCACTGCAGCTTCTCATATCCGGTGAACGACCTCTTCCCTGCGCCGACCGCGGCATCGACCACTACGGCCACAACTCCCGCACCTCCGCCGGCAGCAACCCCGGCCCCGCCAGGACGCACCACGGTCCAGAGCGGGAACCACATGATCTCCGGTGCCTTCACGTCGCCGAGTTCGCACCCTGAATGCATCAAGGGCAAGCCCGGGACCAAAGCCGGATCGAGCGCAGAAGACCATGTGGAATGCACGGCCCAAGCAGTGCTCAACCAGATCAGGTCGAAACTGAAGGCCGAGGCACCGGCCTACCTGGACATGGTGGTGGTGGACTTCGACATCGATGAGTACGGCGATGTGAAGACCATCCGGGCCAACTGCGCGAGCGAGCCGGAGCTGGGCAAGGCGGTGATCGTAGCGCTCTACGGAATGCCGAAGTTCATTCCCGCGAAAAAGGACGCTGCCCGTGCAGCGTCGCATTGCACCTTCCAATATCCGGTCGCGGACCTCTTCATCAAGCCTTGATCGGGGCGGAACATTCCCGGGGAGAGGGCCGTAACAACCGGCCCAACAACGCGCCGCAGCAGCCGTTGGGAACCGACCATGGCATCGAAAACTACGCTCGAATACTACAAGGAACTCCTGGAGAAGATCAGCTTCGCGGACAGGCCCACGTTCCGCAAGGAATTGCGCAAGGCCTTCAGGCGGCTGGTTCCCGAAGAGCGGGCCGAACTGAAGCGTTGGTTCCGCACCAGTTGCATATGCCGTTTGGACCAGCAGGAGATGCAGGCCGTACTGATCGCCTTGGAACGCCACGATCGGCGTTGAGCGGGGAACGGTTCAATTGAACCGGTGGTCCCTCCACGCCTGCCGGCTGAACTTGCCGAAGAAGGCGAACCAACCGAACACGGTGAAACTGGCGAACACCATGCTGGTCCAGAGCAGGGCCAGCACGCGATGCGGCCCCCACCACGACATGTCCGGGTCCGCACCGATGATGCGGTTGGGCAGTACGGCTGCGGCTACCATGGCCAAGAGCAGCACGCTAACGGACATTTCAACAGGGCCGCGCCAAGGCCATGCCATCAAGGACCGCCATGGGGAAACATGCGTTCCCCAACGATGCACCAGATAGTAGTGCTTGGGTCCCACCGCCACGAACAGGAATGGATCGGCATTGCTGTCGCACAGCTTGAAGCGGCTGGCCGGGGCCATCACTTTGAAGCCTTTCAACGGAGCGGCCGAGCGCAACTCCAACCGGCGCAATTCATAGAGTGCACGCGGTGGTAGTGGACCTTTGAACCGCCCGGCATCCAAAAAGCGGAGCCGATAGTTCACGCACATGTGACGGATGGCCTCTTCATTGAAGATGCGATCGGGATCCAGGCGTTCGATACGGTTGATGTGGTCCCCTATGGAACTGAGCACGACCGCACTGAGCACATCGTCCTTCTTCTGCTCGGCATCGAGCACTTCCTGCACCTCTTGGAGCACCTGCTGCTGGCCGAGGAGCAACTGCCGCAGCCGTTCGTCGTTCGCGCGGATCATGGTGTTATTCTCAACGAACGCTTGGGCCGATCATTGGGTTCACCCTTCGCTGCGGCTGCCAGCGCTCAGAGCTTCCGCCTCATCCTCATCCAAGGCGGCCAGTACGTGGTTCGGGGCATCGATGGCCACCGTACTCCGGGCGTCCCGGTCCGGGGGCATCAGGCTACAGGAGGCTTTCACATCCACCGGGGCGCTCACGGTACCCTTCTCCACCACCACGGTCCAAACACTATCGAACGGAAGGACGAACCGGACCGTCCCTTTTTTGAACATCCCTCCGAAGTAGGTGTGCGTGCGTGCGCCGGTGTACTTTTTGAACTCGGAGGCGGTCATGAACTTCACCCGCGCGGGCTTGCTCAGTTCCACTTCCACGATCTCCTTCTTCTTTCCTTGGAACTTCTGGTGCAGGAACTTCATGGCGATGGTCCTTGGTAGTGGGCTAAGGTAACGGGGTGTTATGTGCGGTGTGGCTGACGGCCATCAAAGTTTCACACTCAGCACTGGAAAAGTCGTGTGGTTCACGATGTCCTCGGTCAGGCTTCCGTTCACCACATGGAAGAAGCCCGTACGGCCGTGGGTGGCCATGGCGATCATGTCCGCATCGATGCCCTTGGCGAAGCTGAGGATGCCCTCTTCCACGCTGAGGTCGTTGTAGATGGTGGTGGTGAACTTGCGTAGCTCATGCCGCTGCAGGAAACGGTCGATGGCCTTGTAGGTGTCCTCGCTCCGCTCGAAGGTCTTCGGGGTGTTGATCTTCACCAGATGCACCTTGGGATCGAAGATCTCGAGCACTGGAAGGAAGGCGTCGAACTTCGTGATGTCCGTCTGGGTGAAGTTGCTGGCGTAGACCATGTCCTTCACCGTGAAGTCGTCGATCTGGTGCTTGATCACCAGGACGGGCATGGGCGCGATGCGCACGACCTTCTGCGTGTTGCTGCCGACCACGCCGCGGAACCCTCGTGCGCCGTGGCTGCCCATGACCACCAGGTCCATCTGTGCCAGTCGCTCGTTCTTGAACATCTCGGTGATGGCGAGCTGGCGCAGCATGAACTTCTTCAGCTCGACACCGTGCAGGAACGGCAAGGAAGGCACGCGTTCCAAGCGGTCCTCGATGTCCTCCCTGATCCTCTGGTTGCCGGGGTGGAAATCGGTGAGCTGCTCATACACATGCACGATGTCGATGCATGCGCCGGTGAGCTTGGCGATCTTGGCGGCCACGCGAAGAGCGTCGGTAGCGCAATCCGAGAAGTCGTAGGGAACAAGGATGTTCTTGATGGCCATGCTGTGTTCGCCGAAGCCCGGCGCAGGCATTGCGTGATGGTTCGGAACCGGCTTGAAATTAACACAGCGCTGCGCACATGCAAGCAGCTTGGAGCGGAACCCGCATGCGGGGGCGGCTAACTTGCCCCGCGTTGATGGAGCCTTACCTGCTGCCCGCCACGGACAAGACCCCTGAGGTCCGGTTCATTCCCGCCGAAGGACTGCTGGAGATGCGCGGTTGCAGCATCCACGAGAACGCGGACCGCTTTTTCCGGCCCTTGCTGGAGCGGGTGGAGACCTATGCCCGGCAGCCGGCCCGCACCACGTTGGTCCGGTTGACGCTCACCTATTTCAACAGCAGCAGCGCCAAATACGTCCTGGACCTGCTGAAGGTGCTGGACGAAACACATGCCAGCGGGGCGGGCAACGTCTCCTTGGAGTGGTGCTATGACGAGGGCGACCTGGATATGCAGGAAGCCGGGCAGGACTACAAAGGCCTTCTCGACATGCCCGTTCGGCTGGTGGAGAACTGAATTAGCGGTCGGGGAAACGCGCTTTCCAGACCCGTTCATCCACCGCGAGTCCATCCTCGAAGTAGAACGTCTGCCCGTAGGGGTGATACACGCGCTTGTACTTCACCAATCGGCCATCGATGGTGACGGCGCGTTCGATCACGAAGGCATGGCCCTCGCGATACCGCTGTTCGATGATGCCGTCCGCAGGTTTCACGGATGTCCGATTGCCGATCGGAGGGGCCGACTTCTCCTGGACCGGCTCCGGCGCGGCGGGCACGGTCTTCGCCTCCTCGGCCGGGTGCGGTGCAATGATGGGCTCCGGCGCGGGTCCCGTGGTCGCGGTCACCGTCGTGCTCACCGGTACCCCGGGATCAGGATCCACCGGATGGTCTTCCACCGTTGAGGCGGTGTCCTGCTTGGCGTTCTGCCGGGCCAATAGCGCACGCAGGTCCTCGATCTTCACTTTGGGGTACACATTGTAAGGCCGCATGGCGCGCGCCTCCTCATACCCTTTGATGGCTTCTTCGTATCGTCCCTCCTGGAAGGCCCGTTCGGCACGTTGCATCACTTCCTGGTAGGTCGCGTCCTTCTGTGCCTCCTCATTCTCCTTGGCGGCGATGCGTGAACGCTCCTTCGCGCTCATGTTCGGGAACTGGTCCGTAAGGCTGCCCTTGTCACCCTGCCCGTGCGATAACACGGCCAACGCGAGCGCTGCACTGGACAGGGCACCGCGGAGGAAAAGGGGTCGGAGAGCTGACCGCATGTGTTTCATCCCGTTCGTCCGGGAGATCGAACGTACACGACCCGCGCGATATGAACGTGCGAGCGGGGACTTTATACGGGGATCACGGGAACTTCGTTCCGCGCTCGGAACATGTTACCGGACGCTGCTCGTCGTGCGGCGTTGACCGTTCGGCGAAACTGTGTGCATAAAGGATACCGCCGGGATACGGGCGGCTCGAGGGCTGGCGTTATTTCGGCCTCAAATCCATCATCATGAAGAAGCCATTGCTCGCCGCCCTGTGCGGTCTCACGCTGCTCTGGGCGTGCAAGGAGGATCCTACCCAGAGCGAACAGTACAAAACACTGGAGCAGGAGCGCCAGACCGTGGCCGCGGAGAGCGGCATGAAGGACAGCACGATCAACAGCATGTTCGGGGCCTTCAACAACATCAGCGAGAACCTGCGGGCCATCAAGGAGAAGCAGGGCATGCTGGGCAAGAACGAGGAGGGCGGGGTGGAAACCGGCCCGGACATGGAGAAGCGTATCGCCGCCGACCTGTACATGATCGACTCCTTGCTCAGCGAGAACAAGAAGCTGATCGAGCGCATGCGCAAGAACGCCAAAGGCAACAAGAACAAGATCAGCGAACTGGAGAAGACCATCGCCCTGATGGAACAGACGATCACCGAGAAGGACACGGAGATAGCCAGCCTGAAAGAGCAGCTCACCAGCACCAACGCCTCGTTGGCGAGCATGATCCAGATGTACCAGGACAAAGACCAATTGGCCACCACGCAGCGTGCAGAGCTCAACAAAGCGTACTACTGCGTGGGCACCTCGAAGGAATTGAAGGCGAACGGTGTCGTCACCAAGGAAGGCGGCTTCGTAGGCTTGGGAAAGACCACTACGCTGAATACCAAGGGTCTGAATATGGAGTACTTCAAGCAAGTGGACATAACCCAGATGCTGGAGATCCCCGTGAACGCCAAGAAGGCCAAGCTGATCACCAGCCACCCGGCCGGCAGCTACAAGATGGACGCTGTTGAGGGCAAGACGGACAAACTCACGATCACGGACCCGAACGCGTTCTGGAGCGTGAGCAAGTATTTGGTCATCCAGGCCGACTGATCGGACCATTGGAAATGGAAAGAGCCCCGACGCGTCGGGGCTCTTTCCATTCTTGACAGTTCCGTTCTACTGGATCGTGGGCGTGGCGTTGGTGTCCGCCTTCTTGTCCTCGTGATGTGCCCCGGCCTTACCGGCGCAGCAACCACCTTTCCCTCCTTTCACACAGCCTTCACCGCAGAGACCGGCGAGTTTGCCGCTGGCATGCATGGCTTCCAGGTTCTTGTACTGCTCAGGGGTGAAGGAGGTCTTCAACGAGGTGATAGCGGTTTTGAAACGATCGTCCTTCGCAGTTGCGATGGCCTTGGCGTCACCGCCTTTGCTGGCCATGGCGCTGCAATCCTTCTCGCAGGAAACGAGTGCTGCGGCGAAGGCCTCTTTCTGGCTGTCGTTCAGGCCGAGCTCTTTGGAGATGGATGCCATGTCGGCGGCGCCACCACCCTTGGCGTTGGCGTGGCCTGCACAACCTTGTGCGTAAGAGCCGGTAGTGAGGCAAGCGAATGCCAGTCCGGCGATGAGGTTCAATGCGTTCATCGGGTTCGTTGATTTGGTGCGACGAAAGTAAGGGGATGCCCACCGACGCCGATAGGCTTCACATCCGTTCACAGCTTGGAAAGCAACCAATCGCGCGCTGCCATGGGGTCGTCGAAATACGAGATGGCGAAGGGCAGTTCGGGGGTGGCGTCGTTCATGATGCGCTCCACGCTCGTCTGGTTGAAGTAATCGCTGCTGGTCAGGATCCCCATCCGTTTCAAGCCGGAGGCACCTAAGCGGGGGAACCAGTCGTTCGCGGACCATTGCTCGTCCTGGCGCAGGATGGCGTTCATCTTCCGGAGGTCGGCCAGCCAAAAGGACAGGCGGTGCAATCGCACGTTCATCAACGCATCTTCCAGGATCGATCGGAACACGGGGCTCGGCGCGAAACCGGTCCACGTCAGGGTAATGAGCCCCTGCTCCGTCTCCGCTTCCACCGTCACGTAATCGTCCTTCCGCAGTTGGAGGGTACGGGGAGATTCTACAAGCATGACGCAAAGATGATCGGGAAAGAGCATCCAAGCAAGGACGGATCGGTCAATATCGTCGACCAATCACAGAATCAGTCCGACGGATCAACTTCCCTTCGCTCCACGGACCATCAGTTCGATGGCATCCCACATACCCGGCTCCACGGCCTCCAACTGGCTGAACTGCCCAGCGCCCTTGAGCCATTCGCCGCCATCGATGGTCACCACTTCTCCGTTGACATACCCGCTGTACGGGCTCACGAGGTAGGAAGCGAGGTCGGCCAACTCATGGTGCTCGCCCATGCGGCCCAGCGGAACACGTTTGGCAAGGGAGAACTTCTCCATCAATTCGCCGGGTAACAACCGGTCCCAAGCTCCTTTGGTGGGGAAAGGTCCCGGCGCGATGGCGTTGTTGCGGATGCCGTACTTGGCCCATTCCACGGCCAATGAGCGCGTGAGGGCCAGCACACCGGCCTTTGCACAGGCGCTGGGCACCACGTAACCGCTGCCGGTCCACGCGTAAGTGGTCGTTATGTTCAGAATGGCCTTGTCCCGTTCGCCCTTGGCGATCCAGTGCTTGCCGAAGGCCAAGGTGCAGTTGATCGTGCCTTGCAGCACGATGCCGATGATCACCTCAAAGGCCTTCGGCGTAAGCCGTTCCGTCGGGCTGATGAAGTTGCCCGCCGCATTGTTGATGAGCGCATCACAGGAACCGAAACGCCCCATCACAGTCGCTACCAGCTTGTCCACGTCCAAATGGCTGCGCACGTCGCAAGCCACCGGCAGCACGGTTCTACCCGTCTCGGCCTCCAATTCACGTGCGGTCTTCTCCAATGTCTCCAGCTTGCGGCTGGTGATGCAAACGTTCGCGCCGAGGCGAAGGAGCGTCTGGGCCATGCTTCGGCCCAAGCCTGTACCGCCTCCGGTGATCACGATCGTTCGGCCCTTGAGGGCATCGGGGCGGAGCATCGTCTCAGGCATTGCTACTCGGGTGCATTGGTGCGTGTGGGGGGCGTTGTTCGCTTCGGTCCGGTTGGCGCGTTGCCGGGACCGTCGGGTCGGGGTACGGCCTTATCGCTGTGGCAATGATCAAGCACCAAGCGCGCCACTTCGTCCCCATGAACGGCGGTGAAATTGAGTTCCAGCGCTCGACGGAATTGCATGCACGCCTCGCTCGAATCGCCCCGCTCCAAAGCGATCAGTCCAAGGTTCCGGTAGATGTACGGATTGAAGGGTTTCTTCTTCCTGGCAAGACCGATGTCCTTCAGCGCCCCGACCCTATCGCCGCTCTTGAACTTGCTCCACCCCCGGTTGTTGAAGGCGTAGCTGTAGTTCGGGTTATGCTTGATGGCCTCATCGTAGTCAGCTATGGCCCGCTTGTGATCGCCGTAAGCGGCATGCAGGAACCAAGCGCGGCTGTTGAGGATGATCGGATCGCGCGGGACCAGTTCCAAAGCGCGTTGGAACGTGTTGCGCGCGCCGGCCGTATCGCCCGAGAGCGCCATGCACTCAGCACGGGAACGCAGGACCTTGGGGACCGCTTGATCCTCGGCCGGTAATGCGGCCAATGCGGCGCTCAACTCAACTAGTGCCGCAGGGTAGTCCTTCACAGCCTGCAAGGTGGTGCCCAAACGGTAGTGGACATCGGGCTCGGATCGTCCCGCCAACAATGTGCGATAGTGGAACAGGGCACTGTCCACCTTGCCCAGTCCCTGCTCGGCGATGGCCAATTGCAATAGCGCCTCACGGTCCGCCGACGAAGCTGCCAGCCCCACGCGCGCGTCGCTTTCAGCCTCGGCGAATTCACCGATGCGGTTGTGGGCATCCGCGCGCAAGACGTGGAACACCGGCCTTTCCTCGATACCCAAGGCCCCGTTGCACAAGCTGATGGCCTTGTAAGGCCTTCCTGCGGCGAGTTGCTTGCGGACTTTGGCTTCCCGCTTGGCCATGCCGTCCTTCTGTGCGGGGGCGCTCAGTACGAAGAGGGCACAGACGAAAAGGAACACGGGTCGCATCGGGCCGAAGATACCCCGGCTCTACGCATGGCTGCGGCCGGGGTAGATTCGCTCGCCAAGGACATGACCGATGCGCACCGACTACCCCGCTAAAGTGTTGCTGGCTTGGGCCGAAGCCATCGGCGGCCACGCGGGCCTGCGCGATTGGCTGATGAAGAACGGCTATCCGGAGCTGGGCATTTTCATCTACGCGCTGAATCTGAAAGACGACGCGCGCGCATGGCTGATGAAGAACGGGCACCCGCACCTGATGGCCGTGATCACCGGCATCGAAGGCGACAAGGGGGCCTTGGGCTGGCTGGAGCACCACGGCATGCCCGTACTGAAACAAGTGGCTTTGGCCGGTGACGGCAACGAGGAATCCGTCCGCTGGCTGATCACCCACGGCCACAAGGAACTCGCCCGTGCGGCGCTGAACATGCACCGTGTGAAAAGCCGGATCGACGAGGACCACAGCGACCCGCACAAGTTCGGTCAGGAATGATCAGGGGCGATCGGCCTTGTTCGGCGTCGGTATCATTTCCCTCACCTGCTCCCGGAAGTCCGGTCGAAGGTGCCGCATCACATCGCGCGAAAGCGCAAGGGCCAGTCCCTCTCGGAACCAGGGACGTTCACGCGCGGAATACCTGCTCATCAGGGCGGCCAGCGTGTCCAGATCGCGTTGCGTCGGCTCGTGGAATGCCAACAGGATCTCCGCACTTCCCCAACCAGCGCCCCGGAACAGGTCGGCCTCCGCCTCCGGATAGTTGCGGGCAAGGGAGCTTAACCTCCCAGGGTCATGTCCGAACTTGATCGCGAGCACGTAGCCGGTCTCTTTGAATGTTCGTTCGTCAGACTTTCCGGCTGCGAACAGGAGGCCCGCGCCAATGGCGCACAAAAGCCCATGGAGCAGCAATGGCGCCAGCGCATATCGGAACCTGCTCAGGCCCGCGATAGCCATCAATGTGACCATGGGCAGGATGAAAGCCCAATGGCGGTAATGCACGAACGCTGTGCGGTCCGGGCGTTCGTGGAAGAAGGGACTGGCCGCGTACGTGAAGCCGAAAAGAAGCACGGCCAGCACGCAGAAAAGCACCTGTCGTTCAACCGTCCTGCGCCGAGCCCAAGCGAAAACGCAGCCAATGGATCCAGCGAACATGAACAGCGCCCAAACGCGCCGCACGAACACTGCCGACAGGCCCATCATCGGTGGAAGCATGGAAGAGCCGGGAAAGGAGGATGTCCACAAATGATCCACGTTGTTGATGAACTTTCCGACAGGCGAGTCCAGCGCCATGCCCCGGATGCTGGCTGGAGAAAAGCCGGATAGATGGAAGCCGGGATCGGCAGGCGAACGCACGAGCATATGAAGCCCCAGCAGTCCAGCGCACGCACCGAAGAACATCAGCCAGTGCCGGGGAACGCGGAACAGGTCCCGCCGAAAGAACAGGTAGAGCGGTAAAAGGGCGATGGTTGAATAACTGAACCAGATCATACCACCGATGGCGAGACCGTCCAGCATATGACCACGCACGCCCTTGTGTTCGCGGAAAGCCAGCCAGAGCAGCGCGAACGGAACGAAGGCGGCGAGCGAATGCAGGCCATAGTTCACCACGGACCATGGAAGTATGCCGGGGATCGAGAGCACCGTCCAAGCACCGAACCAGTGCATGACCTGTGGCGGGAAGAAGCGGCGTACGACGATAAGCTGGACGCTCCGTGCGAAGAGATCGAACAGAAGCGAAGCCACCGTCAACGAGGGCAGATCCCCGATCGGTCCGATGATCAACGCGAGCAGTGAAAGCAGGATCGTTCCTCCTTCGTGCGGGTAGTGGATCAACTGCCAGTAGGAGATGCCCTCCGACCACTTCACGGTCGACAGCACCATTCCCCAAGCGAGCTGGTCAGGCTGTTGGTTCCACGGTCGTGTTATCAGCCCATAGGCCACCCGGACCAACGTACCGGCGATGAGATAGGCCCACAGCCAATTCAGGGACCGGTCCTGTTTCATCGCCAAGGTCACGTGCCGAATGTACCGGCCCGCGCCTCAGGGCGAACGGTCAACGGTGACTACCGGTCATCGTCCTCTTCCTCATCGGCACTTCCGCTGAACACGCTGCCCAACATATCGCTGAAGCGCGTGGACCCGGCCAAGGTGGACCGCCCGATGCGGCTCTTCTCCGCGAGGCCGTGCAGGACGAACTCCATCCAGAGGGGAACTTCGGTCGCGTCCAAGTAGGCATGCTTTGACTTCACGAGTTCGCGCAGGCCTGGCACTTCATCGAGGGATGAGCGGTACAGTTTGTCCGATGCATCGTTCAGGAGATCGATCTCGTGGTCATCGAAATGCGCGATGATCCCTGCGTACGGGTCCGGGGCCGAATGTCCCTTCGCATCCGGGCGCGACTGCTTCTTCGCCTTCTCCGGATCGGGGAAGAGCCCGAGGAAGATGTTGCGGATGGCCAAGGAGAGCAGGTGTTGGGCGACTTTCTCGGGTCCCTCCTGCTCGCCCTCGTAGACCAGTTCGATCTTCCCGTTGATGGCAGGGCTCACGGAAAAAAGGTCGCTGATGCGCACGATGGTGAGTTCATCACCGCAGTGCAACGCCCGGCGTTCCGCAGCGCTGATGGCGCTTTCCAACGCGCTGATGGTGAGGCGCGCGCTCACGCCGCTCTTGGGGTCCACGAAATCGCTGGAGCGAGCTTCCATGGCCACGCGTTCGATGAGCACGCGGATGAGGTCCGGCACACGAACTCGGCGGGCCTGGTCCTTGGGCGAGCGGATCTCCTGCGCGGTGATCTTCATGCCCAATTCGATGCTGGGCGGGTAGTGCGTAAGGATCTGGCTCTGGATCCGGTCCTTCAGCGGGGTGATGATCGCGCCGCGGTTCGTGTAGTCCTCCGGATTGGCGGTGAACACGAATTGGATGTCCAGCGGCAGGCGCAATTTGAAACCACGGATCTGCACATCGCCTTCCTGCAGGATGTTGAACAGCGCCACTTGGATGCGGGGCTGCAGATCGGGCAGCTCGTTGATCACGAAAATGCCCCGGTGGCTGCGTGGGATCAGGCCGAAATGGATCACGCGCTCATCGCTGTAGTCGAGCTTCAAGTTGGCGGCCTTGATGGGATCGCTGTCGCCGATGAGGTCGGCCACGGTGGTATCCGGCGTGGCGAGCTTTTCCGTGTAGCGCTGGTCACGATGCAGCCAGGTGATGGGCGTGTCGTCGCCGTGCTTGGCGATGAGGTCCTTCGCATAGCGCGAGATGGGCCCGAGCGGATCGTCGTTGATCTCGCTGCCCTGGACCACGGGAACGAATTCGTCCAGAAGGCCGACGAGTGAACGGGCCATGCGCGTTTTCGCTTGGCCGCGCAGACCGAGCAGATTGATACTGTGGCCTGCGAGGATGGCGCGTTCCAGCGCGGGGATCACCGTGTGTTCGTAGCCGTGTATGCCCTCGAACAGCGGCTTCTTCGAAGTGATCCGTGCGATGAGGTTGGCGCGTAGTTCCTCCTTTACAGAGCGGGGCGCGTAGCCGCTCTTCTTCAGTTCACCCAGCGTCTTTGGTTCCGGCATGATCAATGGTCTTACTTGATGAAACGACCTGAGCGTATCGGCTGACCCGTGCACGCTATGCTTAGGGAATAAAGGCCGGGGGACAGCCCATGGACATCGATCCCATCACGCAGGTCCACGTTTACGTTCGTAACTACCTGCCTTCCGTTCACATCGAAAATGTCGATGCGGCCGATGGCGCCCACATCAGCCCCACCTTGAATGAACAGGAAATCCTGTACGGGCTGAGGTGTGAATGTGAGCGCGGTCCGCTCAGCGGTGTTCTCGTCGAACCCGACGATCAAGGAGGGATCCAGCATGCGCATGGTCCATCCCGTCGGATCGCCATTGAGGTGCTTCTTCGAAATGATGGCTAGCGGATAGTGCACACCTGGAGACCAGTAGAAGTAGGCTTCGGTCAAAATTGAATCGGGATCGGCCATGAAGCTGATCGCATGGATCCGCAAGACCGGGCTCAACGTCGCGGATGGCAGTATCAGCTCCCCAAAACCATCCGCGGCGCTTATCTCATTTATCAAGACATAGGTAAAAACGTTGCATCCCCCATTGAGCAGGGCCAAGGATTGATGGTTCAAAACGGTGTCCTCGTAAGTCATCGGGGGCTGAAGGACCAGCGTGTTCTCGTGAATGGCCGGCAAGGTGCCCAAGGGATATCCGAACCAAGGATGGTCCGTGATGCGGACGTATGTGAGGTCGATCGCTAACTGATCGCAGGAACGGTGATAAGGGTGACCGAGTGGACATCCCACGATGGTACTGACGTTCCCGGAAAGGCACGTGAAGGATGCCGTATCGAGTGGTTGAAAGTTGGTGAAGTCCCACGTCACCTCTGCACCAGCCGGTCCGGGATCCATGCTGTCACCCAACCATTGAACAAACGTCTCGCCAGGTAGCGGGAAACTGTTGTCCACCGTAAGGATCGGCTGGGCCAGCGCACTCCCTTGAGCGAGCGCGTATGCCAGAACGATCCCGATCAGACCTCTCTTCATGATGCCTTCCGGTTCGATGCGTGATCCCTGAACACCATGTCCGCTAGGCCCTGCAAGCCCGTGTAGAACGCCCGCCCCTGGTTGGCCTCCGTGAATCGTTCGATGAAACGCTGTAAGTATGGATCGCGCGCGATCATGAAAGTGGTGATGGGAATGCCTGCTTTCCGCGCGCGAACAGCAGCGTCAAGCGTTCGGGCCACGATGAAGTCATCCAGCCCCACGCTGTTCATGTAGTACTCACCATCGCGCTTGATGCAACTGGGCTTGCCGTCCGTGATCATCACGATACGGCGGTTGCGGAGCTTGCGGCGACGGAGCAGGTCCATGGCCAACTCCAGCCCGGCAACAGTGTTCGTGTGGAAAGGTCCCACTTGCAAATAGGGCAGATCCTTGAGCGAGACTTGCCATGCATCGTTGCCGAACACCACGAAGTCCAGCGTGTCCTTGGGGTAGCGGCGTGCGATCAGCTCAGCGAGCGCCATGGCCACTTTCTTGGCCGGGGTGATGCGGTCCTCGCCGTACAGGATCATGCTGTGGCTGAT
>JBGAJW010000108.1:0-8879 GCA_044224725.1 Flavobacteriales bacterium
CTCGAGCTTGGCAGCTTCTGCGCTCGCGGCTCGTGGCTCATGGCTCGCGGCCAAAAGGTCCGGTCCCCCGAACGTCAGCACTGCCGAATACAACCCGTACAGCTTATCCGCGATCTCCGCCTGCTTCCGCACCTTGTCGTCGTACCGCCTATTGTTCTCGCTGATCTCGCTGAGGTAGCGGCTCTTGGCGGGCGGAATGATCCACACCTTCTCGCTCATCTCGTCGTGCGCGTGGAAAGTGCTGTGGAAGTCGACGCCCGTCTTCGTCTTGATCGTCTCCATCAACCGCACGTACAGGTTGTTGGTGCCCGGATCATTGAACTGGCTGGCGATGGTGCCCACAACGGGGAGCTTGTCATCGTCGGCATCCCACAATTGGTGGTTGCGCTTGTACTGCTTCCTCACATCGCGCACAGCGTCCTGCGCGCCACGCTTATCGAACTTGTTGATCGCCACCACATCGGCGAAGTCGAGCATGTCGATCTTCTCCAGCTGCGTGGCCGCGCCGAACTCCGGCGTCATGATGTAGAGCGAAACATCGCTGTGATCCAGGATCTCCGTATCGCTCTGGCCGATGCCGCTCGTCTCGAGGATGATCAGGTCGAAGCCCGCGGCCTTCAACACGTCCACGGCTTCCTTCACGTGTTTGCTGAGCGCGAGGTTGCTTTGGCGCGTGGCCAGTGAACGCATGTACACGCGCTCGCCGCGGATGCTGTTCATGCGGATGCGGTCCCCCAGCAGCGCGCCACCGGTCTTGCGCTTGCTCGGGTCCACGCTGATCACACCGATGGTCTTCGTGGGCTGGTCTAAAAGGAAACGACGGATCAGTTCATCCACCATGCTGCTCTTGCCCGCGCCGCCTGTTCCGGTGATGCCGAGGATCGGTGCCTTGTTCGCAGCGGCCTTTTGGTGGATGTCGGCGCTCAACTTCCCGTACACCTCGGGGTGGTTCTCCGCGGCACTGATGAGTCGCGCGATGGCGGGCCAGTTCTGGGGCGTCAGCTTTTTGGCTTCACCGTTCACCTGCGCGCTCAGGTCGAAGTCGGCCTTCTCCAGCATGTCGTTGATCATGCCCTGCAGGCCCATCGCGCGGCCGTCGTCCGGGTGGTAGAGCCGCGTGATGCCGTACGCGTGCAACTCCTTGATCTCCTCGGGCAGGATCGTTCCACCACCGCCCCCGAAGATCTTGATGTGACCCGCGCCCTTTTCCTTCAGCAGGTCGTGCATGTACTTGAAGTACTCGGTGTGCCCGCCCTGGTAGCTGGTCATCGCGATGGCGTGCGCATCCTCTTGGATCGCGGTGTTCACCACATCCTCCACGCTGCGGTCGTGCCCCAGGTGGATCACCTCGGCGCCGGTGCTCTGGATGATCCTTCTCATGATGTTTATCGCCGCGTCATGTCCATCAAAAAGGGACGCTGCGGTCACCACACGGATCTTGTGCTTGGGGACGTAGGGAGGGGCTTGGACGAAGGACATGGTGCGAAGGTATCCGGTGGGCCTAAAGGGACGTCCGCTTCAAGCCCGATCACCGACGTACTACGCTCGGGTATAGCGCGTTACCTTCACAACACCAAAACCACCACCATGCCATCCATCGTTCGATTCCTCGCCCCGCTCGCCATGGTCCCCTTGTTCGCCTTCAACGGCAACAAGCCCGACTCCCCCGAACTGCCCAAGAGCTTCCGGGACAAGTTCGCCCATGTGCCATCGGGTGTGCTGAAGACCGACGCCGGTGATGTACAGGTAAGTGGATTCCTCCTAGGCGCCACGGAAGTGAGCAACGCGGAGTACAGGGCCTTCCTCAGCGAGGTCCGTGCCGGAGGTAACGATGTCCTTCTCGCGACCGTGCTGCCTGATACCAACCAGTGGGTACGGGATCACGCCTTCCAGGAGCCTTATCGCGCGCACTATTTCAGCCATCCGGCCTATGCCGACTATCCCGTTGTGAACGTGAGCCGTGAGGGGGCGCTCGCCTATTGCCAGTGGTTGCAGGAGAAACTGAACAAGGAAGCAGGTACAGGAGCGAAGTACGAAGTGCGTTTGCCGGAGCGGAACGAGTGGTGGTATGCGGCCAATGGTGGTCTTCAGCGCGCGAGCTATGCGTGGGGCGGCCCGGCGCTGCGCAATGCGAAAGGTTGTGCGCTGGCGAACTACCTGTATGTGGGCGACGAGAACGTGCACCGCGATCCGGAAACCGGCAAGGTGGAGGTGGTCGACGACCCCAAGGTGCTGATGGGTGTGGCAGGTGCGCTGGTCGACAATGTGGATATCACGGCACCGGTGCATGCCTACACACCGAACGCATTCGGTCTCTTCAACATGAATGGCAATGCGGCCGAGATGCTCGCCGAAGAAGGCCGGGCTGCAGGTGGTAGCTGGCGCAGCACTGGATATGATGTGCGGAATGAGAGCGTGATGGCCTTCAACGGGCCTTCGCCCGAGGTGGGCTTCCGGGTAATGGTGGTGGCGCGTTAGGGGTGTGCGGGAGGGAGTGGAATGTGATGTTGGTGTGTTACTAGAACGTCGGTTGAGCATTCTCGAACGCATGCCAAGGGATCCACGTGCGTCGCTCGTCATCTTCCTTATTTGCGGTACATCGCTCACGACCGATGCCTGCACGTTCTTCAAGCTCACCACCCAGGGTCAGACCATGGTGGGGAACAACGAGGATGCGTGGAGCATCGACCCGCGCATCTGGTTCGAGAACGGGAAGGAGGGCGAGTACGGCGCGGTCTATCTCGGCCAGAACAATTCCACCCCGCAGGGAGGGATGAACGAGGCCGGCCTCATGTTCGATGGGCTGAGGTCTCCTGCGAAGTCGTTCGTGGAGTCATACGGCAAACCGCCGATCCATTTCGATGACCTTGCGCGCCGCGTGCTGCGCTCGTGTGCGAACGTGCATGAAGCCGCCGCGCTGATCCGCGCCTACGACTTCAGCCAGCTCAATGGCGCCTACTTGATCTTCGTGGATCGCAGCGGCGAATACCTGGTGGTGGAGGCCGATACGCTCTTCACCGGCACCGACGCGACCTATGCCGTTACCAACTTCTGCGTCTCCACCTGTTCGGACTTCGACTCGGTGCCAAGCGAACGCTATCAACGTGGACGTGCGCTGTTGGCCACTGGCGGGGATACCTCATTGGCTTTCTGCACGTCCGTGGTGAAGGGCATGCATGCCTGCCGGAAGAAGCTGGGCGAGGGCACGCTCTACTCCAATATTTTCGATCCGCAACGTGGGCTGGTACATCTTTACTTCTACCACGACTACGCCACCTTGCACACCTTCAACCTGCATGACGAACTGGCCAAGGGTGATCACAACCTGGATATGATCGCGCTCTTTCCGCCCAACGCGGAGTTCGCGAAGCTGGTGGCCTACCGCACACCCTTCCACAGCTTGACACTGCGCGTCTTCCTGTTGTTCGCGGCCTTGGTGGCGCTATTGTTCGGTGCGTACGCCGGGACCTCCATTGTCGCGCGTGCGATCGCCCGCATGCGTGGTCGGCGGAACGGGACGCCTGTCCTCCCGTTGCTCGTTGGTGGTGTGTGCAGCCTCATCGTACTCTTCCTCGTACCCACACTGCTCATCAACCAAGGCGTGTTCTACTTCGGCCTCGCGGATGCGCTGGATCCTATCCTCCCCGCATTGACCTATTTGCCCTTGTTGCTCTGTGCGCTCACCATCCCTCTCATATTCTGGACCTATCGTGACTGGCGTGTGAAGGTGCTATCGTCCTTTCGCCGTTGGAGCCTGACCGTGCAGACCGTGACGATCGTGGCGGTGCTCGCAGGGCTCTTCTACTGGGACCTGGTGGTCGGATAATGGCTCTTCATCGGTCAAGTTCGTGCGATCCGGCGCAGTGTGGCCATCCGCAATGCGGTGCTTCCCGATCTTGCACCCATGCGATCCTCCATGCTCTTGCTGTCCGGCCTTGCCGCAGCCGCCCTCATGGCCCAACAGCACAAGGTGCTCATCATCGGTATCGACGGCTGCCGAGGTGATGCCATCGTGGCGGCCAACACGCCGCACTTGGACAGTCTGGCGAACGCGGGCTTCCGCTGCTTCCAAGGGAACACGCATCCGCCCACCTGGAGCGGCACCGGCTGGAGTACCATGCTCACGGGCGTTTGGGAACAGAAGCATGGCGTAACGGACAATCTCTTCACGGGCCAGCAATTCGCGGCTTGGCCGCATTTCTTCACCCGCCTCACGAGCGTGGATCCGACCTTGGACCTGCGCAGCATCGTGCACTGGGCGCCGATCAATACCACCATCACCACCGGGGCCGATCAGGAACTGAACGTCGCTACCGACCAGGCCGTGGCGGATGCCGCGGTGAACCTGTTGCAGACCGGTGACCCCGATGTGCTCTTCCTCCAGTTCGATGATGTGGACCACGCCGGCCACCTGTACGGGTTCACACCGGCCACCGCTCAGTATCTCGCCGCCATCGAGCTGGTGGACCAACAGATAGGCCCGCTGTTGAACGCCGTGAAACAACGCCCTGCCACAGAGCAATGGATGGTGCTGGTGACCACCGACCACGGCGGCAACGCCAGCGGCCACGGCGGCATCACCTTCGAGGAGCAGCGCATCTTCACCTTCGCCAGCGGCCCCGGGATCGTTGCTGGTGAACGGCTCGCGGACCACGATACCACAACGGCGGCCACCTCCATATCGTTCGCAGCCGGCAGACATGTTCGTGTGGCGAGCACCGTGCCCTATCAATTCGGCGCAACGCAGGACTTCACCATCGAGTGTCGCGTGAAGATGCCGGCATCCTGGGCCGGTGATCCCGTTTTCGTGGGAAACAAGAACTGGAGCAGTGGCGTGAATCCGGGCTTCGTGCTCAGCACCAACACCGCCGGCAACACATGGAAGTTCAACATCGGGGATGGCACGGACCGCGTTGACCTGAGCGGCCTGCCGATCAATGACAACCAATGGCACCATATCGCGGTGACCTGCGATCGGAATGGTGAAGCGCGCATCTTCCAGGACGGTCTGCTCCTCCGCACGGCGAGCATGTCCGCGATCGGGGACATCAACAACGCGCTGGTGTTGTGCATCGGGCAGGATGGCACCACCACGTACGGCAGCGCACTAACGGGTTCCGTGGCCGAAGTGCGGATCTGGAACAGTGCATTGTCCATTGGAACAGTGTCGGCTTGGAGCGGCAAGACGCTCACCGCCGTGCATCCGGAGACCGCACACCTCATCGGGCATTGGGCCATGAACGAAGGGACGGGCGGGAACCTGGTGAACAGCGTGACCGGCGCACCGGCGGCACAGCACTATGTTTCAGGAACAGCCGCTGCGGCTGCTTGGGCAGCAAACACGCTTCCCCTCATCACCACCGACCTCACGGGCACACCCGGCCAGAGCGATATGGTGCCCACGGTGCTGTCCTATCTCTGTGTCGGGATGGATCCCGCTTGGCAGCTCGATGGGCGTTCGCTCATTCCGGTCTGCGCGCCGGTGGATGTCGCTGCGTCGATACTCCTGGGAGGACCATATGATACCGGAACGGGACTGATGAACGATGGGATCCGCAGTGCGGGTCTATTGCCCTCCACTGAACCGTACACGGCGTTGGGTTATGAGCATGCCATGCTCGGCGGTGGGGAGATGGTCAGTGGTGCGGTACTCACGGCCACCGGTGCTGACGCGATCGTGGATTGGGTCGTACTCGAAGAACGCAGCGCTGTGGATCCCTCGCATGTGCTTGCCTCGAAGAGTTGTTTGCTGCAACGCGATGGCGATATCGTTGATCTCAATGGCCAGTCCAATGTGCGTTGGCCGGTACTGCTGGGTGATCACTTCCTGTCCGTGCATCACCGCAACCACGTGGGGGCCATGTCGGCGGTGCCCATCACGTTCAGCGCGGGAACAACGGCCATCGCGGACTTCAGTGACCCGCTGTTCCCACTTCACGGTACAGAGGCGATGCGCACGCAAGGTCCGGTGCGCACCGCATGGCCCGGAGACGCGCTGGGCGATGGCATCATCAAATACACCGGGACCGGAAATGACCGTGACCCCATCCTGTCCTTCATCGGTGGCACCGTACCGAACAACGTTTCTTCGGGATATCAGCTACAGGATATCACCATGGATGGCCTGGTGAAGTACACCGGCACGGGCAACGACAGGGACCCGATCCTCGTGACCATCGGCAGCAATGTGCCGAACGCGGTGAGGGTGGAGCAGGTGCCCTGAACCCGGTATCGTTGGGCCGGTTGGCCGGAATGCCGGTTCGGCCGTCTGAACCAGGTCGGTCTTAACGGCCCCGGTGTTCCACGACGGCGGAGCATTGTTGTGATGGATGGAGGGCCTGCGGTCCATAAGGCTCATCCGCGTGACCCGGTAAGTCCCCGGTTCTCAAGGGAATCATCAAGGGGGGTTGACAGGCGTGTCGACAAGGGGCGATTTTTGCTCGACAGGACATCGGATACCCTCGACGGAAATGCGGCAAGCCTCTCCCCAAGCTCGTTGCGCCTTGTTGGCGGCACTGTTGGTAACGGGCCTTGCGGCCCATGCACAGAAGCCGGGGGAACTTGATCGCATCGTGGAGTTCTCCACCTCCTTCGATCAAGCACAGTCCAAGTTCATCCATGAAGGGGTCACCGATCAAGATCCTGGCGCGGTGGTATGGATCGACCAGGCCGCGCAAAGCGTGGGTGTACGCGTGCACATCGATTTGGACCGCGACCAATTGCAAGCGGTGGTCGGGCAGGCCGGATTGCACATCACGTACCTCGGACCACCGCGCCACGAGGCAGGGGCCGTGAGGTCCGCGGTTCCCGGAGACGGAGCGGCGCCGGTCTACATCGCTACCGGTGATCCGGCCACCGACAACGCGCGTTACGAATTGGCGAAGAAGAACTGGATCGCGGTACATCCTGACCTGTACCGACAACAGGCCGTACGGCCCGAACGATAACGGATGGACCGACCGACCTCCCTTGTCGACAAGTGTGCCCTGAGGTGCATCGCGCTCTGGTCCGTCCTGGCGGTGACCATGTCCGCTTTCTCCCAGCCCGCCAATAATGATCCCTGCGGAGCGGTCACGCTCACCCCGAATCTCAACTGTACCAATACGGCGGGCACGCTCGCTTCCGCAACGGCCACACCGTCCATTCCCGCTCCGGGTTGCGCGACCTACGTGGGAGCTGATGTCTGGTACCAGGTGACCGTTCCCGCTTCCGGCCAGATCACCGTGACGACGAGCCAGCAGGGTGGTGGTATCAACACGGGCATGGCCTTCTACACGGCACCGTCCTGCGCCGGGCCGTTCGCCCTCGTCAGTTGCAACGATGACATCATCGTCATCTTCAATCTGTATTCGACCCTCGTCTACAACGGCGCTCCGGGTACGGTGATCTATGTGCGCGTCTGGCGCAAGAACAGCACCGCCGGTGGTTCGTTCAATATCTGCGCGACCGCGCCCCCTCCGCCACCGGTGAATGATGGGCCATGCACTCCCACGCCCTTGACGGTGGCCTCCAATTGTGGCTTCACATCGTACACGAACGTCAATGCCACCACGTCAGCGACAACGCCCGCCCCGGGTTGCGGTTCATTCGCCGGGTCGTTGGATGTCTGGTTCAGTTTCACGGCTCCGCCCACCGGCATCGCCATCATCGAAACACAGGCCGGCACGATGACCGATGGGGCGATGGCCCTGTATTCCGCCACTGCGTGCAACGGTACCTTCACACTGGTCCAATGCGATGACGACAACGGTCCCGGCAATATGCCCTTCCTCTCATTCACCGGATTGACACCCGGTGCGACCTACTACCTGCGATTCTGGGGATATGCGGGTTCGACCGGAACATTCAACCTCTGCATCCACGGCCCCACTTCGGTGCCTGCCGGGAACTGCGTGTACGTGCTGCAACTTTTTGATTCCAACGGCAACGGCTGGGGTACCTCATCTGTGGGAGTCTCCATCAACGGCGGTCCTTTCACGAATTATACGGTCACGTCGCAATACAACATCGCGCTCATCGGCCTGAACATCGGTAACGTGGTCGTGGTGCAGTACACCGCGACCGGTCCCAACCAGGGCCAGAACAGCTTCACGCTCGGCTTGCTCACCGGCGGAGGCCCGCTCTACACATCACCCTCCCCGCCCTCGGCGGGTATCGTGTTCACGCAGACCGTCACGTGCACGCCGCCACCCGCTCCCGCGAACGATTGTGCAGGCGGTTCCACGATCTGCGGCGGCCAGTCCTTCAACAACAATTCCAGCGGCACGGGCAACGTGATGGATCTGACCACCGCGAACCAAGGCTGCCTGGCCTCGGGCGAGCGCCAAGGTACCTGGTATCGTTTCTCGCCTTCTTCACCGGGAACGATCGGCTTCACCATCGCGCCCGCCGTGGCCACAACGGACTATGATTTCGCCGTCTGGGGACCTTCCAGTGGTGTGCAATGTCCGCCACTGGGTGCGCCGTTGCGTTGCTCGTATTCGGCGCTCACAGGGAATACCGGTGTAGGCAACGGTGCGACGGATCCTTCCGAAGGCGCGGGTGGTGACAAGTGGGTCAGCACATTTCCCGCTGTGGTCGGTCAGGTGTACATCCTTTACGTGGACAATTTCTCGGCGAACGGCCAATCGTTCAACCTCACGTGGCAGCTCGGTGGTGGCGCTTCGCTGGATTGCACGGTGCTCCCGGTCGAGCTCATCGCGTTCACCGGTGAGGCGAAAGGGGATGCGGTCCAGCTTGACTGGACCACGGCCAGTGAGCACGACAACGACTTTTTCGCCATCGAACGGTCTACTGATGGGGATGTGTTCACGGCCATCGGGGAAGTGGACGGCGCGGGCAACACCGCCCATGAAACGCGCTATCAGTTCATCGATCCG
>JBGAJW010000025.1:0-64788 GCA_044224725.1 Flavobacteriales bacterium
CATCATGCCGGCCATCTGGATCCCCAGCAGATGCTCACCCGTGCGGCTCAGTTCCTCACCGCTCAGGCCGAGCTCCTTCAGGCTCGGTATGCGGTAGATGTTGAAGAGGAAGAGGTCGAAGGCGTCCACGAAGAAGCCCAAGCCAGCGGCGAGCACCGCGCGGTTGTAGGGACGCGTGTGGAGCATGCGACGAAGGAACGGAACCTGCCTTTGCCGCGTGCAATGCCCCGATCAATGCTCAAGCACGAGCAGCGGTATGCGGGAGTGCATGGCCAGGTGTTTCGCGGTGCTCTTGTGGAAGAGGCTGTCCAAGAAACCGGTGTGGCGGTGGAGCACGGCCACCAGGTCCACCTTGTCGCGCTCGGCAACATTGTTCAGCGTGAGGGCCACATCATCGCCAGGCGCTCCGATGTAGCTGTGCTCAACATTGCTGAGCGTGGTGTCGTAGTCCGCGATGATGCGTGGATCGGGCGCATCCGCCCCGCCGCGCAGCACATGCGCGATGGTGATGGCCGCCTCGTGCTGGCGCGCGAGGCGCACTAAAAGCCGCATCGCGAGCGGTTCTACGCTCTTATGGTCATCGGCCAGCAGGATGCGGCCCAAGCCCGTGAAGCGCGCATCCTTCGGCACGATGAGCACGGGTACCTTGCTGGCTTTCGCCACTTCCCCCGCCAAGGTGCCGAAGAGCGGTGTTCCGCTGGCACCCTGCGTTCCCATGGCAATGATGTCCACCGAGCGTTCGATGCATAGGTCGGTGATCACCACCGTATGCGGTCCGTACAGGACCTCTGTCCGTGCATCAGCATCCGCGCCGTTCTGCAGCGACCTGAATCGCTCGAGGAAAGAGGTCATGCCATCCACCGATCCCTCGTAAAGGGCCTTGGACATGCCCGCCATGGCCGCGTTGTCCGGTACGGGGTCGAAGTAGGTATGGAGGAGGGTGAACGTGTTGCCGGTGCTGCCGAAGAGGTCGAGCGTATAGGCGCACGCGTTCAATGAACCGTCGCTGAAATCCGTGGGGAGGAGGATGTGCATGGATCGGGGAAATGCCGCGCGTATGCGGAACTCCCGGTACCAAGCTAGCGCCGATCTGAAAGGGGACCGCTGATGATCATCACGACCAGGTGAGCGGGGGCGACTGAAGGTCCAGCCTGTACACCAGCCGGGTGAAGTCCCGCGCATCTTCCTCATCGCGTGCGGGAGCACGCATGAAGCCGAGCCGCTCGTATAGTCGTTGCGCCGCGATCATTGTCGGGCGCGTCCATAGCACAAGCGCTTCGGCCCGATCTGTTGTTGCGCCCTTGACACAAGCCTGCACCAAGGCTTCGCCCACGCCTTTGCCCCGTGCATCGGGATGCACGGCCAGCAAGCGGAATTCGCGTTCTCCCGGCTCCGCTACCTGGTGGAAAGCGCTGCCCGGATGGAGCAGGATCGTGGCGCCGAGCACCGCATCATCGTCTTCGCGCACGGCGACAAGGAAGCGCCCTTCGGGTTCAAGCACCTCGCGCCGGTACATCTGTGCCGCGCGCTCGGTCGGGCTGTATCCTTCACCCACGTACACGCGATGCAGGACCGCAAGGCCTTGTTGCCAGTCAGCCTCTGAAACAGCGGCGCGGACAGTGAACGACATGTCGTTGTGCGATCTTATCATTCTGTGAATTCCACCATGGCCCGCAAGCGGATGTCCTTGCTGCTGCCGCCGATCATCACGCGGTACATGCCCGGCTCAGTGACTTCCTCCATCGCTTCGTTGAAGAGCGTGAGCATGCCCGCGTGCAGCGTGAACGCTACGCGCTTCGACTCGCCGGGCTTCAGTGCCACGCGCTGGAAGCCCTTCAGTTCCTTCATGGGTCGAACGGTGCTCGCGAGCTCATCGTGGGTGTAGAGTTGCACCACTTCTTCTCCGAATACGGCGCCTGAGTTGGTGAGTGTGAAGGAGATCACCACGGTGTCCTTTGCCGAGAAGCTGGTGCGGTCCAACTGCAGGTCGCTGTACTCGAAGCTGGTGTAGCTCAAACCATAACCGAAGGGAAAGAGCGGCTGGCCGGTGCCGTCCACATAATCATCGCCGCGACCGGTGGGGTAGTGGTTGTAGTTGAGCGGTAGCTGTCCTTCGTTGCGCGGGAAGGTGATGGGCAATTTGCCGCTGGGGTTGCGCGTGCCGAGCAACAAGTCGGCGATCGCGAGGCCGCCCGCTTCGCCGGGGTACCAGGCCATGAGAACGGCCCCGGCACCGAAGCAGTCGATCATCTCATCCACGATCACCGCACTGCCACCGATCAGTACGACAGCGATGGGCTTTCCGGTCTCGCAGAGTCGTTGGATCAGGATCGGTTGCATTGCTGGCAGGCGCAAGCGTGACCTATCCCTGAACTCTCCTTCTTCGAGACCTGCGGTCACGACCACGAAGTCACTTTGGCGAGCAAGGTCCTCCGCTTCGCGGATCGATCGTTCGTTGGCATAATGGTCCATGCCTCCAACGGTCCACACCAGTTTGAAATGAGCATTGCCACTCCGTTCGCGGTACTCGATGCGAAGCGGGATCGGCTGGTCCTTGGTGAAGTTGAAGGGTGCAAGTATTGCATCGGCTCCTTGCTCATCCCAGCGATCAGTGAGCAAGACCCCGTTCACATAGAGGCGATAGCCATCGTTCCCTTCGATCCCGATGAGGAAGTGGCCGCTCTCCTTCGGCACGATGAAGCCATCCCAAGCCACGCCGAAGTGATCGTATGGCACGCGCTCATCCGGACCGAAGAGGGACCAGTTGAAGTCGATCCGCTCGTCAATGCGCGTGAACGCCGGGTTGGTCCGCAAGTCGATACCATCGAAGTAACTGCCACGCAATCCGGGCTTGGTCACCTTGCCATCCATGTGGAATAGCACATCGGCAGGGACCACCTGGTAGAACTTGTCCGTGCGGCTGCAACCTGGTGCATAACTCACCTCGGCCGTTCCTTTCAGCCGTTCGCGCAATCCATCAAGGACGCTGACCGGTGCATTTCCCGGCCCGCTGTATCCCCCCATCCGCGCTTCCACAGCATCAGGGCCTATCACGGCGATCTTCTTCGCCGAGGTTGGGATCGGCAGCGTCTTCGCCTCGTTGCTCAGCAACACCGCACCCTTCACCGCCATCTCGTACGCGAGTTCGCGATGCTTCTCCATATCGAGCGCCTCCAGCAGCGAATCACTCTGGTACGCCTGATCGAACAACCCGAGCTCGAACTTCATCCGCAGCACGTTCGCAACGGCACTGTCGATGGAACCCTGCCGAACCGTCCCATCGAGGAAAGGCCTCTTGAACAGCTCGTAGTGCGCGATGTCCGTCTGGAAGATCACGTCCTGACCGTGCTCCACGCTCTGCTTGCCGGCGTCCTCGTAGTCACGCGCGGTGAAGTGCAACACGTTGGCGCCTCCGGTGGCCGCTGCATCGCTGATGACGAAGCCGTGGAAGCCCCATTCCTTGCGGAGTATATCGTTCAGCAACCAGCTGTTCGAGCTGCACGGACGACCGTTGAGGGAGTTGTAGGCCGTCATGATCGAACGCGCGCCGCCTTGTTGCACACACGCTTTGAACGGCTTGAAGTAGGTCTCGCGCAACAGACGTTCGTTCAAGAACGCGGGATAACTGTCGCGACCGCCATCGCCATGGTTCACCGCGAAGTGCTTGGGCGTGGTGATGATGCCCCGGCTCTCGAAGGCCTTCACGTAGGTGGCGCCCATGAGCGAAGCGAGGTAGGGGTCCTCGCCGTAGGTCTCTTCCACGCGGCCCCAACGCACATCCGTGGCCAGGTTCACCACCGGTGAAAGCACCATGCGGATGCCGCGCGCTTTCGTTTCCAGCGCTATGGCCGTGCTCACCTGCCGCATCAAGGTGGTATCGAAGCTGGCAGCCATGGCGATGCTCTGTGGGAACATGGTGGCGCCGTTCTGCACCAGCCCATGCAAAGCCTCTTCGTAGGTGATCAGCGGAATGCCCAGACGCGTGCGCTCCATGAAGAAGCGCTGCGTGCCGTTCACCTTGTCGAGCAAGCGGCGGGCATCACTGCCCAATGCACCTGCGATCAGTTGTTCGTTGGCATCACCCGTGGGTTGCATACGGTCCACTTGCAAGCCGAAGAGCCCGTTGTTGAAGCGCGACGTGTCCGGCGCGAGATCGCCCACGACCATGAAGAGCTGGCGGAACTTCTCGTCGGGCGTCATGCGCGCGAGCAGGTCGTTCACGCGCGCAGGGATCGGCAGTTTCGGGTCCTGGTAAGGCAGCTGGGCCGCCGCGTTGGAGGTGAGGAGCAGGCCAAGGAGTATCCGGGCAATACGCACGGGGTGAAGGTATCAGGCAGCCATTCCCGTTACCAACTTCGCCCCATGACCAAGAAGAGCGCTTCCAAGCCGCCTTCCACCATATTGTCCGGCGGTATCCGCTTCGCCTCCGCGCAGGAGCTTCTTGATTTCCTTCCCGCCGATGAACGGACGCTCATGGAACAACTCCGTGAATTCATCATCAGCGAAGCGCCGGACCTGAAGGAGCGACTTTCGTTCAACATCCTGGCCTACAAAGGCCGCCGCGATGTGTGCTTCATCTGGCCGGCCTCGGTGCTCTGGGGTGGCAAGAAGACCTACGATGGCGTGCGCTTCGGTTTCTCGCATGCCGACCTGCTCGATGATCCTTCCGGTTATTTGGAACGCGGCAGCCGCAAGCAGGTGTACTGGCGCGACCTGGTGAAAGTCACCAAGTCCGATGAGCGCATGCTGCGGCAATTGCTGGCACAAGCCGTGGAGCGGGACAGGGAACGCGGCGCCGGGCTGCGCTGACCCCAGCGTCCCGGCCATGCATGGTTGACACGCTCTGCGGCACGTCCCGGTCCTGCGGGATGTCAGGTGCGGCCAGCAGGTGGAATGACATCTTTGTGGCCATGCTGTTCCGAATGATGCTGATCCGCGGTTCCGTTGTCGCATTGCTTGCCGCACCATTGGTGGCGTTGGCACAACCCAAGGGACTTCCAGTGATCCTGTCCGACAGCATGTCTGCGGTTGTCTTCGTGGACGGCGTGCTCGATCCGGGCGGATGGTCCATCGTTCCCGAAGCGAAGCCGGATCCGTATTCCAGCGCTGTGCATGGTGCGCGCATCACCTTCCGCACCAACCGCGATAGCATCACGGTTGTGGTGGACAGCACCCAGGTGAAGGACTTCATCATCCAGGTGGGGAAGAAGAAGGCGTGGACACGCGTGCAGTACAAACCCAGTTTCCGCGAAGTGCTCCGCAGGGCGACGCGTTTCAATACGGCCGATCCGCGGCAGCTACCTGCATTCACCTACCAATCCGCGGATGCACCGGAACTCGTCGAGCTGCGCACCGCCTTCAAGCTCGATTCCATCGCGGGCCAGGGGAACGAGATCTCGCGCATCATGGAGGTGATGCACTGGTTGCACGACCTGGTACCGCACGACGGCCAGCACGACAACCCGGTGGTGCGGAACGCGATGAGCATGGTGGCCGAATGCAAGCGCGATCACCGGGGCCTCAACTGCCGTGGTCTATCCACGGTGCTCAACGAGTGCTACCTCGCCTTGGGCTTCAAGTCGCGCTTCCTCACCTGCCTGCCCAACGACAGCACGGACACCGAGTGCCATGTGATCAACATGGTCTGGAGCAACGACCTGAAGAAGTGGATCTGGATCGATGCCACCCACGATGCGATCGTGATGGACGAGAACGGAACGGCGCTGGGCCCGTGGGAAGTGCGCGAGCGCTTGATCGACGGTCGCACGTTGATCCTGAACCCCGATGCGAACTGGAACCACCGCCTGAGCTCGGTGCGCGAGGAATACCTGTACAACTACATGGCGAAGAACCTGTACCGGTTCGAATGCCCTGCGCGCAGTTGTTACGACACGGAGACCGGTGTTGACGGGAAACGCGTGGAATACGTGGATCTGTTGCCGCTGCATCACCACACGCAGAAGCCCGATGTGGACGAGTGGAAAGGCGGTTCGGGGAACACGGTGGTGACCTATCGCACCAACGACCCCGTACGGTTCTGGGCGAAGGACCTGCATGAAGTCCCCCTGTGCGCAACGCAACAGATAGTGACCATCTGCAAGGCCGTGAATGTCGAATGATCGCGTTTGCTGACCTGAGAGCACCGGGTCGAGCACAACCCTTCCCGCGGCATCGAGCACTTCCACCCGCAACGTGCCACTGTTCGTAGTGGTGATCCAGACCCGGTCGTTCGCCGGGTTCGGCCAGCAGGTGAACGGTGCCGCTGCGATCGCTGCGGGCATGGCCGTGGCAAGGTCGTTCGCGTAGCGCAGCACCACCAACGCGCTGTTCAGCAGCACACCGCCGAAGCCCACTACCACCAACTTTCCATCGGGCTGCATGCACACGCCGAAGCCGCCTTCGTAGCTCGGTGATGTCTCGGTGATCACGTGCCCTCCCGTACCGAAACCCAGGTCCGGTTGGCCGTTGGGCAGGTAACAGCCCAGCAGGAAGTCGATGTCCCCGCCCGGTGCGGTGCTGCCCGTGTAGCCGGTGAAGACGATCCGGCCGTCCGGCAGCCGTTCCATGTCATCCATCCAGTCATCGTCCTGCACATCGATGTCCGCCACACCGAAGGTGCCGAAGCCGATGACGGCACTGCCGTTCGCATCGCGCTTGGTGATGAAGAGGTCCGAGGATGTGCTGCCATCGAACTGCACGCCGGCCGCGTAGATCTCCGTGCCGTTCACCGCCACGCCGTATACGCGTGAGTTGTTCAACGGGATGGCCGGCGAGGCGATGCCCGTAGTGCCGAAGCTCGTGACCAGTTGACCGGAGGTGTTCACCTTCACCAAGATCGCCTGGTCGTAACTGTTCACGCTGGCGTAGCCGCCTGCGATCAACGAACCATCGTCCATGAGCGCCAGCGCATCCAGTTGGTCCAAGGTGCTGAACGCGCTCAGGGTGACCTGGCCGTCCAAACTGAAGGTGCTGTCCACCACGCCATCCGTACGAAAGCGGACGAGCACACCATCGCGCCCGAACCCCGCGCTCTCGTAGCCGGCGAGCACCACCTTGCCATCGGGCTGCACCGCGAGGGCGCGTGCACGTGCATCAGCGAAGCCGATCTGCACGCTGCTGCGGCCGTTGAGGCCAAAGCTGGCGTCCATCGCGCCAGTGGCCAGCACACGCCACACGGTGAATGTCTCGTAGCCCAGCGTGTCGGCATAGCCGCATACATACACACTGCTGTCCGGCGCGAAAGCGAGGCGGAAGGCGCGGCCGTTGCTGCCGCTGGGAAGGGACACCGTGCCGAAGGTCGGATCAGGCGTGCCATCGTTCAGGAAGCGGGTGAGGAAGCCGAAGTCCTGCGGGCCGTTATCCAGGTAGCCGCATACGTACAGACGCCCGTCGTTGGTTGGCAAACCGTCGGAGCCTGAATCGCCGTTGGGCATCAGATCGATCTGCACGATGCCGTCGCCGTCGAAGGTGGCATCAAGGGTGCCGGGTTGGGCGAATGCGACGGACGCGAACAAGCAGAAGAGGGGTGCGGAAATAAGGCGCATCATACAGCGAAGATGTTTGATCCGGGGCTTCGTTCAGTGATCGTAACTGATCATGCAGCGCACCACCAGCCCTGAGTGATCGTTGTCATGGTGCCATGGGACCAAGTGCGATACCCTCGCAATGCAGAACCCGAAGAAGTGCGCCGTGTATTCCGCATCGGATCGAAGGTCGCCGCCGTGATCGCGGTGATATGGGTCGGGTTGACGCTATGGGTCGAAATGGATGGACCGGCCAAGTCGTGGCAGGTTGGGGAGGAGCAATGGACAAGGAGCGCGTTGCTCGTTTATGATCCTGATCCCATCTATGATCTGGACCGGCAGGTATGCCAGGCCTTTGCCGAAGGCTTGGCGGAACAGGGTATTCGCAGCACCGTTGCCACCGTAGCGGCTGCCGAAGAAATGGAGCTGGCCCCGCCAGACATGTTCGTGCTTTGCGCGAACACGTACAACTGGCGGCCTGATCGGTCCATCGTTCATTACGTCGAGCGCACGGCGAGCTTGAAGGGAGCATCGGTCGTGGCCATGACATTGGGCTCGGGATCCACCGAAGCATCGCAGCGCGCGTTCGAGGAGCGCATTCGAGCGGTGGGGGCGAGGATCATCGCTTCCAGGTCTTCCTGGCTCATGCGGCCCAATGACGAGGCTCGTTTGGAAGAAGGCAACGTTGCCGTGGCGATCGATAGGACCCGGAGGTGGGCCGCCGAACTGGATGTGCCGGAACGATCGGGTGGGCTGACTCAGTGATCGCAACCGGTCACGCGGCTCCCCTTGCCCATGCGTCCGCACAGCATCGCGTGGATCTCGCTCGCTCGCTCCCTTCCAGATGCGGAGGTGATCGCTGGAGTCCGGTCGAGGACTGAAGCGAACAACGCCCGTGCGCAGCCATTCTCTCCTCCATGGAGAGGCTCAGGTCGCATCGTAAGCCGCCAAAGCGGCTGGGATCACTTGCGTCACGGTGTTGCCAGCAGCGGGCAGCCCCACCAGCAAGGCGCTGAGCACCTCCGCGCGGGTGGCGCCCGCCTTCTTCGCCAAGCCCACGTGGAAGGGCACGCCGTTCTCCAGCCGCAACGCGGCCAGCACAGCGAGGTAGGCGAGGTGGCCCGTTTTCTTGTCCAGTGCGCTCGCGTTGTCGAGACCTTGCACTGCGCCCATCCATGCTTGGGCATGCGCAGGGGCTTCACTGAGGAACAACTGGAACGCTTTGCTAATGCCAGCAGGTTGGTCGGACATGGTATTGGTGTTGAGGTGACATAAAACTACCCGCGTTCCTCACCCCATCGGCTGTCGGATGATGGTGCGCAGCTTCTCCGGTGCCACACGTCGGGCATCGCTCAAGTAGATCTCGCGGTGCTTGCCGCGCAGGGCTTTGCCCTGCTCCTTGATGAAGGCATGCAGCTTCTCGATCGTGGGACCTTCGGTGGCGTAGGGTCCTACATACAGGATCTGCGCGCAAGCGCCTTCGGCCATGTCCTCCAAGCGTACCAGCCCGATCGCGGGCAGTACCTTTTTCTTGCGCTCCAGCTCGGCCTTCGCGGCCTTCACGGTCCTGGTATTGATGACGGACGGCTGCATGATCATGGCCGTCCACTTCCACCTGGACTTGTTCGCCTTCATGAAGTCGCTCATGTCATCGGCCCACCAGATGGCTTCGAGCGGCATCACCGGGTAGTCGATGGCCTCAGGCCCCTTCTTCAGCATGAACTTCATCTTGTAAGAAAGGCCATAGAGCGTGGTGATCGCATCGGCGAAGGCCTTGCTGGTGTTCGGATCGCCCTGGCCATCGATCATCAGGTAGCGCAGCTTGGGCACTTTGAGCAGTGACGGTTTTGCCGTGGCCTTGTAAAGCGCGGCGAGATCTTTCTTCAGGTCGATCTTCATGATGAAGGAAAAGTACAGGTCACTGCGGCCCCTGGTATGACGGGCATCAGCTCGCGCTGAGCCTCGAGATAAGTGCTGGGCCTCTTGTGCGGACTTGTCTCAGTGCTGGACATACGGAACCACGGAGAAAGTGGAATCGTGCCTCAGTGATCGTAACTGATCACCCGGCTCACTTTGTAGCCGGTGCTGTCCCGCCGCCACACCATGATGTTCTTGTCCCGGCTCGTTGGCTGGGAGAGCCGCAGTCCTCTTTCCAGTTCTCGGTGTGGCAGAAGCGGTGCTGGCACACCTCCAGCAAGCCGTCCTCGCCGAGGGGGTAGACCTCCAGCGTGCCGGGCACCAGCTCACGGTGCAGGCCAGTGCTCGCGTTGCGAGCGAAAAGACCGCGGAAATTGGCCATGCTGGCTGCGGAACCGACACACGACCTCAATAGTCCACCACCACTCGAAAACGCTTTTCATCCAACATTCCAAGAGACTCCAGTTCAGTGCCGTTCCACCACAAGCGCTCGCGTAGTACCGTGCGGGTGATGTATGGCATTGTGCCTTCTTCCTTATCGGCTTCTTCGGGCTCCTCATAGTCCGATACCACGCGGATGATGGCATCCGGTACGCCATCCATATCGGAAGGGTAGAGGAACATCGTATTGGTACTGTACTCTGCATCCGGTGATCCCATGAGGTCGGCCACGTGATGAAAATGACCGCCGCTCCAGAACACCACGACCTCGCCGGTCGCGCAACCACAACCACCAGAACAAGGCACAGCGAGCGTGATGATGTCGTCCAGGCCCATCATCCCGCGGTCGCCGTTGCTGGTGACCTGCTCGAAACTCCACGCGAACGAGCGCACGACGATGCGGTCGAGAACGTCGCCATGGCGGACCGCTGTGATCCGGTAGCTGTAGTCGATGCGCGTGGTGTCGCCTGGTGGAGCGATGTGGTCGAGGCCCGCAAGGAATTTCACGTTGGGGTCGCCGTGGCTGCCGAAGGCGAACTGCGCGATGGAGCCGCCCCAGAGATAGCCCGTGAGTTCGCCCGTGCTCACCTGGTACCAGTAGCTGCGTACGCCGTCCACCTCCAGCGTATCCTGCACCAGGCTGTCCAGGCTTATCGCCGTACCTGGCGATAGCCGCGCGACGATCGCCGCAGAGGTGCTGGGCGCCGAACGGAGCGGAGCTTCATCGCGGAACACGTACGCTGGCGGCGCATCCTCCGGGAACAAGTATTGGTTGCGCGGAGTGTGGACAACGAAGGCCGGATCCTGTGCGAGGAGGCCGTTGCCAGCGAGAAGGAACAGTAGGATGAGTGCGCGCATGACTACCCGCTACAAAGATCAGGCTGATCGCTCAGTGATCGTAGCTGATCACCCGGCAGACTTTGTAGCCGGTGCTGTCCCGCCGCCACACCATGATGTTCTTGAAGGTGCCGCAGTCCTCTTTCCCGTTCTCCGTGTGGCAGAAGCGGTGCTGGCACACCTCCAGCAGGCCGAACTCGCCGAGCGGGTAAACCTCCAATGTGCCTGGTACCAAGTCACGGCGCAGGCCGGTCTGGGCGTTGCGTGCGAAGAGCCCACGGAAATTGGCCATGGTGGTGTCGTATCCCGCAAGGCCTGACTTGTCGTGGTAGAACTCGAGGTCCGAGGTGAAGAAGCTGCCGAGGCGATCGGTGTCGTGGGCATTGAAGGCCGAGAACATCGCGCTGTCGAGGGCGGCGATGGTGTCCACCAGGTCGGCATGCAAGGCGGTCGGCACAGGCGCTGAAGCTGACTGGGCTAGGCTCGTCGACGGGAATGCGATCGGCGCGCATACGAACAGCATCAGCAAGGAACGGCGGTTCTTCATGGACCGGGTCGCGGGCAAAGACCGGTGGCGCTACTTGATCCGCTTGCCCTCCATCGCCTCACCCTGCGTAAAGGTGAGGCGCTTCACCGTGCCGTCCGCTTCCGGGTGGAATTCGATCGTGGCATCCACCTCTTTCAGGAAGAACTTGTGCGGTGCTTCGCCGAACACTTCCAGTTCGCCCTGACGTGTGGGCAATACGAAGAGGCGATCGCCATCCGCGCGGAAGGTGAGGGTGAAGCCGGGCATCAGCTCGAACTCGCCAGCATAGGCTTGCAGCTCGGCGTTCTTCAGCGGGATCGCCACACGCGGCTTCGGCAGCGGCTTGTCCGAACGGGTGAGCTGCTCATCACCGCTGCGCGAGAGGAACCGGGCACCGGTCACCTTGCCATCGGTGCGTTGGAAAGCGAGGGTGATCACATCCCCCTCGAACAGGAAGCGGTCATTGCCCAGGTAGCGCAGGGGCTTGGGCGAACTGCCCTGACGCATGGAACTCAGCTTGTTCCCGTCGGCGGTCAGGTAGCGCTCGACACCCTCGGGGTTCACGTACACACCGGTGTACGCCATCGCTTCGGCTTCGGTGAGCGGCATTTCAGGTCCGCCGTAGGGTTTGCCGAGGGCGATGGCAGCGAGAACCGGCGCCAGGTTGTTGGCATCATCGCTTTCGCGGTTCACCAGCACCGCCACATAGATGTCCTCCTTCGGCAGGTACAGGCTCGCGCTCACGAAGCCATCGATGCCGCCGTTGTGCTCGATCGTCGGGCTGCCCTGCACGTTCTGGAATCCCCAGCCGAAGCCGTACGGGTGCGTCGTTCCATCCGCCAGCGTCACCGGCTGATGCGCTTGTGCGAGCCGCGCCACCGGCACCAGTTTCCCGGCGAACACGCTCGCATTCCATTTCCACAGATCACCCACCGTGCTGCGGATGTTGCCGGCGGCGAGCGGCCAGCTCATGCTGATCGCGGCCGCGGGTTTCCAGCCTTGCGTGTCCTCGGAATAGCCGTGGGCTTCTGCGGGCGTACCCTGTACCATGGACGCGGTGGTCTGGCGCATGCCCGCAGGCGTGAAGAGGTGTTCGTTCGCGTAGTCCGCCCAGGTCTGGCCCGATACCTTTTCGATGATGGCGCTAAGGAGCAGGTAGCCACTGTTGCTGTAGCTCCACTTCGTGCCCGGAGCGAACTCTAGCGGCAGGTCGGCGAAGAGCGCGATCAGGCTCTTCAGGTCGATGTCCTTGGCATAGGCCTCCGGCGTGTAATTGGGGCCGTTGGTGAAATTGGGAATGCCCGAGGTATGCGTGAGCAGATGCCGGATGGTGATCGGCTGTTCCTTCTTCGGGAAGTCCACGTACTGCTGTATCTCGTCGTCGAGCTTCAGCTTGCCGGCCTCCGCCAGTTGAAGGATGGAAACGGCCGCGAACTGCTTGGTCACGCTGCCGATGCGGAACTGATGGTCCGTGGTGAGCGCCGTCTTCGTGGTCACATCGGCCAGGCCCAGTGCCCGCTCGTAGAGCACCTTGCCGCCTTGTGCTACCAGCATGGCACCACCGGGCGCGTCGGCGGTGAAATGGGCTTGCACTTCCGCATCGTAGGCGGCCGTGTTCGGTTGTGCCTGCACGGCGGTGATGACGGCAAGAACAGTGGAGAGCAGCGTGGTGCGCAACATGATCGGTGGTTGGGTGTGCGAATGTGACGCGCATGCACCTTGCCGCGTTACGATCGGTGAGGAGCGGTCGATGGGGTGGGTCGAGGGGGAAGGGTGGGCCGGGAGCGCAGGGGTAAAGGGGCGGTGGGAGGGGAGAAATGACGGTACGCGTGGACGGCCTGCGGCAGACCAGCGCATCGCACAGTCTCGCCCCGATAACAGCCCGACCCGCGTTAGGTTTTGCGTAGGGGGAGAGGGGCACACCCCGGTTCAACGGGCTCACAGTGATAGTGCCCCAGAACACTACGACAATGCCTTTCGACTGTCACGCTGAGCCCGCCGAAGCGGTGCCTGTTCATTTCCGCTGATCCGCAGACAGCGGAGGGAATGTCCGCCGCTCATAAGCAAGTGCATGGAAGCTCAGCGCTGCTTCATCCCCGGCGATCAGCGCTTCCTTCTTTTTCCGGCTCCAACCTTTCAATTGCTTTTCTCGGTCGATCGCATGTTGGATGTACTGGTACCATTCCACCAGCACAAGCTCCACCGGGCGGCGGTTGTGGGTGAAGCTGCCCGGGTCAAGTCCTTGCTGGTGCTCTGCGAACCGGCGGTCCAAATCGTTGGTGACCCCGACGTAGTACTTCCCATCGGCGCAGCGCAGGATGTAAACGAAGTAATTGTGCTGCACCGAGGTGAATTTATGTTGCGCTTCGGCGGGCTCAGCGTGACAATTCATGGGCAGCGTGCCCTGGAGCTTTCTTGACCTGTCACGCTGGGCTTCCTGAACTAGCCGAAGGACAAAGCGCTACTTGGATGCTGAAAGCCTCCAGTGTGCCATGGTCGCACCAGTTGCCTGTTCCTTCAGAAAGCAAGTATGATGTTCGACCGCTTCAGCGACTTGCTGTAACACGACTCCAGCGATATGAAGGGCCCGGACGCGTACACGGAATAAGAGGCTCACTCCCTCACCACCCGCACCACCTCCGTCCTTGCACCATCCGCACTACTCACCCGCAACAGGTAACACCCACTGGCCAGGTCGTCCACGGGGATCGCCTCGCGCGTATGCGGTGCGGCGCTGTGCGTGCGCACGGTGCGGCCATCGGCGCTGAGTAGGGTACAGAACACGCGCTCATCGGCAGTGGTGAGCAGCAGCACGTGCCCGAAGGGATTGGGGCCCACGGACACTCCGGGCAAGGCGGATCCCGCGATGCCGGTACATACTTCCACGGTGATGGTGAAGCTGGTGCTGTCCGCGCACGGGAAGGTCTGGCGGATGTTCTCGCGGAAGAAGAGTTCGGCATCGGGTGTGCCCGGCACATGCCCCACGCCGGTGGGGTAGCCGTTCGCGGTGAAGTGGAGCATGGTGGGCAGCGCCGGTTCCGCGTCCGCCACGAACTGCAGCGCCCAGGTGTAGGTGCTGCCTTCTTGCACGGGCAGGTCCAGCGGCGAGAAGAGGTTGTAGCCGTCGAGCGTGGTGCGTGTGTCGGACCAGATCACCGGTGCGTTCGGGCCCGTGCCTTCGTGCAGGCTCAGGTTGAAGGTGCGCGCCACATTCGTGTTCATCTGCACAGCCGTTTGGATGTTGAGCAGATCGCCGGTCTGTTGTGCAGTGAAGGCTTGCCAGGCGATCGAATCGGCCGGGAGGAAGCCGTAGGAGGGGATGCCTTCGTAGCAGCAGAACTGGTCGAGGAACGTGACCTCATCCAGCACGGTGGAGTAGGTGTAATCCACGGTGTGCGTTCCCGCGCCGAGCGCTGCGGGATCCAGCACCGTACTCGTCGCACCGTCGATGCGGAAGGTGCCGCCGGCAGGCTCGGCCTCCAAGGGGATCGGGTCACTTTCCACGCAGATCGGCGCTTGCAGGCCAGGGAAGGTGAAGGTCGGTGGCGGCTCCACGGTGAAGAGTTGATCCAAGGTGCCGGTGCAGCCGTTGAGGGTGTAGGTGTGCTGCGCGAGGTGCTCACCGGGCGCGAGGCTCGCGGGAATGAAGGTGTTCGTGGTGTTTCCGTCCACGGCCTCGCTGATGTTGGAGAGGTGCAGGGTGTCCGCCACCAAGCGCACGGGCCGCTCATCGGAATGGCAATAGGCATCGGCCAGGTTGATGAAGGGCCGCTCTTGCACCTGGTAGAGTTCGTAGTAGCGGTAGGTGCCTTGGCACGGCGGCACGGCCAGGATCCAGTGTCGGAATTCCACATCCTGCGCACCCAGGCTGCTGCTGCCGTAACCATAGCTGTTGCCGAGCGGCGTCATGATGGCGATGTCCGCAGCGGTGGTGATAAGCGCGGTGTAAGTGTTGCCGGCATTGCTGTTCACGCCCGCTGGCAGGTCGAAGAGCGTCCAACTCGTATCAGCGGTCATCGGTGCGCTCACGTCGAAGAGCAAGGAGCCACCGACGCCTGCACCGCTGTAGATGCGAAGCCGCATGTTCTGCGCCACGGTGGAGTGCGCGTAGATGTCCATGCGGTTGAACTCCCCATCCACAGCGGCGGTGAAGCTCTGCCACACGCTATCGGTGGTGACACCTTGGTGCGCACTGGGGATCAACGCGTACGGCAGGCACACCTGATCAGCGAAGACCGTCGGCGGTTCTTGCGCGGTGGGAGCGTAGGCCACCCAGTATTGCCCGGGCGGGTTCGGTGCGTTGATGATGTTCGTTCCGCTCACGAGCGGGCCGCTGAAGGTGCCAGGGGGCGGGCTGGCTTCCAAGGCGAGGGGATCGGCGTACGCGCATTGGCGCAAGGCGAAGGGCGTGATGAGCGTGGGTGATGCGGTGCGCTGCAGATGCACGCGGACATGGTCCGCCGTGTAGCGCATCAACGCTCCTTGTTGCGGGGTGAGCGAATCGGCCGTGCAGAGCGTGTAGCTCATCAGGTTGTTCAGCATCGGCGTGTACAGGTCGCCGTTCGCATCGGTAACGGTGCCCACGTAGGTGCAGGGCGGTAACATCATGCCGGGCAGGTCCAATCGCGGGTCGGCCGGGGTATCACACAGCATGTCGCCGCCGATCGTGCAATTGGAACCGTCCACCAGCTCGGGCTCGATGAGCACATCATGCGTGTGGCTGAGGCCGAGCACGTGACCGATCTCATGTGCCAGGGTGTTGATGGGGCCGAAACGCGAAACGAAAACGACATCGCCCAGGGCCGCACCGCCGATGGTGCCGTTCGCGATGTCGAACACATAGAACGCGTTGATGTAGCCCAGTTCCGTGTTCGCCTGCACGGTCTGCGCGGCCTGCAGCGGGGAGTTGTAAAGTCCGTAGTCCACCACCACTTCCATGGGCCCGCAGAGCTGGAGTTGTATGCCGGTGTTGCACCGCTCGAAGATCTCATTGGTGAAGTCGATGTCGCGCTGCACGTCGCTGGGTTGGAAGGCGAGGACCGGGTCGAAGCCCCCGTTCGGAGCGGCGGCGATCACCACATGCAGTTTCAAGGTGCGCACCTCGTTGCCGCCACCACGTTCGGCGTCCGCGGCCAGGGCGCGCGCCACGAGTTCGGGCGGAAGTCCGGCGTGGGCGCTGCCGCAACTGACCTGCTGCTGAGCGAATGTGGGTGAGTAAAAGGAGAGGAGCAGGCCTGCGGCCAATACCGGGTAGTGTGCGGTCATGGAAATGGATTCGGCCGGATGACGCTGCTTCCTGCGCAGGTAGTTGTCCGCTGCTGCGATTCCAGGGCATTCATCAGCTGGTCTGCTTCGCGCGGAAGCGGCATGTTCGAGTTCCTCAGTTGCGCCTTTCCTTCGTTCGGCAACCCGACCACTATGTCAACTCCGACCGCACCCCGCAAGTACGATCTCGAAGAGCGTCTCATCGACTTCGCTGTCATGATCATCGACCTCGAAGAAGGCCTCCCGTCAACAAAGGCCGCAACTCACCTCGGTGGGCAGTTGCTACGTTCCGGTACATCACCGGCCTTGAACTACGGTGAGGCACAAGCAGCAGAGTCCAAGAAAGACTTCATCCACAAGATCAAGATCGTGCTCAAAGAGCTGCGTGAGTCGCATATCTGCATTCGCATCATGGAGCGCAAGGGTATGCACAAGGACGCAGCACTGATCGGAAGGGTCAAGGGCGAGTGCCAGGAACTGGTGCGGATCTTCATCAAAAGCGTTGGGACCGCCACGCAATCAAGCAACGCCTGAAATGAGCAATGTGCAATGTGCAAGTCCGAATGAGCAAGTAGACGAAGGTCACGCGCCAGCACTTGCGTCTTGCTCATTGCGCCTTACTCATTGCTCATTCCCTCCCTCTACCTTCGCCCTCCACTTTCTACATCATGTTCGAGAACTTAAGTGACAAGCTGGAGCGCGCCTTCAAGGTCCTCAAGGGTCAGGGGCAGATCACGGAGATCAACGTGGCGGAGACCACCAAGGAGATCCGCAAGGCGCTGCTGGATGCCGACGTGAACTACAAGACCGCCAAGGACTTCACCGATCGTGTGAAAGCCAAGGCGTTGGGCCAGAACGTGCTCACGAGCATCAGCCCGGGACAGCTGCTCACCAAGATCACGCACGACGAGCTCGCCGAGCTGATGGGTGGGCAGAGCGCCGGCATGAACATGAGCGGCAACCCCACGGTGGTGCTCATGAGCGGCCTGCAAGGCTCGGGTAAGACCACCTTCAGCGGCAAGCTGGCCAACTACATCCGCAAGAAGGGCAAGCGCCCGCTGCTGGTGGCCTGCGACGTGTACCGTCCGGCGGCTATCGATCAGCTGGAAACGCTCGGCAAGCAACTGGACATTACCGTATTCAGCGAGCGCGAGAACAAGAACCCGGTGAGCATCGCGCAGAACGCCATCGCGCACGCCAAACAGCACGGCTTCACGGCCGTGATCGTCGATACCGCCGGCCGCCTGGCGATCGACGAGCAGATGATGGACGAGATCGCCCGCGTGAAGAAGGCGATCAACCCACAGGAGACGCTTTTCGTGGTGGACGCCATGACCGGCCAGGACGCGGTGAACACCGCCAAGGCCTTCAACGAGCGCCTGAACATCGACGGCGTGGTGCTCACCAAGCTCGACGGCGATGCACGCGGTGGCGCGGCGCTTTCCATCCGCAGCGTGGTGGACAAGCCGATCAAGTTCATCGGCACCGGCGAGAAGATGGAGGCGCTGGACGAGTTCCACCCGGACCGCATGGCCGGCCGCATCCTCGGCATGGGCGACGTGGTATCGCTGGTGGAGAGGGCGCAGGAGCAGTTCGATGAGAAGGCCGCACGCGAACTGAACAAGAAGATCGCGAAGGACCAGTTCGGCTTCGACGATTTCCTGGAGCAGATCGGGCAGATCAAGAAGATGGGGAACATGAAGGACCTCATGGGCATGATCCCCGGCGTGGGCAAGGCGATGAAGAACATCGATATCCCCGACGACGCCTTCAAGGGCATCGAGGCCATCATTCAGAGCATGACGCCGGAGGAACGCAAGAACCCGTCGGTGATCAATGGCAGCCGTCGTACGCGCTTGGCCAAGGGCAGCGGCCGCGGCATCGAAGAGGTGAACAAGCTGATGAAGCAGTTCGAGGAGATGCGGAAGATGATGAAGATGATGGGGGACAAGACGAAGATGAAGGCGATGATGCAGCAGATGCAGCAAATGCAGGGGATGAGGAGGTAGGCACATGCGCACACCTCTGACGAGGGTCACCTTTATCAAGTGGCGCCATTTGGTCTCATGGGAATCTCGTTGACGGCTGCCCGTACTTTGACCGGACGGGTGACGATCGGAGCGATTGCGCTTGTACTCTTCTTGTTCGGCACCGGTGTTTCATGCTTGGCGCAAACGCCCAAGCCTCCTTTTGAGGGCGCTTACCAGAACCGACCAGTGATCTTCGAGCCGGACTCCTTCAGATTGACCACTTGCGGTTTTATGTCCATCTCGAAGACATGGCCGGCCGGGACAGATCCTATGGAGATGAAGAACGCGTGTGACGCGACCGTACGTGATTTGCTAGCGGATGGTTGGATCATCGCTAACGAAGAGGTCGATAAGAATGGCAAGCACTTCTGGGAAATGCGCAAGCCGAACCCGTGAACCAACTGCTTCAGGTCGAGGAGCCGTGGAAGATCACGGATGATGGGGACAAGAGCAAGATGAAGGCAATGATCGCAGATGCAACAGATGCAAGGGATGCGCAGATGATCAGAAGATCGGGCGATCAGATGATCAGAGGATGAGGTGCCTTGGAATTGTCGCGTGCGCAACGGCGTTGGCGACGCTGCCGACCTCAGCGCAGACCACCAGGGACAAATTTTTCGAGCAAGGAGAGTTCGACGCAGCCGAGCTTCGGTCGCTGGGGGCTTTCGACACATTAGCTTCATGGTACGACCGGTCAGAGGTCGGCGTGGATACCACGGTCGTGATCAGCGATTCACTTTGGATGAGCGTGCTGTGGATCAGTGACGTGGACTCCGTGCCGGATGACAAGGGCAGTTGGCTCCACAGAAGCGGAGTTTGTGAGTATGTGTTCCTGATCACCACCGACCCGCGAACGCTGCGAGCGAAGGCGTTGAGGCGGATCCGGCCCGAGTGTGATGTTGACCATTCGATCCGGGATGCGACGTACTACTCACATCGCATTCTGGCTCCGACCATCGTGGAGATCGTGTCGTCGAAGCCCCGATGGTACAAGAAGGATGATGACGACTGGGAAGAACTCGTTCCGTTCGAAACACGAACGTTCAAGGTGTTGCCGACCGGTGGGATCGCTGATATGGGTGTCGGCATCATCCCCGAGCCCGGGCTTTGGAAACCATGACGGCCGGAGTTCGCGCCCTCCTCAATTGAAGTGAGGCAGAGGGCAACCGCCCGTCCGGAAATCGCGTCATGTCGCATCCGTCTTATCGGTAACACATGTATGAGCACCATTTATTTCACCAGTGACCACCACTTCGGTCACTCCAACATCATCCGTTTCTGCAACCGCCCCTTCTCCGATGTGGAGGAGATGAACGAGGAGCTTATCCGCCGCTGGAACGAACGCATCGGGCCGGACGATGAGGTTTATCACTTGGGCGACTTCGCCCTATCCAAGGGCGAGGCCTTCGACCGCATCGCCAGCCGCTTGAACGGAACGAAGTACCTGATCGTGGGCAACCACGAAGCCTCCGCGCTGAACAACCGCAAGTGGTTCAAGTGGATCAAGGAGTACTACGAACTGAAGGTGCAGGATCCGGAGCGCCCGAACGGCGTGCAGCGCATCATCCTGTTCCACTATGCCATGCGCGTGTGGCGCAGCGATTTCCGGGGTACCTGGCACCTCTACGGCCACTCGCACAACAACCTGCCGGAGAAACCCGACTCGCTGTCGTTCGACATCGGGGTGGACGCGAACGACTTCTATCCGTTGAGCTACGAAGAGGTGAAGGCGCGCATGCTGTGCAAGGACTGGAAGCCGCCGTTCGCGGAGCGGGAGGAGTAAGGCGGTGTGCCGCGAACGATTTTCGGACACTCGGAGAAGATCGTACGTATGATGTCATTATATTTGCCGTATAAACCGGGCACCTATGGACACCAAACTCACCCTCAGTTTCGATGCGGGCGTGGCGGAGCGGGCCAAGGCCTTCGCCGAGGCGAACAACATCAGCTTGTCGCGGCTCATCGAGTTCATGCTGAACAAGGTGACGGACAAGCGCTATCGCAGCTTGGATGAACTGCCCGTGAGCGACTGGATCAGCCAAGTGGCCGAGGGCGAAGCGACCTACGTTCGCAAGAACGCGGCGCAAAGCGTGAAGAAGGATTACTTGGCAAGTCGTCGCCGCAAGTGAAGCTCACCGCAAAGACGCCAAGCCCGCCAAGGAGAAAGGGATCATGGTTCTTTGCGCTCTTCGCGTCTTGGCGGTGAAAAACTGAACATGCCAGTACATCGGATCTTCCTTGACGCCAACGTGCTGGTAACGGTGCTGTGCAACGAGTACCCGCGCTTCAGTGCTTGTGCCCGCGTACTCAGCCTTACCGATGATCCGCGATTCGAGGTGTACACATCACCCTTGTGCCTGGCGATCGGGGCCTATTTCGCTGAGAAGAAGAGTGGCCGGCGCGTGGCGAAGAAGAAGGCTGCGCTGCTCGCCGAGAAGCTGAAGATTACGAGCTTGGACCACTCTACTGCCAAGCGCGCCTTGGCCGACAAGCGAGTGGAAGACCTGGAGGACGGCATGGAGTACTACTCGGCAGTGGACGCCAAATGCACGGCGATCGTGACCTATGACCGGGACGACTTCCACTTCAGCGCGCTTGAAGTGCTGGACGGGGAGGAGTTCCTGCTGAAGTACGCGGTGCGGAAGTCGAAATAGCAGCGGCCTGACGTCTGGTCCGATCTTCTTGTCGGGGTCGTTGGTCTCCTGCAGAGCCGCATTCGGCGGCCCGATAACCCGTTCGGTCGATGAAGCGTAGGAGGGGCCGCATACACGTCCCCAATGCGTATTCCCTTCTTCGCACTGCTTTCCATCGCGGCCCCGGCCATGCCGGCCCAAACCGGTCCCGGCGGGGTGGGCAGCAGCACGAACAATGTGCTTTGGCTTTCCGCCAATTACGGCGTTACGCAGTCCGGTGGCTTGGTCTCGCAATGGAACGACCGCTCGGGCAACAGCAACCACGCCCTGCTTCCCGGTTCCATTCCCACGGCCAAGCCCAGCTTTGTGGCGAGCTCGGTGAACGGTTATCCGTCCCTGGATTTCGACGGCACCGACGATCAGCTCTGGGTAACGGACAACGCTACGCTCGACCTCACCCAATGGCATTTTTTCATCGTAGTGACCGCCGATCTCCAAAAGGACTACAACGCGTGGATGGTGAAGGGGGATGATGGGCAGGAGAACTATGAGATGCTCAGCTACAGCGATGGCAATGTGCACACGCCTGTCTATTGGAGCGACAACACACGGACGTTCCCGAGTTCCGCCAGCGGACAGGTGACCACCACCACTTTCGAGATCATCGAGTACAGCTATTCAACGGCTGTGGGCCGTGACGTGTACAAGAACCGCACGAACATCATCACCGATAACGAGAACAAGACGCCCAAGGTGAACAACCTGCCGCTCTTCATCGGCAACGAGCGCAGCACCACTGGCCGCTGTATGAATGGCGACCTGGCCGAAGTGATCGCCTACAACGCACCGCTGAACAGCACACAGCGCATCATCCTGAACAATTATCTGGCGGCCAAGTACGCACGCACGCTCGCGACCAATGACATCTACGTACAGGACAATGCAGGCCAAGGCAACTACGATCATGATGTCGCGGGCATCGGCCGCGTTTCAAGCACCGATCTGCAGACGGATTCCCGCGGTTCAGGTATCGTCCAGATCGGCAAAGCGGGATACGGCGGATTGGGCGATAATGAGTTCCTGCTCTGGGGACATAACAATGCAGGACTCGGCACCTATGGTGTCACGGATCTTCCTCCGGGGGTTCTGGGCCGTTGGGCGCGGGTATGGCGGGTGAGCGAGGTGGATGCGAGCGGTGGTGCGGTGAACGTGGGGAATACGGACATCACGTTCGACCTGGCAGGGCTCGGTCCCGTTACCGCGATCGACCTCCGTTTGCTCGTGGATACCGATGGCGATGGACTTTTCGCCGATGAAACGCCGATCAGCGGTGCCACGAACGTGAGCGGAACGCTCTACCGTTTCGCTAATTCCAACGCTTTGCAGGACGGTCGTCGGTTCACCTTGGGTACCATCAACCTGACGAACACGCCGCTTCCCATCGAGCTGCTGTCGTTCACGGCCACGCCACGCGACCGCACCACAGTGGACCTGGCGTGGGCAACGGCGAGCGAGCATGACAACGATCATTTCACCATCGAACGATCAGCCGATGCGCACGAATGGGTGCCGGTGGCCACGGTGGATGCGGTAGGGAACTCCACGGCCACCAACGACTACAGCGCTATCGACGGCGGTCTGAGCAGACAACTGTACTACTACCGCCTGCGCCAGACCGATGTGGACGGCACGAACACCTTGAGCGATGTGGTGGCGGTACATCTGGTAGGCGATGAGAACGTGCAGCCGGTGGTGTATCCGAACCCATCGGATGGCCCTAGTGTGATCGTCCTTCCAAACGGGGTGGAAGATGCCGCGGGTTTCACACTGGTCGATCCGGCCGGGCGCGCGATCCCCTTGACGGTGCATGCCGTTGCGCCCGGAAGTTACCGGGCTGATCCCGGAGACATCCCTTCAGGCACCTATGTGCTCCGCGTCCAGCGTGCGGATGCGGAAGAAGCGTACAGCGTGCGGATCGTGCGCTGATCGCGTTCTGGTGATACAGGGTTGGGCTGATGCTGTCCGAAGCATGAACTTCGGCCCGTCACAACCCATCGACCCGATGACCGCCGAACACATCGAGCGTGGAGAGCGAAGGAACACCAGTTTCGGTGATGAGACCAAGGACCCAGTCTACGAGCAGTCCATCAGCGGGACGAAGGGCTACGGTAGTGGCATCGCCTACGTCATCGACTTCGCCCTTTCGCCGATCCGACATCTCTGTTTCGAGGCGCGCTATGTAGGCATGTTGAGGCCCATGATCGTTCTGGAGAATGCCGATTCGCCCGGGCGCTCCTGGTCACTTCAGTAGGGTTTGGCGTGCGATCTCTTCCGTAGGTGACGCGCTTACGGTGGTTCGAGCAGGATGCGATGGGTCACGGATGATGGGCACAAGACCATGAGACCCCGTGTGACGATCCGCGTACCTTCGCTGGTGCAAAATGGGACAGACAAAGACCCTCTTGTGCCTGCTCCTGATCGCCGCCGGTATTGCGCCCGCTAGCGGCCAACAGAACCATTCACTGGTGGTCGGCTGGAGCTACACCTTGTTGAACCGCGGACGGGATTGGTACTACGTAGACGAGTCGACGGCGTCCTATGGTGATCAGACCGGCAGTGGTTTCCAGATCGGCTACACCCGGTTCCCTGAGGCTTCAGGCGGGCCGGGCGTGATCTATGGAGCGTAGATCGCTGTGCGGCGTTCGAGCGGTACCCTGAGCTTGAATGTGCGCGAGTACCCCAACTTCTACAATTTCACGGGTGAACAGCAATTGACCTTCACTCAGCTGGAACTGCCCTTCCTCGGCTCCTTCAAGGCGACCCGTTGGATGCGCTTGAACGTCGGTTGCGTCGTCCGGGTGGATCTTGCCAAGAACAGTAAGGAGATTGGGACCTTGATCAACCGGTACTACGACCAGGTCGATACCACCTACAACTCGGATCTGGACAACCTCCTCCCCAGGTTGAATAACTCCGTGAACATATGCGTGGCCGGCGGTTTCCTCATGGGCCCGTGGAAGGGCTTGAACCTGGACATGCGAGCCTTGTATTCTTTATCCCCGGTGCGGAGTGCCAACAGCCCCGCCGATGACCTACGCTACCCGTTCACGGTGCAGGTCTCTCTTGCCTACGACGTGACGGGTCTGTTCCAAGGCATTGCTGTACGAAAGGCACCGGGGTCTCAGCGATGAAGAGGCTGCTGTGGATCGATGACACTGATTGGTTCTGAAGCCTTCTGTCCACCAGATCAGGCGCATCCGCCTTCTACTTCCCAATTTCGCGGACCATGTCAACGATCAGCGCCGACCAACTCGAGATCCTCAAGTATCCCAATGGCAAATTCGTGCGCGGGACCAAGGCCGACACGACCGAGCGCGTGAGCGCCTGCATCGCCGTGATGGAGGCCTTCTCCGGGAAGTTGCGTTCCGAAGTGCAGGGCCTGAGCGATGCGCAACTCGATACGCCCTACCGCCCGGGCGGCTGGACCGTACGCCAACTGGTTCACCACATCGCCGACAGCCACGCACAGACGATCATCCGGTTCAAACTCGCGCTTACGGAGGAAAGTCCCGTCATCAAGCCATACAAGGAAGCGCTTTGGGCTGAGCAGATCGATGCGCGCACCATGCCCCTGGAGCCTTCCTTGGCCATCATCGCCGGTGTGCACGCGCGTTGGGTGGTGCTTATGCGCGCTATGTCCGCAGCGGACTTCGAGCGGGCATTCTTCCATCCGGAGCAGAGCCGCTCGATCAGTCTCGCCGAGGCGCTGGAACTCTACGTGTGGCACAGCGGCCACCATTTGGCGCACATCACGGGATTGAAGAAGCGAATGGGCTGGTAGTGGCGGGTCGTTGGCATCTCCGTGCCGTCCCGCCCACGTATGCTCAAGGTCCTCTTCATCGCCGCGCACCGGCTTGACCGGTCGCCCCGCCAGTGCTACCGCTTCGGGCAGTTCGCGCCGCAGTTGGCCACGCACGTTGAGGCAGTCCCCACGTGGGGAACGGCCGACTGAAGGATTTCAGAGGAATGGGATTTGGCGCCTGCTCCCTTCAGCATTTCGACAACCGCCGTATTGATGGAAAGACCAGAAGCCAAAAGCGCTCTTTCAGTCATGTAGAGCACATCATCAGAACTGATATTCAGTCCAGCACCATCGGAGCGGAGGTGTGGATGACGCTGTGGACATGCTCCGTGGATCGAGCGATTGCAGGCAAAGCGGAACGGCCATCCGAAGATGGCCGTTCCATGTACGTTGCGTTGGCGATCAGTTGATCACGAACCGCTGCGTGGACGAATACGATCCGTTCGACAGCGTCAAACTATAGATCCCGGTAGCTGTGAACCCTTCTACGCGGAAGGTGTTGCCCGCTCTGCTGGAGGAATGGACAACCCGCCCCTGCGCGTCATACACCACCACGTCCCAATGCGTGTCGGAGCTTTCGCTGTCCACGGCAATGGTGACACCGGTGGCAGCATCGCTCGGATTCGGCATGATCACGAAGTTCGGGGTGATGGAAGTGGAAGGTGCCGCGCTTGCGGACCTGTAAGTGACACTGTGTTTGAAATTCTGCCGAACACCCTTGTACCGTCCCGGGTTGTAGTGCATGCCGGGCGTGTAGTTCAGTACTTGGTCCACAGCCCCGGGTTGTGTGCCTTTGATGCGCATACCACTGATGCTCCGGATGTACATCTCCAGGCTGTTGCCGCCGCTGCGGATGTTGCCGCCGCTCGCCAAGGTGGGACTGTTCGATCCAGCGTAAAGGCTCAGTGGGTAGCCCGCAGGCATCGGGCCTGTGGCAGGACAACCTGCCGGCCACGGTACCGGTCGGCAGGTCTCGCACTCGTTCAGTCGGGTCCATATGAACGAGGCGCCGCTGCTTTCGAAATCCGCATTACGGAGCACATTGGCACCGTCCTCACCGTTGACGTACACATCGTCCACGAAAACATCCACCCCGCGCACGTTTCCACCATCCACGGGTGCCATCGCTTCTAAACCGATCTCCAGTTGATCGGTGACGGTGGAGTTGTTGATGCTGAGGACATGCGCCGTGATCGGTACCTGCACCCGCAACCAACCATCGAACTCGGCGATATCCTTGCTCCAAACCTTTGTACCATTCACTTTTGCGTACACTTCGAAATTGGAGGGGGCATACACCGGGTCGATACGCGTGTCCGTGTAGCTGGATACCAGGTTCGGCGGGGTTTGTGGTGTGCTGCACGTGGTGAGCTGATCACCGGTGTACGAGTCGGATATCCAGAAGGTGAGCAGGACGTCGTTCGTCTCGACCGGTTTCACCAGGATGCGTTGCGTAACGATATCGCTCGCCAGGCCGTTGGTTCCGATGGCCATCAGGTCCACATGCACAACGCCGGGTTCATTGAACGTATGTGTCAACGGATCATCGGCCGTGTGCTTGGACGTCCAGATGGCATCCGCATAGTCGTCACTTGCTTCGTGGAAGCGCCACAAATACACGATGCCGTCATCCTGAACTGCTCCGTCCTCGAAGGTGCAGTAGTCTGTCATGAAGTTGAGGGATTGCCCAACGAAGAGCTCTTGAAGTCCGTTGCCGATCACCAGTCCGGGCGGTGGGTTCGCGGGGGAATAGGGAAGCCAGGATGCGTAGGATGCGATGACCGCACAGGGTGGCAGCTCGGTCAACGACGTGCTCTGCCCGACATCCACGACGAAGTCATTGTTGGAGATGTTGATGTACGGGTTGCCGATCCATTTGTGCCAGTCGTTGACTTCAGCGATGTTGATCCTGTTCGCGCCAGTGGGGTCGGTGCTCTTGAAGTAGTTGTTGGTGAAGGTGACGGAACCCGGACCTACGCCACAGGTATTGGTGTTCGGGTAGCTGATCTTCACGGGTTGACTGGCCCGATAGAACAGGCATTGTGTGAAGCTGGTGTGCAAACCGCCCACATCCTTGATGATGGCCTCGTGGCAGGATTCGCCGGGCGCGCAGGGCAATGCGGGGTTCGGATCGATCATCGGGTTACAGACCCACCAATCGTAGCTGTGCCGGTCGATGTTCACATCCCCGCTGCTCTGGCTGAAGGTGCAGCGTTCCACATCGTATGAGTTCGTGTTGCCCGAGCCGGCGATGTCGTGTTTGTTCTCCCAGAAGATGCACTCGCTGATGTGCGCCGTTACACCGGTGCCCATGGTCGTGCGGTACTTGGCCTGTTCAGCGGGCGGAACAGGCGTGCCGTTGCACGTGGTGGAGTTGGCCGTGCAGGGATCATTGGATTTGCCGGTTACCCAGATGCCGTAACCGAACCCGAGCCGTTTGTTGTGATGCACGAAGTTCCGGGTGGAATGGAATTCCGTGTCGTTCTCGCGGATGTCAACAAGCACGGCGAAATGGCCGAAACCGTAGATCTCGCATCGATCCACGGTACAGCCGGTGTATCGGGCGCAGATGCCGCTCATCATCCCTTCCACGGGAGTGATCGCCGGCTCGCAGTTGGCGGTCAGCGGCAGATAGCGCCAATCCTTCACCGCTGTGCTGGGGCCCTGCAATCGGATACCTCGGATGGTGGATCCCGTGTACATGTCGAATGCGAAGCCGGTGGCCTTGTTGTTCAGGAAGCCGTTCTGGTTCACATAGCCGTACCGGCAGCTCCGGCCGTCCTTGAACTGGTACGGTACCGTGACCAAGCTGCCATACGGATTGGTGTACATGTCGTAATCTCCGGCGAGGGTGACCCCGGGTTTGATGTCCAGGGGAAGGTCCTCCTGGGACAGGTCTCCCAGGTTGATGATACCGCAGATGTGAACGGTGGTGCCGGAGGTTGCTGCGGCGAGTGCGTTCTTCAGGTCCACGGCTGTGGTGACCGCAGCTGGCTGCGTACAGGGGAGTACCGGCATCTGGGCGCTGCACACCTGTACACAGGCAGCGAAGAGGAAGATGAGGGGAGGACGTTGGGGCATGGCTCGCTTCGGGTCTGGGCCTACTCTCTCCCAGCTTTTCGGCAACCGCTGTGCTGGTTGAAATGCCAGCACGACAAAGGAGGGCCGTGCTCATCGACCTGCCCTCATCAGAAGTGAGGGTTCCGATCGGATCCGTCAGAACAGAGGAGGCCCGCTACCGCGCGCGTCCGGTGCGCTTGAGCATCTCCACCCGGTTCTGAACATGCAACTTCTCATAGATGCTGCGCACGTGGCTGCGTATGGTGGTGATGCTCACGAAGAGTTTTTCCGCGATCTCTTTGGCTTTCAGTCCCTCGCTGAGCAGGTCGAGCACTTGCTGCTCGCGGTCAGTGAAGCGGACACCGTCCTCCAACGGCTTCACGCCAAAGCTCGCCACCACTTTGCGGGCAATGCTGCCGGTCATGGGGCTTTCTCCACGGTGCACTTGTCTCACCGCTTCGATCAGGTCCGGCAACGGTGCGCGCTTCAGGATATAACCGGAAGCTCCTGCCTTCAACGCGCTGAAGATCTTCTGTTCGTCCTCATGCACGGTACAGATGAGCACTTGGGTTTCCGGTGACCGGGACCGGATGATCCGCGTGAGGTCGATGCCATCCATCCCCAAAGGCATGGACCTGTTCTGCAGGTTGATGTCCATGATCACCACATCGAACCGCTCGGCGTCGATGGCCCGCAGTGCGGATCCCGGATCGGCCGCGGCCCGGCAGCTCAGGTCCGGAACCGAGGTGAGCAGATCCGCGAAGCGGATGCGGAAATCGTCGTGGTCTTCCACGAGCAGAATGCGCAGTGGAACGGATCCCGGGCTGGGCGATGGATCGATGATCATGGGTTGTTCAGGGGAAGAGGGATCACGATGGAGGTACGTGTGCCGAGGGGTTCGAGGCGCACCGTTCCGATAGCGCCCTTCAGGCGTTCGATACGCAGATTGATATTGGCCTTCCCATGTCCGTTGCGGCCGTTCGCCGTCCGTTCGGCCTTGGGTGCGCCGTCATCCTCGATCACGATCCGCAGGGTGTTTTCGTCGATGCTCAGCACAACGAGCAGATGGCTCACCGCGTTGTGTTTGATGATGTTCTGCAACAGTTCTTTCACCACCAGGAAGAGATCACGGCGCTCCTTGGAGGTACACGGGATCGGTGCGCCGTTGGTCAGGGGCTGTGTCCGGAAGGCGAGCGCATGGGCTTCTGCGAACTGCTCCGCATAACGCTGGATGAAGACCAACGCATTGCGCAGTTCGTCGTCCTGCGGATCCAGGCTCCAGATGATCTCGTCCACCTTGTGCATGAGCGAACGCGCATGCGATTCCAAGCCGGAGAGCTGCTCACGATGATCCGGTGCGATGCTCGGTGAAAGTGTTGTCTGTCGGGCGAGCATGAGCAGGTGGCTGATGTCGGCTCCGAGGTCATCGTGCAGTTCGCTGGCGATCCGTTGCCGCTCTTCTTGCGTGGCCAATTGCCGCAGCAAGGCCTCCTTGTGCCGTTGGATGCGGGACCGGAACAGCAGGCCGACGGCGGCGATCACGAGCAGAACGGCCAAGAGCAGGCCGATCATGGAAGCCCAAGTGGTGCGGTACCAGGGCGGGGAGACCAGCACCGTCATGGACCGGGTAGCGCTCCACGGTCCATGGGGCAACGCGGCGCGAAAGAGGAACCGATGTTCTCCTGCGGCCAGTCCATTGAACTGGGTAACCGGCCCGGTCGGCTGCCACGGGCCTTCGGTGCTATGCGCCCATTGGATGTGTACTTGTTCCGGTGCGGCGTAGGCAAGGCCAATGAGCGTGATGGACAGGCGTTCGCCCAGCATCATGTGCACCGTATCCGTTTGGCCCAGCGCACTATCGTTCACGACCACCTGATCGATGTGCAGGATGGGTCGCACCAGTGGGGGATCGTGCAACGGAAGGGGCACGATGCAGAGGCCTTCAGGCGTGGCGAGGTAGAGGTGTTGGTCATCGCCATCGATATCCGTCACGTCGCGTACGGACGATGCGGCCGGTCGGCTGAAGACCTGGATCTCCGCCGATCCGAGCGGATCCTGAACGATGTAAGCGCCAGCGGCCGTTGCCACCAGCACGGCGCCGTCGCGCACGACCGCTGCCCGGCATTGGTCGCTCGGTGCGCCGTTCCGCATGTCGAACCGAGCGATCACCGACCCATCGCGCAGTAACATGGTGCCGCTCCCGGCCGTCGCGATCACGAGCGTGCCATCCGCCAATGCGTCGATATCGGTGATGCGTTGCACCAGGCCTTCCACCGTGATGGCAGCGGACGTCGTATCCCCTTTCCGTAATCGGTTCAGTCGGTCGTTGGTCTCGTACCAGATCGTACCATCGGGCATCACATGAGGCGCATAGATGCGATCGCGACCAGCACGGTACCGCTTCCGGTACGCGAAAACAGGCCCGTTTTCGCCGTTTTCCAGCAAGGCCAGGCCGAATGCGCTGGCCACCACGGTCCCATCAGCACCCGTGGCAAGTGACTTCTGGCCCCATTCGCGGGGCACTTCCTCATTGGCCAAGCGGTCGTCCACGGAGCCGATGAAGGTCACCTTCGGTTTTCCACCCATCGAGATCCTGCCTGTACGCTTGTCGGTTGTGAACCAGATCGAGCCATCCGCTGCTTCCTGCAGGTCGCGCACGCGATCGCTTGAGGCCATTGGCACGGGAGGGAGCAACAGGGTATCCACGGTCCCTCTCGATCGTCTCAGGATCGCACCTCCGGCCGTTCCGAAGATCAGATCACCTGATCGATGTCTGAGCAGCGCTTTTACGGTACGTTGACGCTGCTCAAGGGCGGTTTGCAACAGGAGCAGGTCACGGTCCGCCCTTGTTATCATAACGAGGCCTTGACCATCCGTGCTGCACCAGAGGTTCTGCTCGCGATCCTCCAGGACCGAATTCACCATGAAGTGTTCCAGGATCAACCGGGAAGGTCTGTTGCTGTTCCTCGGGTGATGCATCAAGACGCCGTAAGCTCCGGAGGAATGGCATATCGTGCCATCGTTCAGTATGAACAGCGGCCGGTAGGAGAACGGTAACGCCCAGGAGGACAGATCGATCCCTGCATCGGCGGTGTCGTGAAGGGTGAACGGCCCGTGCGAACCAAGGGCCACGAGTGAATCACCCGAGGCGGTGACCATGGGTATGCCTGTTGGTTGAACATCCCAGGTTCGGAGAAAGACCGGTTCACCATCCTTACAGACATACAAGGAACCGTTCACGACGACGCGCACCGAACCGTCACCCACCCGCAGCGGCAGCACCATGCCGTGAATAGCCGGTTCATGGCTGCGGTCCGACACCTCATGGGTCCGTACTTCTCCGTTCCGCCAGGAATAGAGCTCACCTGCGATCCCGCCGAACCAGTGGTAGCCTTGATCGTCCACCGCCATGCCCATGAAACCCGATACGGGTCGGATCCGGAGGAATTCGGGATGCTCCGCACCGGCATGTGCCCTGCCCTCGTGGATGTAGCAAAGCCGACCGTTCAGGGTAAGGCACCAGATACGGCCGCAGGGGTCCTCGCACAGCGAAAGCACTTCATTGTCCGACAACCCATCACTCGTGGTCCAGGACCGGAAGGATGTGCCATCGTATCGCGCGAGTCCCGCATCGGTACCGAACCAGAGGTATCCATCGCGGTCCTGGAGCATGCCGTACACGGTATTGCTGGGCAGTCCATCGGAGGTGTTCCTCACGGAGAATGGCGGGGACTGCCCTTGGGCGGTGAGGGCCGACAGGCAGGCGATCGCGATCGGGCCGGTGATCCACCGTTCAAGCATCACGGAGCGGGCGATCGTGCCGACGTTTCATGCGCTCTAATGTCGTGATGGATCCGGCTCCACGGGTCATCAGAACTGATGAGGACCAGGGAGCTGTCCGCCTGAAGCGGGGTCGTGAACTGGTCCGGACCTCGCAAACTTGCTTGCACCCTGAGAACCCACGCCTGCGATCCCCACGAACATCCCAAATACCCGAACGGGCGATCCGAACGAGGCACACGCTCGGAAACGGCCATCGGAGGGCTGTTCGCAGGGTAGCGTTGAACCAATTGCCGATCGAGCTGTACCTGTGGCACAGCGGCCGCCATTCGGCGCACGTCTCGGGATCGAAGAAGCGATTGGGCTGGTAGTGGCGGGTCGTTAGCATCTTCGCGCCGTCCCGCCCACGTATGCTCAAGGTCCTCTTCATCGCCGCGCACCGCCCTGACCGGTCGCCCAGCCAGCGCTACCGCTTCGAGCAGTTCGCTCCGTATTGGGCCCAGCACGGCGTTCAGGTGGAATACGCCTGGATCATCGATGAGGCGGACGACAAGGTCTTCTACTCGCCCGGGCAGATCCTGGCCAAGGCCCGGATCTTCAAGAAGAGCCTGAAGCTGCGCGCGGAGCATGTGCGCATGGCCCGGAACTTCGATGTGGTGGTACTCCAGCGTGAGGCGCTGATGACGGGCAGCATCCGCTACGAGCGGGCCTTCGCGAATTCCGGCGTGCCGCTGATCTACGACTTCGACGATGCCATCTGGCACATGGACGTAAGCGAGGCCAACCGCAAGCTCAAGTGGCTGAAGGATCCCGGCAAGGTGCCCAAGATCATCGCCCTCGCGAACCATGTGATCGCAGGGAACGACTACCTCGCTGACTACGCCAGGCGCTTCAACAGGAAGGTGGAAGTGATCCCCACGGTGATCGACACGGAACGCTACGTGCCCCGAGCCACAGCAGCTCGCGCCGATGGCAAGGTCGTGATCGGCTGGACCGGAAGCCTCACCAGCGTGGCCCACTTGCAACTGGCCCTGCCGATGTTGCGTGAACTGCAAGCCAAGCTCGGCGACAAGCTCATCCTCCGCGTGATCAGCGACCGTCCGCTTGATGCGCCAGGCATGGACATAGAGAACGTGCGCTGGAACGCCGCGACCGAAGCGGAGGACCTCGCGGGTATCGACATCGGCATCATGCCCTTGCCGGACAACGAATGGAGCCGCGGGAAATGCGGTTTCAAGGGCCTGCAGTACATGGGCATGGGCAAGGCCGTGGTGCTCTCCCGCGTGGGTGTGAACAGCACCATCGTGCAAGACGGGGTCAACGGCTATCTGGCCTCCACGGACGCGGAATGGACGGAGAAGCTCTCTAAGCTCATCGCCGATAGCGATCTTCGCCAGCGTTTGGGCAAAGCGGCACGGAAGACGGTGGAGGAGAAGTACTCCGTGATCGCCTGGCGCGACCGCTACTTGGACCTGTTCAACGAAATGACCCGCAAGACATGAGCGATACGATGACCTCCGAATTGAAGCGCACCGCGCTGAGCAGCGTGCACGAAGCCCTAGGTGCCAAGATGGTGCCCTTCGCCGGCTACCTGATGCCCGTACAATACACCGGCGTGAACGACGAGCACCTCGCCGTGCGCAGCAGCGTGGGCGTGTTCGATGTGAGCCATATGGGCGAGTTCCTCATCAGCGGGCCCAGGGCCACGGACCTGCTACAGGCCGTTACCAGCAACGACGTGAGCAAATTGACCGATGGCAAGGTGCAGTACAGCTGCTTGCCGAACGACACCGGCGGCATCGTCGATGACCTGCTCGTTTACCGGCACAACGCGGAACTCTACCTCGTGGTGGTGAACGCCAGCAACATCACGAAAGACTGGGACTGGATCAGCAAGCACAACGCGCGTTTCGGTGCAACGATGGTGGACATGAGCCATGAGACCGGGCTCTTGGCCGTGCAAGGACCGAAGGCCGCGGAAGCGATGCAGAAGCTCACCGACATCGACCTGGGCTCGATGGAGTACTACACCTTCAAGATGGGGCGCTTCGCGGGCTTCGACAATATCGCTGTGAGCGCCACCGGCTACACCGGTGCTGGTGGCTTCGAGATCTACTTCCCGAACACCATTGCCGTAGAGATGTGGAAGAAGGTGTTTGAAGCCGGCGCGGCCTACGGCATCAAACCGGCAGGTCTCGCGGCGCGCGATACGCTGCGCTTGGAGATGGGCTTCTGCCTCTATGGGAACGACATCGACGACACCACTTCGCCGATCGAGGCGGGTCTTGGCTGGATCACCAAGTTCACCAAGGACTTCACCAACAGCGCGGCGCTGAAGGCGCAGAAGGAGCAAGGCGTGAAGCGCAAGCTCGTCGGCTTCGAGATGATCGATCGCGGCATCCCGCGCCACGGTTACAACATCGTGGATGCGAGCGGCGCGGTGGTCGGTGTGGTCACCAGCGGCACCCAGAGCCCTTCGCTGAACAAGGCCATCGGCATGGGCTATGTGCCTGCGGCATCCAGTGCGCCCGGCTCTGAGATCCTGGTCGACGTGCGCGGGAAGTCCCTCAAAGCACAGGTCGTGAAAGTGCCGTTCTACAAGGCTTCCTGATTACCTTCACCTCCAACCCCTCCGATCCCCCGCTTCACCGCATGAAGGCAGCCAGCCTGAACGCCGACTACAAGTTCCGCGTCGAAACCTGTTTCGTTCCCGGGCACTATCCGCTCTATGCGCAGGACATGGGCATCGTGGTGGTCATCGACATCCTGCGTGCCACCAGCGCCATGGTGACGGCCTTCGAGCACGGCGTTCGCAGCATCATTCCGGTGGGCACTATCGAGGAAGCGCGCAACTACATCGGCCGTGAGGGCTATATCGCCGCAGCTGAGCGCAACGGCGAAGTGGTCGAAGGTTTCGCCGTCGGCAATTCGCCCATCGCTTTCGCACAGATGGACCTGAAGGATAAGACCATCGTGATGACCACCACGAACGGCACCAAGGCCATCAACCTGGCCAGTGGCGCGAAGACCGTGGTGATCGGCTCCTTCCTGAACCTGACGGCACTGACGGATTGGCTGCTGAAACAGGACGAGAACGTGCTGCTACTGTGCTCCGGCTGGAAGGACAAGTTCAACCTCGAGGACAGTGTCTTCGCCGGCGCGGTGATGGACCGCATGCTGGAGAGCGGCAAGTTCGGACTGGAAGAGGACAGCAGCATCGCGGCGAAGTACCTCTACATGGCCGCCCGGGATAACTTCATGAGCATCGTGAAGGCCGCCCCGCGCCGCAAGCGCTTGGAAAGCCTGAACCTTTACGAAGACGTGAAGTTCTGCCTGACGCCGGACCAGTCGACGGTGATCCCGATCCTGCAGGAAGGGGCATTGGTAAGAATGCCTGTGTAATGGTCTCACGCAGAGGCGCAGAGGCGCAGAGGATCAGAACAGGACGCTTTTCAAGCAGTCGTATTCTCCGCGCCTTAGCGTCTCTGCGTGCAAAGTCGCTCGTTGTACTTCTCTTGGTTGCTCTGGCTTGGCCCTTCATCTCGCGTGAAGAAGCCGGTGCGTGGGGCTTCTACGGCCACAAGCGCATCAACCGTATGGCTTGCTTCACGCTGCCACCGAAGATGTTCGGCTTCTACAAGCGGCACATCGATTTCATCAGCGACCATGCCGTGGATCCGGATCGCCGCCGCTACGCCAACCCGGACGAGGCCCCGCGCCACTACATAGACATCGACCACTATGCGCGCAACGGTTCGGATCCCTTCACCGAAGTTCCGCACCCGTGGAAGCAGGCGGTTGCCAAGTACACCGAGGACACGCTGAAGGCGTACGGCATCGTGCCGTGGCACATCCAGATCGTGTATGCCCGGCTCATCAACGCTTTCCAGCGCGGGGATGTGGACCGCATCCTCTACTACAGCTCCGACCTCGGCCACTACGTTGCTGACTCGCACGTGCCCCTGCACACCACGGAGAACTACAACGGGCAGATGACCAACCAGCACGGCATCCATGCCTTCTGGGAAAGCCGTATTCCCGAATTGAGCGCCGATGCCGAGTATGACCACCTCGTGGGCCGCGCCGTTTATTTGGAGGATCCGCTCGCGACGGCTTGGGACGCCGTGTACCACAGCCACCTCGCCGTGGACAGCGTGTTCACCATCGAGCGGACCCTGAACGAGCGCTTCCCGGAGGACCGCAAGTACGTCTTCGAGGACCGTGGGCGCGGAAGCATGCGCTTCCAGTCGCAGGAATTCACCAAGGCCTACGAGGATGCCATGGGCGGCATGGTCGAGCGGCGTATGAACGCCAGCATCATCACCCTCGGTAGCTTCTGGTACAGCGCGTGGGTGAACGCCGGGCAGCCGGACCTCGACCGCTTCGAGCAGCAGGACGTGAGTGATAGCCTCAAGCAGATACTCGCGGCTCGACCGCTTCGAGCAGCAGGACGTGAGTGATAGCCTCAAGCAGATACTCGCGGCGGAAGAAGAAGCGCTGAAGATGGCGCGGGAGAGCATGGGGCGGCCCGAGCCCAACGAGTAAAGGCGCCTACGTCGCTTTCCTAGCAAGGATGCTGTTGCTCACCCATTGCACGAACAGTGCGATGGGTATGAAGAACACGGCAGCAAGCCCAGGGAATAAGTTGTCTACTTCGGGTTCAGAACTCGGCTGCGGTGTGTGGTAGTCCTGCCAAAGGGATGGCCAGTAGAACAGCAGGCCTGCGCATAGGAAGTAGGTCATAAAGAGCCAACGCTCCAGCTTCAGCATCCGCACGACCACTGCAAGGAGGATTGGAACAGCCAGATAGGGAAGGAAGAAGAGCATTGCCAGCGCTCAATCGCACGTCATCCCATCATCCACCTCCTTGCCGTAGCCGAGGATGCCGCCTTTCAGGTTGATGAGGTTCTCGAAGCCGTACCGCGTGCTGAGGGCGTTGATCACCGCTGCGCTGCGGGCGCCACTGCGGCAGTGAACCACCACGGGAATGTCTTTCGGGATCTCGTTCAGGTGTTCCACGATCTCGCCCATTGGCATCAGCTTGCCGCCGATGTTGCAACGCTCGGCCTCATACGGCTCACGCACGTCGATCAGCTGGAACTTCTCATGCGCGTCCTGCATGCGCTTCAACTCCTGTGGGGTGATCTCTTTCATCACTCGCTACTCACTTTCATTCACCTGCTTGAGTTTCGCCACCACCTCTTCGGGCAAGTGATCAAAGAACGTGTCACCGCGCAATCCGAGCCGGAGCGTTTCCAGCGGGATCACTTCTTCCGCGGGGATGTTGCCCAAGTTCACGTTGGGGCCGAGCTGCTTGATGAACCAGGTCTGCTGGGCCTTCAGCGGAGCTTCCCAGATGATGTCCTCCTTCGGCACTTTCGCCACGATGCGGTGAACGAGCGTTGTGTGCGCGTGGCCGTTCGGGCGGTAGATGCCCACCGTGCCGCTCTCGCGCGCTTCGGCGATCACCTTCCAGCTGCCCGCGTCCAGCTCCAGGTTCATCATGCCCACCCATTTCGCGGGGCTGATGAGGATGCCGCTCTCTTTGCTGCCCACCTCGCTCAGCACGGTGATGTCCCGCGCCAAGGTGTTGATGTACTTGCACTTCTCAGCGTGCGGCAGGTTGATGGAGCCGTCGCTCACTTCGGCGCAGTCCAAGCCCAGGTCGGTGATCAGCTTGCGGTAGTCCTTGAACATGCCGCGCGCGATGAAGGCCTCGAACAGCGTTCCGCCGAGGTACACGCGCATGTCCGCCTTCTGGTACAGCTTGATCTTCTCCTTCAGCCGGGGCGTTACGTAACTCGTGCCGAAGCCGATCTTCACCATGTCCACCAGCGGGCCGCACGCATCGATCATGTCCTCGGCCTGACGCATGCTCATGCCCTTGTCCATGACCATGGTGAGCCCTGCCTCGCGCGGCTTGGTGCTGCGCGCGGGGATGTGCGTCAGCTTGTAGTTCATTTCTTGTACAGGTCCAGCAGGTGCATCACCTGTGGCATGTTCGTCACCTCCGGATAGTGTTCCAGCAGCGTATTGTGGCATGTGTGGTCGGCCATCAGGGCTTCCTCCAATTCCAGCAGGGCCTGTTGTTCGCGGCCGCAACGTAACAAGTAACTCGCCACGCGGTACTTGTACTTGGCGTTCAGCTTGTGCACCATCTCGCCCTCGGTGAACTTCTTCAGCGCGGCCTCGGGCCCTTTCAGCTTCAGCAGCAGGTCGGCGTGGTCCATCCAGCCTTCCAGGCTCTGGGGCTCGATGCTGTTGAGCTTCTCGTAGCTCTTCAGCGCCTCGGGGAAGCGCTCACTGCGGGCCAGAGTGTTGGCGTAGTAGTACCAGCTGTCCGGATTGTCCGGTGCGATGCGCGTGGCGTTCTCCAGGTCGCGCAGCGCTTCCGGCAGGCGGTTCAGGATGTCTTTCACCACGCCACGGCCGATCCACGCGTCCGCCCAGGTCGGGTCCAAGTGGATGCTTTGGTCATAATGGATCAAGGCCTGCTCGTACCGCTCCATCTTCTCGTAGCACTCGCCCACGAAGCTGAAGGTGATGGCTTGCGGGCCGTCGAACACGAGGGTCTCCTCGTAGCAGTTGATCGCGTCCTGGTACTGGCCGGCGATGAGCATGTTCCGGGCCCGGCTGAAGTACGCGCTGGTGAAGCGCTCGTCGATGGTGATGGCCAGGTCGAGCGCTTCGTTGCTCTCTTCCATGCGGTCCAGTTTCGCCAGCACATTGCCCAAGCAGAACCAACCCACTGCACTGTAAGGCTGCTCGTTCGTGAAATTCCGGAAGTAGACCACCGAGGCTTCATCCGCACCGGCCAGGTCGAAGCAATACGCGAGCTCGTGCAGCACCGCCTCGTTCTCGGGGTTCAGGTCCACGGCCTTCTTCAGGCAATTGAGCGCCTCGTCGAACTCTTCAAGGTTCTCATGCTCGAAGGCGAGGTCCAAGTAGATCTCATCCAACCCCTCTTCCGCCAGTTGCAAGGCCCGGCGGTAGTGTTCGATGGCCCGGCGATAGTTGCGCTGCTGGCTGTAAATGCTCGCCTTGTTCAAGTGGATGTCCTCACTGAAGGGCTCCACTTTCTCCAACCCGTCCAGTATCTCCAGGGCCTTGTTCAAACGGCCCATACCCATGTGCACGAGTGCTTCACAGAATGTGATGTCGACCGAATCCGGATGCTGCCGTTTGGCCAGTTCCAGCACGCCCTGCGCTCGCCGGGCCTCGTTGTTCGAGAGGTAGTGGTCGATGATCAGCTCGAACTCTTCCACATCGAAGAAGCCCGGTCGGTTCATGCCCGACAGCGACTCGTACTTCTTCACACAGGCGATCTGCTCGTCGTTCCGGTCGTGGGGGCGTGAGTTGTCGTTCATCCTGGACGTATGGTGGATCCCGAAGGCTTCGGGACGGTGGTTCTCCCGCGAAAGTAGGCAACCCCCACCGCAAGAACGGACGTGCCAACCGCCCCCGAATGTCAACAGCGGATCGTGCGTCTTTCCAAGCGGTTGACCTTCAGCGGACGGGGTACTTTCGCGGCCCGAATTCGGATCGCATGACACTGATCAAAAGCATCTCCGGGATCCGGGGAACCATCGGCGGAAAGCCGGGCGACAACCTTTCACCGATCGACGTGACGCGCTATGCCGCCGCCTTCGGTGCCATGATCAAGAAACGCAGCGGAAAAGCACGGCCCGTTTGCGTACTCGGTCGCGATGCACGTTTGAGCGGCCCGATGGTCGGTGATCTCGTGCGTGCCTCGCTCGTCGGCTTGGGCTTCGACGTGATCGATCTCGGACTCGCCACTACACCCACGGTGGAAATGGCCGTGCCCGGCGAGAAGGCGGACGCGGGCATCATCCTCACCGCGAGCCACAACCCCAAGCAATGGAACGCACTGAAGCTGCTGAACGCGAAGGGCGAGTTCATCAGCGCGGCGGAAGGGGCGGAGGTGCTGCGCATCGCGGAAGAGAACGACTACGACTTCGCGCAGGTCGATGACCTCGGTTCCGTGAGGTATGACACGAGTTGGACGCAAAAGCACATCGATGCCATCCTCGCGATGGATCTGGTAGATGGGGCCGCGATCAAAGCGAAGAACTTCAAGGTGGTCGTTGATGCCGTGAACAGTGTGGGCGGCGTGGTGGTGCCGCAACTGTTGAGAGCGCTCGGCGTGAAGGACGTGGTGGAACTCTACTGCGAGCCGAACGGCAAATTCCCGCACAACCCGGAGCCGCTACCGGAGCACCTGCAGGACATCTGCGCGTTGGTGAAAAAGGAGAACGCCCACCTCGGCATCTGCGTGGATCCGGATGTGGACCGCTTGGCGCTCGTTTGCGAAGACGGTTCGCTCTTCGGCGAAGAGTACACGCTGGTGGCTTGCGCCGACCATGTACTGGCGACGCGCCCAGGAGATACGGTAAGCAACCTCAGCAGCACCCGCGCGCTGAACGATGTGGCCGAACGCCACGGCCGTAAACGGCACGCGAGCGCGGTGGGAGAGGTGAACGTGGTGGAACTCATGCGCCAGGTGAATGCCCCCATCGGCGGAGAAGGCAACGGCGGGGTGATCCTGAGCGAACTGCACTACGGCCGGGATGCCCTCGTCGGTATCGCGCTGTTCCTCACCCTGCTCGCCAAGCGCGGCATGAAGACCTCTGAGCTGCGCCGCAGCTACCCGGACTACTTCATGAGCAAGAACAAGATCGAACTGAAGCCAGGCATGGATGTCCAAGGCTTGGTGAACGCGATGCAAGAGCGCCACAAGACCCAGCCCCACAGCACCGTGGACGGCCTTCGCATCGAGTTCGGCCGCGAATGGGTACACCTGCGCAAGAGCAACACCGAGCCTATCGTGCGCATCTACGCCGAGAGCGACAGCCCCGGGAACGCGGATTCCCTCGCCAAGCGGATCATGGGGGAGATGGCGGAGTTGGTGGCCCAGATCAGATGATCAGACGATCCGAGAATGTGCGGAGCCGGAGGTGGTCACAAAATGTGACCACCGTCCATGATCATCGCACAGCAGACCTTGGCGATGAAGGTGGTCACATTTGGTGACCACCTCCCACAAGACAGCACCATGAACGAGCTCATTCCAGCCAAGGATATCGAGCGGTTGATCTTCGAGTTCAGGGGCGTGCGCGTGATGATGGACAGCGATCTCGCAACGCTCTTCGGGACCGAGACCAAGAAGCTCAAACAGCAGGTGAAACGCAATCCGGACCGCTTCCCAGAGGACATCATGTTCTAGCTGACCAAAGAGGAGAAGGAAGGACTGATCGAGAGCACTCCACGCTTGGCCAAATTGAAGTTCTCGCCTGTGTTGCCAATGGCGTTCACAGAACATGGCGTGATGATGCTTTCCAGTGTGTTGGGCAGCGAAACGGCCATCGCCGTCAATATCCAGGTCATGCGCGTATTCACCCGGATGCGCACGGCACTGTCCACCCACGGCGATCTGTTGCTGAAACTGGAGAAATTGAGCGGCACGGTGAGCCACCATAGCCGTGACATCAAAGTGATCTTCGCGCAGCTCAAACGGATGAGAGAAGAAGAGCAGAACCGCCTGTTGCTGGCTCGGATCGCCAAGGGCAAGAGGAAGCAGGCCCCCATCGGATTCAAGACAGGCAAGGACAAGCGTTGAAATGCTATCGGTGAGCATTCGTGGTTTGACCCCCTCCCCGCCTGAGGTGGAAGCCGCCAATGTCTCGCAGCCTCCCAGCGATCATCCGATTTTCTGATCATCCGATCCTCTGATCACCACACCTTTGTCCCCGATGCGCAAGATCTACCTCGACAACGCCGCCACCACGCCGCTCGATCCGGAAGTGCTCGATGCGATGCTCCCGTTCATGCGCGAGCACCACGGCAACCCCAGCGCGATCCACTCCTTCGGTCGCACTACGCGCGCGGCGGTGGAACAGGCGCGGCGAAAGATCAGTTCGCTGTTGAACTGCGCACCGGGCGAGATCGTCTTCACCAGCGGTGGCACGGAGGCGGACAACATGGCCATCTTCGGCAGCGTGCGGGATCTTGGTGTGGAGAACGTGATCACTTCGCCCATCGAGCACCACGCCGTGGAGTACGTCGCGCATGCGGTTCACGCCGGTGGAAAGGCCAAGACGCATTGGGTGAAGCTGGACGCGACAGGTAAGCCCGACATGGCGCATATCGAGCAACTGCTGAAAGCGAACCCCAAGGCGCTCGTCAGCTTGATGCACGCCAACAACGAGATCGGCACGCGCATCGACCTGCACGCTGTCGGTACGCTTTGTCGCAAGTACGGAGCGCTCTTCCATAGCGACACGGTGCAGACCATGGGGCACTACCGCTTCGACCTGTCGCAACTGCCCGTGGACTTCATCACCTGTGCGGCACACAAGTTCCATGGCCCGAAGGGCATCGGCTTCCTGTACATGCGCAGCGATGCCACCTTGAAGCCGATGATCCTCGGCGGCGCGCAAGAGCGCAATATGCGCGCAGGCACGGAGAACATCTACGGCATCGTCGGATTGGCGAAGGCGATGGAGATCGCCTACCGTGATCTGGATGAACACATCCACCACGTTTCAGGGTTGAAGAAGCGCATGAAAGTTGGACTGATGGAGGCTGTTCCCGGCCTGGTCGTGAACGGCGATGCCAGTGACGATGCGCTGTATACGGTGCTCAGCGTGCACCTTCCCGAGGACGGCAAGAGCGAGATGCTCATCTACAATCTGGACATCGAAGGCATCGCGTGCAGCGGCGGCAGCGCATGTAGCAGCGGTAGCAACAAGGGCTCGCATGTGATCGGCCACTTGTACCCCGGCCGTGAAGGAGCCAACGTGCGCTTCTCCTTCAGCAAGTTCACCAAGCAGGAGGATGTGGACCGGGCCGTGGAGGTGATGGCCAAGGTGTATGCGCCGGTGGCTGTGAAGGCCTGAACGGTTTCCGCTCGTTCCGATCTATCGCTTCACGCAGCGCTCCTTCCGTTCGACCCCGTCGCTCCGGACGATCAGCACGTACTCCCCAGCGCTCAAACGGCCTGACGGGAAGGGTACCGTGTTCTGCCCTTCGGAAAGCACCTGTTGCCACCGCATCACCGCGCGGCCCAGCATGTCCGTCATCAGGATATCCACCGCGCCCGCTTGGCGCATCGCGAGTTGTAGCTCCCCGTCACCGTCCAGGAGATTGCCCGTCAACAATGGCGATGGCAGTTCCTCCCTTGGAAGTTCGATCACCACCACCTTCTCCCGGTCTTCCGGTGATAGGCCACTGATGTCGATAATTCCGCCATCAAGTCGCACCACCAGCTTGCAGGCATGCCCGATGCTGTTCGCGTTATGGATCCTTGAACCCGGTGCGAATACCAACCGCGCCCCGTCCCGCAGGGTGAGCTCGATGTTGCTTTGAGTGGTGACGCCGAGCTCCTCCTTGATGTCGATCATGTTGTGGATCACCAACATCGCATCCCGGCCGATATCCACCGTGCAGCCCGCTCGCAGCGCAAGGATCCCGGAACCCGGCTTCCCGTAGTCGAACCGCGCTCCGTCCGCGATCTTCAAGGTGCTGCCCGCACGGAAGGCGAAACAGGAATTGCGGCCGTTCATATCGACATGGCCACCCGCGTGAACGTAGCTGCTGCCGCTCTCGAACACCACTTCAACGAATTGGTTGGACATGCACAGGTCCCCACTGTTGACGAAGACCAGATCATGCCGCACCGAGTCGCTCCCGGCTACCAGTCCCCCGCGCAATTGCGTGAAGGGCTGGAAGACCATGGTGGAATACTCCTCCAGTGTGAGTGTGACCGTGGATTGCACCGCCACATTGGGCGATGGGAACAGATCCAGATAGCTCGGATGCGCAAGGTCAGGATAAGTACTGTCCTCGTACATCACCAGATACCCCGGGTTGAAGAAACCGGGCAGGTAGTACTCGAATTGACCATTCTGATAGACGGGCATTTCCGCCTCTTTCAGGAGTTGTACCCCATTGTTGAAGGCCATGTCCATTATGGTCGGTGGATAGAATTGTACCGATTGCCCGCCCCCTCCGGTCGAGGTCTTGAAGCTCAGCACCACCTCCCGCAACGCATTGGTCGGGAATCGTTCGGTGGGTACGCACATGTCGATGGGTGGGTAGCCGTCGACCTCGTACGGACCATCATGCCAGCGAAGAACATGGCCGGTCCCCGCATTGTCCGGCACGCGCACGGCCACCAGCATACCCGTGCATGGCCCTCCAGGACATGTGGTAGTGTCCGGTAGTCCTGTGCTGAAGTAGGTTTCAGCGCTCATCGCGTAGATCGTATTACTGTCCAGGGCGATGGCCGTAGCGCTATCCAGCCTTGCGCGCAAGAAGACCGGATGTCCGACGTCCGTCTGGTCGAACTGGATCATCGGAATAATGTAGTTGCCTTGGGGTACCCAGAGGTCGATGCAATGGGCCGTGTCGCGTGGTCCGTCCCACAAGTCGTTCAATGTTTGATAGGCTTCCCAACCTTGGAATGTCCGGATGAACTGTGCGCTGTCATTCGGACACGGCACGCTCACGGTGTCCGGAAGCCACATGCCCGGCAGGTTCTGCGCGTTCGAAAGGACCGGGATGAGGAGGATCGCGATGAAGGGTAGCGGTCGTACCATGCGCGGGGTTTTGGAGGAAGACACCATGAAGGTAGATCTCGCTGCTTCTGAAAAGGCAGAGCCCCGATCACGGTTCAACCTCACCGATCACTTCCACACCATCACCAACAAACCCGCGGTGATGAGCGAAGCGCCCGCAGCGATGCGCCAGGTGAAGGGCTCCTTCAGCAACCAGAACGATAGCAGGATGGTGACCACGATGCTGGCCTTGTCGATCGTGGCCACGACGGACACGTTGCCGTCCTTCATTGCGCGGTAGTAGAACAGCCAGGAGAAGAAGGTGGTCACCCCGGAGAGACCCAGGAACAGCAGGTCCTTCCGTGTGAGCAGCCCCAAGCCTTGCACGTGGCGGAATGCGACGGCGTTCAACCAGACGAACAGGAAGATGAAGCTCGTGCGTACGGTAAGGGCCGTGTCGCCGCTCACGTTCTTCATCCCGAACTTGGCGAGTACCGCAGTGGCCCCCGCGAACACCATGGAGATCAGCGCGAAAAGGACAGAGCGTTCCATCTGACGAAGGTCGGTATCGCTCAACTCTTCATCCATCCGAAGTGGAAGAGCACGCTGAGGTTGATCACGCGCCCATCGATCGGTGCCCAAAGTGGGGCGAACGCAGGACGTGAAGGTGTGCCCGACACGTTCTCTTCCCAGCGCGTTTGTCGCGTATCGCTCACGTTTTCGCCATTCAGCACCATGTTCCATCGGCCGGAGGCATAGCCCACCATACCGGCCACGAAGATCTGGTCGCGCGTGAGTGAGCCGTCCGTCCGCGCTTGCTGCCCGCTCCAACTGGCCTCAACGCCCGCGCGCCAATGCTCACCGAACTCATGGCTCAGTGTCGCGGCCGCGCGATGTCGGGGCGTGTACGATACCAGCAATGTCTGTCCTTGCGATGTGATCTCCGGCAAGGTGTACGTATAGCCCAAGTAGAGCTCGGTGTGCCCGTGCGTGATGCGGATGTAGTTGTCGATGCCGCGCGTGAACTTGCTGCCGGAAGGGTTGTACAAGGCGGAGTTCCCTTCACTGTCCGTGGTCACCGCGAGCGGGTGCTCGATGCTCGTGGCGAAGAAGGTCTGGTCCACGAAGAGCAAGGTGTGTTCGCCGAGCGGTTTCTTCCACGTCCATTCCACCGTGCCGCCGGTAGAGAGTTCGGGCTTCGTTCCGTTGTTGAGGCGCGATGCGATCACGCCTTCGCTCACGGTGCCGTAGTTGCGCGACCGGTCCGGCAATTGATAACCGGTTCCCGCATTCGCCCGCAGGCTAAGACGGTCCGTGACCTTGAATATTGCGGCCACCGACGGGAGCACGATGGCATCGTAACCGCGGCTCTTGTCCGTGCGCAGGCCGAAGTCGATCTGTGGCCAACGCTTGCGGTGAAGGGAGAGTTGTGCGAAGGCTCCCAGCGTGGAGATATCCTGTGGGCCTAGGCCATCACCGGTAAGTGCACTGCCCACATAATTGCCGCCGAACACAAGCGTGCGCCGGTCGCTGTGCGTGGTCCAATAGACTTCGGCATAGCGGTTCGCTTGTTCGCGCAGGGTGCGGGTGAAGTTGGTGCGGTCCTGTTGCGTGTACCTGTTCGCCGAACCCTTCGCCACCAACATGCTCGCGGAGGACAACGTATGCTCCAAACTCATGTCCGCACCGATGCGCTCGCCGCTGGTGCGAAGGAAATACAACGCGGTGTCCTCGGTCGCATCGAGCGCGTGCATGTTGCCGCCCGTGCGCTGGTCATGCTGGTACACACCGCCGACCCGCAGCTTCGCCGCTTTCCACGGTGAAAGAAAGGCTTGCGGATGCACAACGTAGGTCCGGATGTTGGCCACATCGCTCCAGCCATCGCCGTCCACGTCCACGGCTTCCTGGAAGTTGGCCCCCGTGAAGCAGGTATACTTTACGCGGCCCAGCGGCCCGCTCACATACACGTTGGCGTTGCGTTCGTGCAAGGAGCTCACATTCAGTAAAGCGGAACCTGTCAAGCTATCGGACGGATCCTTGCTCACGAAGTTGATGGCACCGGCGATGGCACCGCCGCCATTGAAGGTGGAGGAGGGGCCTTTCAGCAACTCCACGCGTTGCAGGTCCAATGGCGGTATCCGCAACAGATCGAAGCCACCGCTGATGCCACCGAAGGCCGGCATGCCATCGCGCAGCAGCAAGGTGTATCGACCATCCAGCCCTTGCATGCGCACGGCGCTGGCACCGCTCACGCCGCTGGTCTGCTGGATCTGGACGCTGCTGATGTCCCCGATCAAGCTCGCGATGTTTCCGGGTTTCAATGAGCTTTCCTCATGCAGTTCTTCCTCGCCGAGAACCTCGATCTTCTGTGGCGCGTCTTCGATGCGGCTGTTGGTCCGTGTGGCGCTCACCACCACTTCTTCCAGTTCATCCGTGAAACTGGCCAATCGCACGGTCAGCGTTCCATCGCTGCGCGGGAAGGAGATGCGCACCTCCGCAGGCTTGTAGCCTACGCTTACTATCCGCAGTGTATACGCGCCATCCGGTATGTTCTGCAAGGTTATGCGACCGTCCACATCCGCACCGCCCGTATGTGAAGAGGGAAGGAGGATCGCGCTGGCACCGAGGAGCGGCTCGGCAGTGGCGCTGTCCAGCACCTGTATCCGCAGATCGCTCTGCGCGATCGCCCAGTTACAGATCAGGGTGAAGAGCCCGAGGGCGCAGCTTTTCATGGGCAAGGTGGTGCTGCTCGGCCGGACCGCAAGCGGGCAAACCTCGCCATTCAAGGGATATGTCGCGTCCTCATTAAGAGGTCTTTGCCACTGTGAATGATCGTGAGCAAGAAGGTGGAAGCTTGCAAGCCATCCCAATTTCGCGCCGTCATAATCATCCATAGATCATGAACACCTTCGTCCGCATCATTCCGGCCCTGGCCCTGCACCTCTCAGCGCTCGCTTCTTCCGGCGTTCCTGATGATCTTGCCCGCATCGATGGGCCAGCACTTCCCGCAAGCGGGGTCGTCCATCTTGAGATACGCACCTTCCCGGACCCTTGCGCCGACGAGTTCACGCTGGTGGTCCCCGAAGGCCTTCGAGGCCACACGCGCGCGGTGCTGCTCGATGGCTCCTATCGCACCGTGCTCGATTGGCCGCTCGGTTTCTCTGAGACCGCGGGGAATCGCGTGGATATCCCGATGAACGGACTCGATCCGGGTACCTACACCCTGCGTATCTGGGATGAGTACGGGGATGCGGGCGCTACGATCATCGAACACCAATGATCGGTACCATGAACACCATCGACGGCCGACCGGGCCTGCATGTTGAACATCTCCGGAACTTGGTCCGCCTTAGGCAGGCCAGCGGCTGGCTGGGCATCCTGGCGTTCACAGGTCTGCTCGCTCTGCGCGGCATGGACCGGATGGACCCCGATCTCTTCCGGGCGGCGATGCGGGAACATCGCATTTCAGCAGCGCACCATGTCGATCACAGCAAGGCCGTGCAGGTGATGCATCCAGTGAAGCGGATAGCTAGAGCTTCTTGATAGGCCCCAAGCGCAGCACACGCTCCTTCTTCTCCGGCGGTGACCACACCACCCCGAAGCGCTCGGCGTATTTCTCCAGCGGCTCCAGGCCCACGGCGGCGCGGCGCTCGTTCACGTGCTCCTCATCCTCGATGGGTTGCACGAAGGGCTTGTTGTCCTTCCAGCCGATCTGCGAACCGTAGCGCTGCGGGCGGCCATGGTTCACCGCGACGCGATCCTCCAGCATCGCCAGTTCATCGGCGCGCGCGTTCCCTTCCGCCACCGCTTCACGCATGATCGGGAGGTAGGCTGCTTGAACCGCAGGCCGGGCGTCTGCGTGCTGGATGACGAGGAAGAGGGCTTGGTTCGCCTTGTGGCCGATCTCCGCTTCACCCAGCCACCCGGCGCTGTCGATTATCGCTGTGACACGGATCAGGTCCAACGAATCCTGCAGGGCCATGTGCTTGATCACGCTGTCCTTCTGCGCGCCCGTGATGTAATCATGCGCGTTCAAGCGGTCGCGTTGGTCCAATTCGTGGATGCGTTCGAGTTCCGCACGGAGGCGGGCAGTGGCGTCCTGCGCGTTGGCTGTGAGCCCGACGAACGTTAGAGCGAAAGCGGAAATGATCCTCATGGACATCGTCGCCTCAAAGATCAGGCCTGTTGACAGGCTCAAGGATCGACTATTCCACAACGACCCGCGCCGTCCCAAGCACGATGCCATCACGACCGGTCGCACGGATCACATACAGACCACTCGCCCAGTTCGCGGTGGTGATCGTTGCTGAAGACGCGCCCGGTCGCACAAGGGTCCATGCGATAGATCGGCCATCGGTGGCGAAGCACTGAATGGCCACCGAATCCGCGTTGCCGTCGAACACGATACGTAACGGTTGCCCCACGGTGATCAGGGTCGGGAAAGCCTTGAAGCCCGTCGGGTCCGGCGTTCGCGGTACGGCGGTCAGCGCCCCGCACAGTGCCCGTGCCCCGAACAGGAGACCGGTCACGGTAGTCATCATGCTGTCTTCGACGATGGGCTCGTCCACCACCGTGCAGCCATAGATCGGGGGAGGGATGGTGATGTCCGTCGCGGTCGCACCCGTGTTGCCCCCGAGGCAATCCAGTGTCAATTGCTCGTTCGTTCCCAGCAGCAGGATCGCGTCCTCGAATCCTCCGTCCACTTCGAGCAAGGTGCGCCCACCGAGCATGAGCAGATCGTGGTACCGCCCGATGATGCGCGTGTAGCCGTCGCCCTCGATCGTGCGCACAGCCTCCGGACTCCCCAATGGGCTTGTGCGGAGCCCCATGATCCCGGCGGAGTTACCGGAAGTAGTGAGGAGATAGCTACCGTCGGAAAGCTCCATGGCTTCATCGAACCGCTCCACATACCCCTCATCGAACGCATAGGTCTTCTGCCAGATCATCTCACCACTTTCATCCAAGCGCGCGGCGAAAGGTGAGCTGTCACGCGACCCGGTGATGAGGAAGCCTCCGTCCTCCAACAGGATCGCCGTGTTCGTATGGCAATAGCCCCCGTTCGGGTAGCGCCTCGCCCAAAGCACCCCGCCCAAGCTGTCCAAGCGCACCAGGTAAATGTCGTCCTGCGCTTTCTCGGTGAGCAGTACGCCCCCATCGGCCGTGGCCGTGAAATCGAAGCCGGGGTTCTTGTTCGTGGGCGAAAGGTCCGTGATGTACTGATAGGACCAGAGCACTTCGCCGTCCGTGTCCAACCGCATGGCCACGGTGCGGTCGATGAGGCCCATGCTCACCACCAGCTCATCATCGCTCGTGGCCACGATACTGCTGAAGCCGTAGTCGGAACCGGTGTACTGCTGGCGGTAGGTCCGTGTCCATTGAACGGTTCCCGCGGCGTCCAAACGGGTGAGGAAGTAGTCGCGGTCGTCACCGCTGGCGTAGGTGCCGAAGACCATCAGGTCGCCTGTGGACATACGCACGACCTTCCTGGGTTCCAATTCGCTCCCGGCGCTCGTGGCTTCCACCTTGCGGCACCAGAGGAAATGACCGGTGGTGTCGAATTTGGCCAAGGTGAACGCGGGCTCCTGGATGTTCTGGTAGCCGCTGAGCATGAAGATCCCGCCATCCGGGGATACCAGGCCGTCCACGAACCGGTGGTACGCATTGTCCCCCGGCGGATCGATCACCAGCTGGAAGCCCGCGGGCGATTGGGCCGTGGCCAAGGATGTGCCTATCCAAGCGATGGGAATCAGCCACGTCTTCATCGGAACCGGGTACGTGTGTCGAAGGTAGGTGGGTGAGCGATGCGCCCAGATACCCGGTCGATCCTATCAACTGAGCTTCGCGAGCAGCGCACCGATCGTGTCCGCCACGATCACCTCCGTCTGACCATGCAGGAAGCCCTCCTTGCGCATGTGCGCCATCTGTGCCAGTAGCGCATCATAGAACCCGAACGCGTTCAACAGCCCGATGGGTTGCTCGTGCAGACCGATCTGTCGCCAGGTGAGCAGTTCGAAGAGCTCGTCCATGGTGCCGAAGCCTCCGGGCAGGGCGATCACGGCATCGCTCAATTCGTGCATCCGCTGCTTGCGCTGGTGCATGGTGTCTACCAGGATCAGCTCGGTGACACCCTGGTGCGCGAGTTCAGCCTTTTCCATGAAACGGGGGATCACGCCGATCACTTCGCCACCGGCCTTCATCGCCGCATCCGCCACGATGCCCATCAGGCCCACATGACCGCCGCCGTAGACGAGACCGAGACCTTCTTGGGCGATCGCACGGCCTACCTCAGCGGCCATCGCCGCATAGCGCGGATCCACGCCCGCACTGGCTCCACAGAATACGGTGACCCTTGCCATGCTTTGGTCGCCGAAGCTACTCCTCTAGCACTCCAATGGAGCCGGTGGCGGAGGCGACGGGCGGAAGGTAGCCGGAGCATCTTTGCCGCAATCTCCTTCGCCGAAGGCTTCGGCCCAACCGATGCGCATACCGCTTTTCGCTTTCGCCCTCGCTGCTACCTGCGCAGTTTCGGCTCAGGACAGTTTCCGGCCGATCAACCAACATGCAACAGACCTGCCGGAATGGGCGCGAATGATGTACAGCGCCGATCCGGACGTGCGCGCCGTGGAGACCGCGTACCGGGCCTATTTCCGCGAGCATCCTTTCCAGAAGACCACACACACCCAACACTACAAGCTCTGGTTGAACTCTGTGCGCGGGCAGGTGGACGCGACGGGTCACATCAGGCCGATGTCCGCGCAGGAACGTGCGCATCGTGAAGCAGCCCTCCAACATTCCGCGGAGAACAGGGGCGGCGGCGGTTGGACGTGGGCCGGGCCGGACATCCACTATGCGGAGGATGGGGCGGGCGTGGATGTTGCCAAACACTGCAACGTGTACACGATCGATCGATCGCTCACCGATCCCAACACCCTGTTCTGCGGAACGGAAAGCGGTGGCGTGTACAAGAGCACCGACCAAGCGGAACATTGGAGCTACGTGACGAAGGACCACATCATCGGTGCGGTGAGCGCTTTGCGGATCCACCCTACGGACCCGAATACGGTGCTGGTAAGCGCGGAAGATGAATTCTGGCGCACGACCGATGGTGGAACCACTTGGGAAGTGATAGGGGATGCGGCATTCCAAGCGCTCGACATCAGCGCGTGGGAGTTCGCCTTCGATCCCAGTGATCCGGACATCATACTCGCGCCGAGCAGTTTGGGCATGTACCGCAGCACAGATGGCGGGGATACGTGGGCCGCCGTGCTCATGGAAGAGTGCATGACCATCCAGCACAAACCCGATGATCCGTCGATCTGGTACACCATCCAGTTCGAGCCATTGCTGGGATATAGCCGCTTCTACAAGAGCACGGATCACGGCCTTACATGGAGCCTGCGCGATAACGGCTGGTACACACCTCCTACCGGCGAAACAGGCGAGTACGACATCGAAGGTGGCCGCCTCGCGGTGACCGCTGCTGACAACGATCGGATCTACGCCGTGCTCGTGGGCTACGAACAACCGGGGGCGAGCATCACCACCAATGGCTGGGTGGGAACCTGGGTCAGCAACGATGCCGGTGAGACGTGGAGCAACCCGCACGGGCTTGTTGGAACGCCCTACACAGAGGAGCATCCGAACCTGATGAACTTCAATGGGGATGATGGCACGTACACGCAGATCCACTACAACACTTGCATCATCGCCAGCCAGCTGGATGCGGACCGCGTGCTGATCGGTGGCTTGAACCTCTGGCGCAGCGATGACGGCTGTGCGACCTACGAGCCCGTAGGCGGCTACATCGGACCCGTGGAACGCACCCATCCGGACATGCAGGAAATGCGCGGCTTCGCGGATGGGCAGGGTGGAGAGGAAGTGTGGATCGGCTGTGATGGTGGTGTGTACCGCAGCACGGAATTCGTGGCCAGCCATGATGCACGCTGCCGAGGATTGGAGGCGATCAACCTGTGGGGTTATGATCAGGGGTGGAACGATGACATACGCGTGGGTGGCCGGTACCACAACGGCAACATGGGCTATGCTGAAGAGTACGAGGACAACGAGTACTTCTCGCTTGGAGGTGGTGAAGCACCCACCGGCTATGTGAACTACAGCGACCAGCGCAAGACCTACTTCAGCGATATCGATGGCAAGGTGATGCCGGAGAGCGTTGACACGGATCCCCCGAGCTTCCCCATGAGCTTCAACCCGAACGAGAGCTACTACAATTGCAGCAGTTCGCGCATCGCCTTCGATCACCGCTACTACAACGTGGCGTGGAGCGGGAAGGACCACAAGTTGTACCGCAGCACCGATGGCGGCAGCAGCTTCAGCGAGTTCCATGCCTTCGGGATCAGCCCCGGCAACCAAGTGCTCTGGATCGAACAGAGCTATGCCGATCCACGCGTGTTCGTGGTGCAGCAGGAACTCGGGAACACCGGCCGACTTTGGCGCACGGTGGATGACGGACAGACCTGGACGCAACTCACATTGCCAAGCACCAGCCGCGACCTCTATTTCACCCTCGGCAGCCAGAACGCAGGGGACATCTGGATCACCTACACCAACCGCCCGAACGGGCAAAAGGTCTTTCACAGCACGGATGGTGGAGAGAACTGGACGAACATCACCACCGCCGCGCTCGATGAGGAGAAGCCATGGGCCATCGCGCACCAGTACGGAACGGATGGCGGTGTGTACCTCGGCCTGCTGAACGGCCGCGTGCTCTACCGCAACAACACGATGGCGGATTGGGAAGAGTTCAGTGATGGTCTCCCCGTGGGCACGGAGCCGCTGCGACTGGTCCCCTTCTACCGCGATGGGAAGATCCGACTGGCCTGCTGGAACCTCGGAGTGTGGGAGCGCGATGTCTTTGAGCCAAGCACATTGATCGCGAGTTTCTCAGCGGAGTTCGGAACCTTCTTCTGCCCCGGTGACAGCATCCATTTCGTGGACCACAGCGTGTGCTCAGGCAATGCCACTTATGCGTGGAGCTTCCCCGGGGGAACGCCTTCCAGCAGCACCGAGAAGTACCCGACGGTGGTGTACGGTGCACTGGGCAACTACGACGTTTCGCTCACGGTGACGGACAACGGCAACAGCGCCACCGTGACGAGCACGGCGTTCATAAGCGAGGCGCAAGCAGGGGGTGGTGACATCGTAGAAGACTTCGAATCGGGCGGATTTCCTGCGGATTGGCGCTTCCACACGAGCGACGGCGAACCCAGTGTTTGGGCCGTATCCGATGAGGCCAGCGCTTATGGCATCGGCGCGTACAGCATGCGATTCGACAACTACTACAACGACCTGCAAGGCGGGCGCGATGAGGTCTGGCTCGGCAAGTTCAGCGGTGATGCACCAGTTGGTCCCACCATCACGTTCGACGTATCCTACGCTCGATACAACGGCGATTATAGTGATTCGCTTTCTGTTCTCCTGAGCTACGACTGTGGTGAAAGCTGGACCGAACTGTTCGTGAAGGGCGGGGAGGAGCTCGCTACCGCACCGGACCTGGAGGACTACTTCGTGCCCAATGCGGATCAATGGCGGAATGAGACGGTCTTTGTCGGCCCTTGGGATCCGATGGGAATGGATGTGATCATCGCCTTTCAGGATCGTGGGCACTACGGCAATGTGATACGCGTGGACAACATCAATGTGCTGGCGTGGTCAGAGAGCATCTCTGAGCATGCTACGGCCATGTCGTTGAACATATACCCCAACCCGGCCAGCGAGGTGGTCAACGTCGCCGTTTCCGCGCTGCCTGACGGGGTAGAGCCTTTGCGCCTGTTGGATGCCTCTGGCCGTGAAGTGAAGCGCGTTTCCGTGCGGTCGCGTGCTGGTGTGTGGAACGGCACGGTGGACGTACGTGAACTCGCGGCCGGGACCTACACCTTGGCGATAGGTGGTGTTGCTGAGCGCTTCAACATCATCCGCTGATCACAGCGTGAACGGCAACCGGTTAACATCACTGGTGGTCGAGGTGTACACATAGAACGCGTAGCGCCCTTCAGGCCATCCGAGCACGTTCAAGGTCACCGGCACATCCACGGCACCGGCCTCCACGGGCATCCGGTCCTGTAGTACTTCCATCAAACGCCCCGCGTCGCTGCGGACTACGACGGTGAGCCGTTGCGGCGTGCCGTTCTCCAAGGAGATGATGCGCGAGATCGTCTCGGGACGACCGCTGGAAGCGCGGCTTTCATCACTCGCATAACGGACGGTGTATCGCGGCGCTGGCTGGCCGCTCAATGCGCTGAGGCGGTTCCGCAGTGTGTCGTTCTTGCTTCCGTCCAGCGCACCCAGCGAAGCGATGTCATGTCCATCGCTCAGCACCCACACCGCTGATTGCACGATGTCGTCATCGAAGCGCAGGGAATCCACGAAACGGGCAAGGGTTTCCAGCTTATCCGGGGCGGGATGGCCCTTCCGGTAGACTTCATTCTCGCTGGGACCACTGTTCGAGGCCTCGCAGCAGAATGCACGACAGGTCACGGTGGTGCGGCCATTCGGACCGAGCGCGATCACCTCCTCCCGCATCACGATCAGGTCTTGCACGCCTTCAACTTCGCTCACGAAAACCCAGCCGGCCGGGATGCTCGTGCGGATGGGAGAGGATGACCGGCTCTTCACATCCACCTTCAGGCATTCGCCGCTATGCCCGCCGAGTCCGCGTGGCGAGAGTTCGATACGGCCTTGTTCGAGCAACTCGATGAGCGGGGTGGTGGAAGCGGCATCACCTTCCAGCGCTGCGCATGCCAGCGCGGTACCGACAAGCATGTAACGCATGAGAAGGGATTTGGAGAGCAACGTGCGCCGGGACCCGATCCTTGTGCCCGCTCAAGGCCAACGCTTGCGCTGCGCCCACGGGAAGGTCCACTCGGGTGTCACCAGTTCATTGCCGTCGTTCAGCTTGAACCAAGGTGAGAGGTCAGGGTCCTCCAGGTTCTTCAGCACGTGGATCTCCTGTGCGGGCATGTAGCTCTGGGCAAGGAGGAAGACCTGTTCGCCGTTGGTGTTGCTGGCCACATCCACCGCGATCACCGCGTGGCCGGGTTGGCCGCCTTGGATGAATACGTCGCCGGGTTGAACGGGCGTCGTAGCGCACTCCACTAGTTCCTTGCTCAACGATGCCGTTCCCGCGTAGGTGAAGATCACTTGCAGGTAGTCCATCAGGTTCGCGTGCGTGGCACCGACCTTTCCATTCTGCACCCAAGCGCAATCGTTCCCTTGAACCCGGATGCGTTCACCCTTGGTCCACAGCGCGAACGGGGCTTTGAATCCGTTGGTGAAGTTGAACGTGATCTCGTCTTTCCGATCAGCGGCGAAAAGGTATTCCGCACGCAGGCGCATGACGGCATCCGCGCATTGTTGGAGGTCCTTGTCGCCCACGCTCATGTCGATCACAGCGGCATGAACATCCTGACGGTTCTTGTATCGGCCGTTGAACAAGTGGACCATCGCCACGTGGCTTTTCAACGTCAAGTTCCGCAGGTACTCCGCGTACGAGTTGGAAGGTAGAGGGGTCCGCTGGTAACCTGTTGGTGGATCGATGCGCAGCGCGATCGTCGTGTCACTCGGGTCATAACTGACAACGCGGACATCGTTCTCAGGCCGCGTGCGTTCGGGTGGTTGGCCACTGCAGCCTATCAGAACGAACAAGCTGGAGATCGAACAGGAAAAAGTACGGATGTTCAGCATCACCCGAATGAATGCGACCGCTCCGGAAAGGTGACCTGCTCTCAGGCTTTCGCCTTCTGCGCCTTGCCCGAAGTCGCTTCCACCTTGGGCGGCACGTAGCCGAAGAGGCGGTTGTCCTTGATCATGTTGTCCACGTACGGCGGCACCATGTCCTCCCAACCCGGCTTCGCGTCGCGGATCATCTGGAGTACGGCCTTGCTGAAGATGTGCAGCACGGTGGGGTCGTAGCTCTCGATGTCCACCATCCGCTTGTTGCTGATCAGGTAATCGTACAGCGGGCGCAGGCGCGGATGCACCGGCATGCTGTCCAAGGTCATGATCTCCGCATCCTGGCTCGGCTTGCTCGGGTACACGTACACCTTCAGGTCGCGCGTGAAGAGGATGCCGAAGGCCTCGAGCATGCCGCCATTCAGGTGGCGGTAGTACTTCTCCTCAAAGACCTCGATCAGGTTGTTCACGCCCATGATGAGGCCCATGCGCGCTTTCGTGTAGCGGCTGAAATACTCAACGAGTTTGTAGTACTCCTGGTAATTGCTGATCAGTACGGTCTGGCCAAGAGAGCACAGGATGTCCGCTCGGTCGATGAAGTCCTTCTCGTCCACGTCCCCGGTATCGCTCTGCAGGTTGTTCAACGTGATCTCGAAGAGCACTTGCAGGTTCTGACGGTCAACCCTGTTCTCCTTGATGAACATGTTGTACCCGTTCATGATCATGTCGATGTTCACCTTGGTCACCGGGCGGAAGCTGCCGCGGATGGCCAGGATGTTCTTCTTGTACAGCGCCTCGCTCGCCTGGAGGTTCTGGCCATCGGGTCCGAAGATCACGGCGTCGGTATAGCCGCGTTTCACGAGCTGGAGGCTCAGTAGGCGGTTGTCCACCTGGCTGAAGTCCGGCCCGTTCATCTGGATCATGTCGATCTCCACCACGTGCCGGCTCACGTTGTCGTACAGCGCCGTCATGATCTCCTGCGGATCCTTGTGGTGGAAGAAGCAGGCGTGGATAAGGTTCACGCCCATGATGCCCACGCTCTCCTGTTGCAGGCTGATGTCCGGATCGTGCAGGCGCACGTGGATGATCACATCGCTCGTGGGACGGTCCGGTGCGGTCTGGAAACGCACGCCGATCCAACCGTGGCCGCTGTGCGGGCGCTCATACGTACTGCTGGCGATGGTATTGGCGAACGTGAAGAACTTCTTGGTCGGGTGGTCCTTGCGGTTCAGGCGTTCGAGCATCAGCCCGAACTCGTGGCGCAGCATGTTCTTCAGTCGGCTTTCGCATACGAAGCGATTGCCCGGCTCAGGGCCGTAGATGGCGTTGCTGAAGTCCTTGTCATAGGCGCTCATCGCCTTGGCGATAGTCTGGCTCGCCCCGCCTGCCCGGAAGAAGTGCCGCACGGTTTCCTGGCCCACACCGATCTCGGCGAAGGTGCCGTAGAGGTCCGTGTCGAGGTTGATACGCCGCGCTTTCTGCCCAGGGCTCAGGGGCACGCGGTGCTGCTCGTGGTTCGTCATGTGATAAGGGCGTTCCCCTTATGTGTACAAATGTAGCGGGGATGCCTCCCCAACGGTACAGGAAGGTGGATGAACGGGGCAGGTTCGCTGACGTACGGGAGTCGGCTGGGGCAGTACCAGTTGGCAGGGCGGCTGACATGGGGTTGTCAGGGGCTTCTTGCGGCCCGCTGTTGCCCCTGCCGACTCTTGCGACATCTTCGTCCCGTCGCCTTCGCCCAATGAGCTTCAGCGACCGAAGATGGACTTCCTCGCCTTGGACTTCGAGACCGCCACCGCGCAGTGGAACAGCCCCTGCGAGCTGGGCCTAGCCGTGGTGAAGGACGGCGTGGTGAGCGAGGTGCGGAATTGGCTCATCAAACCCGCCAGTTGGCCGCATTTCTCCCCGTGGAACGTGGCTGTCCACGGTATCCGCCCTGCCGATGTGGCCGCTTCCCCGACGTTCGATGAGGTGTGGGAGGAGGTCGGCCCGTTGGTGGACAAGAGCACCATCGTGGCGCACAATGCCAGCTTCGACATGGGCGTGCTGCGTGGAACCCTGGCCAGTTACAGCATCCAGCATCCGCTCTTCCAGTATTTCTGCAGTGTGAGCTTGGCCAAACGCATCTGGCCGCACATGCCCAAGTTCGACCTGAAGACGCTCTGCACCCGTCAGGACATTCCCTTGGTTCACCACCGTGCGGGCAATGATGCCGAAGCCACGGCCCGCTTGGTGATCCGCGCTGGTGAGCAGCTCGGTTCCGCCAGCGTCGAAGACCTGCTGGCCCGGGCCCGATTGAACATGGGCGTGTTCTACCCTGGAGGGCACCGCACGCCCGGTGGGAAGGTCACGGCTGTGCTCTAGGGCTATTCCCGGATGAATCGCAGTACACTGCTGCCATCCGCTGTGCTGGCACGGAGCTGATAAACGCCGCGCCCCAAGCTGGATACATCGAGCCGTTGTTCCGCCTTTGCCGGGCCTTGGCTGCGCATCACCTCGTGGCCCCGTACATCCGTGATCGAAATCGTGAGCAGGCCGGTCGGGGCATCGAGCACCAGACGAAGGGGCCCGCTGGTCATCGTCGGGGTCAGGGTCGCTGACAGCTGGGCGGACCGCTCTTCCACGCCGATGGACGTGAAGTCATAGCACGCGCTGGTATCCACACATCCGTTGTCGGTGACTTCCACGGCGTAGCTGCCATTGCTCGTGGGGCTGAAGGTCTGGAAGCTGGCCCCGGGGATCACCGCGAAACCGTTGTCGCAATCCAACCATTGCCAGGAAGCGCTTCCGTTCAGGCTGGTGAGCAGGCTGGCCGTGGCGTTCACGGATGTGTTCACGGCGATCTCGGCAACGGTCACGATCACCACGGAATCGCAGCCGCTGCTGGAGGTGTACGTGAAGTTGTACGCCCCGGCCGTCAGCGGGCTCCCGTCGTAGACATAGGCTTCACCCGGGCACACGCTCACGTCGATGGAAACGCCCGTTGCTCCGCCTTCTACGAAGTTGCTGCCAGCACCCGTCAGCGCCAAGCCGACGAAGGTCCCGTTGATGTTGCCCGTCGCGTCGGTAAGCGAGGCGATGGACGTGTTATCACCACCTGCGATGCCTTGGTCACAGCGGTAGAAAAGCACGAGATCCGGGTCCGCCAGGTCCGCAGAACCGCCGATCAGGCATTGGATCTCCGCTTGGCTGAGGGCCCGCTTCCACAGGCCCACCTCGTCCGCGCGGCCATCGAGCGTGAACTCATTGATCTGGTAGGTGAGGTTGCCGATCTGGAACATGCTCGTCGCGTTCGTGAACGCGCCGGGGGCGGTGGAGCTTCCTGCGAGTGTGCCGTTGATGTAAAGCGAAAGGGTGTTGCCGTCATGCACCAAGGCCGCATGGTTCCAAGCGTTCAGTTGGATAGGCCCGCCTTCGATGGTGTAGAAGTCCGTGAAACCGAAGCGGATCCGCGCTTCCACGGTAGTGGCCGTTAGCTGTAGGAGATAGAAGTCCAGGTCGCTTTCGTTGCGGAAGCCGATGATGCCGTCGAAGTTCGGGAAACCGGGCGCGGCATTGCGCGGATAGAACCAGCAGCTCATGGTGGCCCCGGTGCCGCCCACCAGCAGCGCGGAAGCGTTGGCAACGGTCACGCGGTCGTCCACGCCGTCGAAGTCCAGCGCGTTGTGGGTCTGGGCGCTCAGTTGAAGTGACGATACCAGCAACAGTAGGCAGGGTAGGGGTCGGCGCATTCCGGTCGGTTTTGAATGGTGACGAAAGCTATGCGCTCGCAGGTTGTTCGCCAACTTGCACATCCATGCGGTAAGGGTTTATCGCGCTGAGTTGCGGTCTTGCCCTCCATCCCCGCTGAACATCGGCAACGCCCGGGCTGTTAAGTTTGCCGCCCCTTTCCAGCACATGAAGATCCTCGTCCTCATCGCGCAGGTGCCCGACACCACGTCGCGCATCGCATTCAAAGACAGCAATTCGGCCTTCGACGGCAACGGCGTCACATGGATCGTGAACCCGTACGACGAGTGGTACGCATTGGTGCGCGGCCTGGAACTGAAGGAAGCGCAAGGTGGCACGGTAACCACGGTGACCGTCGGCGGGGCTGACAACGAGGCCACGATCCGCAAGGCCTTGGCCATCGGAGCCGATGACGCCGTGCGCATCGATGCCCAACCGAACGACGCCTTCGAAGTGGCCGAGCAGATCGCCGCGTATGCCAAGGACAAAGGCTTTGAGCTCATCCTCGCGGGTAAAGAGACCATCGATCACAACGGTGGCCAGGTGGGCGCCATGCTCGCCGAGTTGTTGGATATGCCCTATCTACCGGTGGTGAGCAAACTGGACGTGGCCGGAACCACCGCCACAGTGGAAAGCGATGTGCGCGGTGGCGTGGAAGTGGCTGAAGTGTCGCTGCCGGTTGTCATCGGCTGCGCGAAAGGCATGGCCGAGCAACGCATCCCGAACATGCGCGGCATCATGGCGGCGCGTACCAAGCCCTTGACCGTGGTTCCCGCGGCCGCTGTGGAAAGCACCGCCCGCACGGTCGCATTCGAGCTGCCGCCCGCCAAACAGGCCTGCAAGATGATCCCCGCTGAAGACGCCGGGAAACTGATCGAACTCCTCCACACCGAAGCCAAAGTCATCTGATCATGAGCGTTCTCGTTTTCATCGATACCCGTGGAGAGAAGGTGGCGAAAGCCGCGTTGGAAGCCTTGACGTATGGCCGCAAGGTGGCCGAGGCTTCAGGCACCACCGTTACCGCCGTCACCTTCGGCGATGCCGATGCCGCCAAACTTGGCGCGCTGAACGCCAACAAGGTGATCGTGGCCCGTGCCGCCAAGACCGCCGACGGCCAGCAACTGACCAAGTTGGTCTGCACGGTGGCCCAAGCGGAGAACGCGCAGGTCATCGTTTGCACACATGACAACTTGGGCAAGGCCGTCGCTCCGCGCGTAGCCGCACGGTTGAAAGCCGGACAAGTCGCAGGTGCCATCACACTCCCGGACATGTCTTCAGGCTTCAAGGTGAAGCGTAACGTCTTCAGCGGAAAGGCCCAAGCCTGGGTGGAGGTGAAGAGCCCCATCAAGGTGGTGAGCATGATGCCCAACAGCCTCCCGATCGAAGCGGGCAACGGCGGTGCCGCAATGGAAGAATTCAGCGGAGACTTGGGCGCGGCCCGCATCACGGTGAAGGAGATGCGCCCTGCAGGTGAAGGCATTCCCCTGCCCGAAGCGGAGATCGTCGTTAGCGCTGGTCGTGGTATGAAGGGACCTGAGAACTGGGGACCCGTGGAAGAACTCGCCAAGCTCCTGCATGGCGCGACAGCATGCAGCCGCCCCGTGGCTGATATGCACTGGCGCCCGCACCACGAGCATGTGGGCCAGACCGGCGTGGCCATCCGACCGAACTGCTACATCGCCATCGGCATCAGCGGGGCCATCCAGCACCTCGCCGGGGTGAACCAGAGCAAGGTCATCGCTGTGATCAACAAGGATCCGGAAGCGCCGTTCTTCAAAGCTGCGGACTACGGCATTGTGGGTGATGCCTTCGAGATCCTGCCCAAGCTGATCGATGCCGCCAAGAAGCTGAACGCGGAACGTTGATAACCGGGGAGTACGCATCCTTGGCCTAAGCGGACCGGACCTATCTTCACGGCCTCGCGAGCCCGGTATGGAGAAAGTCGAGTTGAAGTTCCTGCGCATCACGTACAGCCACACCCACGCGGGGGCTTATGCGCTCATCCTCGCGGAGAAGCAAGGCGACCGTCGGTTGCCGATCATCATCGGTGGTGTGGAGGCACAGGCCATCGCCATACAGGTGGAGAACATCAAGCCCGCAAGGCCGCTTACGCACGACCTTTTCAAGAACCTCGCGGACCAGCTGAACATCAACCTGAAGGAGGTGGTGATCAACGATCTCGTCGAAGGCATCTTCCACGCGAAGCTCGTGCTTGAACAAGGCGAACACGAAGTGGAAGTGGACGCACGCAGCAGTGACGCCATCGCGCTCGCCCTGCGCTTCGCCTGTCCGATCTTCACCTACGAGTTCATCATGAGCGCCGCAGGTCTCAAGGTGGAAGAAGGCGATGAAGAGAAGGAGGCCACCGAAAAGGTGGAGAAGCCCGAAAAGGCGGAGAAGAAGAGCATCAAGACCGCCAGCTTGGACGACCTGAAGAGCATGCTGAGCGAGGCCCTTGCCGACGAGGATTACGAGCGCGCCAGCAGGCTCCGGGATGAGCTGAAGCGGCGGGAGGGAACGAACTGAAGTAGGCAGTGGCGGTCGGCAGTGGCAGGAATGCCGGGCTGCGTGTTCGGGGTTGCCCCTGCCAACAGTGACTGCCCGCTGCTACTGCTACTGCCGACTCTCTACCATAACTCCGCACTCTCACCCTATGTTTAGCGCATGGCCGAGGACGAGCGGGATCTACTGAAGCAGTTCAGCCTCGGGAAGATCCTCTTGCCGGTGATCATCGGCTTGGGCACTACGGCCTTCCTGGTGTGGAACGCCAGCGACAAGGCCGGTCAGCAACCCCTGGTCTGGAACGCGGCCACCGCGCGCTGGATGCTGCTGGCCCTCTTCAGCCTCTTCATGCGCGACTGGATGTACATGCTGCGCATCCGGCACCTCACGGACAGAAAGCTCACGTGGTGGCGAACGTTCGTGGTGATCATGCTCTGGGAGTTCGCCAGTGCGCTGGCCCCGGGCATCATCGGCGGTGGCTTCTTCTTCGCCATCTGGATCCTCAGCCGCGAAGGCATCGATGCGGGCAAGAGCATCACCGTCATCACCTTCACTTCCTTCCTGGACGGGATCTTCATCGTGATCATGGCGCCCTTGGTGTATTTCACCGTGGGGCGCGAGGAACTGTTCACGTTCACCGGCATGGATACCAGCGGCTCCTGGGCCGGCATCGGCTTCCTGACCATCTTCTGGATCGTCTTCGGCATCATCGTCATCTACAAGCTCTTCGTCGCCTACGCGCTTTTCATCAATCCGCTCTTCGTGAAGAAGGCGCTGGTGGGCATATTTTCCCTGAAAGGCCTGCGGCGTTGGAGGCGCAGCATGGTGACCACGGGCGATCAGCTCATCACGGCCGCAGGTGGACTGAAGCAGCGCGGCTGGAGCTATTGGTGGCCCGGCATCCTTACCACCTTCCTCAGTTGGACGGCCCGCTTCTCCATCGTGAACTGCATCGTTCACGCCTTCCACCCGGACATGGGTTTCGGCAACGATCTGGTGATGTACGGCAAGCAGGTGATCATGGGCATCATCGTGCTGCTGATGCCCACGCCGGGCGGTAGTGGCATCGCCGAGATCATCTTCCGCAACTTCTTGGGCATGTACATCAGCGTAGGGCCGGACAAGCTCGCCTTCGTGTGGCGCCTGATGAGCTACTACCCCTACATCGCCATCGGGGCCTTCCTGCTGCCGCGCTGGGTGCGGAGGAATGTGATCGATCCGCTCGCGCACCGCATTTGACCTCGCCGACTACCTTGCCAACGTCGGCAACCACCACTTGACCCCGTCCCCATGGAGCGTTTCATCGGCCTGATCGGCATCGTGCTGATACTCGGCATCGCCTTCCTGGCCAGCAACAACCGCAAGGCCATCAACAAGCGGCTCGTCATCAGCGGCATTCTGCTGCAGCTACTGATCGCCGTTCTCGTGCTGAAGATCCCGCCGGTGACGAAGTTCTTCCAAGGGCTCGGCCATGGCATGGAGAAGATCGAGCAGTTCGCCAGGCAGGGCGCGTCCTTCGCCTATGGCGGATTGGCAGCCATGCAGTTCGATGGGACGGTCGCCAACTACGCTGCCGGAGGCTTCGTCTTCGCCATCAACGTGACCGCTACCATCATCCTGGTGTGTGTGCTCGTGGCTGTGCTCTACCACATCGGCCTGATGCAACGTGTGGTGAGCGTTATCGCCAAGGCCATGAACTTCGTGATGCGCGTGAGCGGTGCGGAAGCGCTGAGCAACGTGGCCAGCGCTTTCGTCGGCCAAGTGGAAGCGCAAGTGATGATCCGCCCCTACCTCGCCGGCATGACCAAGAGCGAACTACTCGCCAGCATGAGCGGATCACTGGCCTGCATCGCGGGCGGGATCCTGGTCGTGTACGTTAACATGGGCGCGCAGGCCGGCTTCGACCTCGCACCGAAGCTCATCGCCGCCAGCCTCATGGCCGCGCCGGGCGCGCTCGTCATCAGCAAGATCGTGTGGCCGGAGACGGAGGAAAGTCAGACGATGGGCAACGTGAAGCTGGAGGTGAAGAGCCCCTACATCAACGTCATCGACGCCATCGGCCACGGCGCGGGCGATGGCTTCAAGATCGCCATGAACGTGGTGGCCATTCTCATCGGCTTCATCGCCCTCATCGCCATGATCGATTGGATCCTCATCCACATCGGCCACATCTTCAGTCCGGATCTGAACCTCAGCCTCAACTGGATCTTCGGCAAGATCTTCACCCCGATGGCCTGGGCCATGGGCGTACCCTCGCAGGATGTCACCAGCGTTGCCACCCTGCTCGGCCAGAAGCTCAGCGTGAACGAATTCGTCGCGTTCAAGAGCCTTGCGGATAAAACGGTTCCCATCGTGAGCGAGAAAGGCCTGTTGATCGTGAGCGTGTCCATTTGCGGCTTCGCGAACTTCAGCAGCGT
>JBGAJW010000109.1:0-8723 GCA_044224725.1 Flavobacteriales bacterium
CACGACAACGTGAACCAGTGCGGGAGACTTGAACGCACGGAGAAAGGTGTGCGACTGGCCGCTAGCCTGCCGTTGTCGGAGCTGGGGTGATCCTCATTTTCAAACGCAGAGTCGCGGAGGCACTTGAGGCTCGCAGAGAAAAATGATCGGCGGTGAGGTCGCTAAGACCGCCTGCGGCGGTGAATGCGCACTTGACTTCAACCGTCACCAGATCTTCCACCCGAACAAGCTGATCGAGGTGTAGGGCAGGCCTATGCGCACTTCGCCGTTGCGCTCTTCCACCGGGAATACCTGCGCGTCAGTGGTGCTGCCGTAGCGGTTGCGACCGGTCACTGGATCGAAGCTCATCTTGTGCCAAGGGCAAATGAGGTAGCCGCCCTCACAGGTTCCGCCTTCAAAGCTCTTGCCTTGGTGCGGGCAATGGTCCGCCAGCGCGCGGAGCACACCCGCGCTACGCACGAAGCAGATCGGCGTGCCGCCCACCATCACCCGCAGCACCTTCCCTTCCGCCAGTGCGGGCAGGCGTGCATCGGTCAGTCGTTTCCAACGGGTTCCTTCGGCGAACATCCTCAGCGAACATACGCGCCATGCAAGCGCACATCATGCACGGGCACACCTTCGGCTTCGCACCAGCGGCGCAAGAAGGCCCGGCGCTTGGCGCTCACCGTGGCTGCGAGCACATAGCCGCTGGCCGGATGGAACCACGCGTTGATCCGCTCCGGGTCGTACCACTCATCATCGCTGACGATGACGAGGTCCGCCGGATGAGCAGTGGTGCTGTCAATCCGTGATTGTCCACCGGCCAGCCAACGCACGCTTCTTCCATTCAAGTCCAAGGTCTCCGGCATGCTCAGAACGGTATCCACGGACAACGCACCGATGGAACGTTCATGCTGGGAGATCTTCCGTCGCGTCCATTGATCGAGCGAATCGGTGAATACCGTCAAAGCACGGCCGCTCTCCACAGCGCAGGTCAAGTGATCGCGTTCATCATACACGATGAAACGCTGCGTGGCATTCCGCTCGCGGGCATTCCATGTCCAGGATAGCAAGAGCACGGCGGCCAGTGCGATGGTTCCCTTCCGCGCCCAGTGCCACCGCTCAAGCAACCACCCGGCAACAAGGAGTACAAGCGCGTAAAGCCCGACGCACTGCCACGTACCGATACGCAATGCGGGGTAAGCCCCGGGCAACCATGCGAACAGGTCCGAGCTCCAGTTGATAGCTTTAAGCAAGAGCACCATGAAGCCCGTGGCCGCTTCCCGCAGAATTGGGACCCATTGCACCACCAGCAGGATGGCACCACCATACACGCCGAGTGCGACAAGGCCGACGATGACCAGGTTGGCGGGCAGGAACCAGACCGGGAACGCCTTGAAGGACAGCAAGGCGAGCGGCGTTGTCATGAGCTGGGCGGCGATGCTCACCGAGAACAGCGACCAGAAATAGTGGAGCAGCAGATTCGGAGGTGCCCACAGGTGCAGGATGGGCCGATAGAACAACGCGATGCCCAGCACGGCCAAGAAGGACAGCTGGAAACTCAACTGCCCGAGCATCAGCGGATCCCAGAGCAACAGCAGGAAGGCCGCGCCCGCCAAGCTGTTCACCGGGTCGGTGTTCCGGCTTATCATGTCCGCTAAGCAGAACAGGGTGAAGGTCGCGGTTGCGCGCAGCACGCTGGGCGTGGCTCCGGTGATGCCCGCATACGACCACAGTACGATGAGGATGATCACCGAGCGCAGGACCTTCCACCGCCGCCGCTCGCCCAACGACTTGAACGCGAACAGCAAGAACCCGTAGATCAAGGCCACGTGACTGCCGCTCACCGCGAGCACGTGCATGGTGCCGCTCCGAGAGAAAGCCGCCTTCTGGTCCTGGTCCAGTTCGTCGCGGATGCCGAGCAGGATCGCCTTCACCATGCCGCGCTCGCGGGCGTCCAGGTCGGAGCGTTCGAGCCAGCTGACGATCCGCTCCCGTGCACCATCGAACCAGGCAGCGAAGCCCGTCGCCTTGCGCTCGATCCTCCATCTGTCCGTACGGACGAAGCACTGATGGAACACGCCGTAGGAAGCAGCCCACGCGCGTTGATCGAAGCCGCCGGGATCCGGAATGCGCTCGATGGTGTCCACGCGCGCCCACAGGACCAGTTGATCATCCGTTGCTGGCGTTACGGAACCACTGTCGACCATCAACGTCAGCAATACGCCGCCTTTGACGGGTCGTGCGCCGGTGCTGTCCATCGCCGCTTCCACCTTCGCCCATGCGCGCACTGTACGGTCATTGGCGGAGATGATCTCCGTAATGCGGACCCGCCAGCACGCAGTTGCAGCGCGCTCCCGCGACAAGGCCGTACTGGCCAACATGGGCGAGCCCAACTCCTGCCAGAACATGCCGAAAAGCACCAATGCGGGGAACAGGAATGCGCCGCGCAACCAACGCTCAGGATAGGTACGCACTCGGCCTGAAAGAAAGAACCAACCGAGCGCCACTACGGCCGTGAGCGCGGCCGACCACAGGAGACCGATGTTGAAGGAGCGGGCCCCCACCATGCCGCCGATGAACGGCAGCACCAGCCGCAGCATCGGTGCCCGGGTGAGCGCGCTCTGGAATGAAGAACTCCTTGCCATCGCAGTGAACAAGACCCAAGCCCTGAGGCCAGAGAGAGATCACGACGGACCTGAAAAAGATCAGGCGCCACCGGGGAGAGCGATGTGAATATAATGAAGATCCGGGATCCCGGCTTCGAGGACGGCCCAACCTCACATCACTTGCAACACCAGGCACTTCAGGTACAGCGTCTCCGGTATGGACCAATGCACCGGATGGTCCGGCGGCTGGGTGCCGTAGTACACCTCACGCACTTCGCGGTACGCATCGCGCGCCGCGCTGGCCACCATCTCCCGGAAAAGCTCCGGCGTCATGTGCTGGCTGCAGGAACAGGTGACGAGGAAGCCGCCCGGCGGCAGGCACTTCATGGCGCGCAGGTTGATCTCCTTGTAGCCGCGCGTGGCCCCTTCCAGGGCACCGCGACTTTTCGCGAACGAGGGCGGATCCAGCACGATCACATCCCACTGGTCCCCGCGCTTGCTGGCTTCGGCCAGGAAATCGAACACGTTGGCCGCGATGAAATGGCAGCGGTCTTTCAGCCCGTTCGCCTCCGCGTTTTGCTTGGCCACGGCGATGGCGTCCTCGCTGATGTCCAGCCCCAGCACATCCTTCGCGCCGTACTTGGCGGCGTGCAGGGCGAAGCCGCCCGTGTGCGTGAAGCAGTCCAGCACGCGGGCCTGGTGGCTGATGCGCGTCATGGCCGCGTGGTTCTGCCGCTGGTCCAGGAAGTGGCCGGTCTTCTGCCCTTTCGCCACGTCCACGATCACCTTCAGGCCGTTCTCCTCGATCTCCAAGCGCGTATCGAAGGGCTCTCCGATGAAACCGGTGCGCAGCTCCAGCCCTTCCTTCTCCCGCACCGCCGCGTCGTTGCGCTCGTAGATGCCGCGTGGCTTCAGCACTTCGCGTAAGGCTTGTACGATCTCGTCCTTGTGCCGGTCGATGCCCAGGGCCATCGTTTGCAGCACGAGCACGTCGCCGAACTTGTCCACCACCAGCGCGGGCAGGCCATCGGCCTCACCGAAGACCACGCGGCAGTTCACGCTGTTGCCCATGCGCTTGCGGAAGTTCCATGCCGCCTCGATCTTCCGCTTGAAGAAGGCCGCGTCGATCGGCTCGTCCAGGTCCTTGGTGATCAGCCGCGCGCGGATCTTGCTCTTCGGGTTGAAGTAGGCTTGGCCCAGCGGCCCCTTCTTCACATCGAAGACCTGCACGATGCCGCCCGTCTCCGGCTGCCCCTCGAAGCGCAGCACCTGGTTGTCGAAGATCCACGGATGGCCTTGCCGGATCCGTTGCCGGGTGTCGTCGATGTAGAGGCGGGCGCGCATGCGTTGTTCGTCGTAGCCTTGGCGAAGGCGAAGTATCCGCCGAAGCTTCGGCGCAGGTGGATGGTAGGGGGCGCGAAGGTGGTGAAGGTGCGGGCGAGATTCACCATTCCTTCCGCTACCTATGGTTCCAACACAGGTCCCGCAACGATCAAGGGCAGCACCCGCACGTGATCCTTGCCCACCACGCACACCGTGTAACGCCCGGAGCGCAGGCCAGTAAGGTCCAGTTCCATCCGCCTGGCCTTCGCTCCAGAGGCGTAGCTGCGGCACACCCGGCCATCCACGGACCGGATCAGGACCTGCTCAGGCGTCGGGGAATTCCCCAGATCCAAGGTGCAATGCGCTGTTGCGGGGTCAGGGAAAAGGCGCAGGCCGTTGGCGCCCGCATCCGCGGCGAAGCCGGTGGTGGTGCTGTCCACCACCAGCACATGCAACGTGTAAGTGGAAGTGAGCGGTGTGCTGTCGTCGTTCTCGGCGCTGAAGTGCACCTCGTGCGTCCCCACTTCCGCGCTCGTGGGGGTGAAACTGAACAGCACCTGCGCGTGGTCATCCGGCACCGTCGGTACTTGTTCATAGGCCGCGATGTCCGGGCAGCTGGAGGTGCAGCTCACCTGCGTGGCCACCGCACCGGCGATACACTCGATGTGGTAGGTGCCCGCATCCCCCACCGCGATCACCAGGCTATCGCAGGGGAAGGCGCTGCCGAAGATGGGATGCACCCCGAGCGGGTCGGCCGTGTTCAGGTAGAAGTGCAGGCTGTCCAGCCAATGCACCCCGTTCACCTCATCATAGGGCCCGATGTAGGCGTCGTCGTCCTCGCCGAAGCGGCCCACTTGCGCGTAGCCCAGTGCGTCGCCACGGTTCGCGCCTACCGTCGCGCTCACACCGCCGAAACCGTTCTCTCCGTCGCTCGCGCTGCCCGTGGTCCACTGCATGTCCTTGTAGCAGAAGCTCACGTTGCCCCCGTCCGGCACCGCGGGGTCCGTGCCATCGGTAAGGATGAGCTGGAAACTGTTCCGCAGGTCGCCCTGATAGCCATAGTAGCCCACATCGTCCCAGTTCAGGTAGAAGGCATGCGGCGTCACCTTGTACAGCAGGCGGCCGTGCAGGTAGCTGGTGGGTATGGTATCCAGGGTATCGCGTGTGTCCACATCCCCATAAAAAGGCGCCAGTACCTTTTCCGGACTGAAGGGGAAATCATTGGCGAAACTGCCCCCGGGGTACCAGATGTACTGCTGCCCGAAGGAGACGTTGCCGTTCATGTTCACATAGAGCGAATCGAAGAGCTCCCCGTAGAAATTGAAGCTGAAGGGCAGGTGGGCCACCACGTTGATCACGTCGTCCGCCTCCTCGCTCGCCAGTGTGTACGTGCTGTCCGGTACCACCCAGCAGCTGCACCCGCCGTCGTTGTCACGCGTGCCACTGGTCGGCCGTAGGTTCACCGGCCCATGCGTGGCCAAGCCCGCATCCGCCGGCAGGGCCGCCTCTTCCTTCAGGCGCTGGTAGTCCTGCGGTGAGAGCAAGGTCTGCCCAGTGGCCCGTGTGCATACGGACAGGACGAGCAACCAAGTGATCGCGGTGGTGCGCATGGGAGCAAATGTGGATGGCCAATTTAGCCCCACGCCACTTGCGCTGCGGTCTTGGCCTTCCGCGAAAAGCGGAACGCCCCCGCGGCGGCGGAGGCGTTCCAGCGTTGGTACTCTCTTGTGCGCCTCAGGCGGCACGTGCCAAGAGCACATCGCTCTTGGTGCTTTCACCGGCAGCGCCGATGGCTGTTACAGCGAACCAACGGGCTTCCCCGCTCGGCAGGCTGTTCACGTCGAAACGGCACTTCGTGGTTGAGCCGATCAACTCCCACGTGAACGGGTCGTTGCTCTTGCTCATGAACACGTGGTGCATGTCCACCCCCGGCTGGAACTCCCAGCGCAGCGCCACACGGTTCGCCGTGCGCGTCAGGAGGGCGTTCAAGTTCAGTGGCGGATTCGGCTGGCCGTAAGGCGTGCCACGCTCCACGACGCCGAAGCCGCTCGCAAGGATCTTGTCCTTGTCACCGCCTGACGCCATTTGCACGTAACCCACCCACTTCTTCAAGCCCGCACGCACCTTCTTCTCGGCCACGTTGCGCGCCTGGTAGGCAGCCTTTCCCCCATTGTTGGACACCTCCGCATTGGCCGCCGCCAACGCATCGATGTCCTTTTGCATATCGCTCGGCGTGGGGTCCGCCGCGGGATACAGCGCATTGCCATCCATCTTGTCATGGATGCCTTGCGACTTGGCCACGATCCCCGTGGATGGGAGGCCTCCTAGGCCCATTTTGGCTGTTGCCATGGCAACTGGTGGATACAGTCGGCGGTATCCGGCGCCTATGCCCCCTTGTACTTCCGCACGTTCCGCTGGGATGCAATATCAAATGGGTAATTCTACCCAGTTCCGATATTCTGCCTCCTCTTCGCCCATGTACAATACCATATTATATATAGCAACTCCGAAGGTGTCCGGAACATGGACCACATTCCTCGCAACATGGACATGATGAGCGATGACATGGACTTCTTTCCGCGCAACACGGACATGATGAGCGATGACATGGACTTCTTTCACCGCAATAAGCACTTGTTGAGCGATGCCATGGTCTTCTTTCCCCGCAACAAGCACTTGTTGAGCGATGCCATGGACCTCTTTCCCCGCAACACGGGCACGTTGAGCGATGACATGGACTTCTTTCGGCGCAACATGGACATGATGAGCGATGACATGGACTTCTTTAGGCGCAACATGGACATGATGAGCGATGGCATGGACTTCTTTCCCCGCAACATGGCCTTAATGTGCGGACATCCGCGATCATCCCCGGCCTGACGCGCGCAGGGCGACGCCGATAGTTCCGCATCGACCGTCACGTGGATGGTCAATGGTTTGAATAGCCGAGCGGTCTTGCGGTTGGTTCAAGGTGCTGGCGGCACGGGATCATCCGCACCGGCCGCGTCCCTGGGACCTTTCAGCCCGCAGGGGCAACTGACCACACCGTGCTTCACCGCAGCGTGGTACAGCTCCAATTTGGTGCTCACTCCCCACTTGGTGTGCACGTTGGCGCAATGCCGGTCCACCGTTCTGGGGCTGATGTCCCCCATCGCCTCAGCTATCTGTTCCTTGCTCGGCTCAGGCCTGCGGCAAGCCAGTTTCACATACAGGACCTCCTGCTCCGTGAGCGGGTCCCCGAACTTGGGCTCCTTCGGCTTTTTCATGGCCGTAGGGATCGGTACGCGGAAATAACGGCGCCAACGACACCACCCGTGGGATGGGAAATAGGCGGGGCTGTATGAACAGCTGTGGAAAGGTCCAGCGTGTTCCGGCGGGCATCAGGCCGCGCGTGCGAAGGTTCAAGGGTTCGGGGCGCCTCAGACATATCCGCATGCTTCCGCGAACGACCAGCACCGCTGAACCCTCGCACCCACCCACCGGCACCGGCATACGCTTGCACAGCCGAAGGAACGGACGGGGTCGCGTTACCCGTATCCTGATTTTCCATGATGCCTTTCTGTGAGCTTCCCCATAGTTCGGCCATGTGAAGGTGGAGGTCAGACGGTTTTTCCCGGCCCCTTCAAAGGCCTGGGGAAAAACCGGCTGACCGGTCCGGGGCTACTTTCAACCGCAAGTAGCCATGAGAAAAAGCAAATTCACCGAGCATCAGATCGTCTCGATGCTCAAGCAGCACGAGGCTGGAGCCAAGGTGGCCGACATCTGTCGGGAGCACGGCATCAGCAACGCCACCTTCTACCAGTGGAAGGCCAAGTACGGCGGCCTGGATGCCAGCCAGCTCAAGCAGATGAAGGAACTGCAAGAGGAGAACGGTCGCCTCAAACGCATGTACGCCGAGTTGAGTATGGTGCATGACGCCCTCAAGCAGGTAGTGGAAAAGAAGTGGGGGGCCTGATGAGAAGCGCGAGATCGTGCAGGCCCTTATCGGCGACCATGGGCTCACCCAAAGGCAGGCATGCTTGGGTGTGGGCCTTGCTCGCAGTACCGCGCAATACACCAAGCGTCCACCCGATGATACGATGATCATCAGCGCCTTGGATGAGCTCACCACCAAACACACGGCCATCGGCGTGTGGCAATGCCACCACCGCATGCGTCTGATGGGCCATGCCTGGAACTTCAAACGCGTCTACCGGGTGTACACGGGCATGGGCCTGAACATCCGCCGACGGCCCAAGAAGCGCCTACCAGCACGGGTAAAACAAGCCCTGTTCCAACCCGGTTCGCCTGATCAAGTGTGGTCCATCGACTTCATGCACGACAGCCTCTGGGACGGCCGTACCTATCGCTTGCTCAACATCCTGGACGACTACAACCGTGAAGTGCTGGCCATCGAGGTGGACACATCCTTGCCCGCACAACGCGTGATCCGCGTACTGGAACGACTGAAAGAACAACGCCGTCTACCCGCCATGATCCGCGTGGATAACGGCCCGGAATTCATCAGCGCCAAGCTCGACCACTGGTGCCGAGAGCACAAGATCACCTTGGCCTACATCGAGCCAGGGGAACCCACCCAGAACGCCTATGTGGAACGCCTCAACGGCAGCATCCGTCGCGAACTCCTCAACGTCCACGTCTTCCGCACACTCGATGAAGTCCGCCTGCGCTCTACCGAGTGGATGTACGACTACAACCATCTTCGTCCTCACAAAGCACTCGGTTACCGGCCGCCTGTGCTCATCCAACCCTGATCCACAATGCCCCGGAGACCTCCAGTTATCACTGGCCCGACTTTAGGGGAAGCTTACA
>JBGAJW010000026.1:0-62651 GCA_044224725.1 Flavobacteriales bacterium
CGGCCCGGATAGGCCCAGTACAGTTCGATGGTCAGCAGGTCCTTCAGCAACCCCTCCACCTCCACCGGGTCTCCGCGCCCTTCATTCAGGGACGAAGCCGCGAGCTTCAGTTGGTCCCACGTGTGCGAGCGCAGGCGCGCGGCGTTGTAATGCGAACGGGTCGGGGCGGTATCAGTGGCCATGCGGGGTAAGCCGATGTCGGAAAGATAGGATCGTGCCGTTAGCAAAAGAGCTCCCTACCTTTGGAACAATGAAGCACGCCTTCGAGGCACGACCGCGAATCGGCATTGGGGTCTATACACTCCCTGATGTGGCTGGCATTTTGGACATTCCCTACCACAAGGTGCATCGCTGGGTGAATGAGTACTTGAACAATCGACTGGGCAAGAACTTCGACGCACACTATACATGGTCCATTGATACGACGAAGGCCGTGAGCTTTCATACCCTGGTTGAGCTGCACACCTTCTTTCAGCTTTCGAAAGCCGGAGTACGCTCGGACAAAATCCTTGAGGCACACGCACTGCTAGCGAAGAAATTTGACACCACATTCCCGTTCGCGTTTGAACCGGTTTTGGCGGGACTGCGCACAGACGGAAGATGCCTCTATCACAAAACGAAGGACTCGAAAGGACGGTCCGTCATTTTGGATCTCGACGGAACCTATCAGTTGAGCCTCGCCTTCATTAAGCTGTTCTTCAAGAAGCTCGACTTCGGCGATGATCTGTTGGCGGAGCGCTACTGGCCCATTGGTAAGTCGAACAGCATCGTGTGTGACCCTCGAAAGAAGTTCGGCCAGCCCATCATTGACGGCACAGGGGTTCCGGCTGATGCGATCTACGGCATGAAGGAGGCAAAGCGTAAGCCGGCCCATGTAGCCAAGCTCTACTCGATCACCGAAAAACAGGTGAAGGATGCAATCGAGTACTGCGAGAAGGCCGCTTAGGATCTACATCGATGAGAACATGCCTCCTCAAATGGCGGAGGCCCTCAACCTCATTCAGTCAACTCTGAACGAGGAAGAGAAGCATCCCCCGATTGAAGTCCTGGCTATAGAAAAGATGTTCGGAAAGGGTACCGATGACGAAGACTGGATTCCTCCTATTGGCCAAGAAAAGGGCATTGTCATTACTCAAGACAGGGTAATACAGCGGAGCAAGGCGCAGCGCGAGCTCTACATGAAGAGTGGCGTAGGCATCTTCTTCTTAAAGGCCCCAAAGACAGGGATGAACTCTTGGGACATGTTCACAAAGCTCATCAAGTGGTGGCCGGACATGAAGAAGATCGCACGAAAGAACCCGACTCCCTTTGCTTATCGGCAACCCGGGCAGAATGTCCCGTTCGAGGAGTGGAAGTCGAACGACTAGCCAGTACAAGCTACCGCTTTTTCGTCGCCTTTTTGCCCTTGCTCGCTGAAGCTCTAGCTGAGGCTGAGACCATAGCCTTCTTCTTCGGTGCAGCCTTCTCAGCCGGAGCTTTCTCCGCCTTGGCCGAGTTCACTGCTCTGCCCACCCGCGTCGCCCCTTCATGCAATGCCAAGCGGTTCCCTTCGCTATCGATGAAGAGCGCGAAGTAGCCTGAGGTGTCGCTGATGAGCGTCTTCGGCATGATGATGCGGCCACCGGCCAATTCGATGCGGCCGAGGATGCTGTCCATGTCGTTGCCGGCGTTCAGGTAGATGAGCACACCGGAATCATTCGGGTAGCAGCCCGGGCCTTGGATGAGCGCGCCAGCGACACCGGTTCCCGTTCCGGTGGAGGCATCCGATGGGAAGTAGGCCATGAGGAATTCACCGTTCTGGCCGTGCTCCATCTCCATGTTGTAGATGGCGTTGTAGAAGGTGGTGGCGCGGGTGATGTCGTACGCCGGGATCTCGAACCAGCTCACATAGTCCTTGAGCTTGGGGTGGTGACGGAAGGCTGCGGTGTTTCCCATTGGAGAGGGGGAAGGGTGAAAGGTTGAGAATTGATCGGGTCGCTGAGGGTTGTGGTGGTCGTGCTGTCCTCTCTCACTCTCTCCCGCCCACAGCATTCTTCTCAGATGGAATAAGGATCGCTCGGTGGCCTGAAGGAGGTGACGATGCGCTTGGGGAGTTCGAGGGCGCGCGCTTCGTCCTTCATCTGCAGTTCGCCGAGCTCCTGCACGCGTGAAGGCTTGATCAGGGGACCGAGACTTTCCAGGTACGGGTGCTTCAACCCCGGCGTGTACACATCGAACTCCACGGGCCGATCACGGAAGCTCTTCATCGGCTGTCCCAAACGCAGCACGCCGAGCTCCCGGCTGCGCCGTACTTTTTCCAGGTTGATCTCGATGGGGATGATCTCCTCGTTCACGTCGGCCTGGTACACGATGCGCCCTTCCGGACCGCACACGATGCTGCGTCCGCTGCCACCGGCGTCCAGCCCGTTGAAATCGAAGAAGTAGCACTGGTTGGTGGCGGCGCTGGCGCGGGCGATACTCAGCTCGATCTCGCGGTCGATGGTGCCGGTGAGCGTGGGGTGGAGGATCACTTCGGCGCCCATCACGGCAAGGGTGCGTGTGGTCTCGGGGATCCACATGTCGTAGCAGATGCTCACGCCGAAGCGGCCCACGTCCGGTATGTCGAAGACGCAGAACTCATTGCCACCGGTCACGCCCACCTCGTACGGATAGAAGGGGAACATCTTCCGGTAACGCGTTACCACGCTGCCTTCAGGGTCGATCACCGTGGCGGTGTTGTAGATGCGGCCGTCCTTCAGTTCGAAGATGCTGCCGGGCAGGAGCCAGATGCCGTGCTTGGCGGCCATGGCGCACATCTCCTGCTCGAACTCGCCGGGGATGGCCTGCGCGTGGGAGGTGAGCGGGCCGTACGCACAGAGTTCGCTGAACATCACCATGTCCACCCACGGATACATGTTCATGGTGATCTCCAGCTTGTTCTTCATCGCCTCCACGTTCGGGGTGGAAGCGCTGATGCGCATCTGGATGCCGGCTATGGAGAATGGTTTCATCGTTCAGGGTCGCGAGCGCCCGAATGCAAGGTTAACCGCAGAGGGCGCAGAGAAGCGCAGAGGGGTTGGCGGGAAAGGTCAGGAACGCAGGGGTTGTCGCATCCGCATTTCTCTGCGGACCTCCGCGTACTCTGCGGTTAACGTATTTCATGCGACGATCTTGTCCAACTCCTCCTCCATGATATCGAGCCCCTTGTTCAGCAGTTCATCGCTGATCACGAGCGGGCTGAGGACACGGATGATGTTCTTCTCGGTACCGGCGTTGATCACCACGAGGTCGCGCTTGGCACAGGCGTTCATGAGCTTTGTGCAGGTGTCCGCATCCGGGGAGAGCGGGTCGCCGTTCTTCACGAACTCGATGGCCATCATCGCGCCGAGGCCGCGCACATCACCGATGCACGTGTGCTTGGTCTTCATCTTCTCGAAGCGTTCGCGGATAACATTCCCGACGTGCCTGCCCTTCGCGTTGATGTCGATCTCCTCCATGTACTTCAGCGTCGCCAAGGCGGCGGCGCAGCTCACCGGATTCCCGATGTAGGTCCCGCCGATGCTGCTCGGGCCGGCCATGTCCATTATGTCAGCTTTGCCCATCACGGCCGCGATCGGCATCCCGCTGCCGAGGCTCTTCGCCCACGTGCTGATGTCCGGCACCACGCCGAACTGCTCGTAGGCGCTCCAAGCACCGGTGCGTCCGAAACCGCTCTGGATCTCGTCGAGGATCAGCAGGACCCCGTGCTTGTCGCAGAAGGCGCGAAGTCCTTTCAAGTAGGCGGCGGGCACCACATTGAAGCCGCCTTCACCTTGCACGGTCTCCATGATGATGGCCGCCAGGTTCTCCGGAGCCACCGTGTTGTGCGAGAGCTCTTCGAGGCGGTGCAGTTCGGCTTTCACGAAGTCGGCTTCGCTGCGACCCGCGCCGTAACGGTAGAAATTCGGGAACTGCGTTCGGTACGCTTCCGGCGCGAATGGACCGCAATCCGGCTTGTAGCCCACCTTGCTCGTGAGCGTCATGGCCATCATCGTGCGGCCGTGGAAGGCGTCGGTGAAGCAGAGCACACCTTGGCGCTTGGTGGCCTGGCGGGCGATCTTGATCGCGTTCTCCACCGCTTCGGCGCCGGTGCTCACCAGCAGCGTCTTCGTCGGTCCGCCATGCGGGAGCAGCGTGTTCAGCTTCTCGCAGAGCGCGACGTACGGCTCATAGCTCGCCACGTTGAAGCTCACGTGCAGGAACTTGGCGGCCTGCTCCTGGATGGCCTTCACCACGGGCGGCGGGCAGTGCCCGGCGTTCACCACGCCTATGCCCCCGGCGAAGTCGATCAGCTCGCGCTGGTCCTCATCGATGATGGTGGCACCACTGGCCTTGCTGGCGGTGGCGTAGTTGAACATGCCCACACCGTTCGGCACGGCGGCCTTGCGGCGGGCGATGAGCTCCTGGCTCTTGGTCAGTTGTTCGGTCATTCGTCAGCATCCCGATGCGCGGGAGCGGTCGCGAAGTTGCGGATTGCGGAGAACCGCAGAGGGGGCGAAAACGCAGAGAATGCCAACAGGTGACCGGTCAGGAAACCGATACTTCTCAGTAGAGCTTGTGTGCCAGCGCCACCGTCTCCCGGAAGCGTTCCACATTGCCCTGCAGGTCGAAGGCCTCGAACACAACGACATAGGCGCCCATCCGTGCGAGGTCGCCGCTCTCCATGATGCCGTTCCAGCTCACGCTGCCGGATGTGCCGAGCAGCTCGTTGTCCATCAGCTTCACCATTTCCCGGCCGGCCACATCGAACACGCTCATGGTCCCCGTGAAGCCCGGCTCATCCAGTTTGTAGGCCACCGTGAGGAGGTCCTGATAGCCGTCGTTGTCCGGGGAGAAGATCGACGGTTCGATCGTGAGCTCCCCGCTCGGGGACGGGTTCTCACTGAACTGTGAATTGAGATAGCCTGGCGTGGCATAACCCACCGCTTCCGCCGCGCTGTGCCAGTTGGTATTGTCGCTCGCCGGCCGGTCCGGGTTCACGCGTTCCAAGCTGACGCCGTCCGTGCTGTTCAGCAGTTCGAAGTGCAGGTTGTCGTTGTAAGCGAAACGGTCAAGCGTGTCACCCGTGGCATCTTGGAGCACCACGACTCCCTCGCCATTGTTGTAGCTCGGCATGTCAGCCTCCACGAAGCGGTCCGTATGCCCCAAGGGGTATTGGTCCGCGATATTCTCGACGCTCTCGGCGACCACCGCGTACGCACCGGGCATCACGATGAACGCCGCCGTCGTGATCACCGTCGCATTGCCGATCACGCCATCGGTCTCGTTCGCGAGCTTCCACCCGGCGAGGCTGAGCACTTTGTTGCTCCGGTTGTAGAGTTCCACGAAGTCGCTGCCGCTGCCGAGCGGATCGTAGAGTACTTCGTTGATCACCACATCACCGGGAAGGGCGGGCTCTGGCAGTGCGAATGTGAGCGTGTTGGATGTGCCGATGGTGTTGCCCGTGCAGTCCGTAACACCTGTCACCGTCACCGTGTAAAGCTGCCCGACTACGAGGGGGGTCGAGAAGGTGATCTGAACTCGGTCGCCACCGCTGGGAATGGTAAGGTCGACGGACAGCGCCGGGGAGAATTGGTAGTTGCCTCCCGCCAAGCTGGTCACGTTCATTGCCTCATTGAAAAGCAGTTCGATCTGCGTGCCGCTGTTCACGAAGACGGTCAGAAGCTCGGGCGCGGTCACATCGGGAATGATGGCGAACACGCTGTTCGGCTCACCGGGCGTGCCGCCGAGCGCGTCGTTGCTCGCCGTCCAGTTGGCCGCACTGCTGCACGGCGTCGTGGGGTCGATGCGCTCCAGTGACCAGCCACCGAAGGCCTTCACCGCATCGTTGTACCAACTGAGCTCATAGGTCACGGCATCAATGGTCTGGGCCGAGGCATTCTGCAACACCAGTGGATCACCATCGTTGTTCAAGGCCGGGAACGAGGCAACGCTCACGACGGTCCCGAACGACGCGAAAAGTGCTGCGTTCGCATCATCGGTAACGATGGCGTATCCACCCGGTGGCAGCACCGCGCTCGAAAGCGCTGCGGGCGATCCACCATCCGAGATCGTCCAGTTCACCAGGTCGAAGGTCTTGTCCGCCGTGGTGTTGTAGACCTCGATGAACTCCGCATCCGGCAACCCGACAACCGGGGACGGGTCAGGCATGATCTCGTTGATGATCACATCACCTGGCAGCGCGACATCCGGTACGAAATAGAGGAAGCTCGCCGAGGTATTGACGCTGGGATTGTTCGCCAGGTCCAACACGCCGTTCACCGTCACCATACAGGTCGTGCCGCTCACCAGCGCCGGAGCGAAGGTGATCCGCACAGTAGTGGCATTCTGAACGTTGGCACCATTCACCGCTGAACCACAATCCATCGCGTAGTGCAAGGACTCTGCGGCCGTGATCGGGTCCACCGCCTCACTGAAGACCAGGTCGGCCTGCGTGGCGCTGATAGCCGTGGCGCTCACCAAGGTCGGGGGTGTGTTGTCCACAGGTATCGGCCCGACGGAAAAGTCATCGAAGAAGTGGTTGTTCACCGCGGATGCCGCGACGCTCTGTTCGATGCGCACACCGAAATGCGAACTCGCGGAATACGTGGCATCCGTGACCGTGCCGGCTGGCAGGTAAGTGCCCGTCGCACCATCGTCATAGAACAAGGTCCAAATGCCTGCGACCGTCCGTTCGGCCCGCAACAGGAAGGGATTTGCGGAAGAGCTGTTCACCACCCCGTCCGGGCTCTGCAAGCCGACGGACACCGCTGTGCCCGCATCCGATCGGAACAACTCGATGCGGTCCGCTGTGCCGCCGATGCGCAGGAAATAGCCGTTCACGCCTGCGGAAAGGTCAGCCGCGTCGCTGGCCAAGTACACGTCGGCATAGTTCGCGCCGCTGGTAGAGAAGCGCAGGTCCACGAAGAACTCCCAGCGCGTATCGTCCATGCTGGTGCTCGGCGTGCTCAGGTAGTAGTTGGCCGCGCCCGGACTGTTGCTCCGGAGTCGCTGGTTCCCGCCATCATCCGCCACCACGAACAATGTGTTGCTGCCGGACCACCCCGGGCCGGTGGTGTAGTCACCGTCCGTGAAATCGTCCGTCAGTTGGGCGGATACGAAGGCGGCCAGCAGCCACGTTGAAGCGGCGGCCAGCAACCGCGAGGGGGACATGCACATCGCCATGGGATCGTGGGAAAGGTGGCGAATTCTCCCGGAACCTCTTCGCACCAACACATAGCTTCGGCCACGGTTAACCATCCAAGAATGAAAGTCGCTGTCGTTGGAGCCACCGGCCTGGTCGGTGGAGTCATGTTGAAGGTGCTCGAGGAGCGCGGGTTCCCGGTGGATGAGCTGATCCCGGTGGCGAGCGAACGCAGCGCGGGGAAGAGCATCCGGTTCCGCGGAAAGGAATACGACGTGGTGGGCATGGAAACGGCCATCGCGAAGCATCCGGACATCGCTTTGTTCTCCGCCGGAGGCAGCACATCATTGGAGTGGGCCCCGCGTTTCGCCGAGGTGGGCTGCACGGTGATCGACAACAGCAGTGCGTGGCGGATGATGCCCGACAAGAAGCTGGTGGTGCCAGAGATCAATGGGCATCTGTTGACGCCCGAGGATCGCATCATCGCCAATCCGAACTGCAGCACGATCCAGATGGTGCTGGCTTTGGCACCCTTGCACAAGGCGTACACGGTGGCACGCGTCGTGGTCTCCACCTACCAGAGCGTTACCGGCACCGGCCAGAAAGCGGTGGCGCAGATGGAGAACGAACGCAACGGCGTGAAAGGCGACATGGCCTATCCCTTCACCATCGACCGGAACGTGATCCCGCGGTGCGATGTCTTCACCGACAACGGATACACGAAGGAGGAGATGAAGCTGGTACACGAAACGAAGAAGATCCTCGATCCCGCCATCCGGGTAACTGCTACGGCCGTGCGCGTGCCGGTCACAGGCGGCCACAGCGAAGCGGTGAACGTGGAATTCGCTTCGGAATTCGACCTCGACGACGTGCGCCGGTTGCTGCGCGAAGCCCCGGGGATCAAGCTGCTCGATGAACCGCTGAACGACCAGTACCCGATGCCGATGATCGCCAACGGCCGTGATGAGGTCTTCGTGGGCCGCGTGCGCCGCGACGAGTCACAGCCGCGCACCCTGAACATGTGGATCGTGGCGGACAATCTGCGCAAAGGCGCGGCGACGAACGCCGTGCAGATCGCAGAACTCCTGGTGTTCCGCAAATTGCTCGCACCGAAGAAGGTGTTGAGCTGAGCCGACGAACGATGGACATGCGCCACCTGATCCTGGCCCTCCTTGGGATATCGTATTCCACCGCGAGCGCACAGTACGAGCCGGATACCTTGAAGCCCTTGCCGCTCGTGACCGATGTGTTCGTCATGCCCGGTGGACAGCTGGAGAGCATGTACGCGATCGGGCTGGACCAATGGCGCAAACTGGCCCCGAACTCGGACCTGTTGTCGCAGGACCTGAGCGGGTATCGCGGTGACTTCCGGGGCAGCCGGGATCGTGCACAAGCGATGGGCTTGGCGATGTCGATCGGGCTACGGCTCGGCGGGCCGTCGCGTACCAGCCGTTGGGGCTCCTATCTGCGAGCGGGTTTCACCTACCAGTCGCATGAAGGCAACAACCTCGATCTGCGGATGGATACGCGAACGCCGTACGATACGCTGACCTCGACACAGACGGGACAGGTCACCTACGTGGATTCACTCACGATCCAGCGTTATCACATGAGCCATCGCTACGAGCAGGTAGCGCTCGACGCCTCGCTGATCTTCATGAAAGAATATCCAAGGCGTTGGTCCTTGTATGGCGGCGTCGGCCTTCAACTCGGACTTTCGATGGCCGGGCGGGTCCAGGTCGACCACACCGTGGAACACTTGATCGATCCGTCGCTGGTTTCCGGGCAGAGCGGCAGCCCGAACAGGGACCAGGAACGGGAGACCGAAGAGTTCACCACGAAGAGCGACGTGTGCATGGCCCTGTACGTGCCGTTGGGCGTGAGCTATCGCTTGGGCCGAAAAAGCCTGTTCTGGCGGGCAATGAACCTGACCTACGAACTGCGGCCCACCTTGGCGTTCGGCGGCGTGCCGGAGCTGAGCGCCGGTGCGCGGGCCGGGCTGGGTTCGTACTTCGGCCTACGGGTGGACCTGGTGAAATAGCCCATCCTCGTCGTTCGCCGCTTGGCCTGTCCGTGCGTGGTCCGGTGTTCACGCCCTTGCCGTCCATGTGATCGGCTACCGTCATCGCGGTTTCATCCTGAAGATTTGTCCCGCCCCACCGCGTACCATCGCCTTGGTGCGTTCCATGACCCCGTTCATCCTTCTCGCCGTCGCCTTTCTGCTCTCCGGCATCCGTATCGCACAGGAATACCAACGCGCCATCGTGTTCCGTTTGGGGCGCTTCACCGGCATACGTGGGCCCGGCATCTACTGGATCATCCCCTTCATCGAGCGTCAACAGACCGTGGATATCCGTACGCGGACGGTCGACCTTGAGCAGCAGGAGACGATCACCAAGGACAGCGTGACGATCAAGGTGAATGCCGTGCTGTGGTTCAGCGTGATCGATCCGGGCGCTGCCATCCTGAAGATCGCGGATTACCGGCAGGCCGTGTACCAGTTCGCCGTCACTTCCTTGCGCAACATCATCGGGCAGCATGTGCTGGATGAGGTGCTGCGCGATCGCGAAGGCATCAACAGGACACTTCAACAGATGGTGGACAGCGCCACCGAGCCGTGGGGCATCCGCATCGAGATGGTGGAGATGAAGGACGTGGAGATCCCCGAAGGCATGCAGCGCGCGATGGCGCGCGAGGCAGAAGCGATCCGCGAGAAGCGCGCGCGCATCATCAAGGCCGAAGCGGAACTGGAGGCGAGCGTGAAGCTCACGCAGGGTGCGGAGATCATGTCCAGGTCACCGATCGCACTGGAGTTGCGCCGCCTCCAGATGCTCTCCGAGATCGGCATCGATAACAACACGACCACCGTGATCATGATGCCGAGCGAGATCATGAGCATGGCCAAGAACCTTGGACAGGTCGCTGGGACCGCGGCGTAACGATCGATCAGTGCGATGCGGTGTCGGGAGACGCCGCATCGTGCTTCTGGTCCGGACGCATCTCCTCCGTCCGGCTTCCGGACGGATCAGGCACCGGGTCACTCATCTGTCCTGCTGAAGAGGGATCAGGATCCGGCACGGAGAGCGCGGGTTTGGGCTTGCGCTGCACCAGGATCATCAACGCCACGCCCACGCTGATGGCGGCATCGGCGATGTTGAAGACAGGACGGAAGAATTCGAACGCTTGGCCGCCCCATATCGGGAGCCAATCCGGGAAGCGTCCCTGCCACAGCGGGAAGTAGAACATGTCCACCACCGCACCGTGGAGGAAAGAGCCATAACCTCCATCGGCCGGAAAGAGTTCGGCGACATTCCGGGTGGACTGGTCACTGGCGCTGAAGATCAGTCCGTAGACCGCGCTATCGATGATGTTCCCCAGCGCCCCCGCGAAGATCAGCGACAGGCTCACGATCATCCAGCCATCGCGGCGGTGCAGGATCATCTGGCGCAGGATGTACCCGATGACGATCACCGCCACCATGCGGAAGAGGGTGAGCATGAGTTTGCCCGCCTCACCACCGAACTCGAGGCCGAAGGCCATGCCCGGATTCTCAACGAACTGCAGGTAGCCCTTGGAGCTGTTCTCGCCGAACAGCGGCACGTATTCGCCCAAGAAGAAATGGGTCTTCACATAGACCTTCAGGGCCTGATCGGCCAGAAGGACGAGGAAGATGACGATCAGGGCGCGCTTCACACCGGTGCGGGAAGATGCGCGCGGCCTAGCTGCTCATCTGTTGCTTGGCCTCGATGCTCAGTGTGGCGTGCGGCACGAGGCGCAGGCGCTCCTTGCTGATCAATCGGCCGGTGACGCGGCAGATGCCGTAGGTCTTGTTGCGGATACGGAGCAGGGCGTCCTCCAAGTGCTTGATGAACTTCTCCTGGCGGCTGGCGAGTTGCGCGGTCTCCTCACGGCTGAGGGTCTCGCTGCCGTCCTCGATCATCTTGAACGATGGGCTGGTGTCCTCCGTGCCGTTGTTATCGTTGTTGGCGAGGGTCTGCTTCAAGAGGTCGTAGTCCTTGCGGGCTTCGTCCAACTTGGCATTGATGATGCTGCGGAACTCCTCGAGCTCCGAGTCGCTGTAGCGTTCCTTGCTGGCTGCTTCCAACGTGCTCACCTGTTTTTTCACCATCGGGGCGGACTTGTGGATCACCGGGGCCGATGTCTGGGTAACGAGCGGTTTGGCGGCATTCGCCTTCGCTTCATCTTTTTCCTTCTTCACTTGTGCTTTCTGCGCGGCCTTTGATGCCGGTGCTGGTTTGGGAGCGGGTGCTGGTTTGGGTGCCGCCTCCGCCTTCGCGGCCGGAGCGGGTCTACTTGCCGGTGCAGGCTTCGGGGCGGGCGCTGTCTTGACGGCCGGAGCGGCTTTCGCGGGAGCTGCGGCTTTCACGGGTGCCTTAGAGGTTGGCTTCACCGGAGCCTTTTTCACGACCGGGGCCGGTTTCTTCGCAACGGGTTTCGGGGTCGCTTTTTTGGGGGCGGGTTTCGCGGCCTTCTTGGCGACCGGTTTCGCCACCTTATTCGGAGCGGGTTTCGTGACGGCCGGCTTTTTGGCCGGTGCAGCCTTCTTCACGGGCTTGGTCGTCTTCTTGGAAGCCGCCTTGGGAGCGGGTTTCGTGGCCTTCTTGGGTGCAGGTTTCTTCGCCATGGCGATACCCCTTTTTGAAATGATCCGCGAATATAGAGGCTTTGCCATGGGGAAAACGCAGAGATGCTAAGGGGCGCGGAGGGCCGCAGAGATCGGCCGATGGCGCGAGCCGGGCTCAACCACCCGAAGGCTGCCGACCCCTCAGTTGGCCCGTTTGGCCAACGCCAAGGCGCAGGTCAACCGCTCGTCCAGCTCCACATGGTGAACGGTTCCGGGCGCTCCGGCCAGGTCAGCCACCAGCAACTGGTCTTCCGCGGTGAGCGCCAAGGTCTCCGCCAGGATGTGCGGGGCGTGGGCCGCGACGGCGCTCTCGAACGAGGTATCGCCATTGCGTTGGATCCGCAGATCGATACGGTCCGTGACCTCGAAGCCCGACTCCTTGCGGAGCGTTTGGATGCGGCTCACCAGTTCGCGCGCGATGCCTTCGTGGATCAACGCTTCGTTCATGGTGATGTCCACAGCGACCGTCAGCGCTCCATCACTCGCCACGCTCAGTCCGGGCACATTCTCTGCCGTGATCTCCACGTCGTCGCGCAGCAGTTCCACATCCTGCCCTTCCACAGAGAGCGTCAGGCTTCCGTTCGCTTCGAGCTCGGCGATCCGCGCTTGCGAGAATCCGACGACCGTGTTCGCCACGCTCTTCATCAACTTGCCCATGCGCGCACCGAGCTTCTTGAAATCGGGCTTGATCCTCTTGTTCAATTTGCTCTCGCTCGCGTCTAGGATCACGAGCTCCTTCACATTCACTTCACCGAGCACGAGTTCACGGATCGCCTCGAGGCGCGTGCGCATGGGGGCATCCGTCACCGGCACCATCATCTTCTGCAAGGGCTGGCGCACGCGGTGGCCCTCCTTCTTGCGGATGCTGAGCACGAGCGACGTCAATTTCTGGGCGAGGGCTGTGCGTTGCTCCAGTTCCATGTCGATCGCGGCCTCCTCGTGCTTCGGCCAATCGCTCAGGTGAACGCTCGTGCCGGACAGGTCGCGATGCAAGCGGTCGCTGAAGAAGGGCGCGATGGGCGCACTGAGCATGGAGACGACTTCGAGACAACGGTGCAACGTCCGGAACGCGGCCCTCTTGTCCGCGCCCAGTTCTCCTTTCCAGAAACGACGGCGGTTCAAGCGCACGTACCAATTGCTCAGGTCCTCCACAACGAAGTCCTGGATGGCACGTGCGGCAATGGTCGGTTCGTAGTCCGCATAGCTCACATCGGCCAACTTCATCACGCTGTTGAGGCGCGAGAGGATCCAGCGATCCGATTCGGTCAGTGTTGCTTCGCCCTTGCCGTCGAAGCCATCGATGTTCGCGTACAGCGCGAAGAAGTTGTAGGTGTTGAAGAGCGCGCGGAAGAACTTGCGCTGCACCTCCGTGATGCCCTCCGCGTCGAACTTCAGGTTGTCCCACGGCGAAGCGTTGCTGATCATGTACCAGCGCACCGCATCGGCACCGAACTGATCGAGCGTCTTGAACGGATCCACGGCGTTGCCGAGGCGCTTGCTCATCTTCTGGCCCACCTTGTCGAGAACAAGGCCATTGCTCACCACGGCCTTGTAGGCGACACTGTCCTGCGTCAGCGTGGCGATCGCGTGCAGCGTGTAGAACCAGCCGCGCGTCTGGTCCACGCCTTCCGCGATGAAATCGGCCGGGAAGGTCTCCTTGAAGGTCGCTTCGTTCTCGAACGGATAATGCCACTGCGCGTAAGGCATCGCGCCACTATCGAACCACACGTCGATGAGGTCGGTCTCGCGCTTCATCGGCATGCCGCCGGGTGAGAGCAGCACGATGTTGTCGGCATACGGGCGATGCAGATCGACGCGGTCATAGTTGGCCTCGCTCATGTCGTCCACCGTGAACGACGCGTACGGGTCCTCTTTCATCAAACCCGCTTTCACCGCGCGCGCGATCTCCTCCTTCAACTGCTTCAGCGAACCGATGCACAGCTCCTCATCGCCATCCTCCGTGCGCCAGATCGGGAGCGGAATACCCCAATAGCGGGAACGCGACAGGTTCCAGTCCTGCAGGTTCTCCAACCAGTTGCCGAAGCGGCCGGTGCCCGTGCTCTCGGGCTTCCAGTTGATCGTCTTGTTCAACGCGATCAAGCGGTCCTTCCTCGCCGTGACGCGCACGAACCAACTATCGAGCGGGTAGTAGAGGATCGGCTTGTCCGTGCGCCAGCAGTGCGGGTAGTTGTGCTCGTACTTCTCCACCTTGAAGGCGCGGCCCATCTCCTTCAACTTGATGCTGAGCTCCACGTCCACGCTCTTCTCCGGCGCTTGCCCGGCGGGATAGTATTCATTCTTCACGTACTTGCCCGCGAACTCCCCCATCTCCTTCGTGAAGCGCCCTTGCAGGTCTACCAGCGTGAGCGTGCCGATGCCGTGCTGACGTGCCACGCGCATGTCGTCGGCTCCGAAACTCGGCGCGGTGTGTACCACGCCCGTGCCGTCCTCCGTGGTCACGAAATCGCCGCCGATCACTTTGAACGCATCGCCGCCTTCGGGTTGCGCGTAGGGGAAGAGTTGCTCGTAGCGAATGCCTTCGAGCTGGTGACCAAAGAACTCGCCATCGACTTTCCATGGGATGTTCTTGCCGTCCTTCTTGTAGTCTTCGAGCGAGGCGTCCTGGTTCTTCTCGTTGAAATAGGCCCCCAAGCGCGACTTCGCCAAGACCATGGTCTGTGGTTCGTGCGTGTACGGGTTGAAGGTCTTCACGCGCACATAGCCCAGCTTGGGCCCGACCGTGAGCGCGCAGTTGCTCGGCAAGGTCCATGGCGTTGTCGTCCAAGCCGCGATGAAGACATCGCCGAACGCGTCGTTGAACAGGAATTCGCTCGCGTGATCAGGCTTCACCTTGAAGAGCGTTACCACGCTGGTATCCTTCACCGGCTTGTAGGTGCCCGGCTGGTTCAGCTCATGTGAACTGAGACCGGTTCCAGCAGCGGGCGAGTAGGGTTGGATCGTGTAGCCCTTGTAGAGCAACTGATCGTCGTAGAGCTTCTTCAGCAAGTGCCAGACGCTCTCGATGTACTTCGTGTGGTAGGTCACGTACGGCTTCTCCAGGTCGAGCCAGAAGCCGATGCGCCGCGTCATGTCGTTCCACACGTCGGTATAGCGCATCACGGCCTTCTTGCAGGCGGCGTTGTACTCCTCGATGCTGATCTTCTTGCCGATGTCCTCTTTTGTGATACCGAGCTCCTTCTCCACACCCAGCTCGATCGGCAGACCGTGTGTGTCCCAACCGGCCTTGCGGTCCACGCGATGGCCCTTCTGCGTCTGGTAGCGGCAGAAGATGTCCTTGATGGCGCGCGCCATCACGTGGTGGATGCCGGGCAGTCCGTTCGCGCTGGGGGGCCCTTCATAGAACACGAAAGGCGGAGCGTCCTTGCGCAGTGCGAGGCTCTGGCCGAAGGTGTCCTCGGCTTCCCATTGCTTCAATACTTCGTCGGCGACCTTGGGCAGGTCGAGTTCATCATACTGCGGGAAACGCTTGTCCATCGCGGCTTTCTGAAAGGGCCGCGAAGATAGCCGCCGGGCTTCCCGATGCACGTGCCCGCCCCGACCTGTCGATCGTCATGTCCGGGCCCACGCGCAGGACCCATCTTCGGGACATAACAAGCTTCCCCGCCATGCGCATCCTCTCCGCCCTCCTGCTGCCCTTCCTCCTTTCCGTCCAACCGGCCTTGGCCCAAGAGGACGCGCCTGCTTCAGCCTTGGAGGCTTTCGTCACTGTCCGGATCGACGGCTTGGACGCGAGCACTTGGGCCACGGCCGAAAAGCGCATCGCCAAAGAGACCGCCACCAACGTAGAATACGTATGTCTCCACGCGGGAGTACTGGTGCTGCGCATGCGCGATCTGCGCGTGACGGAAAAGGCCGACATCATGGCTTTGGTGAAGCGCCTGCTGCACGAGGGCGGGGTGAAGGGCAACATCGACTTCCTGGATGTGCACGTGGAGCGCCAAGGGCCTGACCGTTGCTGAGCCGGCACACGTGATCGCGCGCGGCGTGTAGCTTTCCCCCATCGCCTGCGCATCAAGCTCCGGCGCACGAAGCATGGCGAACTACGATCGCGAACTGAAATTGGCCGTGCTCATCGACGCGGACAACGTGCCCTACGCGGCGATCAGCGAGATGATGGAGGAAGTGGGCAAGTACGGCATGCCCACCTACAAGCGCATCTACGGCGACTTCACCAGCAACCGGCTCCAGGGCTGGAAGGACGCGCTGAATGAGCATGCCATCACGCCGATGCAGCAGTACAGCTACACGCAGGGCAAGAACGCTACGGACAGTGCGCTGATCATCGACGCGATGGACATCCTCTACACCGGCGATGTGGACGGCTTCTTCATCGTGAGCAGCGACAGCGACTTCACCAAGTTGGCCACGCGTCTGCGCGAAAAGGGCAAGCGCGTGTACGGCATGGGCGAGAAGAAAACGCCGAAGCCCTTCATCACCGCCTGCGAGAAGTTCATCTACATCGAAGTGCTGCGACAGGACCAGGCCAAGGCGAAGCCGGGCAGGGACGCCAAGGATGTGAAGAGCGCCGAACCGGATCCGGCGGCCGCGATCACGGACAAGTCACTGCGCAAATTGGTCCTCAGCACAATCGAGGATTTCGCTGACGAGCAGGGCTGGTTGCCGATGGCCGCGCTGGGCAATTCCATCCTGAAGAAAAAGCCGGAGTTCGATGCGCGCAACTACGGCTTCAAGCGACTGAGCGACCTGGTGAAAGCCTTGCCCTACGTGGATGTGCAGGAGCGGCAGACCACCTCCGGGAACAAGCACGATTTCGTGCGGTGGAAGTGAGATGTCCACAGAACTCGGAAAGGCGTCCACCGATCACGCGGATCACGCCGATTGAATACGGCCCAAGCCAGAACACCCCCTGTCCCCATGGTCAGGGCCGCCGGTAGTTGAACACGGTACGAGTTTAACGTTCGGTAACACCAGCGGCTTTCGGCACTCGGTAGGTTTGGGCTGAACCACAACCCACACCACCATGCGCACACCGCACGCCCTGCTCGCCGTTTCGCTTTTCTCTTTCGCCTTTGCCGCCCAAGCCGATTGTGTGAAAGGGGTCGGTGCGGTCGTGAAGAAGCCGCTCACGGTGGATGCGTTCCACGGGATCAACCTGGAAGGCTCGATGGACGTGGTACTCACACAAGGCGCCACACAGTCGGTGGAAGTAGAAGCGCAGGCGAACCTGATAGACCTGATCGAAACGAAGGTGGTGAACGGCGTATGGGAGATCAGCACCAAGGACGGATACAGCACGGACAAGGCTTTCACCGTGCACATCACCGTCCCGGTGATTGACAAGGTGCAGGTGGACGGCTCGGGCGATGTGACCTCGAACGGCACGTTCAGCAGTGACGCGATGGAACTCGCGTTGGCGGGCAGTGGGAACATCACCATCGCATTCAACAGCAAGAAAACAAAGGCCTCCATCGATGGCTCCGGGGACATGGTCCTGAGCGGATCGACGAACACGTTGGCCGTGGCCATCGCGGGCAGCGGCGATGTGGATGCGAAAGGCCTGAAAGCCGCTGATGCCACCGTGAACATCGAAGGCAGCGGAGACGTTGTGCTGGACGCGAGCCAGAGCTTGGAAGCGTCGATAGCGGGCAGCGGTGACATCAGCTATCGTGGGGCACCGGCGCGCATCAGCCGCAATGTGATGGGCAGCGGAGAGGTGCGTCCGTTGGAGCGCGGACCGAGGTAGGTCCAAGGCTCAGCGCACGGATCGGGACGGGCGGTGTGACGCATCGTTCGGGTGGCTACCTTCACCATCCGAATCTCAAAGCCGTCGCGCCATGAAAAGATCCCTACTCCTTCCTTGCTTGCTGGTCGCCTTTACCACGAACGCCCAAACGGTACTGCTCGAAGAGACCTTCGACACGTACACGGAAGGCAGCGGCATGACCACGAACGACCCCACCCACTGGGCCTTGTGGGAACCGGGCGAAGACCAGGTCGTTTCCACGGCCTTCGCACAGTCCGGCACGAACAGCTTGGCCTGTATCAGCGATAACGCAGCGGACGGCGGCCCAGGCGACCTGCTCTTGCTGCTTGGCGACAAGACCACGGGCGTCTACGACCTCAGCTGGTCCATGTACGTCCCTTCGGGCAAAGGCGGCTATTTCAATGTGCAGCATGCCGAGGACGTGAGCACGCCGCTTTTCGCCTTGGAAGTGAGCTTCGCGGGGGGAACGGTCACCGCTACCGGGGATAATTCGGACCTCACGGGCAGCTATCCCAGCGACGAATGGTTCGACGTCCTGCTGAACGTCGATCTCGACAACGCCGGGGCCGCGCTCTTCGTGAACAACACCCCGGTGATCACGTGGCCCTTCGACACGGAAACGGACGGCACTCCGAGCGTTAGCCAACTCGGCGCGATCGACTTCTACTCCTATGGGGATGGCACGGACACCGGTGAATACTACATCGATGACCTCAGCTATGTGCAGCAAGCTAGCGGCATCGGTATGGCGGAGAATACCTCCGGTTCGACGCGGGTATTCCCGAACCCCGCTCAGGACGCGCTTTTCGTGACCGTGGCCGAGCCGTTGAGCCAGCAAGCCTCCGTGCAGCTCGTGGACGTGACCGGAAAGGTCCTCCTGACCCCGACGGCGATCTCTTCGCGCACCTTGCGGTTCGGCGTGGCGGACTTGGCATCCGGCGTCTACTTCGTACGCATTACCGACGGTGACCGTCATATCGTGGAGCGCGCAGTGAAGAACTGATAGGTGCAGAACAACTTGGGAAGGGGCCGTCCTGGAGCAGGGCGACCCCTTCGCCGTTCCTTGACCTGTCCGGGCCGTTCCCCGGTAGAGCGGATCCTTGTGCACGTGAAGCATCGCAGCGTTCGTTCATCCCTGACATATGCCCCAAGCCTTGTCCCTCGCGGCCTCCGCGCTCGAGTCCTCCTTCGGGATCGACCTTTCCGGCCACCCGCCGAACATCCCGCCCCGCAACATTCCCTTCACACGTGCCGAACGGCCTCTTTGCTATGTTTGCCACCCTGCTGACCCCGGCTCGAAGGCCGGGGCTTTTTCAGCCCCGGCAGCAGCGCAAGGCAGAGCTTTTTTGAAACACGACAGATACCTCAACTGAAACGCAACCCCTCCGAATGAGCACTGAAAGCAAAGACGGCAAGATGTCCAGCCTGTTCGTGGCCATCGTGATCCCGGCCGCGCTGGTCGTTAGCGTCCTCTTCTACAACTTCGTGCTGGGCGATACCGGCAACTTCGAGGGCGGCGACCCCGTGAAGGGTCACCCGATCGAAGCGGAGCCGGGCCACACCTTCGGCCTGATCCACAAAGGCGGCTTCATCGTTCCGATCCTGATCACGGTGAACCTGCTGGTCATCATCTTCAGCATCGAGCGCTTCCTCACGCTGCAACGGGCGAAGGGCAAGGGCCGCATCGAGGCGTTCCTGGGGACCGTGCGCAACCTCTTGGCCAGCGATGAAGTGGACAAGGCCATCGGTGCCTGCGACGAGCAGAAGGGCAGCGTGGCCAACGTGATGCGCAGCGGCCTGTCGAAGTACAAGACCGTGCTCTACGACGCCAGCCACGACAAAGAGACCCGCTTGCAAGCGGTGAAGCAGGAGCTGGAAGAAGCCACGGCCCTGGAGCTTCCGATGCTCAGCAAGAACCTGGTGATCCTATCCACCTGCGCCAGCATCAGCACGCTGCTGGGTCTGATCGGGACCGTACTGGGGATGATCCGCTCCTTCAGCGCACTGGCCACGGCCGGTACGCCGGATGCCACCGCGCTCTCCACCGGTATCTCCGAAGCCCTCATCAACACGGCCTTCGGTATCATCGGCTCGTGCGTGGCCATCATCATGTTCAACTACTTCAGCACGAAGATCGACGCCATCACCCACGGCATCGACGAGGCCGGCTTCAGCGTGAGCCAGACCCTCGCCACCCATAAGTAGTGGTAAGGGCGATGCGTGCATCGCCCCGACCCATACCAACACCCCCGCACGATGCCGAAGATCAAAATGCCCAAGAGCAGTCCTTCACTGGACATGACTCCCATGGTGGACCTCGCCTTCCTGCTGGTGACCTTCTTCATGCTCACCGCGCAATTCCGCCCCGAGGAGGCCGTGGCGGTGGATACGCCCAGCAGCATGAGCCAGAGCCCCATCCCCACGGAGAACCTGATGACCATCATCGTGGACAGCACCGGAAGGGTCTTTTGGGACTTCACCGACAAGAAGGTGCGCACGGAGGTGATCAAGCAGCTCGCCACCAAGTACAACTTCCAGCTCACGGAAGAGCAGGTGACGCGCTTCACCAACCTGAACGCCATCGGGATGCCCGCCCAAGCGCTCCCGCAGTACTTGGACCTGAACAGCCCGACCGAACGCAAGGAGATGGACCGGGCCAGCCGCGGCATCCCTATCGACAGCACGAACAACCAGTTGCTCACCTGGATCAGCATCACCCAACAGATCTTCAGCCGGGAGGCCACGCGCAACCCGCTGGTGGCGCTGAAGGGCGACGGCAACGTGAACTATTCCACGATGAACCAGGTGATCAAGACCTTCCAGAGCCCGGCGGTCAAGATCAACCGGTTCAAGATGATCACCGACCTGGAGGAGACCCGCATGTAAGAACGGATCGAACCTTGGCGTTCGATGCGTGTACGGACGATCGACCTCAGACGAAAGAGCCACGAAGAACCAACCCAAATGAGACCCCGGTTCAAGCCCGGGGATCGCCATGGCAGAAGTACCCGGAGGAGAAGGCGGAGGAGGTGGCGGAAGGCACCAGAAGAAGCGCGCCAAGAAGGGCAGCACCCGCATCGACATGACGCCGATGGTGGACCTTGCCTTCCTGCTGCTCACGTTCTTCATCCTCACCACCACGATGTACAAGCCGTCAACCTTGCAGTTGACCTACCCTGTACCGCCCGAAGAGGACCAGCCCAAGGATGACAAGAAGGTGAACAACGCGCTCACCATGTTCCTCACAAAGAAGGACCAGATCCTCTACTACGTCGGCGGGTTCAAACCCGAAACGCAACTCACGCACTCCAACTTCAAGGACATCCGGAAAGTGCTGATCGAGATGAACCTGCCCTCGGTGAACCGCATCAACGAGTACACCAAGCAGTATAACGAGAAGAAGATCACCGAGCAGGTGTACGATTCCCTGAAGAACCTCTCGCAGAAGCAGGAGGACGCCCTGTACGTGATCATCAAGCCGGACCCTGATGCCAAGTTCCGCAACGTCATCGACATGGTGGACGAGATGGACATCAGCGGGGTGGGCAAGTTCGCCGTGCAGGACGTGATCAAGCCCGAGGAGATGGCCTTGGTGAACATCGAGAAAACCAAATTCTGAACGCTATGGGATCCATCATCGCCATCGTCGTCCTGCTCGCGCTGAGTTTGCTGCTCACCGTGGACAATAGCTGGATGAACGTGCTCGGGTCCATCCGCAACAAGGTGGTCTTCGCGCGACACAACCAGGCTTACGGGGCCTACCAACTGCGAACGGAGTACAACAAGCGCCTCGGCATCTCGTTGGCCAGCGCTATCGGATTCCTGATCGTGGCCGTGGGCGCGCCGTTCGTGATCAACAAGTTCGGCAGCGGCGAAGAGGTGGAGGTGAAGAAGAAGATAGTGGATGTGAACATGGAGCTCTTCGAGGAAGAGGAGGAGAAACCGGAGGAGATCAAGGAGCCGGAAGTGATCGAGCAACCGAAGATCGAGACCGTTCAGTTCGTGGCCGTGGAAGCCGCGGATGAACCGGTGGAAGAACCGCCGCCCACCCAGACCGATGTGGCGGAGACCGTCGTGAGCACCGTGACGCAGGAAGGCGAGCAAGTGGACGCCCCGCCCCCGCCGCCGGTGGAAGAAGAGGTGTTCGACCTGGCAGCCGTGCAGGAACAACCCGAGTTCCCCGGCGGGATGGAAAAAATGTACGAGTTCATGGGGAAGATGCAGAAGTACCCTGACATGGAGTACGAAGCCGGTATCCAAGGCAAGGTGTACGTGCAGTTCACCATCGCCAAGGACGGTTCCATCGAGGAGACGAAAGTGCTCCGCAGCGTGAGCGATGGTCTGGACAAAGAGGCGCTGCGTCTGGTGAAGAGCATGCCCAAGTGGAACCCCGGAAAGATGGGCGGCAAGCCCGTGAAGTGCCGCTTCAACCTGCCGGTGGTATTCAAGCTGAAGTAGCTTTCTTCCTGACGTTCTCCTAAGGCCCCGCACGAAGCGGGGCCTTTGTCTTTCCGGTCAACGCAGGGGTCACGCCGCAATGGACTCCGTCGTTGAGAATACCCCGGGGCAGAGGATATCGGACATGTAGCGTACGCTGTCCGATCGGCCTCGCCGGATGTACTGATCCTAAAGGATCCCGGTTCTTGCATCATGGCCGAAGTCACCGCATCCGAGCGCTCAGCGCATCGCCGCCATGGTGTACCCGTCCGTCCCGTCCACATGGACATGACGCCGATGGTGGACCTGGCCTTCCTGCTGCTCACCTTCTTCATCCTCACCACGAGCCTGCGGCGCTTGGAGGGCATGGACCTCATCACGCCGCTGGGCCATGGAACGAAGGAGGCGGACCGATCGCTCACCTTCCTCGTCGGCGGGCGCGATACCATCTACGGTTATGCGGGGCGGTTCGACCCTGCCGTCACGGTACCGCAGCGCTACGGTCTCGATCAGGTGCGCTTCTCCCTGCGGTCGGTGAAAGACACGGCCGGGCTCGCCATCCGAATCAAGCCCCGCCACAACACGCGCTACGCTGACGTGGTGGGATTGGTGGACGCCTGCAACCTCGCCGGACTCAGGCACTACACCGTGCAGGACAGCGTGCCCACACAGGAGTGGAATACAGCGCTATCACTCTAGAAGCAAGCCCGTCAGAAAGACATCCTGGCAGCGATCCCGTTCTCCGTTCCCTGATCACGCCCTGCCGTTCGTCTGTCAGCTTGCGGGGATGACAATGAACCCACGTGCTCGTGGGTTGTACCGTGAGATGGGAGACACCTCTACGCTTCGTCCAACACCAATCCTCAACCACCATGTTGACCGTCGCCCTCCTCACCCTGTTCACCCTGTTGTGCGTCCTGCTGAGCGCTGATCGCGCGTGGGACAACGTGACCAAACCGGAACGCAACGCCCTCGTTTTCGATGGCCGTAATCGGTCCTACGGGGCCTTTGTACTCCGGCGAGAGTATGATCGTCGGTTCGTGTGGGCGTTCATGGGCGCGCTCGGGTTGCTTGGTTCGGTTGTAGCCGTACCCAAGCTGGCTGCTGCTTTGGGCTTGTACGGTCTGGATCGCATCGAAGCTCCGGCCAAGGCTTGGATCGATGTGGTCATGAACCCGGAACAACCGAGCGACCCGAAGGTCCCGGATGAACCCAAGTCGACCGCAGCGGTCGCCCCCGTCAAGCCGAACGACCCCGATGCTGTTGTGGTCCCAACGGACAGCGTTGTCGTTTCCACCCCGCAAGACACTGCAACGATCGATCCCGGTCCCCCGAACCCAGGCCCCGTAGGCACACCTTCCCCCGGTCCGGTCGGCGGCCCGGGACTGAACACCGGTGACAACGACTCCACCACATTCACCGTGGATGCTCCGGGCAATCGCGGTACCGTGGACATCATCCCTGAATTCCCAGGTGGTCAAGTGGCCATGGCGCGCTTCATCCAAGACAACCTACGGGTGAACAACGAAGAGATCACCGAGGCCCATGAACAGGTCATCTTCGTCATCGACACGGACGGCAGCGTCGTACGCGTGAAGGCGCGCGGCAAGTCCGCCAAGGATTTCCGCGATGCAGCCGAACGCGTGGTGCGGGCCATGCCGAAGTGGAAACCCGCGAAGTTCAAGGGCCGGGACGTGCCGTGCGTGATGGTGCTGCCCATCGAGTTCAAGACACAATAGCTTCGCCGCTTCCGATGAAGTACTTCGCCCTGGTGATGAGCACGCTCTATGTGCTGGCAGGCTGCCTGTTCCTCTTCACCGATGTGCTGGCGGAGCAGATCTCCACGTTCCGCGTGCCGCTCGGTCTGATGCTCGTGGGCTACGGCGTGGTGCGGGCCTACCTCTGGCGGCGCAAGTACGCGGACCAACACGAGAGCGAGTGAGTTCCTTTTCCCGGATCCGCGGAGGCCCCTTCCTCCCGTCATCGCGAGGCGGCTTTGCGCCGAAGCGATCTGTAATTGCCGCAGGCCTTCTACCCGTGCTCCTTCTTGCTTCCTGCGGCGACCCTCCCGACCCGCGCACCGACGACGTCCCCACGCGCGGCCACATCCTCATCCTCGCCGACGAGGACCTGCGCGACCTGGTGGAAGCCGAGGAGTACATGTTCGAGAGCATCTACACCAACGCACAACTGGATATCCGCTACCTGCCCGAGGCGGAGCTGTTGAAGGCCGTGATGAACGACAGCGTGCGCTGTTGGATCGGCACCGTGCAGCCCGGAGGAGAGCAGGAAGCCTACTACACCAAGCGCAGTGTGAAAGCGCATGTGGTGCCCATCGCGATGGATGGGATCGCGGTGGTGGTGAACAAGGAGCGTTCGGTGAGTAGGTTGTCCGTTTATGACGTTGTTTCGATGCTGAATCCCATGGTGTCCAAAGACCGGAGCTGGGGGATACTTGAGCATGTCGGTGACGGCGGGTCCATCATACCATTGTTCGCGGGACAAGGCGGAGGGGCAGCCCGAAACTTGGTTGATTCGGTTCTGGGTCCTGACGTAACAGGGCTGGTAGGATCTGAACTAAGAACCCTCGAAGACGTGGTGGCGCGCATAGAGGAGGATAAGCGCCACATTGGTTTCGTCTCCTTCGCCGCGATGAGCGACCTGGACAGCCCGAAGATGAAGGCCCTCCGCGACCGCGTGAAAATCCTCGCCATCAGCGCATCGGACAGCGCGGCCGCCGTTCTCCCCAACCAAAGCACCTTGGCCGATGGCTCCTACCCGCTCCGGCGACCGGTCTACATGGTGCTGTGCGAGGGGAAAAGCGGCCTTGGCACCGGGTTTGTTTCCTTTGTGGCCAACCACAAAGGGCAACGCATCATCCTGAAGCACGGCATCGCGCCCCACACCGTTCCACCGCGCGAGGTCGAGATCGTTACCCAGTAGCTGACAACCTGAAGATGAAGAAGTTCCTGCTTCGCGCGCCGAAGCTCTTTGCAAAGGCCTCGACGCTGGCGCTCGTAAGCGCCTCCGCCATCGCCGCAAGCGCCCAAACGCTCACCGACGCCATCAAGCTCACGGACAAGGAGCAATTCGAGAAGGCCACGGCCGCCTTCAGGAAACTGGTGACCGCAGAACCGCAGAACGGCGAGGCGTGGTTCTACTTCGGCGAGAACTATTGGGAGAACGAACGCACCGACAGCGCCGAGGTCTGCTACCGCCAAGGCAATGGTGTGGGCGGCAAATTCCCGCTGAACAAAGTTGGCTTGGGCAAAGTGCTCTGGTCACAGGGCAAGAAGGACGAAGCGCAGACCATGTTCACGCAAGCCGTGACGGATGCGTGCGACAAGGCGAACAAGATGCCCAAGCCCTTGCAGGGCACCACCTATCGCGAGATCGCCGAGGCCATCGCCCAAGGGCAGGGCAAGGACCTGATCAAAGCGCAGGAATTCATCGCCAAGGCCATCGAGATGGATCCGAAGAACCCGGAGACCTACGTGCTGAAAGGCGACGTGCTCTTCGACCAGAACCCGCGCGATGGTTCAGCCCCGCTGGAGAACTACAAGACGGCGATCAACCTGGATGCACTCAACGCGAAGCCGGTAACGCGGAAAGCCTTCATGTACTACCGCGCCAAGAACCTGCCCGCCTCCATTGAGGAATACACCAACGCCATCAGCATCGACGGCTCCTTCGCCCCCGCCTACCGTGGCCGCGCGGAAGCCTACTACATGTCCCGCGAGTTCGAGAAGGCGACGGCCGACATGAACAAATACCTGGAGCTGAACACCGGCAACCTGAGCGCGCGCGTGCGCAATGCCCAGTTCATGTTCCTGGTGAAGAAGTACGACGAGAGCTTGACGGAGATCACCGCATTGGAAGCCGCCGGTGTGAAGAACATCGTACTGAAACGCCTGAAGGCTTACGACCTCACGGAGAAGGGCGATTTCGAAGGCGCGATGAAGGCGATGGACGCGTACCGCACGGAGCAGAGCGAAGACAAGATGATCAGCTTGGACTACGAGTACCTCGGCAAGATCTACCAAGGCTTGGCCCCGAAACCCGTTCCTCCGGTCCCGACGCCAGCAGGTGGTACGGCTGTCCCGCCTCCGCCTCCCGTTCCTCCGGTACCCGTGATCATGAACTACGATTCCCTCGCTGCGGAGATGTTCCTGAAAGCGGCGCGCATGGACAAGACCAAGGACTATCTGTTCACTGATGCCGCCAAGGCCTTCGTGAAAGCGAAGGCTTACGACAAGGCCATCAGCGCCATGCGCGAGAAGATCGCGCTCGGCAAGCCGGAAACGAACGACTACTACTATCTCGGCGACGCCGCGAACAAGGGCAAACGCTGGGCGACCGCTGACAGCGCGTGGACCACCTACATCACCCGCAACCCGACGGCTTACCAAGGCTACAAGTTCCGTGCACGCGTGCAGGCCGCCACGGATACGCTCGCCATCGAGAACCGCACATTCGCAGCGAAGCCGTTCTACGAGGAAGTTCTTCTGAAGATGAAGCCTGAAGAGAAGGACAAGAGCAAGGCCGATCTGGAAGAGGCGCTGAACTACATGGGCCTCTATTACCTCTACAACAAAGAGGCCCGCGACCTGCCCAAGTCGCGCTGCTACTTCGAAAAGGTGAAGACGTTTGTGGGTTTCCTCTTCCTCGGGCAGCGTATGAAAGAGCTGATGCGTCGCATCGTGCAGCCCATCACCATCGCCTTCAGCACCACCAGCAGCGAGGCCGTGATGCCCAAGCTGATGGAAGAACTCGAACGCTTCGGCTGCAAGGACAAGGTGGTGAGCTTCGTGCTGCCGCTCGGCTACAGCTTCAACCTGGACGGCAGCATGATGTACATGACTTTCGCCAGCCTCTTCATCGCGCAGATCTATGATGTGCCGCTCGCGCATGATCTGCCGATGCAGCTCATCATGCTGCTCACGCTAATGCTCACCAGCAAAGGCATCGCCGGTGTGCCCCGCGCCTCACTCGTCGTGGTGGCCGCCACGCTCGGCATGTTCGGCGTGCCCATCGAAGGCATCGCGCTCATCCTGCCCATCGATCACTTCTGCGACATGGGCCGTAGCGCCACGAACGTGGTGGGGAATGCGATCGCTACCAGCGTGGTGAGCAAGTGGGAGGGGGAGTTGGGGCACTAGCTTTGAGCTATGCCTGTACTCACCCGAATGTTGGTCCTTTTCATCGGTGTTCATTTGAGCTGCATTCCATGTCACGCACAATTTGTAAGCCCCGGTGAGCAAACACCGCTCGATTCGACGACCACGACTGTTGTCCGGCCAATTCTAAGTGAGGATCAAGCAATAACCGTTGCAGAGCCAATACTGTTCAGAATATATGGACAAGCGAACATCGTTGCGCAGCGCCCATACAAGTGCGAGAAGATCGGACAACTGTGGTACATCACAGGCAGCTTAGGAGGAAGTGATAAGGAGCGAAGGCATGGAGAGGTCACAACCATCGAAGTAGTCCGCGGCGGTGTGTTCTCTATATACCTAGACGCGCTCGATGGCCACGTGGTCCAGATCACTCATGGGAAGTGAGCTGGAGCTTGTTACAACACCCACTGCGGCATAACCCCCAGCACCACCACCGCGATCCCGCACAGGGAGATCACCAGCAGGTTCACCGGTGAGACCACCAGCACCGGCGCTTGCTCCGAAGGCGAGAAGGCCTCACGGATGACAACGGCGTAGTAGTAGATGCCCACGAGCGCCATCGCCACGGCAAGCACTGTGAGCTTCACGTGGCCCATGGCGAGTGCGATCTGGAAGATCTTGAACTTGGCCATGAAGCCGGCCGTGAGCGGGATGCCGGCGAGCGAAAGCAGCAGCAGGAGCGCCACGATACCGATCCACGGGTTCGCGCGGAAGAGCCCTCGGAAGATGCGGATGTGCTCGTCGCCATTCGCGGCACGCTTGGCGATGGTCATCACCATGAAGAGGCCGAGCGTGGCGAGTGAATAGGTGAAGGTGTAGTACAGGATCGCCCGCTCATTGTCCGGGGCGCTGCTCACCAAGGCCATGTTCAGGAAGCCGCTGTGCGCGATGCTGCTGTAGGCCATCAGTCGCTTGAAGTGGCTTTGGCGTAGCGCGATGATGTTGCCCAGAACGAGCGTGACGGCCGCGATCATCACGAGAGCCTGGCCCACAGACTGTGGCATACCGCTCATATTCACGAAGCGCAACAAGCCCGCGAACGCGGCCATCTTCACCACGGTGGACATGTACGCGGTGACCAGTGTCGGCGCGCCCTCATACACATCGGGGCTCCAGAAGTGGAAGGGCACGGCCGCCACTTTGAAGGTGAGGCCGACCAGTACGAAGAAGCCCCCAAGGATGAACAGGATGTTGCCTCCGGAAGTCGCGGCGACCTCCTTGATATGCCCCAGCTCGAACGACGCGCACACGCCATAGATCAGCGCGATGCCCATCAGCAGGAAGGCGCTGGCGAACGAACCCATGAGGAAGTACTTGAAGCTCGCCTCACTGCTGCGGAAGCTGTGGCGCTTGCCGCCGGCCAAGATGTAAAGCGGGATGCTCAACACCTCGATACCGAGGAAGAGCGAGAGCAGGTTGGTGTAGCTCGTGAGCATCACGGCGCCCACGAGGCTGAAGGCGATGAGCGCGAACTGCTCGGCCACGTTCTTCTCCTCCTTCGCGTAGTAGTCGAGGCCGAAGAGGAAGATGAGCCCGGTGATCACCAGGATGCCGATGCTGAACCAGCGGCTCATGTCGTTAAAGGCGAGCATGTGCCCGTATTCCGGGATGTTGATGTAGACATCGCGGAGCAACAGCGCGATCGCTCCGACAACGCCGAGCACGCCGATCGGTGCAAGGATGCTGCTGGCACCCGCGCGTGATCCCGCACCGGAAAGGCCGATGTACAACAGCACAACGCCGAGCACTGAGAGGAGGATGAACACGCTCATGTCAGTGCAGGCTGCTCAGGAGTGTTTGGACGGAACCCTGCACGAGGTCCAGCACCGGCGCAGGGAAGAAGCCGAGCACCAAGGTGATCGCGATGAGGGGCATAAGGAAGAGATGGTCGGCCTGGTCGGCGTCAGCGATCTCGCTCAGCAGCACACCGGGCTTCACGCGCGTGTCAGGACCGAGCATCACGCGCTGGTAGGCATAGAGCATGTACACCGCTCCGAGGATGATCGTACTCACGGCCGCCACGGTCATCCATAGGCCGCCTTCCAACTGCCACAGGCCGTTGAACATGAGCCACTCGCCCACGAAGCTCTGTGTTAGCGGAAGCGCAACGGCGTTGATCATCACCAGGAAGAACAGTGCGGCCAGTCGCGGTGATTTCAGTTTCAATCCACCCATCACGCTCAGGTCCGTGGTACCCGTGTGGCGCTGAACAGCACCCACGATGTAGAGCATGCTCACCACAAGCACCGCGTGCGCGAAGGCTTGGTAGAGCGACCCGGTAATGCCGTACGTGTTCCATGCGAAGAGACCGGCGCACAGAATACCGACGTGGCTGAGCGAGGAGTACGCGACCAGTCGCTTCAGGTCCGTCTGGCGGAAGGCGATCCAGCCGGCATAGATGGCCCCTATGATGCTGAGCCATACCACCAGATCGCGCCAATGCTCGGTGCCCAGCGGCACGATCGGAAATACGAAGCGCAGCACGCCGAAGAGGCCCATCTTCAACAACACCCCACCGAGCACCATCGTGCCTTGCAGCGGGGCCATCGTGTAGGTGTCCGGCTGCCAACTGTGGAAGGGGAAGATGGGCAGCTTCACCGCGAAAGCGAGGAAGAGCGCCCAGAACAACCACACTTGCGTGTCATAAGGAAGGTGGAGCGCGTGCAGTGCCGAGAAGTCCGCGCTGTGCGAAGGCTCTTGCACCACGCAGTACGCGATGCCGAACAGCAGCGCCAATCCACCCAGCAGCGTGTAGATGAAGAAGCGCATGGTGATCGCACGCCGGTTCGCGCCACCCCAGAAGAGGAGGTAGAAGAACAGTGGCACCAAGCTCAGTTCGTAGAAGATGTAGAAGAGGAAGGCGTTCTGCGCGGTGAACACACCGAAGAGGAAGCTCTGCGTGAAGAGCAGCAGCGCGTTCACCACGGCGGGGTTCTCCTGGTTCTCCTTCGCGCCAGCGGCGATGATGAAGGGGAAGATCACAGCCGTGAGCATCAGCATGAGCAGGCCGATGCCGTCGTAGCCCATTTTCAAGCGCAGGCCCCAATCGGGCACCCAATCCCTCTCGATGAAGGTGAGTTCACCCCCTGGATATTGCCAGCATTGCGCGAGCGCGATCACCGCACAAGCAAGGGTCGCCACCATGGCGATCGTCCGCGCTTGTGCGGGCGGACGACTCACCAACAGGAGCAGACCTGTGATGAAGGGGATAGCGATGAGGAGGAGCAGGATCATGTCACACGTGATACAGTGTCCAAGCCAACAAGGCGATCAGCCCCACGACCATGCTGAAGAGATAGAAGCTCATGTTCCCGCTCTGCAGGCGGCGCAACAACTTGCCAACGCGGTTCGCCGTGCTGCCGGTGCCCACCATCAGCGGCACCATCAATTTGCGCTCTCCGATGCTCTCGAAGTGTGAACTGAACCAAGCATATGGCCGCTCGAAGAGCTTCGCGTATAGTTCATCCAGCAGCCACTTGCGCGCGATCAAGCGTTGGAAGAACGGCAGCTTGTCCGCCTCTGGATCGAGCGTGGTCTTCTTCACAAAACGATTGTAAGCGAGCGCGATCATCAACGTGATCAACGCCACGGTGATGCCCATGAGGATCCATTCCGTGGAAGCCTCCAAGTGCATGTGCTCGCCACCGATGCCATCGGCGGCCGTGCCGAGGTAGTGCTTCATCGTTTCGTGGCCACCGATCAAATGCGGCAAGTTGAGCGCACCACCGACAACGCTCAACACCGCGAGCACCATCAGCGGCAACGTCATCACCAAAGGGCTTTCGTGCGGATGCGCCTTGCCGCGATACGTTCCGAAGAAGGTGAGGAACAGAAGGCGGAACATGTAGAACACCGTGAGGAGCGATACTCCCAGTGTGGCCGCATACAACAACGGATGCGCCTCGTACGCCGCCGTCAGGATGGCGTCCTTGCTGAAGAAACCGCTGAAGCCCGGTATACCCGCGATCGCCAACGTGCCGATGAGGAAGGTCAGGTAGGTCACCTTCGTCACGCCCTTTAATCCGCCCATCTTACGGATGTCCTGCTCGCCACCGAGCGCGTGGATCACGCTGCCCGCACCGAGGAAGAGCAGCGCCTTGAAGAACGCGTGCGTGGTGACGTGGAACATCGCCGCGCTGTAGGCGCCCAGGCCGAGCGCGACGAACATCAGGCCGAGCTGTGAGACGGTCGAATACGCGAGCACCTTCTTGATGTCGTTCTGGAACACGCCGATGCTGGCTGTGAGCAATGAGGTGATCAGGCCGACCCAGAGGATCACATCCTGCGTGATGGGCGCGAACATGAAGAGTGCGCTGCTGCGAACGATAAGGAAGATACCGGCCGTCACCATCGTCGCGGCATGGATGAGCGCGCTCACGGGCGTGGGACCGGCCATGGCGTCCGGAAGCCAAGTGAACAGCGGCAACTGCGCGCTCTTGCCAATGGCACCTACGAACAGCAGCAAGGTGATGCCGGTGATGGTCTCGGTGGAAAGGGAACCGGCGCGGGCCATCACCTCGGTGTAGTTCAGCGTGCCCATCACGCTGAACAGCCAAGCCAGTCCGAGAACGAAGCCCAGGTCGCCGATGCGGTTCATCACGAAGGCTTTGCGCGCGGCGTAGTTGTACGCGGGCGTCTTGTACCAGAAGCCGATCAGCAGGTAGCTGCACAGGCCCACGCCTTCCCAACCGATGAAGGTCATCACGTAGTTCGCGCCCATCACCAGCAGCAGCATAGCGAAGGTGAAGAGGTTGAGCTGCGAGAAGAAGGTGGCCACGCGCTCGTCATCGTGCATGTAGCCGATGGAGTACAAGTGGATCAGCGAGCCGATGCCGGTGACGATCAGCATCATCGTCAGCGAAAGCGCATCGATCTGGAAGGCGAAGGGGACATCCATGCTGCCCACATGGATCCAGTCGAAGAGCTTGACGATATGCGCCGCGCCTTCCGATGCGTCCTTCTGGTGCATGCCTACTTCGTGCATCACCCCCACCACTTCCTGTCCCAGGAAGAGCATCGCACTGCACACGAAGGAACAGGCGATCAACGCGGTGGCCAACATGCCCGCCGCATTGCCTTTCAGCGAACGGCGGAAGGTCGCATTCACGATCGCCCCGACCAACGGGAAGGCGGGCACCAGTGTGGCGAGGATATCCCGGGTCATCCTTTCAGTCGGCTGAGCTGGTTGATGTCCACGCTATCCACGTTCCGTTTCATCATCACCAGGATCGCGAGGCCCACGGTGACTTCCGCAGCGGCTACCAGCATGATGAAGAACACGAAGACCTGTCCACCAGGATCGCTGTGGTGCGCGCTGAAGGCCGTGAGCAACAGGTTCACGCTGTTGAACATCAGCTCCAAGCACATCAGGATGATGATGGTGTTCCGCCGGAAGAGCACGCCCGCCATGCCGATGCTGAACAGGATCATGCTCAGCACCACGTAGTGCTCCATCGGCACGGCCTGTATCGCGGTGATCACGTCGTTCATCTCAGCGCACGTGTTCGGCTTGGTTCAACCCGGCGAACTGATCTCCCGACTTCACCATCGGCTTGGCCGAGGTTTCCTTCCGGCCCAGCATCACCGCACCGATAATGGCGCTGAGAAAGAGCACGCTGCTCAGTTCGAAGGGTACGAGGAAGGTGGTGAAGAGGCTGTTGCCCACGCTTTTCACGAGGCCCACGCCCACGTCATGATGTTCGGGCTTCGCGAGGCCGATACCGTCCTTGATCGCACCGAGTACGGTGAGCAGGAACAGACCCCCGGCGCTCACCGCCGCGACGCGTGTGACCAGTGACTTCCGCGGCTCGATGGCCTTGTTCAGGTTCAGCAGCATGATCACGAAAAGGAAGAGCACCATGATGGCCCCCGTGTAAACGATGATGTGGACCACCGCCAGGAACTGGGCGTTCAACAGGATGTAGTGCCCGGCGATGCTGAGGAAGCAGACGATCAGCGCGATCACGCTGTTCACCGGGCTGCGCGCTCCCACCACGAACAGCGCGCTGATGATGGAGATGGCCGCGAAGAGGTAGAAGAGGTACTGCATCGCTCCTCAGCGGTTGTGCGCGTATTGTTTCTGCTCCTTGAACTTCAGCACCTCCGGCGTCTGCCGCTTGCTGATGTCAACGCGCAACGAAGGATCGAGCGGCTCCACCAACCATTGCTTGCCGTACACGAACGGCATGCGCTCGTAGTCCGTGGGCACCAAACGGTCCGTCAGGAAGATGGCCTCTTTCGGGCAGGCCTCCTCGCAATCGCCACAGAAGATGCAGCGCAGCATGTTGATCTCGTAGACGCTCGCGTATTTCTCCTCGCGGTAGAGTTTCTCTTCGCCCTTCTTGCGTTCGGCGGCCACCATGGTGATCGCTTCCGCAGGACAAGCCACGGCACAAAGCCCGCAGGCGGTGCAACGTTCGCGCCCTTGGTCATCGCGCTTCAGCACATGCATGCCGCGGTACACACCGCTGCGGGGGCGCTCCTCTTCCGGATAGCGCAAAGACACCTTCTTCGGCCGGAAGAAGTGGCGCAGCGTGATCGACATGCCCTTGACGATGGCCGGGAAGTAGATGCGCTCCATGAGCGTCATCTTCTTGTCGCTCACCACGCGTGAACGCTGGGTCAGTTTCAGCGGGGCGCTCATAGTCCGGTCATCGCTTTGAACTGTGGCCACAGGAGCACCGCACCACCGGTGAGCAGCACGTTCAGGATCGCCAAGGGGATCAAGGCTTTCCAGCCGAGGTTCATCAGCTGATCGTAGCGGAAGCGCGGAAGCGTCCAGCGGATCCACATGAAAAGGAAGATGAAGAAACCGATCTTGGCGAAGAGCATCAACGTGCCGAGGGCCGTGATGAGGAAGCCCGTCTGACCCGCTTGGTCCACGAAGGGGATGTCGTAGCCACCGAAGTAGAGCGTGCTCATCACGGCGCTGCTGATGAACATGTTCACGTACTCCGCGAAGAGGTAGAAGCCGAGCTTCATGCTGCTGAACTCGGTGTGGTAACCACCGACCAATTCCGTTTCACACTCCGGAAGATCGAAGGGCGCGCGATTGCATTCGGCGAAGGCGCATACGATGAAGAGCAGGAAACCGAACGGCTGGTAGACGATGTTCCACAGGCCGTCCAACTGGCCCGCAACGATGCCGCCCATGCTCAAGGTGCCCGTGTGCAGCACCAGCGCCACGATCGCCATGCCCATGGCCAGTTCGTAGCTGATCATCTGGCTGCTCGCGCGGATGGCACCATAGAGCGCGAACTTGTTGTTGCTGGCCCAACCGCCCAGCATGATGCCGTACACGCCGATGCTCACCATCGCGAACACATACAGGATGCCGATCTCCGGATCCGCAGCGTGCAGGTTCATGGTGAAGTCACCGATCTGCACCGTGCCACCCCAAGGGATCACAACGCCGGTAAGCAACGCCGTGCTCATGGCGATGGCCGGCCCCAGGAAATACAACCAGCGGTTCGCGGAGGCCGGAATGAAGTCCTCCTTCATGAACATCTTGCCGCCGTCGGCGAGCGGTTGGAGCAAGCCGAAGGGCCCCGCGCGGTCCGGGCCGATGCGGTCCTGCATGAAGGCCGCCACCTTGCGCTCACCGTACGTCTCGTACGCTGCCACGCCGAGCGTGATGAGCAGCAGGACGCTGAGGAAGATGACGAGTGTGAGGATGGTCATCCGCGTTGATTGAAATCGAACGGCTCAACATCCGGTGCATCCGGTGCCGCCGAGGCGAGCAACTTCTGCTGGAGCTTCTTGTCGTAGTGGCCCTGGCTGATCACGCTGTGGCGATCGATCTTGCGCGGGCCTTCGATCGTCCAGTCGCTGGTCTTCTTTTTCTCGAAGCGGCAGGTGTTGCAGATGAACTCCTCCACCTCGCCCCACATATCCTTGCGGCCGGTCACGCGCAGGATCTCCGCGCCCTTCAACCACACCACGGTCTTGCCGCTGCATTGGGGATTCTCGCAGTTGCGGTGCGCATCCATCGGGTTGGTGAACCACACGCGGCTGGCGAAGCGAAAGGTGCGGTCGGTTAGCGCACCCACCGGGCAAACATCGATCACGTTCCCGCTGAAGTCGTTGTCGATGACGTTGCTGATGTAGGTGCTGATCTCGCTCACGTCGCCGCGATTGATCACCCCATGCACACGGCCATCGGTGATCTGGTCGGCCACCTTCACGCAGCGGTAGCAGAGGATGCACCGCGTCATGTGCAATTTGATCGTGTCGCCGATGTCGATCGGGTCGAAGGTGCGGCGCTCGAACTGGTAGCGGCTGGCCTCCTTGCCGTTCTCGTAGCTCAGGTCCTGCAGGTGGCACTCCCCGGCCTGGTCGCAGATCGGGCAATCCAGCGGGTGGTTGATCAAAAGGAATTCGACCACCGAGTTCCGCGAAGCGATCAGGTCAGGGTCTGTGGTGTTGGCCACCACCATTCCGTCCATAACGGCGGTGCGGCAGCTGGCCACCGGCTTCGGCATCGGGCGCGGGTCTTTGTCGCTGCCCTTCGTCACCTTCACGATGCAGGTGCGGCAATAGCCCCCGCTGGTCTTCAACTTCGTGTAGTAGCACATCGCGGGCGGCACCACATGGCGGTCCGCCTTGTTGCGCTCGCCGATCATGCGCGCGGCTTGCAGGATCGTGGTCCCCTCAGGGACGTCGATCTCGATGTTGTCGATGGTGACCTTGGGCATGCGCTCGGAGGTGCGCAAAGAAAGGATGTTGGATGGTTCGTACAGCGGACCCGGCAGGGTCTTCCTGACAAGTCGTCTCAGGCCTTCGTCCGCAACAGCCCCCCGAACAGGTAACTCAGGTCCAGAAAGAGCACCAAGGGAGCAATGCTCTCCGATCCGCTCAGCGGAACACGATACGTCCGGACATTGGTGCATGGTGGGCCGATCGTAGCGTCAGGAGATAGACCCCCGGCAACAAACCATCACGTTCTATGGTCAGCGCGTCGGGTAGCGCGCTGGACCAGGTGCGCAGGGTACGCCCACCGGGATCCGTCAGGTAGAAGAGCCCGTCATTCAGCATCATGGGGTCCACGTCGATCCTTGCCTGTTGATCGGCCGGAACAGGATGTGCTGAAAGAGGCTTGTTGATCGCGTTGGCGTGGAGCCCAAGGCTGTTGGACATGGTGTCGACCAGCAGGAGTGTTCTGTAGCGGAAGCCTGCCAAGGCTGCCATATTGACCAAGAGTTCGGGGTCGAGGTCAGCGTCAAGATCAACGGCCCTTACGCCATAGACGCGCTCTTGATCCCCCATGATGAGCACTTGTGGATCGGAGAAAAGACCGTCACCATCGTTAGCGAGCCATAGAAGCTCCTCCCCGTTCGCCGGGATGTAGAGCAGGTCGATATCTCCGTCGGCATCCACATCGGCCAACTCGAAGGCGAAGAATTCGAGACTTACCTGGAGCCCAAACGCATGCTCGACCCAATCGGTGCCGTTTCCATTGTGATTCTCATACCAGATGATCTCTCCTCCTTTGTCGGTCACGATGTCGGGAGTCCCATCCAAGTCCAGATCCGCTGCACGGACGTGTTTAACGGCCTGCGAACCGCCCCACCAGCTCACCGGGGTTACAGGACCTGGTATCGAAGGGAAACTCCAGCCACCGTTGTTACTGTGGACGAGCAGCTGGGTGAGCCCATTATAAACACCGGTGGCGGCCACATCATCATCACCATCCCCATCGAAATCGGCGATCGCGGCGCGGTAAGGCTGCGATGGGTCAGCACCAATGATATCCGTGGTCGAGAACTGTCCGCTTCCGTCGTTCACGAAGGCGCTTACGCCATCGCCGAACACAGGCCGGAGCAGGTCAACATCATTGTCGCCATCCGGATCCCAGGTCAGGATCTCCGAGCGTTGACCGTACCCCGTGATGATCTGCGTGGATGGCCAATCGCCTTCGCCGCCATGCATGTATTGGAACAGCCCTGAGTCATCCCCATCGGTCCAAAAGGTGAAACAGTCCATCAGGCCATCGCCGTTGAGATCCGCTGGAGCAGGATTCTTCGCGTTATAGTTGGTGGTGTGGACCACATCGAGCACACCGGGCGCGGTCTGCTCCAACCATAGGCCGTTCATCATGACGTCGATGTCGCCATCAGCATCAAGGTCACCCCAGGAAGGCGTGGCATAGTGATGATCGGAGCAGAAGACCACCGATCGCTGCGCACCGAATGTGAGCGATGATCCCTGCTCGAACCATGTCAATCCGGAAAACCCCGAGCACAGGATCCCGATGTCGAGTAAGGCGTCGTTGTTCAGGTCCACCAACTCGAATTCTTCAGACGGCAGTACCGGTCGTATCAAGTGAATTAGTGGATCGAAGGTTCCATCCCCATTGTTGCGCATATAAGAGATGGAGTCCTGGTTCGTTTGGACGACCAGGTCGGTGAACCCATCTCCGTCCAGGTCAGCGATCCGGGAATTCTGCGGGATGAAGCCGAACGAACTCAAGCTGATGGGCGGGGAGAAGCCGTTCGCCGTATCGTTCAGCATCATGTTGATGGAAAAAGGCGCGAACGAGACAACATCCGAATCGCCGTCGTGTTCGACATCGAACACCTCCAGGCGTCGAACGATACCTGGAACTGTACCGACAGGTCCGGCCACCTGTGAGAAGACTCCTCCCGAGTTCCGCCACCAGGAGATCTCCGATCCGAAATTCGATTCCCAGCCGATGATATCCAGTTGACCGTCCAGATCAATGTCGCCCAACGCCGCGGTCTTCGCGGCATTGAAGTCGGTCTGGGAGCTGAAAGGCCCGGGCCATCCGTTCAACACGTAGCGCGTGGAATTCTGATTGGTGGCCAGCAGATCGGGCAGCGTGTCGCCATTGAGGTCGACGTAGTGGAACCGATCCTGGTCACCGCCCGGGTTGAAGCCGATGTTGGGCATCAGGTGCAACGTGTCGAACAGTCCACCGCCCTCATTCTCGAGCCAATAGGTGGCGCTATCATCCATGAACCCGACCACGACCAGATCGGGATCCCCGTCCAGGTCAACATCCATCGACCCCACGTCATTGTTCCAGTTCGTTCTTGGAGGTAGCAGCTGGAACTGCGCGAAGAGACCCTGGCCGGCGTTCTTGCTCAAGCAGAAATGATCCCCGAAAAAGGCCGCGTCCTGGTCGCCATCACCATCAGCGTCGAACCAATGCGGGGCCTTGACCTCGAATTGGTCAAGCTGAACCGCAGGTGCATACTGGGCCATCAGCGCGAAGGGGGTGGAGTACAACCAGCCCGTTAACAGTAGGGATCGGGAACTCATGTCGCCAAAATAGGGCGGCAATTTCAACTCAGGTATGATCGCTTCCGGGTGCGGCCATGCATGGCTACTGGCGCAGCCGCAGCAGCCCCCCTACCCGGTAGCTCAGGTCCAGGAAGAGCACCTTGGGGTTGGCGTTCCGCTCCAGATGGCCGTGCGCCACTTCCAGCTCTTCGCGGATGCCGCCCACGTTCTGCGCGTTGAGCAATTTGCTGAACTTCTCCACGAACTCCAGCTCCTCCCCATAGGCGCGCACGAGCTGCGGCACGTCCTGCCAGTTCAGCACACACTGGCGGATCAGGTAGAGGGCGTAACGCATGAAGGCCTTCTGTTTCTCGCGGCCCATCTTGCTGAAGTACTCGCCGAACTCCACGGCTTCGGGGATCTTGTTCGCGTAGCACGCCCGCAGCCAATCGCGGAAGAAAACGAACAACTCCTCCTCGCTCTTCTCGGCCATGGCGAAGGCTTCCAGCAGGTCGCCCTCGCTCCGGGCGCCGATGGCTCGCGTGTCCTCGGGAGAAAGGTCCGGGTAACGTTCGCGCAGGGCGTCGGCCACTTCGCCGGGGTCCAGCGCCGGGACTTTCACCAATTGCGTGCGGCTGAGGATCGTGGGCAGGATGCGTTCGTTGGCGTGGCCCACCAGCAGGAAGGCCGTCATCGGCTCGGGCTCTTCGAGGATCTTCAGCAGCTTATTGGCGGCCGCCGGGTCCATCAGTTCGGGCAACCAGACCAGCATCACCTTCCAGCCGCCTTGGTAGGACTTCAGGCTGAGTTTTTTGGAGATCTCCGCCGCGATGTCCACGCCCATGCGCAGCTGTTTGTTCTCGCCTTCAAGCTTGGCCCGCCAGATCTCATCGTCGAGGTAGGGCTCTTTCAGCACGGCCTCACGCCATTCGGTAATGAAGAGGTCGCAGGTCTTCGCCTTCTCGCTCAGGAAGATCGGGAAGGCCAAGTGCAGATCCGCGTGCGCCAGCTTGGCCACCATCTGGCAACTCGAACACTGGCCGCAACTGTCCGCCGCGCCTTTGTCGGTACAGAGCAAGTAGCGTGCATATCCCAGCGCCAACGGCAAGGTCCCACTCCCGCGCGGCCCGAGGAAGAATTGCGCGTGCGGTACTCGCCCTTCCCGGATGTTCCCGATGAGCTTCGCCTTCAGTGCGGCGTGGCCGACAATGTGGGAGAATTGCACATTGCAAGTGTACGGGTAGCCCCGCGCAAGCCCACGCACACGGGCAGCCGCGAGCCATGAGCCACGAGCTTGGATCTTCCAGAGGATCCAAGCTCGTGGCTCGAAGCTCAAGGCCCGAGGCCGCACCTATTTTCGCCCCCATGCTGACCATGGATTCCTACAACTTCAAGGGCAAGAAAGCGCTGGTGCGCGTGGACCTCAACGTGCCGCAGGACGCGAACGGCCAAGTGACGGACGACACCCGCGCGCGGGCTATCGTTCCCACCGTGAACAAGATCCTGAACGACGGCGGAAGCGCCATCCTGATGAGCCACCTCGGCCGACCGAAAGGCAAAGTGAATCCGGCCATGAGCCTGAAGCCGGTCGCCGGATACATGAGCGGACTGCTCGGCAAGCCGGTGCTCTTCGCCACGGATTGTGTGGGCCCGGACGCGAAAGCCAAAGCCGCAGTGCTGAAGCCGGGCGAAGTGCTCATGCTGGAGAACCTGCGCTTCCACCCCGAAGAGGAAGCCGGTGATGAGGCCTTCAGCAAGACGCTGAGCGAGCTCGGCGATGTGTACGTGAACGACGCCTTTGGAACGGCGCACCGCGCGCACGCCAGCACCACCATCGTAGCGAAGTTCTTCCCCCAGGACAAGCTCTTCGGTTACCTGATGCAGGGCGAGATCGACAGCGTGGGCAAGGTGCTCGGTGACCCGCAGCGCCCGCTCGTTGCGGTGGTCGGTGGAAGCAAAGTGAGCAGCAAGCTCGCGGTGCTGGAGAACCTCATCGGCAAGTGCGACGAGGTGATCATTGGCGGCGGAATGGCCTTCACCTTCATCAAAGCGGAAGGCGGACAGGTCGGAAAGTCACTGGTAGAAGATGACCAACTCGAAGTGGCCAAAGCCATCCTCGCCAGCGCGATGGACAAAGGCGTGCAACTGCACCTGCCCACGGATGCCGTGGTCGCTGATGCCTTCGCTGACAATGCGAACACTGACGTCTGCTCCGCCAAGGCCATCCCCGATGGGTGGATGGGCCTCGACATCGGACCGGAAACGATCAAGCAGTTCGGCACCGTTGTGAAGCGCAGCAAGACCATTCTCTGGAACGGCCCCATGGGCGTGTTCGAAATGAAGAGCTTCCAGAAAGGCACCATCGCCGTGGCGAACGCCGTGGCGGATGCGACGGCCTACGGGGCCTTCTCCCTCGTGGGCGGCGGCGACAGCGTGGCGGCCGTGAACCAGTTCGGGCTGGCGGACAAGATCAGCTACGTGAGCACCGGCGGCGGGGCGATGCTGGAGTACCTGGAGGGGAAGGTGCTGCCGGGAATAGCGGCCGTCCAGAACTGACAATCCCCAAGGATGTCTCCAAAAGCCATCAACAGCACTCAGGCAAGTGGGGTCCTTGACTATCTTGAGAAGGTTAGGTCTGTCCGCTCCAACCTCATTGAAAGCAACCCCGGTGACAGCCTTACGATATTTAGGGGGCAACCTGTCGACAAGCCACTTTGGCCCAAATTGGGGCGTCCCGCATATGACGCCTACAACCGAAGTTTGATAGAGACAGCGACTCTAAAGGAGTTTAGGCGGTTGTCATATCCATACTTAAGAAATGAAGCCGACAATGAATGGGATGCTCTGGCCATTGCTCAACATCATGGCCTTCCAACTCGACTGCTTGACTGGACCGGCAATCCACTCGTAGCCCTATGGTTTGCACTCTTTGACCAACCCCATGAAGAGTTCAAGCCCGTGGTTTGGTGCTATTCGTTCTCAGAGGACAAAATTGTTGACTCGAAGACTGGCTATCCGTTCGAGCAGAAAAGCACGCTCGTATTCCAGCCTCGTCATATCTCAAATCGCATCGCTTCACAAGATGGTTGGTTTACAAGCCATTACTACAAAGAGGCCACCAACACCTTTACCGACATGATGCGAAAGAAAGGCGCGAACAGTCACCTTCTTAAGGTTGAGATTGTCTTTAAACATGGTTCCTCCGCGACCGAAATGCTGAAAGAACTCGATGCCTATGGCATCAACTCCTACTACATCTTCCCTGGCCTAGATGGTCTCTGTAAATTCATCGATTGGAAGAGTCGCCTTGGGTAACGCCAACGCGGCAACACCCGGACGCTGATCCCCTTTCCCGGCGCTCGGCTCCGCCGAGTGCCAAGGCTAATGCTCCTCACACCGTCATCGAGAACCTCGGCCTCGCTTCATCCTGTTGCTGGCGCAGTTGCAGGTCGAAGGCCATGCACACGTTGCGCACGAAGGGCCGCCCTTGTTCGGTAACGCGGATGTGCGTTCCGTTCTGTTCCACCAGTCCGTCGTGGATCAGGTCGAAGAGATGGGCTTCCACGTCGTCCGCATCCCAACCGATATGCGCGAGATCCGCTTCGAAGCGGCACATCACGTTCAGGATCTCGCGCCGCACGCGAAGGTCCTCCTCGCTGAGCACATGGCCCCGGAAGATGGGCAGCTCCCCGGCGGCTACTGACTTCTGGTACTCCTCCACCGTCTTGCGGTTCTGCGCGAAGCAGGTCCAGCTGTCGCTGATGGCCGACACGCCGAGGCCGATCATCAGCTCGGTACCCACGGCCGAGTAGCCCATGAAATTGCGATGGAGCTTTCCGCGCAACAGGGCGGTATACAAGCCATCATGCGGCAGCGCGAAATGGTCCATGCCGATCTCCTGGTATCCGGCATCCTCGAAAAGCTGCTTGCCCAGTTCGTACAGCGCACGTTTGTCGGCATCCGCAGGCAGATCCGCCTCGGTGAAGCGCCGTTGTCCGGGCTTGATCCACGGCACATGCGCGTAGCTGTAGAACGCGATGCGGTCCGGTCGCAACTGGTTCGTGAACTCGATGGTGCGGCGCATGGTCTCCGGGGTTTGGAAGGGCAGGCCGAAGACAAGGTCCGTGTTGATGCTGGTGAAGCCGATCTCCCGCGCTTCGCGGAACGCACGCTCCACGTTCTCGAAAGGCTGCAGCCGATGGATGATCTCCTGCACTTTCGGGTCGAAATCCTGGATGCCGTAGCTCACGCGCCGGAAGCCGAGGTCGTACAGCACGCGCAGGTGTTCCGCCGTGGTGTTGTTAGGGTGGCCCTCGAAGCTCATCTCCGCATCGCGCATCACCTTGCTGCCGTCCAAGAGGCCATCCACCAAGCGCTTCAGGTTGTCGGGGGAGAAGAAGGTGGGTGTGCCGCCGCCGAGATGCAGCTCACGGATGCGCGGAGCCTCCGTGAAGAGCGCACGGTAGAGTTTCCACTCGGCCAGCACGCTGTCGATGTAGGGCTTCTCCACCGCGTGGTTCACGGTGATGCGCGTGTTGCAGCCGCAATAAGTGCAGAGGCTTTCGCAATACGGCAAGTGGATGTAGAGGCTGATCCCTTCCGTGCGGTTGCTGCGGTCGAAGGCGTTCCGGACATGCGACCGCCATTGCCCGGGCGTCGGGTTCCGCGACCAGAAGGGAACGGTCGGATAGCTCGTGTACCGTGGTCCGGGCACGTTGTATTTCCTCACCAAGTCAGCATCCATGGGTGCAAAGCTCCCGCCATGGGCACGGCTGTGAACTGATCGGTATCAGTCGGCGGACAGATCCTCCACCTCTTCCTTGACTTGTTCGACCGCCCTCTTCACCCACTTGCTTTCGCCCAGAGCCGGAATGATGGTGGGTGCGACAGCGCGCAACGGCTCGAACAGCACGGACCGCTGCTGTACGTCAAGTGAAGGAGCCCATGCGCTCTGGTGCTTGGCATAGAGCACGTTCAATATCACGCTCAGCACGAACGCCTTGCGGAGCGCGCCGAACAGCGTGCCGGCCACCTTGTTCGGCAAGCTGAGTTGCGCGATATCGACCACCTTGGTGAGCGCTTGGCCCAACAGGTGAACGAGCACGAGGATGATGAGCACCGTGAGCAGAAAGGCGATGGCTTCCTTGTCCGTTCCCAAACCGAGCCAGCCCGCGACTTGCCCATTGAAATGGATGGCGCCCCAGATGCCGAGCACGAGGCCGAGCAGCCCGCATACCTCGATGATGAATCCGCGCATGAAACCGCGAACGGCGGCGAACCCGATCAGCGCGATGATGGCATAGTCGATCCAGTTCATTCCACAACCAGCCGCGCGATGTCCAAGACAACTCCGTTCTCCGCCTTGGCGACCACCGTGTACACCCCTGCCGGTATCGCGGTCAATGGGATCCGCGTGCAGGATCTGCCCATGGTGGGCGTGCGTTGCACGGTGCGGCCCATCGCATCGCTCAGTTCCACGCGTGAAAGACCCTTCCGCTCGGTAGTGAACCAGGCTTCTCCCGTGGCCGGGTTCGGCACCACGCTCCCGTGTCCAATGACCTGGCGCTGGTCAGTGATACCCGTCGGAAGGCCGCAATCCAATATGGCCGTGCCCGAAACGTCCATCTGGAATCCGGTAGAGGTGGTGCTGAAGTTGTTGATGAACAAGTAATACAGGTCGCCGACGTTCACATCCAGGATCGGGCAGAAGGGGTTTCCTGGACCCGCAGGTACGGAGTTCGAGACGCCCGTCACATCGAGGCCGGTCTCTCCGAGCGTGCCCGTGGAACTGCTTCCGTTGCAAGCGGCGGGCGGCGTATCCGGCGTGTGCGTGGCACAGAACGCGGTGTCCTCGGCCTGGAAGAGCAGCCAGTCGTAATCGGGATAAATGCCATTGACCTCATCAGGGAAGATCTTGAAGCCGAACGTGCCGCCCACCACGAAGTAGAAGCGGAACCATTGGGATTGGAATTCGGAGATGTCGCAGAAGTTGGCCAGTTCATCGCCCACGCTGCCGGGGCCGTACGGGCTGCCATCCACATGGAAACTGTGGCAGACCGGGATCGCCACGCGGCAATCGGAATGGGATTCCACCGCGCAGATGGAGAAGGTGCCCGTGCCAAGGTTCGCCCCACGCCAGAGACGTATGTAGAGCGTTTCGCCGGGGATGAAGTCGGACCGATCGACCACGGGCATCATGCCGGCTGCGGCATCATCGTCGCATTCGATGAACTGCAGGGCATCGCATGGCCCGCGGTAAATGGCCATGCCACCGTCCGTGATACTGCCCGCTTCCGTGGTGATCGCGATCGCACCCGATGCGGGCACGGTCAGTGTGAACCAGACATCGGGTGATCCAGGGAACGCGCAGTCCGGTGTGCCGCCGTTGGCCGCGTCGTTCTGGTAAGCGGCTCCCACAGTGGTGAATTCCTGGAACACACAAGTGGCAGGATGTACTGGAATGGACGGCGCACCGCAGGGCGTGTCCGTTTGAGCGCGAAGGCCGGATGCGACCGACAACGCGGACAGTAAGAGGGCGGTTCGGGTGGTCATATCGGTGAGGCGGGTGGTGAAAGTAGCGCTGGTCGACCAGCCTGCGGATAGCTTCGCCGCCCGTGGACCTCGCATTCGAAAAACGCTGGCGCGACCTGCTGAAGAAGATGGAGGCGCGCTTCCAGGGGCCTGTGGACCTGAATGCGCTGATCTTCCTTATCGGCGTGCAGGAGCTCGGCCAGCACGCGCGCGAGTTCAAGAAAGACGAGAAGATGGCCCTGATGCACATCGCCGTCTGCGTACTCCTGACTCCTTTTGGCTACTACAAGGAACTGGGGCGCGATGCGGACGGGTGGCCGCACTTCGAGCGCGTGAAAGACCTGCCGCCCTTGGATGCCAAAGAGCAGGAACGGCTTATGAAAGAGGCGATCTTGGGCTACTTCGAGGGCTGAGAGACGCAGGCTCGCGGAGGGCCGAAGAGAACTCCACTTGAGAACAGAGGACAGAAAAGAACTCCGCGTTCCTCTGCGCCTTTTCGTATCCGTGCGTTCCTCCTAGTTCACGGGCACCAGCTCCACCGTCTCGGCGTTCTCCTCCTCCTCGAGGATCTTGATGATGCCCTCGCCCACGGCGCTGTCCTTGAAGCTCACGATGTCCAACACCGCGAAACCGGCCTGTCCTTGTTTGTACTGGTCCGTGTAATCGAACTCGACCTGTCCACTGGCATCAGTGAGGCCCTCGCGCACCAATCGGCTCGGGTCGCCGACCGGGTAAGCCAGATTGGCGAACAGCTTCACGTAGGCGCTATCAACCGGACGGCCGCCCGTATCCACCACCGTGATGATGGCGATGGTGTCCTTCTCCTTGTTGCAGGAAGAGGCGACCGGGAGGAAGATCGCTGCGACCAGCGAGCACAGCAGGACCTTGCGTATCATGGGATGGCGGTGGGTTAGTTTTGGCCGCTCAAAGCGGCCGGCCCTGGTAAGAGGCAGCCAAAAATAGCAGCATCGGCCAATGTCCGCTCGTTCAATGCTCCGCTTCATCCCCGTAGTGCTGGCATTCCTGCTGGTGCTTGGAGACGTTTCCGCTCAGGCAACCGACGCCCCGAAGCGCCCATTGGTGGAAGTGAACACCTCCTTGGGACGGATGGTTATCGCCCTGTACAACGAGACTCCTGAGCACCGGGACAACTTCTTGCGGCTGGTCAACGAGCATTATTACGACAGCACTTTGTTCCACCGCGTACTGCCCGGGGCCATGCTCATCGGTGGCGACCCGGCGAGCCGGAACGCGGATGACCGGCACAAGGTGCTGGGCCGTGGGGAGGCCGGTACCACCTTGGCCTCGGAGATCCGCCCGGGCATCATCCACCTCAAAGGTGCGCTCGGCATGGCGCGAGACGACTCCCACCCCGCGTCGGACAAGCGCAGCCACGGGGCCTATTTCTACATCGTGCAGGGCCAGGATTGGTCGCCGTCCGAACTGCGGTTGGTGGAGCAGAAGCGGGCCCTCCAGGACCCGGACCATGCCACGCCATATACCCCGGAACAGGTGCGCGCCTACGCCACAAATGGAGGTGCGCCCCGGCTGGATGGTGAATACACGGTGTTCGGGCAGGTGCTTGAAGGTATGGATGTGCTCGACCGCATCGCCGCCCTGCCCTGCGACAACAGCGACCGCCCACTTACCGATGTGCGCATCTGGATGCGCGTACTGCAATGAGCCTGAGAGAAAAGATCGAAACGTTGGAGGCCGAAGTCGCCGCCGCCATGGCCCGAAGCGCTGAGGAGGTGGAGAAATTCCGTGTGGCCACCTTGGGCCGCAATGGTTCCGTTACCGCCCTGTTCGAGGAGTTCAAGCAGGTGGCTTCCGAGGAGAAGCGCGAGTTCGGCCAGCGGATGAACAAGTTGAAACAGTCGGCACAGGCCCGCTGGGAAGAACTGAAGGCTTCGCTGGACAACGGCCATGAGGACGAGCGATCGTCAGCGGATCCGACACGCCCCGCGCTGATGGGACCCGTAGGCAGTGCGCACCCGATCAGCATCGTGCGCCAGCGGATCGTGGATGTGTTCGTCCGCATCGGCTATACCGTGAGCCAAGGTCCGGAGATCGAGGACGACCACCACAACTTCAGCGCGCTCAACTTCGCTGCGGACCATCCTGCGCGCGACATGCAGGACACCTTCTTCGTGGACCTCGGAGGCAACATGGCACTTCGCACGCACACCAGCAGCGTGCAGGTGCGCGTGATGGAAAGCTCCAAGCCCCCCATCCGCACGATCTCTCCCGGACGCGTGTACCGGAACGAAGCGATCAGCGCACGGGCGCACTGCATGTTCCACCAAGTGGAGGGGCTGTACGTGGACAAGGGCGTGAGCTTCGCGGAACTCAAAGGGACGCTGGACTATTTCGCCAAGAGCATCTTCGGTCCGGAGGTCACGATCCGCATGCGGCCGAGCTATTTCCCGTTCACCGAGCCGAGCGCGGAGGTGGACATGAGCTGCACGATCTGCATGGGCAAGGGCTGCAACGTGTGCAAACACAGCGGCTGGGTGGAGATCATGGGCTGCGGCATGGTGGACCCGGCCGTGCTGAAGAACTGCGGCATCGATGCGGAAGTGTATTCCGGTTTCGCTTTCGGCATGGGTGTGGAGCGTGTTGCCCAGCTCATCTACCGTGTACCGGACCTGCGTCTCTATTGGGAGAACGACGTGCGCTTCCTGGAACAGTTCTCGGACGGCGCTTTCCGGGGCTGAGCAACGCAGAGAGTATGGGAGCCTCCAGGAAGACCGATGTCCTCATCGTGGGTGCCGGTCCAGGAGGTTGTTCCGCTGCATTGTCGTTGGCAAAACATGGCGTGAAGGCCTTGCTCGTGGACAAGGCCCTCTTCCCGCGAGACAAGGTGTGCGGGGATGCGCTGAGCGGAAAAGTGATGCGGGTACTGGATCGGCTGGCTCCCGATGTCGGGGAACGTCTGCGCGCCGATGCGCGCCAACTGCCCAGCTGGGGCGTGACCTTCTCGGCCCCGAGCGGTCGTTCATTGCGCGTACCGTTCAGCCGGAATACCGGCGAAGGCGTAGCGCCCGGGTCCATCATGCCGCGGTTGGAGTTCGATGCGTTGCTGCTGGAAAAAGTCCGGGGTTCAGCAGGTATTGATCTGGTCGAAGGCACGAACCTGAACGTGTTCGAACGCACGGCCAACGGCTGGCTGGTGAGCGACACGGCGAAGAGCATCACCATCGAAGCACGCTTGGTGATCGCGGCCGATGGGGCCAATTCGCATTTCGCCCGTCACGTAGCGGGTATCGAGCTCGACCCGCGCCACCATTGCGCAGGCGTGCGCGCCTACTACGATGGCGTCAGCGGCCTTGATCCGCAAGGCTTCATCGAGCTGATCTTCCTGAAGGAGCTGTTGCCCGGTTATCTCTGGATATTCCCGTTGCCCGGCGGTCGCGCGAATGTGGGACTGGGGCTCCGCTCGGATGTCGTCCGCAAGCGGAAAACGGATCTGAAGGCGATACTGGGATCCCTGCTGGCGGAGCATCCGGCGCTGAAAGAGCGGTTCACGAACGCGACCCTCGAAGGCAACATCCAGGGCCTGGGGCTTCCCTTGGCCAGCAAACGCCACGAACTGAGCGATGACGGCTACCTGCTCGTGGGCGATGCCGGGCATTTGATCGACCCCTTCACCGGCGAGGGCATCAGTCACGCGATGATCAGCGGCATGCACGCCGGCGATGTGGCGGCCGAAGCACTCCACAGGACACCGGGCTGTCCAACGTCGGCCATGCTGGCGGACTACGATGCGCGTGTGTGGCGCAGGCTCGGAAAGGAGCTCGCGATTAGTACGCGGCTGCAACAATTGGCCGGTCGGCCGTGGTTGTTCAACCTCGTGGTGGGGCGCGCCACGAAGAATCCCGCACTGGCGGATACCATCAGCAGCATGTTCAACGATCTGGACATGCGGGCACGGCTACGGCAGCCCTCGTTCTATTTGAAGCTGCTCTTCGGTTAGGCCTTCTGGCCCGCTTGCCGCAATTCGGTGAGTTGTTCTTTCATCCACTCCCGCGCATCGGCTTCCTGGTTGAAGATCTCCAACCTGAACATCGGCGGGAAGTAAGCCGCATACAGACGCGCCATGGTCTCCATCATCAAGGCCCCGGAAAAGATCGCCACTGCCCGCAGTCCTTCGGAGGTCTCGTTCACGCGATAGTGGTCGACACCGATAACGGCGATGTCCAGTTCCGCATCAGGCGGTACGAGTACCAGCACGCACAAGGGGGCCGTGCCGCAAAGGCGCACGCGCTCACGCATGATGCCCGCGACGCAGTCCGAATCGATACGGACGCCGGGCTTCAGCCGGACTTCCAGCAGGTCGGTGGCCGCGCGCTCGAACCAGGCGTGCCCAGTCTCTGTAGAATTCGCCATCCTGTGGGAGAGTCAGGTGGTTGATCGCGACAAATGTGGACTATCCGAAAGACCTTGTCCACCGCTACCCGAACCATCCGGCCCTGTCCGGCCCTGTCCGGCCCGGTTGCCAACATGCCTGCGGTGGACAAGCTGATCGATGAGCGGTTGACGGAGCGGGCATGAGCCGGGTACTTTTCCCGACCAAACCCGGCCCTACCATGCTTCGAAACCTTACGCTGCCTATCGCCCTCTCCTTGGTCTGTGCGCTCCCCGCCCAGATACAGATCGGCCAGAATGAGATGCCCCATTCCGGTGATGCGCTCAGCCGCACCCGCGCGACCCTCGACCAGCAGATCGACCACACCACCACGGGTCCTGCCCAAGAGTGGGACTTCACGGACCTTACTGCGGCGGGCGAGGACCTCGCCGCCTACCAGAGCGTGGCCTCCACCAACTTCGTCTACGCCATCGCCTTCGCGGACGTGTTCTTCAACGCCAACCGCGCCAACCATGCGAAAGCGGGCGTGGACATCCCGTTCAACCAACTGCTGCCGATCACGAACCCCTACACCTTCCTCTACCACAGCGCGACCGTGTACAGGAAAGTGGGCTTCGGCGTGGAGCTCTCCGGGCTCCCGGTGCCCATCATCTTCAACTCGCCGGACGTCATCTACGAACTGCCGATCGACTTCGGGGATGTCAGCGCCTCGAATTCGGGCTACGCCTTGGACGTTCCGACGTTGGCGTATTACGGCTACCGGCAAGAGCGTAGCAATGAGGTCGACGGCTGGGGCACGATCGCCACACCCGCCGGTTCGTTCGATGTGCTGCGGGTGCACACCACGCTCGCCGGTCACGATACGATCAATCTCGATACCCTCAGCCTCGGCTTCAACATCGACCGCCCGTTGGTGCACGAATACAAATGGCTGGCCCAGGGCTTGCGCGTTCCGGTGCTCCAGATCAACACCACCGAACTGTTCGGCACCGAGCTCGTAACGGAGATCTTCTACTACGACCTGCCGCACGCCATCGAGGTGGTACAACCGCTCGCTGCGACACTTTGCCCCGGTTCTGAGTTCGAATTGAGCTACCAGGCCACCGGCAGCTACAACCCCGGCGGGTTCTTCATCCCCTCGAACGAGTTCATCGCGCAACTCTCGGACGCATCAGGTGACTTCTCCAACCCGACCTTCCTCGGTCAAGTGACCGCCACCGCGTCCGGCACCATCACAGTGACCATCCCCCCGAACACGCCTCCCGGCACAGGCTACCGGATCCGCGTGAACTCCAACAGCCCGGCCTACACCGGTGCCGACAACGGCTTCGACATCACCATCGACAGCACGGCGCCTTTGGCCGTCATCTCGGCCGCCGGTCCAACGGAATTCTGCGGAGGCGGATCCGTTACGCTCAATGCGGAGCCCATCGCCGGCACCTACCAGTGGCAACTGGACGGCGCTGATATCGACGGTGCGGATGGCGGATCCTACGAAGCGACCGCCTCCGGCGACTACACCTTGGCCGTGACGAATGCCTGCGGTGCTGATTCCTCTGAGGCCATTACGGTGACCGTTGGTGCAGCCCCGGAATATGCTTTCGACCAACCCGCATACCTGTCGTGCGATGGTTCCCCATTGACCATCTCTGCCATCGACAACTCCGGACAGACGGACCTGGTGTACGAGTGGTCGCTGAACGATGTGGTCCTCTCGGGTGAGGACGGATCGACCTTGCTCGCCGCTGAGGCGGGCAGCTATTCACTGGTCGTTACCAATACGGTGACGGGCTGCAGCTACAGTGCGGATGACGTCGAAGTGGCCATCAACCAGGTGGGCACACCCGTGGTGAGCGCCGATGGTCCTCTTGCCTTCTGCCCCGGTGGTTCGGTCAACTTGAGCGTGACGCAAGTGCCGGGCGTCAGCTACCAATGGTCTGTTGATGGGGCGGCCATCGATGGCGCGACCGGCTTTGAGCTCGTTGTGGACACCGCCGGTTCCTACACCGTTGCGGGCACGAGCAGCGGTTGTTCCTCGGCGTCCTCGGACCCCGTTGTGGTAACGATCGAAGCGGCCCCGGATACGGCCGTGATCACGGCCATCGATGGCACAGCGTTCTGCTCCGGCGGATCGGTAACACTGGATGCGGGCAACAACCCAGACCTCAGCTACCAGTGGAGCTTGAACGGTACCGAGCTCGATGGCGAGACGGGCGCCCAACTCGTCGCCAATGCTCCCGGCGACTACACGGTGACCGTTTCGACGGGCGCGGGTTGTTCCGCCATTTCCGCCATCATCACGATCACCGAAAACCCGCTTCCCGCCCAGCCCGTGATCACGCAGGTCGGTGATCAACTGACGACCACCGGGGACGGCACGTTCCAGTGGTTGTTCACCGGCAACACCATCGACGGCGCGACGGATACCACCTACCTGCCCACGGAGAACGGCAACTACAACGTGACCTTCACCGATGCCAACGGATGTTCGAGTATTTCGGACGCGTTCGCCTACATCAGCACCGGTATCGTTCAGCTCAACGGCGAAGGCTTCGGTCTTTATCCCAACCCGACGAGCGGTCTTCTCCGGTTGAAACTGCCCACGCTGGTGAGTGGTGCGCGCATCAACGTACTGGACGCGACCGGTCGCACCGTGATCGACCGTCAGATCACTTCGGGCAACACGACGCTGGATCTTCACGATCAGCAGGCGGGTCTCTACTTCGTCCGCTTGCTCAATGGCGGTGTGCCGACGATCGTTCGCCTCGTGGTGAACTGACCCGGTACGAACGGGAAAACGGAAAGGCCGGAGCGCGATCGCGCTCCGGCCTTTCTCATCGGGGTAACGGGTCTAGTGCTGCGCCGCGCCACTTTCGGAGCGCACGATCTCCTCGCGTTGGGCGAGCAACCATGCGCGGGCTTCATCTTCATCCGTGAAGATGCGGATGCGGAACAACTGCGGGAAGTAGGAGAAGTACAGCTTCGTCACCATCTCTGCGACGTTGTCCTGTGCGACCACCGCGAGGGCCATCAGTGGATCCTTGCCGCGTTCGGGCGCGAAGTGGTCGGAGGTGGTGATGCGCACCTCGAAGTCCACGTCGGGCGGCATCACACTGAGCATGAGGTAGGGTTCCTCGCCGATCAGGTCGAAGCGCGCCTGCTTGTTCTCCATGAACCCGGCCGGGTCCAGCTTCGCTCCATGGTGGAAGCGCTGCTCCAGGAAGCCGGGGGCCACCATCCTCATCTCGGCGAGCCGGGTGATGATGACGCGGGGGTATTCTCCGGTGCCCATGGTCCGAATTTACGCGCTTATCGATGCAACGCATGGAGGCCTTGCTGCGCTCCCGCGTTGCGGGGATCGAGCTGGAGTGTGCGGTCCCAGCTCGCACGGGCTTTCGCCGTGTCACCGGCCGTGAAGTACGCACCGCCAAGGTTGTACCACGCATCAGCCTTTCCAGGACCGTAGCGCACCGACTTTTCCAAAGCGGCGATGGCGACGGAGAAGTTCCGCTCCGTGCCGGCTTTCAGCCCTTGGCGGTAGTAGTGATCGAACAGGAGCGCATCGTAGCTCTTCAGCATCGTGTTCTCCGGTTCGAGGGCACGCGCCCGGTCCCACGAGTATTCCGCTGCCGGAATGCTGTCGAGCAGGAAGTACGCGGCTCCCCGATTCAAGAGCACGGGCAGGTAGTCGGGCACGATGCTGTCCGCGCGAGAGAAGAACACCAAGGCGCGTGAGGCCAATTCGCGTTGCGTTCTCTTGTCAGAGATGGACTGGCTCTTACGGATGCAGGCGATCCCGGCGTAGGTGTTCGCCCGAGCACTGTGTGAAGAGACCAGCACATCATGCAGGAGCAGATCATCGCGGTCTTTCCAATCCGCATTGCGATCGATCGTGTGCCACGCTTGTGGAAGACAGAGAAGTGCGACGATCGAAGCTGCCACTGTGACGCTGCGCCCATTCAACATTCCCGCGGAGGAAAGCCCTCTTCTTCCCAGTTCGACCGCAGCGATGATGAACGGCACGCTCGCTTGGTACAGGAAGCGCTCCGCCAGCGGTGCGCCGATGTTGAAGAAGAGGTTCGAGACCAGGAGCAGGGTGGCCAGAAAGAACGCGGCGCACCAGCCGAAGAGATCACGGCGCACCAGTGCACGGATGCTGACCGCGGCGAGGATGGCAACGAGCACAGCCCCCATCCACACCATCGGGTCGCTGAAGTCGCGGTACGGTACTTGGGCGAACGAGTAGTCATACGTGAGCGGATGCGGCCAGACCAGCAGCCGTAAATAGCTGACGAAGACGGACAGGATCGTGGCGAGCTTCTGGTCCGCTGCCGCCAATGCGTAAGGGTTGTCCAGCACGCCGGGAACTTCCTGCATGCGCGAGCCGATGAACACCACGCGCAACGCCAAGTAGGCCACCGCGACCACGCCAAGCGGCCAGCAATCACGGAGCGCTCGCCACCACGACCTCCCGGCGAACGTGAACAGTGTCAAGGGCGCGACGCCCAACAGAACGATACCGTTCTCCTTCGACAACAGCGCCAGCGCATAGCACCCGGCGGCCTTCCAGCGATCGTTCGCTGTCCTTGGTCCTTCGCGGAGCAGAAAGCCGAGTGTCAGCAGCAAGAACAGCAGCGACAGGATCTCGTCCCGGCTCTTGATGTTCGCCACGACTTCCGTATGCACAGGGTGAACGACGAAGAGCACTGTGGCCGCGAGAGCCGCCAGTGGGTGCTCCTTGAAGACCATACGCCGCAAAAGACGCAGCAGTACGACCGCCGTGAGGCCATAGAGCAGCACATTGATCAGGTGATGCGCGAACGGCTTCATCCCGAAGAAGGATACCTCGAAGGCGAACATCACCAAGGAAAGGGGGCGATAACGGCCGCCGCTCAGGTACGCGCTCTCGCCCAAGGTGCCGTGGAAGCTGTCGCGCGAAAGGATATCCGGGATGCCGCGTATGCCTTGCTGGACATAGGCGTTGTCCTGCAATACGAGGCCGTCGTCCAGCACGTAGCCATGGCCCAGCGTGTTCGCGTACAGGGTGAACGCGGCCAAGAACACCAGCGCGCGCTGCCAGAGGGGATCGGCAAAGCGATCAAGAAGGGTCGGCTTCATGGGCATGAACGGGTTGAAGATCGGGGATGGCGGGGAATGGCCATTCGCCCAAGTGAGTCCAGGCGCTTCGTTTCCCGTTACTTGGCAAGCGACCGGAGACATTACTTTGCTTCCACCCCATCAGCCGCCAACGGCAATAGTGACCAACGCATGGCCAAGAAAAAGAAACCCACCCCGCGCAAAGCCGCTATGAAGAAGAAGCCCGATGCCCGCGCAGCAGTGAGACCGTCAAGTAAAGTCACGGCGAAAAAGACTTCGGCCCGTCCGGACAAAAAGGTCCCTTCCCAAAAGACCATCGCGAAACGCCCGGCCAAGAAGAAGCCTGCCAACCTCCTCAAAGGCGTCAGTGACATCCGCCGCTTCTTCTACCGGAACGAGACGCCCATCTACTTCATCAGCGCCACCAACTTCAATCTGCTGGGCGCGGACGAGTGGATCAAGGGCTTCAAGTTCATCACCTACATCGATTGCTTCGATGGGCTGCACCCGAACCTGATGAGCCCGAAGACGGAGGAGCCGCACGAGGAGTTCCAGAGCATCGAGGACATCAACAATTACCTGCTCACGCACAGCGAGGTGCGCGATTACATCGAGAACAGGAAGACGAACGGGAAGAACGGCAAGGCGCTGTTCTTGATGTTCGACGAGAAGACCGAGGCGCTGGCGAAGAAGGCCGGGCTCGAAGTGATCTTCCCTCCCGCGAAACTGCGCAGTTGGCTGGACAACAAGGTGAACACCAACCGCGTGGCCGAGAAGGCCGGCGTGCCGTGCGTACCTTACGTGCTGCACCCGGTGAAGGGCTTCGATCACCTGATGCAAGTAGCCGTGAAAGGCAAGCTCGGCAACGACCTCGTGGTGCAAACGCCTTACGGCGATAGCGGCCACACCACTTTCTTCATAAAGACCAAGGAGGACTACGCCAAGTACGCCCAGGAGATCGAGGCGGAGAAGGAGTGCAAGATCATGAAGCGCATCAACTGCCGTGGCGCGGCCATGGAAGCGTGTGTGACGCGTCACGGCACTATCGTGGCGCCGCTGATGACCGAGCTGGTGGGCTTCAAGGAACTCACGCCCTACAAAGGCGGCTGGTGCGGCAACGAGATCTTCAGCGACACCTTCACACCGAAGATCCGCGCGAAGGCCCGCAAGTACGCCCGCCTCTTCGGCGATCAACTGCGCAAGGAGGGCTACAGGGGCTACTTCGAACTCGACTACCTCATCGACAAGGACAACGGCGAGATCTACCTCGGCGAACTGAACCCGCGCGTAACGGGCGCGAGCAGCATAACCAACCACGCCGTGTTCGCGCTGAGCGATATGCCGTTGCATCTCTTCCATACGCTGGAGTGGATGAACGTGCCGTACGAGCTGAACGTGAATGCGCTCAACCGCCGCTGGTCAAAAGAGGAGAATATCGATACCTGGGGCCAGATGGTGATCAAGCACACGCAGGACGACATCCGCCGCGTGACCGAAGCCCCGCGCAGTGGCATCTGGCGCATGCGTGAGGATGGAAGTATCTACTTCTGGCGAATGGACACGCACCGCCGCTACGTAGAGAAAGACAACGAAGCCTTCTTCCTCCGCATCACCCGCGTGGGAGACTGGCTCTACGAAGGGGCGGACATCGGCATCCTCGTCATGCGCGGCCGCATGATGACGGACAACTTCGAGCTTACCGAACGCTCCAAGAAATGGCTCGCCGCGATCCGTGCGGAATACAAGAGCGTGGTGCCGGGTTCGCAGGGTTCGAACGGACATGAGCACATGCTGGAGATCGGTGGGTTCAAGATGATGTAATGCAGTTCGGCGCTGGACGAAGCGAAATGCAGTTAACCGCAGAGGGGCAGAGGACGCTGAGAATACGAATGCAACGCGTGAAGTGGGCGTTCCTCTCTGCGTTCTCTGCTTCTCTGCAGCTCGAATCAACCGTTCACCACAAGCGAACCATAGCGGTAATCTGAACTGATGTACGTTCATCTGAAACTCGTTAAGGAGCCGTGGCCGAGCGATCGGTGGCAGACCTTTTTCGATCGCGCTTGGCCGCTGTTCAGGATCTGGTACGAGAGCGAGGGCTTGGAGAAGCGCCCGGACCTCGTGACCTGTCGCAGCATCCTGGAGCTGCACATGCCTGAGCTGATCCCGGTCTACAACAGCTTGTGCCGGATCGCGAAAGAGGATGACGTCGCGTGCCGCTTCCTCAGCATGTGGTGCCCGCCGCCCTACATGGCGGGGTGCTCGCAAGTGGCCTGGACGAAAGGCAGCCCGACGCTGATCCGCAACTACGACTTCGATCCGCGCTACTTCGATGGGCGTATGCGGTATACGGAATACGTGAAGCCCGTGATCGGCATCCAGGACAGCGGTTGGGGACTGCTCGATGGCATGAACGCGGACGGGCTCGCCGTCGCCTTGGCCTTCGGTGGAAGAAAGGTGAGCGGAACCGGCTTCGGTATTCCGTTGCTGATCCGATACGTATTGGAAACCTGCAGCAATGTGGACGAGGCGTGCGAAGCACTTTCCCGCGTGCCCGTGCACATGGGCTACAATGTGACGGTCGTGGACAAGTCGGGCAAGTACGCAACGGTGTATTTGAATCCCGACCGTCCGCCGGTGGTTATCTATCAAGCCGTGGCGACGAACCACCAGCATCAGGTGGAGTGGGATGAGTACGCGGCCTTCACGCACACCATCGAACGCAAGCATTTCCTCGAACACAGCATCGCCAGCCCGAAGCAGACGCGGGCGGGGATGATCAAGCAATTCCTGAAGCCGCCGTTGTACAGCCAACAATACCTGCGCGGCTTCGGTACGCTCTACACGGCCGCCTATGACGTGGCGAAGGGGCGCGTTCAAGTGATCTGGCCGGAGAAGCAGGTAGAGGCGAGCTTCACGCGCTTCGAGGAACAGGAGGTGCAGGTGGTGCTGCTGCGGCCGGTGGGCAGGTATCTTGCGAAGTAGCCGTGAAGGGTGAGTGCGGAGATGTGAAGTGTGAAGGGGTCTACCTCACGCCTCACAGATGACACCTCACACTTCGAGGCAGATACTTTTGCCCCATGTCCCAGACCGTGACCGCCACGACCGCGCTCTTCACCCCCGCCAACTTCATCAATGGTTCCTGGTCCTTCGAAGGCGACGGCACCTTCAACACCATCATTGACAAGTACAGCGGTGACCACTTGGCCCGGATCCCGCATGCCACGGAAGCGCAGATGGAAGAAGCCATCGCCTCCGCCTGCGCGAGCCGCGACGCCGTCCGAAAGCTGAGCGCCGGAGAGCGCAGCTCGAAGCTGGAAGCGCTGGCCACGTTGATCGCGAAGCACGAAGAGGAGCTGGCAATGCTCATCGTGAAAGAAGGTGGCAAGCCGATCGGCTACGCGAAGGCGGAGATCGCTCGCTGCGTAACCACGGTGCGCACAGCCGCTGCGGAAGCACTGCGCTTCACGGGCGAAAGCGTTGCATTGGACTACGGCGCGGGTGCGGGCAAGACCGCCATTACCAAGCGTTTTCCGATCGGCGTCATCGCGGCGATCACACCCTTCAACTTCCCCTTGAACCTGGTGCTGCACAAGGTGGCCCCTGCAATGGCTGTCGGGTGTCCGGTAGTACTGAAACCCGCACCACAAGCACCGCTCTGTTCGCTCGCCCTGGGCAAACTTGTTGAAGAGGTCGGTTGGCCCAAAGGAGCGTTCAGCGTGTTGATGTGCGGCGTTCCCGTTGCCGAGAAGCTCGTGAAGGACGAACGCGTGGCGATGCTCAGCTTCACTGGAAGCGACAAGGTGGGCTGGCATTTGAAGGCGATCTGCGGCAAGAAGAAGGTGGCCCTGGAGCTTGGAGGCAACGCGTCCGTTATCGTGGACGAAGGCGTTGATCTCGCTTCCATCGCGAAGACCGTCGCCGTTGGCGCGAACATCTACGCTGGCCAGACCTGCATCAGCACGCAACGCATCTATGCCGTGAAGAGCGTCTTCCCGCAGTTCCGCGATCTGCTGGTGAAGGAATTTGCCGCGCTGAAGGCCGGTGATCCGAACGATGCGAGCGTGACCGTGGGCCCCATCATCGACAAGGGCCATTTTGACCGCATCGCCCATTGGGTGAATGAAGCGGTGCAGGGTGGCGCACAAGTGCTCTCGGGCGGGAAAGCCGTGGACGTCGACCGGAACATCTATGCCCCGACCCTCCTCACCGGTACAACCAAGAACATGAAGGTGAGCTGCGCCGAGGTCTTCGGCCCGGTGGCGATCCTGGAAGAAGTCGCGGACTTCGGCGAAGCGATCGCCCGCGTGAACGATTCCACCTACGGTTTGCAAGCCGGTGTGTTCACCGATTCCGTGTCGAACATGAAACGTGCGCACGATGAACTGGAGGTCGGCGGCATCATCATCAACAACGTGCCCGGCTTCCGTTTGGACAGCATGCCGTATGGCGGCATCAAGGACAGCGGCCTGGGACGCGAAGGCGTGAAGTACGCGATGGAGGAGATGAGCGAGCCGAGGTTGATCGTCTACTGAAGATAACCACAGAGTCTCAGAGCCACAGAGGAAAGCCCAATTGGCAGCCCTGTGGTCTCTGTGGCTCCGTGCCTCTGTGGTGTTCAGCCCTTCTTCTCCAGCTTCTCCAGCCTCTCCACGATCTTCTCCAGGTTCCGGAAGTGGATATAGCTCTTGCGGTACTTCTGCACCTCGAAGGCCGGTGAGCCCATGTAGCCTTGGCCTGCCTTCGTGTCCTTGCTGATTCCGCTCTGCGCCGCGATGATGGTACCGTCGGCGATCTTCAGGTGGCCGATGATGCCGACCTGCCCGCTGAACATGCAGTTCTTGCCGATCTTGGTGGAACCCGCCACCACACCGCCAGCCGCGTAGTACGTGTTCTCGCCCACCTCCACGTTGTGCGCGATGTGGATGAGGTTGTCGAACTTGACTCCCTTTCGCAGGATGGTGCTCCCGAGGGTCGCGCGGTCGATCGCGCAGTTGGCACCGATCTCCACATCGTCCTCGATCACCACGTTGCCGATCTGCGGGATCTTGGAGCCGCCATCCGGACCCGTCGCGAAGCGGAAGCCATCGCTGCCGATCACCGTTCCGCTGTGGATGATGCACCGCGCGCCCACCACACAGTCCGAGTAGATCTTCACCCCGGCGAACACGGTGGTGTTATCGCCGATCGTCACGTTGTCACCGATGTAGCTCTGTGGATAGATCTTCACGTTGTTGCCCAGCTTGGCGTTCTCGCCGATGAAGGCCAGCGCACCGATGTAGCAGTTCTCGCCGTGGATGGCACCCTCGCTGATCACGGCCTGCGACGAAACGCCCTTCTTGTCGAGCTTGATCGTGTTGTACATCTCCAGCACCTTCGCGAAAGCGCCTTGCGCATCGGCCACGCGTACGAGCGTTGTCTTCACCGGTGCCGTGAGCGGGAAGTCCTTGCCGATGATGACCACGCTGGCCGTGGTGGTGTACACGTACTGCGTGTAGGCGGGGTTCGCCAGGAACGAGAGCGAGTCGGGTCCGCCCTCCTCGATCTTGGAAAGTCGCGACACGGTGGCGTTGGCATCCCCCTCAACGGTGCCTTGGAGGAGTTGGGCGATCTGGGCGGCGGTGAATTGCATGGCGGAAATGTACCAAGCAGGTCTGCGTGCTCCGCGACCGATCTTCGCGCCATGTCCGAGCTCGACGTCCGCGAAAAGGTGCGCCTGCTGCCCGCTGAGCCGGGGGTGTACCAGTTCCTGGACGACACCGGCAAGATCATCTACGTGGGCAAGGCCAAAAGCCTGCACGACCGGGTGAACAGCTACTTCGCCAAGGACATCTACGGCAAGACCGCAGCGCTCGTGCGCAACATCGCCGACCTGCGCACCATCGTGGTGAACAGCGAGTTCGAGGCGCTGCTGCTGGAGAACACGCTTATCAAGGAGCACCAGCCGAAGTACAACATCCTGCTGCGCGACGACAAGAGCTTCCCGTGGATCCGCATCCGCAAGGAGCACTTCCCGCGCGTGGAAGGCATGCGCAACCCGGAGGAGGACGGCAGCGAGTATTACGGGCCGTTCACCTCGGCGAAGAGCATGCGTACGCTGCTCCATCTGGCGAAGAGCATGTACCAGTTGCGCACCTGCAACTACGACCTGTCGCCGAAGAACATCGGGAAAGGCAAGTTCAAGCGCTGCCTCGAATACCACATCGGCAACTGCAAAGGCCCGTGTGAAGGCCTGCAGGCCGAGCCGGAGTACGTGGCCAACGTGGATGAAGTGCGCCAGCTGGTGAAGGGCAGATTGGGCGGATTGATGCGCGGGCTGAAACAGGAAATGGCCCAGCAGGCCGAAACGCTCGAGTTCGAGAAAGCGGAATCGACGCGCGTGAAACTGGAGCGTCTGGAGAAATTCCACAGCAAGAGCGTGGTGGTGAACATGGATATCGGCGATGTGGACGTGTTCGGCATGGCCGGCGATACCAGCACCATGTGCGTGAACTACCTGCGCGTAGTGGAAGGCGCGATCGTACACGGCATCACCATCGAACTGAAGCGCCGACTGGAAGAGACCGAACAGGAATTGCTGCAGCTCGCCATCGCCGAACTGCGCCAGCGGTACATGAGCAGCGCGCCGGAAGCCATCGTGCCGTTCGAGCCGGGCATCGAAGTGCCGGGCGTCACCTTCCTCGTTCCGCAACGTGGCGACAAGAAGCGGCTGCTGGAACTCTGCGAGCGCAACGCGCACTTCTTCTTCCTCGACAAGCAGAAACAGGAAAAGCTCGTGGATCCCGAGGCCGGCACCAACCGCGTGCTGGAGCAGATGAAGCAGGACCTCCACCTCAGCGAACTGCCCCGCCACATCGAGTGCTTCGACAACAGCAACACGCAAGGCACGGACCCGGTGAGCGCATGCGTGGTCTTCAAGGACGCCAAGCCGAGCAAGAAGGACTATCGTCATTTCAACATCCGCACGGTGGAAGGGCCGGATGATTTCGCCAGCATGGAAGAATCCGTGGAACGCCGTTACGCCCGTCTGATCGGCGAAGGCGAACCGCTCCCGCAGTTGGTAGTGATCGACGGCGGCAAAGGCCAGTTGCACGCAGCGATGAACGTTTTTGATCGACTCGGCATCCGTGGGAAAGTCGCCCTGGTCGGCATCGCGAAACGCTTGGAGGAACTCTACTTCCCGGAGGATCCCGCACCGCTGCACATCGACAAACGGAGCTCCACGCTACGGGTGATCCAGCAGATGCGCGACGAGGCGCACCGCTTCGGCATCACGCATCACCGCGGCAAACGCAGCAAGAGGATCATCCGCACGGAGCTCGAGGACATCCCGGGCATCGGTCCGGAAACGGCGAAGAAGCTGCTGACGAAATTCGGATCGATCAAAGGCATCAAAGAAGCGCCGACCGAAGAGGTGGTAGCGGAGATCGGGGCGGGGAAGGCGCAGGAAGCGCCGACCGAAGAGGTGGTAGCGGAGATCGGGGCGGGGAAGGCGCAGGTGTTGCTGGGGACATTGAATGCGACACCGGAGCCAGGATAGGCTCCATTCCATGGTTTCTGTTCTTCTCCCGTTCCGCAACGCATCCTCCACGCTCGATGCTGCCATCCGCAGCATCGCCGAGCAATCCTTCCGCGACTGGGAACTGCTCCTCATCAACAATGCGAGCTCGGATGAAAGTACTTCGATTGCGAAAGACTGGTCCCGCAAGGACCTGCGCATCAAAGTGATCGAAGAGCCGACCATCGGCATAGCACACGCCTTGAACACCGGCCTCAAGCACGCGACCGCGCCCCTCGTCGCCCGCATGGATGCCGATGACATCGCGTACCCGGAGCGCCTGGCCAGACAGGTCGCGTACATGGAAGCGCATCCGAAGATCGGCCTGCTGGGCACACGCACGCGCTTCGAAACCACGGTGGAGAAGAGCAGCGGCATGGCCTGGTTCGTGAACTGGCAGAACGCCATTCTCTCGCCCCATGACCACGATGTGAAGCGCTTCGTGGACGCCCCCCTCGCACATCCGACGGTGATGTTCCGCCGCGAACTGGTGGAGAAGTTCGGCGGCTATGACACCGGCCCGCTACCTGAGGACCATGAGCTCTGGCTGCGCTGGATGCACAACGGCGTGCGGTTCGCGAAGCTGCCGGAGGAACTGCTGACCTGGAACGACCATGTCCAACGCCTGAGCCGCACCCATCCCAACTACAGCGTGGATGCCTTCTTCACCATCAAGGCGAAGTGGATCGCGGCGTGGTACAGACGGAAGTTC
>JBGAJW010000110.1:0-8618 GCA_044224725.1 Flavobacteriales bacterium
AGCTGCGAAGACGATCTATGAGAGCAACTGGATGGGCCATGCCTGCGGGAACGTATGCCCAACGGAGGAGTTGTGTGAAGGGGCCTGCGTGTACAACCACCAGGACGTGAAGCCGATCGAGATCGGGCGCTTGCAGGCGCATGCCACGAACAAGGTGATCCGGTCGAAGAAGAAGCTCTTCATCACGGGCAAGGCCACGGGCAAGAAAGTCGCGGTCATCGGTGCTGGTCCGGCGGGTGTGTCATGCGCATGCGAACTGCGGATGCTTGGGCATGCGGTGGACATTTTCGAGGCGCGCGAGAAGGCGAGCGGCCTTTGCGTTTACGGTGTTGCTCCATACAAACTCACGAACGAGGAGGCTGTTGACGAGATAGCCTACCTCCAAGAACAGTTCGGCTTCAACGTCCACTACAACAAACCGGTGACCGGTCGCGCGGACTTCGAGCGATTGGAGAAGGACTACGACGCGGTCTTCATTGGCATCGGCCTGGGTGGAACGTCATCGCTTGGCATTCCTGGCGAGGAAAAGAAAGGCGTGATGGGCGCACTGGAGTTCGTGGAGGAGTTGCGCAATAAGCATCAAGCAACGCCGGTCGGCAACAAGGTCATCGTGTTGGGTGGAGGCAACACCGCCATGGACGCGGCCAGCGAGAGCTGCCGGATGGGCGCGGAGAGCGTGACGATCGCTTACCGCCGTGGTCCCGAAGAGATGGGTGCTTATTCCTTCGAATTCGATCTCGCGAAGAAGAGCGGCGCGAAGGCGATCTTCAACGTGACGCCCGTGGAGGTGCTCGGAAATGGTTCGGTCACCGGCGTGAAGTTCATCCGCAACAAGAGCGCCGACGGCAAGGTCGAAGCTATCCCAGGCAGCGAGTTCGTTGAGCTGTGCGACATGGTACTGCTCGGCACGGGCCAGGGCAAGCAGGCGGAGGTGCTGCGACAAGTCAATGGACTTACGCTCGACCCGAAGAACCGCATCATGGTGAACGAGAACTACCAGACGAACAACCCGAAGTACTTCGCAGCAGGTGACGCCGTGAACGGCGGCGTGGAAGTGGTGAATGCTGCTGCGGAGGCAAAGAGGGCGGCGCATGGGATCGATCAATGGCTGAAGCGATGATGAACACAAACCGATCGATCCGGTCTACGATGGTAGGTCGCTTGCTCCTCTCGGCGCTGCTGTTCTGGAACGCGCCTTCAATGGCACAGACGTGGGGGCCGATCCCGTCGCCTATCACAGGTTACATCCAGGCGTGTTCTTTCGTTAGTGCGGACACAGGTTGGGTCATCGGCGGGGGGCCTTACTACTACATAGTCGATTCCATATTCAAGACGGTCAATGGTGGTGCGACATGGGTCATGCAACAGCACCCGCCCGCGCCTGCGCATGATCACCGGTACTTCACTGGTCTCGACTTCCACGGCAGCAACGTGGGTATTATTTCGTGCGTCAACTATCTCTATGGAGGAGTGGACCCTGACTCGGTGAGCACGGTCCTTTGGACCAATGATGGCGGGGCGAATTGGACGTACAAGGACTTGGGCGATAATAATGATGAACATCTCGACGCTGTGCTTGCGTCAGACTCTATCGCTTACGCGATCAGCCAGTATGGCCAGTGTAAGAGGACGGTCGATGGCGGGTATTCCTGGTCGCCTGCGAACTTCACGGGGATCTATTCCGGGGTGGAACTCTTCGCGGTGAGTGAGGACACGATCTATTTCGCAGGGCTTGACAATTTCGCGTTGTTGGGCGCATTCGGTCGCACCGTGAACGGTGGATCCAATTGGGATGTGTCCGTGGTTTCTTCGGATACCATGATGAACGCGATATACTTCGTCAATGGTTCAGTTGGATGGGTCGGTGGTTATGGGGGAGAGATCCTGCGCACGCTCAATGGCGGGTTGGACTGGTCGCTTTGCAATTCGGGATCGACCAGCTTGATCAATGGACTTGCCTTTGTTGATGCGTTCCATGGTTGGGCGGTGACCTCCTCGGGTGAAGTGCTCAAGACTGCGGATGGTGGAGTGAATTGGGCCTTGGAGTATGTCGCCAGCGAACCCTTGAACGAGATCGAAATGACTTCCCTCGTGACAGGCTACGCGGTAGGGAACCATGGGCTCATCCTGAAGTACGCGCTCTCCAGTGGAGTACCGGAACCGTCCTGCACGGACGGACTGCAGGTCACGGCGAACGCATCCAACTCGGAACTCCTGATCAAAGCCAGCCGCGCGATGGACGGCGCGGCCGTTCGCATCTGCGATGCGCAAGGACGGTGGGTCGCTGGCGCCGCGAACATCAAAGGCATGTCGGTGACGATACCCATTGGGAGTCGGTCTCCCGGCATCTACATCGTGCAATGGACGGATGGGGCCGGTGCGATGAGCAGGAAGGTGTTCATTCATTGAACAAGATCATCGGCACCTGCAAGCAACGTTTACTGGAACGAAAGAAGACCACAAAGCTGTCGACCACCAAGCCATCAGCTAATCATCCCATCAGCTAACCAGCTAATCAACATGGCGGACCTGAGAACAAACCTCGCCGGCATCAAGAGCCCGAATCCTTTCTGGCTCGCCTCCGCACCGCCCACCAACAGCGGCTACCAGATCATGAAAGCCTTCGACGCGGGCTGGGGTGGTGCTGTGTGGAAAACCCTCGGTGTGCCCGTGGTGAACGTGAGCAGCCGCTACGGCAGCGTGAACTACCGCGACAAGCGTATGGTGGGATTCAACAACATCGAGCTGATCACCGACCGACCGCTGAAGGACAACCTACGTGAGATCTCCGAGGTGAAGAAGCGTTTCCCGGACCATGCGGTGATCGCTTCACTGATGGTGGAGACGAAGGAGGAATGGCACAACATCGTGCGCGATGTGGAGAACGCCGGCGCTGATGGTATCGAGCTGAACTTCGGTTGCCCGCACGGCATGTGCGAGCGCGGCATGGGCAGCGCGGTGGGGCAGGAGCCAAAGGTGTTGCAGCTGATCGTGGTGTGGGTGAAGGAGGTCGCGAAAGTCCCGGTGATCACCAAGCTGACACCGAACATCTCGGACATCACCCGTCCGGCGCGTGCGGCAAGGGCCGGTGGCAGCGATGCGATCTCGTTGATCAACACCATCCAGAGCATCGTGGGGGTGGACATCGACAACTTCGTGCCCTACCCGATCGTGGATGGCAAGAGCACCAACGGCGGCTACTGCGGTCCGGCCGTGAAGCCCATCGCGCTGAACATGGTGAAGAACTGTGCGCAGCACCCCGACGTGAACTTGCCCATCAGCGGCATCGGCGGCGTGGAGAACTGGCGCGATGCGGTGGAGTTCATCCTGCTCGGTGCCGCCAGCGTTCAGGTCTGCACGGCGGTGATGCACTACGGCTTCGGCATCATCCGCGATCTGAAGAGCGGCTTGGAGCGCTACATGGACGAAAAAGGTTTTGCGACCCTCGAAGATTTCCGTGGCAAGGCCTTGCCGAACGTGAAGCACTGGGAAGACCTCAACTTGAAGTACAAGGTCACCGCGAGCATCAACGAGAGCAAGTGCATCGGTTGCCAGCTCTGCTACACCGCTTGCGAGGATGGCGCGCACCAGGCCATCGCGCTATCCAGCGATCCCACGAACCGCATCCCGAGCATCATCGACGAGAACTGCGTGGGCTGCAACCTCTGCTCGCTCGTCTGCCCAGTCGAGGATTGCATCACCATGGAGCGCCGCGATGACGGGAAGCAGCACCTCACTTGGGGCGAGCGCACGGCTGCGGGGAATATCCCGAAAAGCTTCAATGATGATCTGGCCGGTGGGCTGCATCATTGGGTGCCGGAGCCGGCCGATGCGCTGGCGAAGAAGAAACCCAGGCACTACAAGGGATAGACACGGATCACCTCCGCGACCATCCCGGATCGCACCGCTCGTGACATGGTTCTGTGCGGATGGTGCGTGCGCATAGTTTCGCGCCCCAACCCCCTGTCATGCGTACTTCATTCCTGGCGGTCTCGGTCTCTTTTTCACTGGCTGCCTCCGCCCAACCTGAGCTGATCAGCAAGATCAGCGCGAACAAGAGCGATAGCGCCAAGTTCCGCTTCACCACCATGGTCACCGCGGAGGTCACGCCGGTGCAGGACCAGGCCAGTTCCGGAACCTGCTGGAGCTATTCGGCGAACAGCTTTTTGGAGAGTGAGATGGTGAAGAAGGGTGGGCCGGCGATCCACCTGAGCAAGATGTACAGCGCGCGTCGGGTGTACGAGGAGAAGGGCGAGAACTACGTGCGCATGCACGGCGCCGTGAGCTGGGGCGATGGCGGCGAGCCGCACGACGTGATGAACATGTATGCGAAGTACGGCGCGATCCCTGAAGAGAGCTACCTGGGCTTGAACTACGGAACGAAGAAGAACGAGTTCAGCGAGATGCAGGCCCTGTTGAAAGCGATGCTCGATGAGCTGATCAAGGCGCCGAACAACGGCAAGCTCACACCGGTCTGGAAGAAAGCTTTCAGTGGTGTACTCGACGCCTACCTCGGCCCCGTGCCCGCACAGTTCACCTACAACGGGAAGAGCTACGATGCCATGTCCTTCGCGAAGGATGTGGTGAAGGTGGATCCGAACGAATACATGGAGTTCGTTTCCGTGACGAACGCGCCGTACTACACGAAGACCATGATGATGATCCCGGACAACTGGGCCTTCCAGCATGACCATAACATCCCGATGGAGGACATGATCACCATCATCGACAACGCCCTGCGTAATGGCTACACGGTGAGCTGGGGAGGCGACGTGAGCGAGAAGACCTTCAGCTGGAAGAACGGCGTGGCCTACGTCCCGGTGAAGGACGTCGCCGACATGAGCAAGGAGGAGAAGGACAAGCTCTTCGATGGCCCGCAGCCCGAGCGCGAGATCACGGAGGCGATGCGCCAGGAGGCTTTTGACAACTACGGCACCACGGACGACCACGGCATGCAGATCACGGGGATCGCCACCGATCAGAACGGGAAGGAGTGGTACATCGTGAAGAACAGCTGGGGCACGGAGAACGACTTCAAGGGCTACCTCTACATGAGCAAGAACTTCGTGCGCTACAAGACCACAGGCTTCCTGGTGAACAGGAAAGCCGTGCCGGCCGCGATCCTGAAGAAGCTCCAGAACTGAGCGCGATGGACGAGTTCATGCGGGCGGCGATCGAGGAGGCGCGCAAGGGCCGGAGCGAGGGGGGCATTCCCATCGGCTCCGTGCTGGTGCGCGACGGCAGGATCATCGCGCGCGGTCACAACAAGCGCGTGCAGGAGAAGAACCCCATCCTCCACGGCGAAATGGACTGCCTGAACAACGCGGGCCGTATCAGCAGCTACAAGGGCACGGTGATCTATTCCACCCTGATGCCCTGCTACATGTGCGCGGGTACCATCGTACAGTTCAAGATCAAGAAGGTGGTCGTGGGCGAGAGCCGCACCTTCGCCGGTGCGCGTGAATTCATGGAAAGCCACGGTGTGGAGGTGATCGACCTCGACCTGCCGGAATGCGTGCGGATGATGGAGGAGTTCATCGCCGCCGAACCCGCCTTGTGGAACGAGGACATCGGCGAGTAGGAGAGACCTTACTGCACAGGCACCACCATCGGCTCCGGCGCAGCAGCAGGCACATCCTTCTTCTTCGCGCCGAACCGATAGCTGAGGCCCACCCCGAAGCGTGGCAGGAAGTACGGTCCGCCGGATGATCCTCCGTAGGTGGTCGCGTTCACATAGGTGAACTGGTCCGGGAAATCCTGGACGGAAACGGAAGAACGCGTAGCGCCGAAATCGCCCCAGGTCCAAGTGGGCGCGAATTCCGCCCCGAGGTAGAGGTCGCACACGATGCGATATCGGAAGCCGATCAGCGGAGCGAACCCGTAAGTGGTCCCGCCCGAGTACCGCACGCGTTCCGTGGAGGCATAGACGAGCGCGCCGGATTGCTTGTCGTGTTCGGCCTTGGTGGTGGTCTCCTTCAGGTCGTCCATCACGCGCATCACGGCCTCGCCACCGAAATAGGGCTCCATGCGGCCGAAGGAGAGGTAGTGGGTCGCGCCGACGGAGAAGGTGTTCGTCTCTTGGCGGAACTTCCGTTCCGTGTCCGTCACCGTGGTGATCCAGTTGGGCGTGTTACCTGTTCCGAGGGAATTGCGGTCGAGCGCGTTACGTGCATGCTCAAAGCCGATGCGCACCGCGCAGCCATGGCCGAACTGCCGTTCCACTACAGCGCCGAACGCGATGGAACCACGGATGTCCTCGAAGGGGTCTTGGCTGTTGTACAGCGTTGCGGTAGGTGTGATCACGCGCTCATCACCCCACAAGGGATTGCGCAATTGGGCCTGAACGTTCCATGTGGGCTGCTGGGCCAGGCAAGCGAACGTGGAAGCGCAGGAAAGGATAGTGGCGGCTTGTCTCATGGCGCGTCGGTGGTGTTGGTCCGTTCCGAAGGTATCACCAGCAAGACGCGGATAGGGCGATAAAGCTGCCTAGCGTCGGATCAACCCTTGGCGTCCATCAGCGCCTTCGCTTGGATACACCAGAGCAGCTCCTTCACGAAGGCCGTTGCGCGTTTCTCCATCGCTTCGGGTTCTGCGGGCACGCCGTTCTCATCGAAAGCGGTCCCTACCTTGGGGATGGGCAACAAGGCGGGCACCGTCCACGCGCGCATCTTCCACAGGGTGAACTGCAACGAAGTGATCACCTGCATACCGCCGAAGGAGCCGTCGCTGTTCGTGCAGATGGCGACCGGCTTGCGATGCCATTCATCATAGAGCAGGTCCACCACGTTCTTCAGCGCGGCGGGATAACCGCCGTTGTATTCCGGTGTCACGATGATCACGCCGTCAGCGGAAATGATACGCTGGGCGAACTCCACCGCGTCGGGCGGCTTCGGTTCCAGGTTCTTCAAGCGCTCAAGGAAGACCGGGAAGTCGTACGTCGAGAGATCGATCACGTCCACCTCCCCGAACTGACGTTCCTGGATGAAGCGTTGAAGGAACAACGCGGTGCGATGGCTCTTGCGGCTGGTGCGCACACTGGCGGAGAGAATGGCGATCCTGGGCATGGGCCGAACCTAAGCCGATCCGGGATGCTCAGCCGATGACCACCGCGTTCGGATAGCGCTGCTTCCAGAAGGCCAACGCCTCCAGCTTGGAAAGTGTGATCACCGTGCGCGAGTCCAGCCGCACCTTGAACGTTTTCAGACCTTCCTTGATAGGCTGGGAGAGGATGAGCTTCTTGCTGCGGGGCATGATCGGGTATTTCCAACGTGACGGCATCATCTGTGCCGATCGGTCCAATACGAGCACGTGCATGTCCTGAGCTGAAGCTGACAAGGGATGCCAGTGCATATCGGAAATAAGCCGCCCCTGATGAACGGGGAATTGATTGCCCGCCGGAGTGGTCAGGATGCCACGACCTGCAGTGCGGAGATCCCCAACGCGCAGTTGAAATGCCCCTTCGGACAGCTCCTGTGCCCATGCATCCCGCAGGGTCGGCAATCCAGTTTCTCGGTGGTTTCCACTACCCGTCCGTTCTCCCGCAACGGCCCGAAGCCGAAAGCCGGAACCGTGCTGCAGAAAACGGCTGTCACCGACGCGTTCATGGCCGATGCGATGTGCAGGGGCGCACTGTCGTTCACGTAGTTCATTCGGTGGTTTCCACTACCCGTCCGTTCTCCCGCAACGGCCCGAAGCCGAAAGCCGGAACCGTGCTGCAGAAAACGGCTGTCACCGACGCGTTCATGGCCGATGCGATGTGCAGGGGCGCACTGTCGTTCACGTAGTTCATGGCGGCGTCGCGCATCAATGCCGCGGTCTGCAACAAGGACAACTTGCCCGCCAGGTTCCTCGGATTTCTGATAGGGTTGGATATGCCCAGTTTATTCTGGTGCCTGATAGCCACCTCCCGCGAAAGGACCTCACCCAGAGCCCGTTCCTCGGGTCCGCCGATGACCACGACTTGAAGGTCGGCCGGAAAGGACAGCACGAGTTCGATCCACTTCTGCATAGGCCATGTTTTCGTGAACCATACAGAACCAGGAGCAATCGTTACATAACGGGCGCTCAGGTCGGCTGGTGCCGCGATCCCTGGAAGTGCTTGTTCCGCCACTCCAGTGGGGTGCAACATCGGCAACGGCCGTGTTCGATCCGTGAGGTGTTCGATCAACGCGTTCAGCCGGTCCACCTCATGCCGCCCATCCCCGATGACGTGTTTGACTTTCCGTGTGAACGAAAAGCTCAACGGGTTCTTGTCGTAGCCGACCTTCTCGTTCCCCTTGGAGAATGTGGTGATCAGGCCCGTGCTGAAGAACCGTTGGCAATTGATGACGTGGTCGTAGCGCTCCTTGCGCAGCTCGCCTATCAGCTTGAACAGGTTGCGGGTCTTGTTCGTGCGTTTGTTCCATACGAACAGCTTCCGCAAGAACGGGTGCCCATCGAACAACCCGTCGTTGCCTTTGCGCACCACGAGGTCGATCACCGCATCCGGGTAGAACGCGTGCAGCTTTTCCAGCAGCGCGGTCGCGAGCACGGCATCGCCGAGGAAGGCGGTCTGTATGACCAGAAAACGCTTGGGCACCGAAGAGGTCTTCGGTGCCCAAGGTAGCAGGAGGTGATGG
>JBGAJW010000027.1:0-62774 GCA_044224725.1 Flavobacteriales bacterium
GCTATCAGTTCATCGATCCGGCTCCCGGCCAAGGCGTGGATTACTACCGGTTGAAGCAAGTGGATGTGGATGGGCAGTCCTCATATTCCGAAGTGGTAGCGGTCTTCTTCCGCGACGAACAGGGGCCGTTGATGATGGTACCGAACCCCGGCTCGGACCAAGTGCGTATCCTGCTTCCGCAGTCCAAGACAGGCTGGAACGTTTCGGTGATCGATGCGACGGGCCGCGAACTCTTGGTGACCAGGGTAAGTGGAGATCAAGCGCTTCTTGAGACCGGTACCTTGCCGCGCGGGGTCTATTCCATCAGGGCCATCTCGCTGAACGGCAATCTGATGACCGGTGGACAATGGATGCGGGAGTAGCCAACATGGCCATGGCCAAGATCGGCCGCTAAGTCACCGCCGGTGCATTGATCCATCGCTGACACGGGCAACCACCCGGTGCTTGTTCCGTATTCTACGAAAGGGCATATTTGTTCCATGAGCGCCATCATTGCCCGGTCAAGCTGGTCCCGACCCTCGACGAGGCGGTCGCTCATCATCGCCGTTCTTCTGTGCTCTCGGGCAGGATCGTATGCCCAGAAGCCAGCGGAACTCGACTACTTGATCCGGTTCACGGCCCCGATCGCTTCAGTGCAGGAGAAGTACATCCACGAGACCTTGCAGGACCATGAACCGGGGGCAGGAGTATGGGTGGACCGGCCGAACCGCCAGGTGAAAGTGCGGACCCACATCCCCTTGGATCGGGCCGTGTTGGAAGTCGCGTGGTCGGCCATAGGGCTGACGATGACGACGATCGGCCTCATTGAACCGGTGCCGTATCAGGAACGCTCCGTGCAGGTGGCGAACGACCCATTTCCGATCCTTGTGTCCACTGGGGATCCCGCTGCGGACAACGCCGCTTTTGATGCCGCCAAAGCCGCTTGGATCGCGGCCCATCCGGAGGCTTACCAGCTCATGACCGCCCCTCGGGAACATTGAGCCCATGATGAGATCCGCTACTCCTTCATGGGTCGATCCCCTGTTCAGGCTGATGCTGACATGCATGCTGGCGGCCGCATTTTCGGTCGCGCGCGGGCAGCCTGGGAACGACAACCCGTGCGGAGCGGAGGTGATCACGCCCGGTATCGCTTGCGTGAATTCGACTTGGAGCAACGTGGCCGCTACGGGTACGACCGGTCCCCCTGTTCCCACCTGCGCCAATTTCTCGGGCGGTGATGTCTGGTTCCAACTGACCGTTCCCACGGGCGGAACGGTTACCGTAACGACGAGCACGGTGGTCGGAAGCCTGTTCACGGATTCCGGCATCGCCTTCTATACGGCCGCCACCTGCGCCGGACCCTTCACACTGGTAAGCTGCAACGATGACTTCACGGGGCTCATGTCCCAGCTCACCTATACCGGAACGCCGGGAGCCACCTTGTGGATCAGGGTGTGGGAATACGGGAACAACTCCTTCGGCGCCTTCAACATCTGCGCCACCACGCCGCCGCCGCCCGCAACGAACAATGATCCCTGCGGAGCGACCTCGCTCACCGCAGGAGCCTCATGCATCTACACGACCGGCTCCAATTCAGGTGCCACCGCGACCACAGGCCCCCCTGCACCGACCTGTTCTTTCTATGGCGGTGGTGATGTGTGGTTCCAGGTCACCATCCCCACGGGCGGAAGCATCACGTTGACGAGCGATGTGGCCGGAGGCAGCCTCATCGCGGATATGGGCATGGCCGTATACACGGCACCCTCCTGCGCCGGTCCGTTCACCCAAGTGGCCTGCGATGATGACAGCGGTCCCGGACTAATGCCCATGATCACATACACCGGAACGGCCGGCACCGTGCTCTGGGTGCGCATGTGGGAGTACGGCAACGACACTTTCGGTTCGTTCAACATCTGCGCTACGACCCCCGCACCGCCTCCGCCACCACCCACGAACAATGAGCCGTGCACAGCGACGCTGCTGACCGTGGGTGCGTCATGCACATTCGGTACATATACGAATGTGGGCTCCACGAATTCCGCCACGTTGCCCGCACCCGGCTGCGGGGCGTTCGGTACCGGTTCGTTGGATATCTGGTTCAGATTCGTCGCTCCCGCCTCGGGCATCGCCATCATCCAGACCCAAGCGGGCACGTTGACGGACGGGGCGATGGCACTCTACTATGATGCGCCACCGCTGGGCTGTGCGACGCCGTTCACGCTCGTGCAATGCGACGATGATTCGGGCCCAGGGCTCATGCCCTTCCTTTCGTTCACGAACCTCGTTCCAGGGGGCACTTACTACATCCGCTTCTGGGGTTTCAGCAGCGCTGCCGGCACCTTTGGTCTCTGCGTGAACGGCCCCACGTCCATTCCGGCAGGCGCTTGCGTCTACGCACTGCAGCTGTTCGACTCCTTCGGCGATGGCTGGGGGTCCTCTTCCGTAGGTATTTCGGTCAACGGTGGGCCTTTCACCAACTACACCGCCACAGGAGCCTACAACGTGGTGCTCATCGGGTTGAATCCCGGCAACGTGCTCGTGGTGCAGTACAACGCTACCGGGCCGGGACAGGCTGAGAACAGCTACCGCCTGACGATGCAGAGCAACGGCAGTACGGTGTTCAATTCGGGTGTCCCCCCTACGCCGGGGATCGCGTTTACCCAAACGGTCACCTGCCAGCCGCCACCTTCCCCGCCGCAGGATTGCTCAGGCGGCATCACCATCTGCAACGGACAGGCCTTCAACAACAACAGCAACAACACGGGCAATGTGGTGGACCTGAACGCGGGGAACCAGGGTTGTCTTTCATCGGGTGAACGCCAAGGAACGTGGTACTATTTCTCGCCGTCCTCGTCCGGCAATATCGGGTTCACCATCGCGCCCACGGTGCCTACGGACTATGATTTCGCCTTGTGGGGGCCGCTCTCATCGATCGCCTGCCCGCCGACCGGCCCGCCCTTGAGGTGTTCCTATTCCGCGCTGTACACCAATACGGGCCTGGGGAGCGTGGCCACGGACCAGACGGAAGGTGCTGGAGGTGATGCCTGGGTGAGCACCATCCCCGTTGTGGCCGGCCAGATCTACATCCTCTACGTCGACAATTTCTCCTCGAACGGTCAGGCCTTCAACCTGACCTGGCAGCTCTCGGCCGGAGCATCCTTGGATTGCACCGTACTTCCGATCGAATTGCTCAGTTTCAACGCTGAACCGGGAGAGCACGATGTTCAGCTCCAATGGGCAACAGCGACCGAACAGGACAATGATGTTTTCGTTGTGGAGCGCTCCCGGGACGCGACGCTGTTCTCGCCCATCGGGACCGTGGATGGCAGCGGCAACACATCGGAAGAAACACACTATACGCATCTGGATGCTTTCCCTGAGAACGGACTGAACTACTACCGGCTGAAGCAGGTGGATCTGGATGGGCATTTCAGCTATTCGCATGTCCGTAGTGCGTTCTTCAGGAGCGAGAATGGACCCCTCATGTTGGTTCCCAATCCCGGATCCGATGCCTTGCGCGTGGTCTTACCGCGTGCTGCAGCGACCGCCACCGTTCACGTCGTTGATGCCACGGGACGCTTGGTCCTTGCTATTCCCGCCTCCGGGGAGCAAGTTGTCCTGGTCACCTCCACATTGCCCAGTGGACTCTATTCGGTGCAGGCCCTGACCGTGGACGGTGTGCTCATTTCCTGCGATACCTGGGTGAAGGAGTAGGACCGAGAATCGAGCCCATCCCATGAAATTCCGGCATCAGGCCGCCTTTTGAACGATGGAAAGCGTCTTTGGTGTGATGGACAACACCTCCCGTTACACACTACGTTGCAGACCCGGCTGTGATCCCGCGAGTTCCCGCTCCATGTGTACACACCCCATACCCGATCCGGGAACCCTGGTCTTTTCGATGAAGACCTTCGCCAATGGCGCATGGACGCGGTCGGTTTTTTCCCTTCTCCCGATGCTCGCTTTGAGCCTAACCACGGTGAACGCGCAGCAGGGTGGCGATGCCCTCCTCCTGAGCATCGATCACCCTTTGGACCACATGACCACCAAAATGGTCTATGAGGTGGTGCAGGACTTCGATCCGAATGGCAAAGTCTCAATGGCGCTGGATCACATCGAACTCAGGATCGCGGCCGAAGTTTCGGCGATCGAGATGATGGATGCGCTGAACGCGATCGGGACCGCGCATTTCGCCAAGTTCAACACCGGTCGACCGATGGAACGCATGGTTTCCGGACCGCTCTTTGACGACTTTCCGCGGTACACGGACACGGGGGATCCGGAAGCGGATGAAGCCGCGTTCGCCGCGGCGAAGCAAGCATGGCTTTCAGTGCATCCCGAATACTATAACCGGCCGTTGCCGAAACAGGTGCGATGAGCAAAGCGCTGAACGGCTTCATGTTCTCGGTGTGCGTGGTGGTCGGAATGAGCGCCCGTGCCCAAGTATCCAGCGATGCGTGCAGCTATGCGGTGGCCAATCAATATCCGGTGGGCACCAGTTGCGTGTTCATGGCCTTCACGAAGCCGACCGCGTTTTTGCCGAACTACGATCCCGGTTCGTGCAACTCCAGCAACAACGATGATGCGTATGGATGGTTCCAAGCGACGGGTACCATTACCACGGTCACCTACGATCCCCCCAATGCTGGTGATCCGGTCCTGCACGTGCTCACCGGCCCCTGCGGAGGGCCGTACACGGAGATCGCCTGTGCCGATGATGGTATCGCCGGGGACAACGAAACCGTGACCCTACCGACCACGCCTGGAACCAGCTACCTGATCCGGATCCAGAACTACTCCACCAATGCGGCGATGAACGGTCAGATCTGCATCTATACGACACCACCACCACCACCGGCCTGCGGTACCACGGTCTATGATCCGGGTGGAGCGGGCGCGAACTATGCCAACAACGCCGCATTCACGGCTACCTACTGCCCGATTAACGTGGGCGATGCGGTCACACTCACCTTCACCACTTTCAACACCGAGAACGGCTTCGATTTCGTCTCACTGTATGATGGCCCATCCACAGGCTCGCCGCTTATCGGAACGTGGAGTGGCACGAACACGCCCGGTGTGGTCACCAGCACCAATCCCAGCGGTTGCATCACATTGGAATTCACGTCCGACTTCACCACCACGCGTCCCGGGTGGGCCATCAACGTCACCTGCGGTACGCCGCCTCCGCCGTTGTACGTGTGCGGTACGACGATCTATGATATCGGCGGTGCGGCGGGCAACTATTCCAATAACCAGAACACCGTCGTCACCTACTGTCCATCGGTCCCTGGCGAGGTCGTCAGTTTGGACTTCTCGGCGTTCAGCGTGACCGCCCCGGACGTGCTCACGGTCTATGATGGCCCGAATATCAGTGCACCCGTGCTGGGCTCCTATGCGGGCACCGGACTTCCCGGTACGGTTACCGCGACGAACCCGGGCGGTTGTATCACCGTCCGGTTCTTCTCCAATGCCAACACGGTGAGCACAGGATGGGCCGCGACCTTGACCTGTATCCCGCCGCCCCCACCTCCGGCAGGTGATTGTGTCTATGCACTCGCCCTCTACGACTCCAACGGCAATGGTTGGGGATCCTCGTCCGTCGGAGTCAGTATCAACAATGGACCGTTTACCAACTACACGGTAACTGGCACGTTCAATCAAGTGCTCATCGGCGTTCATATCGGCGATGTCATCGTGCTCAACTACAATGCCACCGGTCCCAATCAGGGGCAGAATTCATTCGCGCTGTCCATCCAAGGCCAGACCACCATCTGCAGCGGCGGGCCCTCCCCTGCTGCAGGGCTCCAGTGCATCCATACCGTGAATTGCGTTCCACCGCCGAACCCGCCCACGGATTGTTCGGGTGGTGCCACGCTCTGTACGGGACAAGGCTTCAACAACAACAGCGACAATTCCGGCAATGTGGAGGACCTCAGCGGAGCCAATCAAGGCTGCCTCGCGAGCGGTGAACGGCAAGGGACCTGGTACTACTTCTCGCCGTCCGCGGCAGGTACTATCGGGTTCACGATCACCCCTTCAGTGCCCACGGACTATGACTTCGCGTTGTGGGGGCCGAGTACGATCGTCACGTGTCCGCCCAATACGTCGCCGTTGCGTTGTTCCTATTCCGGACTTATCGGCAATACCGGATTGGGAAATGGTGCCGTGGACCAATCAGAGGGGGCTGGAGGTGATGCGTTCGTACAAACGATCACCGTCACCGCTGCTGAAGTGGGAAAGATCTACGTCCTCTACGTCGACAATTTCTCATCGAACGGTCAGGCCTTCAACCTGACATGGCAGCTTACCGCTGGTGCCTCCTTGGATTGCACCGTTCTTCCCATTGAGCTCCTCAGCTTCCGTGCATACGGGGTGGAGGAGGGCGTGAACCTGAAGTGGGCCACCGCCACCGAGCAGAACAGCGATCGCTTCGAGATCGAACGCTCCATCGATGGTGAGCATTTCGAGCTGATCGGCACATTGCCTTCCGCCGGTAACAGCATGCAGGAACTGCATTACGACTTCTTGGATCGCCTGCCTTACCAGGGTTTGAACCATTACCGCTTGCGCCATGTGGACATCGATGGTGATGAGCAGCACTCGCCCGTTGAATCGGTGTATGTGGAACGGAACGGCAAGGACCAGGTCCTGCTCATCCCCAATCCCGGGAACGGCCAGGTGCAGGTGATCCTGCCCGAGAACGCGGCCGGTTCGATCTTCGTGATGATGGACGCCGTGGGCCAAGAGGTGATGCGCGCCCGCACGGAAGGTGCCCGGATGTCGCTCGACATGTCGCGCCTTGTCCATGGCGTGTACGGATATCGGCTGCTCTCGCCGGCCGGGGCCATCCTCGCGCATGGCACGTGGATGCGCGAGTGATCGTTTCCCCGCTCCGGTTACATTTCGTCACCGCTCTGCGCATGCCGCCGGTCGGTCATGCACATGGACTACCATCGACTCCGCTCGCGGGCTGATTATGACGGCGCATATGCCCGCAGCATCGCTGATCCCACAGGTTTCTGGTCCGCACAAGCGGATCGCTTCACCTGGCGCAGGAAGTGGAATGATGTCCTGAAGTGGGACTTCGTTGGACCGGAGGTGAAGTGGTTCGTCGGTGGAAAGCTCAACATCACGGAGAACTGCCTGGACCGGCATCTCGCGGCCCGTGCCGAACAGACCGCTATTCTCTGGGAGCCGAACGACCCGAAGGAAGCTGCGCAGCGCATCACTTACCGTGAATTGCATGACCGCGTGTGCCGCTATGCCAACGTGTTGAAGCGCAATGGCGTGAAGAAGGGTGATCGTGTGTGCATCTACATGCCGATGATCCCCGAATTGGCGGTTGCTGTGCTGGCCTGCGCACGGGTCGGAGCGGTCCATTCCGTGGTCTTCGCTGGCTTCAGTGCGCAGAGCATCGCCGATCGTGTACAAGACGCGGACGCGGCTTTCGTGCTGACAAGTGACGGCATGGCCCGAGGCGCGAAGAAGGTGGCGGTGAAGAGCATAGTGGATGAGGCGCTATTGACCTGTCCCGGTGTGAAGCGCGTGATCGTTACCAAGCGCACCGGTGATGCCGTGACGATGAAGGATGGTCGTGATGTCTGGCTGCATGAGGAATCGAAGCAGGTGGACGCGAACTGCCCGGCCGAGGAAATGGACAGCGAGGACATGCTCTTCATCCTCTACACCAGCGGCAGCACCGGCAAACCGAAAGGCGTGGTGCATACCTGCGGAGGTTACATGGTCTACGCGGACTACACGTTCCGCAATGTCTTCCAATACGAAGAGAACGATGTGTTCTGGTGCACGGCTGATGTCGGGTGGGTGACCGGTCACAGCTACATCATCTACGGGCCGTTGCTCGCCGGTGCGACCACGCTCATGTTCGAGGGCATACCGACATTCCCGGATGCGGGCCGCTTCTGGCAGGTGATCGACAAACACAAGGTCAACATCTTCTACACGGCGCCCACGGCGATCCGCTCGTTGATGGCGCAAGGGCTCGACTTCGTGAACCCGCATTCACTTTCCTCGTTGCGCGTGATCGGCAGCGTGGGTGAACCGATCAACGAAGAAGCCTGGCATTGGTACAAGGAGCACATCGGCAAGAACAACTGCCCCGTCGTGGACACGTGGTGGCAAACGGAGACCGGTGGCATCATGATCTCATCGCTCGCGGGCGTAACAGACGAGAAGCCGAGCTACGCGGCCTGGCCCTTGCCCGGTGTGCAGCCTGTGCTGCTCACCGCCGATGGAATGGAGATCGCCGAGAACGAAGTGGAAGGTCTGCTCGCCATCAAATTCCCGTGGCCCTCGATCATCCGCACGACCTACGGCGATCATGAGCGTTGCCGCCAAACCTACTTCAGCAGCTACAAGGGGTATTACTTCACCGGTGATGGCGCGCGCCGCGATGCGGAAGGCCGCTACCGTATCATCGGCCGCGTGGACGATGTGATCAACGTGAGCGGACACCGCTTCGGCACGGCCGAGATCGAGAATGCGATCAATGAAAGCGAGTTCGTCGTGGAGAGCGCCGTGGTCGGCTACCCGCACGACATCAAGGGGCAGGGTATCTATGCGTACGTGATCGCCGAGAAGCACATCGACGATGTGGAGCTGGCCAAGGCCGACATCCTCGCGACGGTGACCCGCGTGATCGGCCCCATCGCCAAGCCGGACAAGATCCAGTTCGTGAGCGGCCTGCCCAAAACACGCAGTGGCAAGATCATGCGCCGCATACTGCGGAAAGTCGCGGAAGGGGAGATGGGCAACCTCGGCGATACGACAACGTTGTTGGATCCAGCGGTGGTGGAGGAGATAAAGGCAGGGAGGGTGTAGTCCCCTAGTCTTCCACGCAGCGGACCGAGCAGCCTTGGGTCTTGAAGTGATAGAGCCGGTATACCCCGGTGCTCGTGTTGTACAGCTCCCTTAGCCAGGCCAGACCCGGATCGTATTCCGAGGCGGTCCACCAAATTCCCTTCGCAGTGACGCTGCTGAATGTGCCAGGGGGAAGCCTCTCGCCTCCAGGATATCCTGAAAAGCCGCTGCTGTCATTGGCCCCTGAATTCGGGTCGTCCCAAAGGATCACCGATTTCAGTTGCCCGCCGACGTTGGAGTCTGAGCCGCGTTCGCCGTAAACATCCAGATCTGATAGGGGCACACCCATGGCCGACTCCAGCTCCTTCCATTCATCATCGCTGGCAACATGCCATCCATCAGGGCAAACGTTGCGAGGGTCCACTACCGTGTACCAGTTATAGAGCTTTCCGTAGATGGCATCGTAACCGAAGTCGCCGGCATAGTTTGTCCACGCCCCAGTGTTCTGGCCTACCCACTGGGCACTTTCCGGTGCGTACGATATCGGATCACCATTGGCGTAGTGGCTTGTTCGCAGGTTCTCCGCCATCCAGCGTTGGGAACCGATCGTGATGGTCGAATAGACATTACCGTCCGCATCCGCAATGGCGTTCGGTGGTAGCGGAATGGTATCAACGTAGACGTACACGGTCTGGGTCGGATCCGGCTTATCATCCTTATCGCAACTTGAAAAGCTGATGAGACCGAGGCCGATCATGACAGCCGAGGTGGACCGCCGCGACACGAGGAAGATCACGTTCATGGCACCAAGCTACTGAGCCACAAGCAAAGTGGGTGATCCTGGGAACTAGCGCTGGTCCTCGTATGCCAACGGTTCGAGCATCGCCATTTCCTCTTCTGTGAACAACCTTGATCGTATGTGGAACCGCACGCTCAGCGGGATCTCCAACGAGAAGCTCGATCCTCTTCCGGGCACCACATCCAGTGTGAGCTGGCAGTGCTTCCAGTATTCGAACTGTTCCTGGTGCATCCAGAAACCAGTGCCTTCGATCTCGCCGAGCTGCACATCCTGCGTGCCCATGCGGAAGTCACCAAGGGGGAAGCACATGGGCTGCGATCCATCGCAACAGCCGCCGCTCTGATGGAACACGAGCGGTCCGTGTTCCTTCTTCAGGCGCTCGACCACCTCGAGCGCCTCGAAGGTGGCGACGATGCGTTTCACGCTTCCCATGTGTTTCCCGATCAGAAGATGAGATGATCAGAAGATCAGATGATGAGGGAGCTGGAAGACCAGATGATCAGTGTCCGGCGGTCGCCATATTCTGATCATCTGATCGACCGATCATCTGATCAGAAGAAGCCCAGCTTGTTCTTGCTGTAGCTGATCAGCATGTTCTTCGTCTGGCGGTAGTGGCCCAGCATCATCTTGTGGTTCTCGCGCCCGAAGCCGCTCTTCTTGTAGCCCCCGAACGGTGCGTGCGCCGGGTAAGCGTGGTAGTTGTTCACCCACACGCGACCGGCCTGGATGGCGCGCGGCACTTGGTAGAGCTCGTGCGCATCGCGCGTCCACACACCGGCGCCGAGGCCGTAGGCGGAATCGTTGGCGATGCTGATCGCTTCCTCCGTGCTCTTGAAGGTGGTCACCGACAGCACCGGGCCGAATATCTCCTCTTGGAAGATGCGCATCTTGTTGTGGCCCTTGAAGACCGTGGGCTGGATATAGTAGCCGTTCGCCAGATCGCCGGGCAACTTCGCGGCAGCGCCACCGGTGAGCAGTTGCGCGCCCTCTTGTTTGCCCACGTCCATGTAGCTGAGGATCTTCTCGTACTGGTCGTTGCTGGCTTGTGCGCCGAGCATCGTCGACGCGTCCAATGGGCTGCCCATCTTGATCGCTTTCACGCGCGGCAGGAAGCGGTCCATGAAGGTGTCGTAGCTCTTCTCATGCACGAGCAAGCGCGACGGACAGGTGCAGATCTCTCCCTGGTTCAACGCGAACATCGCTGCGCCTTCCAGCGCTTTGTCGAAGAACTCATCATCGGCTTCCACTACGCTGGGGAAGAATATGTTCGGCGACTTTCCACCGAGTTCCATCGTGACCGGAATGAGGTTTTCGCTGGCGTACTGCATGATCAAGCGTCCGGTGGTGGTCTCTCCGGTGAAGGCCACTTTCGCGATGCGCGGTGATTGCGCCAGCGGTTTGCCGGCTTCCGGTCCGAAACCGGTGACGATGTTCAACACGCCTTCCGGAAGCAGATGGCCGATGAGCTCCATGAGGGTCATGATGCTCGTGGGTGTTTGCTCGGCGGGCTTCACCACCACACAACAACCGGCGGCCAGTGCGGGCGCGATCTTCCACGTGGCCATGAGCAGCGGGAAGTTCCACGGGATGATCTGGCCCACCACGCCGATCGGCTCGTGGATGCAGATGCTCACCGTATCCGGATCATGCTCGCTGATGGAGCCTTCCTCCGCGCGGATGACACCGGCGAAGTAGCGGAAGTGGTCGATCACCAAGGGCAGATCCGCGTTCATCGTTTCGCGGATCGGCTTGCCATTGTCGATCGTCTCGATGGTGGCCAGGTATTCCTTGTTGTCCTCGATCACCTGCGCGATACGGGTGAGGATGTTGCTGCGCTCGGTGGCGGAGCTGCGGCTCCACTTCACGAAGGCCTTGTGCGCCGCGTCGATCGCCAGGTCAATGTCCTCCTTCTTGCTCCGCGCGGCCTGCGTGAAGACCTGCCCGTTGATGGGGGAGATGTTGTCGAAGTACTCGCCGCCCACCGGTTTCACCCAGTTGCCGCCGATGTAGTTGTCGTAGCGCTCTTTGAACTGGATGGTGGTGCCAGGGAAGGTCGCGGACTTGCTTGCTGTTGCTGTTGCCATGGTTCCGTTGGTTTGGAAGGAGCGAAGTGACCGCCGCGGTGCGGCGATGGCCTTCACAATCATCCCAGGGATCAGCACGATCGTCCCAGACCACTTACCAGCGATGGTCCGCCTCATCCGCGTACCTACCTTGGTGGGGTGAAAGCGCTTGCCTCACCCGGTGATCCGCTGCGCCCCGTGGCCCTCGCACCGGAGGACCACGTGACCACGGACATCGAATTCCGCCGCGCGTACACCTTGGAGCGTTGCGAGCTGAACGTGTACGAGACGCGCAAGGCCACCAGCGGTGTGCACCTCACGTTCGGGGGCTTCACCATCACCAGCATGTTGCGCGGCAAGAAGGTGCTGCACCTGGGCGCGCATGAAGAACTCCAGGACTATGTGCCCGGACAGACCATGCTTGTTCCGCACGATGGCGTGATGGACATCGATTTCCCTGACGCGACGCCCTGGAAGCCGACCCAGTGTACCGCGCTGGTCATCGAGCAATCGCACTTCACCAAGCAGCTCGACTACCTGAACGAGCAGCGGCCCATGCCCGATGGCCAACCGTGGATTGTCGACTCCACGCGGCCTTTCCTCCAGAACGATGAGGAACTCGCACGCCTGAGCGATCGTGTGGTGCGTGTGCTGAGCGGAACGGATCCCTTGAAGGACATCCTCGCCGACCTGTTGCTGAAGGAGATCGTGTTGTCCCTCATCCGCTTGCAGAACCGCGCCGATGTCTTCCACAACGGCGCGCATGCCCCGTGGAACCTGCGCTTCAAAGCGGTGATCGAGCATATCCGGCGCAACCTCACGGAGCCCATCGCCGTGCAGCGCTTGTGCGAGCTCGCGGGTATGAGCCGCAGTTCGTTCTATCGCGCCTTCACCGACCAGTTCGGCATGGGGCCGAACCAGCTCGTGCTGCAAGAGCGCGTGAACTACGCGAAGAAGCTCCTTCAGCAGGAGGACGTCGCGATCAAAGAAGTCTGCTATGCCGCTGGCTTCAGCGATCCCAACTATTTCGCGCGCATCTTCAAGAAGATGGAGGGTGTGACGCCCGGGCAATTCAGGGCCAAGGACTGAGGATCAGGCCACCACCGGCTCTGCCTTCGGATACCGCACCTTCCCGTACTGCTTCATGTACAGGTCGTAGATGATGCCGTCCGCAAGGCCGACCTTGGGCACGAAAATCTCCTCGATGTTCGCATAGGACATGATGCGCAGGAAGATGTCCGCGGCCGGGACCACCACGTCAGCGCGGTCAGGGCGAAGGCGCAGCAATTTCACACGGTCCTCGAAGCTGTAGCTCGCGATGCGCTCCCGCTGCGCGCGGATCTCGGTCACGGAAAGCGGTTCGCCGAAGGGCTTTTGCGCTTCTTTGAAGATGCGGTTGATGTTCCCGCCCGTTCCGATCGCGAGCAATTCGCCGTGCTCTTCCTTCAGTTCGTTCAGGAAGGATTCCACATCGGCCCATGCCTGCGGCTCAACTTTCCCCGCCAAGGTGCGCACGGTGCCCACCTTGAAGCTCGCGCTCTTCACACGTTTGCCCTTCTCCAGCCAGGTGAGTTCGGTGCTGCCACCGCCCACATCGATGTAGAGGTAATTGCGGTCCTTCAGCAGGTCCTGCGTCCAGAAGGTGTTGTAGATGAGGTCCGCCTCGATCTTGCCGTTGATCACCTCGATGTGCACGCCGCTCTCCATCTCCACCCGCGCGCGGATCTCCTCGCTGTTCGTCGCTTCGCGCATGGCGCTGGTGGCGCAGCAGCGCATGTAGCTCAGGCCATACACTTCCGTAAGCAGGCGGAAGGCCTTCAAGCTCTTGATCAGGTAATCGCGCTTGGCCGGTCCGATCGCGCCGCTGTCGAATACGTCCTCGCCCAAACGGATGGGAACGCGAACGAGCGTTTGCTTCTTGATGATCGGGTGGTCATCGCGCTCGATCACCTCACCGACCAGCAGGCGCACGGCGTTCGATCCGATGTCGATGGCGGCGTATGTAAGGGAGCGGTCGATGCGGCTAAGGTAATTCCGTCAGAGAGTGCGGCAGCGTACCTTCGGTCAGGTGCGTCTGAAGACATATCACATGACCATGCGATCACAACGAACCCTGCTCACGATAACGCTTGCGTTCACCGCGGTGTTGCCTGTGATCTCCCAGATCTGGTGCCCACCTGGAGCGACTTGGACCTACACGTTCTCGAACTCTTGGACGACCGAAGGTTATGCGCGCTTCACGTACTGGGGTGACACGCTCATCGATGGTTTCACCAGTCAGCGGATCGATGCTTACCTGGAGTATGTCGACTACCCGTCCGATACGACGTACGCCTTTCAGGACGGTCCGTACTACACCTCGGTGAGCGGTGATCTCGTCAGTATTTGGGACGGCGTGGCGTTCGACACGCTCTACGACTTCAACGCTGCGCCAGGCGATCATTGGCAGGCGGCCATGCCGGATGGCGGCGAAAGCTGGGTCTACTCGGTGGTGGCGGACACGGGTACGCTGGTCATTGATGGACTGACGCTCCGGTTCTTGGCGCTCCAGAACGGGGATACGATCGCCGAACGTCTAGGTCTGTTCAATGGATACTTCCTGCCTTGGGTCGGGATGATCATCGATGCGGCTGGAGGGCCTCTGCGCTGCTACTCGGATGTGGATATCGACCACACGCGTTGGTGGTGGGATTTCGGATGTGCCTCGTGGTTGGGTCAGGATGAACCACGCGCTGCCACTACTATCATGCTCAGCCCGAATCCGGGGGAGGACCAACTCACGCTGAGCGGTCTCGTTGGAACGCCCGAAGTCCTGATCATGGATGCGACGGGTCGCGTTTGTTCTCGACGACGTGCTGCGACAGCCACAGCAACGATCGACACGGCCGCGCTTCCTACAGGTGCCTACACCGTTCAGGTCCGGGATGCAGAGGGTTCTACGCAGAGCCTGCGTTGGGTGAAGCGGTGATCTCCTATTTCAACACCGCCAGCCCTTCCTCGAGCTTCCGGCGCATTTCTCCTGCGATCCGTTCAGCCCTAGCGGGGCTCAGGTCGATCCCCCAACGGCGCCTGCGGCCATGATGTCCGATCACAATGGCGCCACCGCCAATGCCCCATTGTCGCCGGATCCACCATGGCGTGACCTTGTCCTCTTCAGTAAGTATGAACTCGACCTCTTCCAAGCGCAGGAACAGGCGCTTCTTGAACAACGCATTGGCATGCCATAGCGTGATGCCATCATCCGCTAGCTCGAAAACCTCCTTGCCGCGCAGCTGCCAGATGATCCAACTCCCGCTCACGATCCCTGCGGCGATCATTACTAACGGGAGGAACCAGAGTTGCGGGATCCTTGACGGCGTGGTGAGCAATCCGTAGGCGGTGATCCCGGTCATGACCCAAGCGATACTGGACCAGACCAAGACGAACAGGGTCAGCAACCAACGAGTTTCAACCTGTACCTCGATCCTGATAGGCGGCTTCCGGGGTGTGAGGCTCATGGGTTTCGACACAATGTCCGTCGCTAGCGCATTGCCGCTATCACTTCAGCACCGCCAACCGCTCCTCCAGCGACTTGATCTTCGCCTCAGCGTCCGCCTTCTTCTTGCGCTCGTTCTCCAGCACTTGCGGCGGCGCGCCGGCGACGAAGCGTTCGTTCGAGAGCTTCTTGTCAACGCTGGTGAGGAAGCCGCGCAGGTAGCCGAGTTCTTCTTCAGCCTTCTTCACTTCGGCGTCCGTGTCAAGTTCGCCGCCCAGGTTCACCGCGTATTCGGTGGTGCCTACGAGGAAGGTGATCGAACCCTCGCTCGGGGCTGATACCGCGTTGATCGCTGATACGTTGGCCAGTTTACCGACAAGTGCGATGGAAGCTGCACTCAACGGCGTTGACCCTTTCACTTGCAGTTCGAAGGCTTCCTTCGGGCTCATGCCGCGCTCGTTGCGCATGTTACGCACGGCCGTCACCAGGTCGAAGGCATGTTGCACTTCGGCTTCCAGTTTCGCGTCACCGTTGCCGCTCTTCGGCCACGGCGCGATGATCAACGCGTCCTTTGGGCCTTTGCGCTCGTTCAGGTGGCTCCACAGTTCCTCGGTGAGGAAGGGCATGAAGGGATGCAGCAACTTCATCACGTCCTCGAAGACGGCGATGGTGGCCTCGTAGGTCGCGCGATCGATTGGTTCAGCCACGCCTTCTCCATCAGCGTTCTTGGTGAACGGAGGCTTGATGCTCTCCAAATACCAGCTGCACAGGTCATCCCAGATCAGCTTGTAGGTGGCCATGAGCGCCTCGCTGATGCGGAACTGCGCATAGAGGTCGTCGATCTCCTTCGTGGCGCGTTCCACGCGTGAGCGCATCCACGCGCAAGCAACCTCGTTGCTCGCTGACTGTGACTTGTCTTCAACCGTGAAGCCCTTCACCAAACGGAAGGCGTTCCAGATCTTGTTGCTGAAGTTGCGGCCCTGCTCGCAGAGCGAATCGTCGTAGGGCAGATCGTTGCCGGCAGGAGAGGTAAGGAGCATCCCGACGCGCACGCCATCCGCGCCGTATTTCTCGATCAGCTCCAATGGATCCGGGCTGTTGCCGAGGCTCTTGCTCATTTTCCGGCCCAGCTTGTCGCGCACGATGCCGGTGAGGTACACGTTCTTGAAGGGCACTTCATGGCGGTACTCGAGACCCGCCATGATCATGCGCGCGACCCAGAAGAAGAGGATCTCCGGCGCGGTCACCAGATCGTTGGTGGGGTAGTAGTACTTGATGTCCGCATTGTCCGGGTTCTCGAAGCCATCGAACACGCTGATGGGCCAGAGCCAACTGCTGAACCAGGTGTCCACCACGTCCTCGTCCTGCTTGATGCCGTTGATGCTCTGTCCAGCGGCCTTGAACTGTGCGATGGCTTCGGCTTCCGTGCGGCACACGGCGGCATCGCCTGAATCGTTGTACCAAGCGGGCACTTGTTGGCCCCACCACAACTGGCGGCTGATGCACCAATCGCGCACGTTCTCCATCCAGTAGGTGTACGTGTTGACGAACTTCTGCGGGTGCAGTTTCACGCGGCCGTCCTTCACCACTTCCAACGCGGGCTTGGCCAGTTCGCTCATCTTCACGAACCACTGCAAGCTCAGGCGCGGCTCGATCACGGCATCCGTGCGCTCGCTGTAGCCCACCTTGTTCTTGATGTCCTCGATCTTTACCAGATGGCCTTTCTCCTCGAGGTCCTTCACGATCCTCTTGCGCGCGGCGAAGCGGTCCTCACCGATGTAGAGTTGCGCGGCGGCGCTCAAGGTGCCGTTCGCTTCCAGGATGTCGATGGTCTCCAGCCCATGCTTCTTGCCGAGCTCGTAGTCGTTCGTGTCGTGTGCAGGCGTGACTTTCAGCGCACCCGTACCGAACTCGCGCTCCACGTACTCATCGAAGATGATGGGGATGCTGCGGCCGATCAGTGGTACGAACGCACGCTTGCCTTTCAAATGTGCATAGCGCTCATCTTCCGGGTGAACGGCTATGGCGGTATCGCCGAGGATGGTTTCGGGGCGGGTTGTGGCGATGGTGATGTATTGCACCCCCTCTAAATCTCCCCCGGTGGGGGAGACTTTCTGAGCATCTGTCTGAATCGCATAGCGCACATGGAACAGCCGCGAGTTCACCTCCTTGTGTATCACCTCCTCATCGCTTACGGCGGTTAGAGCGACGGGGTCCCAGTTCACCATGCGTTGGCCGCGATACACCAGGCCCTTTTTGTGCAGGTCGATGAAGACGTCGAGCACGGCCTCGTTCAACTTCGGCTCCATGGTGAAGCGTGTGCGGTCCCAATCGCAACTCGCACCGAGCTTTTTCAACTGCTCCAGGATCACACCGCCGTACTTGTCCTTCCAGGCGTAGGCATGTTCCAGGAATTTCTCCCGGCCGATCGCGCTCTTTTTGATGCCTTGCTCCGCTAGCAATCGAACCACTTTAGCTTCCGTAGCGATGCTCGCGTGATCCGTTCCCGGCACCCAGCAGGCGTTCTTGCCCTGCATGCGCGCGCGGCGGACCAGCACGTCCTGGATCGTGTTGTTCAGCATGTGCCCCATGTGCAGCACGCCGGTCACGTTCGGCGGCGGGATCACCACGGTGTACGGCTCGCGGCCATCGGGCACGCTGCGGAAGTAGCCGTTGTCGAGCCAGTATTGGTACCACTTGCTTTCCGTGGTGGAGGGGTCGTATCGTTTCGCGAGTTCCATAGTTCAGAATGAGCCCGCGCCTTCTGCGGGCAGGCGCGAAAGTACCGGTGGCCGGGAGTTCCCGGAGCGGGGAACCCCTCGACCGGTCGTGCTGGTGTTAATGTCCTGTGAACGGCCCGACTGCCTCGTCCTGTCCCAGTACGTTTACCCGACAAACACAACCGACCCCATGAAACGCAGCTTGCTTACCCTCGCGCTCGGCGCGATCTTCCTCGGCACCTTCGCGCAGAAGGGCCCCATGATCAGCATCGATACCGAGAGCATCGACTACGGTACCATCGCTCAAGGGGGCGACCCGAATCGCCAGTTCGTGGTGACCAACACGGGTGATGCCCCCTTGATCATGTCAGGCTGCCAAGGTTCCTGCGGTTGCACGGTGCCCAAGTGCGATACGGCCCCCATCGCGCCCGGTGCTTCGTCCACGGTGAACATCCACTATGACACCAATCGGGTCGGCCCCTTCACCAAAACGGTGACCGTGAACAGCAATGCTACCAATGCGCCCAGCAAGGTGGTGACCATCCATGGTACCGTTGAAGCCGTTGGTGGCCCTGCTCCTGCGACCGCACCCGTGAAAGTGGCTACGCCTGCACCGGCCCCTCCGCAGCCGAAGAAATAACTCCGTGAACTTCGAGCGCCGCCGCGTTCCCGTCCAACGACGTGGACGCGGCGGTCCTTTTTTCAACTCTTTTCAGGCTTTCCCTTCTTGATCACGCGATAGCGCACGAGCACGCGGGTGTATTCGTACTTCACGTTGCTCACCTTCGAAAGGCGCATCGGCAGGCGTTCCGTCCAGGCTAAGTCTTCCTTGCGGGGCGCGGGTTGTAGCGGCATGTCCAAGGTGTAGCCGATGGAATCGTTGACGGTGAGCGACAGCATGCGTCCCGGCGATACGGTGTTCAGGTCCGCTTCGACCGGGATGACCAACATCCCTTCTTCATGGCGCAGTCGTGTGGTGTCGATCTTCACGTAGTGGTTGTCGTCCTTGCCCGCATACAGGCTCAGATAGAGGTTTTTCTCGTTCACCTTTCCTCTCGGCCCCAGATCATCAGGCAGGAAGATCTCCGCATCGAGCGCGATCAGTTCGCCATCCAACAGCAGTCTCTTCGGAATGCTCAAGAGGCACATTCCGGCGATCGCGAACACGATCCCGTTGCTCACCAGCAACGACCAGCCCTGCGCTTTCCAGAAGTGCTTCCATTCCACCGCGCCCACCATGCCGGTCATGACAAGTCCGATGATGAGCCCACCGATCAGTGCGGCCAGGATCAGGAACATCACAGCGTAGCCACGGCCACCTTCGAAGTTCGAGAGCTTCATCGCCTTGGTGGTGTACTCGGCGACGAAGGCGGTGACGGTGCCGGTGAGAATGGCGGTAAGCAGCGCGACGACGATGGCGATCTTCCAGGACATGCGCTCAGTTCATCACACGCACCAGCAACTCGCGCAACAGTTCACCATCGTTGGCGCTGGCATTGCCCACGCCTTTGCTGTTCAGGTCGGCTTCGCGCAGCAGATGCTGGATCTCCTTCAAACGTGCCGGCGGGTAGTGCCGTGCCGCATTCGCGTAGTCGCGCACGAAGAAGGGCGGGACCTTCATCGCCGCGGCCAGATCCGCTTGTGAAAGCCCTTGGCTCGCATGCACGATGGCGATCTTGCTGAAGTAGCTGCTCAACATCGCCGCCGTCAGGAAGAGCTTGTGCTCCTTGTCGCTGGCCAAGTAGTGCGCGATGGTCTGCGCTTTCAAATGATCCCGCGCGCCGATGGCGTTCTGCAGCTCGAAGATGTTGTAGTCCTTGCTTATGCCCACGTTGCGCTCGATCAGCGCGGAGGTGATGGCGCCGTCCGGCTCCGTCACGATGCAGAGCTTCTCCACTTCGTTGGTGAGCTTGCCCAGATCGCTGCCCAAGTGGTCAGCGAGCAATTTGCTTTCCACCGGACCGATCCTCCGCTTGTGGAATTTCACGTAGGCCTGGATCCACTCCGGCAACTTGTCGTCCTTCAACTTGTCGCTCACGAAGACGACTTGCTTCTTCGCCAGGTCCTTCAACCAGGTCTTGCGGCCGTCCGCTTTCTTGTGCTTGTACAGGATCACCAGCACCGTGGTGGGCGTGGGGTTCTTGAAGTAGGATTCCAGCTTGTCGAACGCATCGATTCGCCAGGTCTGGGCCTCGCGCAGGATCACCACTTGCCGCTCAGCCATCATCGGATAGCGCAGGCAGGTGTCCTTCACCCGGTCGGGGTCGCAATCGCGGCCGTACACCACGGTGAGGTTGAAGTCGCGCTCGTGCTCTTCCAGCGCGGCTTTCTCGATCTCCTCGGCCACGCGGTCGATGAAGTAGCTCTCCTCGCCGTGCAGGAAGTACACCGGCTTGAAGGACTTCGCGCGGACGTCCTTGACGATCTTCTTGAAGTCGTCCGTGGTGCTCATGAAAATGGAACGCTGATAACGCAGATGATGCGGATCACCGCGGATCTGAAAGGATGGATCCGGCCGTGCGACTCGTGGTTATCCGCGTTCATCATAGGGATCCGCGTCATCTGCGTTCTATTCGAATCTCAGGTGCTTCACGCTGCGACCGTGGTTGATAATGTCGCGCAGGCTTTCCACGCCGATGCGTACGTGCCGTTCCACGAAATTGCCGGTGACCTTCGCGTCGCTGGCCGAGGTCTTCACGCCCCAAGGCATCATGGGCTGGTCGCTCACGAGCAGCAGTGCCCCCGTGGGGATCTCGTTCGCGAAGCCGGTGATGAAGATCGTCGCCGTCTCCATGTCGATGCCCATGCACCGCATACGCTGCAGCTTCTTCTTGAAGTCCTCATCGTGCTCCCACACCCGACGGTTGGTGGTGTAGACCGTGCCGCTCCAGTAGTCCATCTCCATGTCCCGGATCACGCCGCTCACCGCGCGGTGGATCATGAAGGAGGGGAGGGCCGGCACTTCCTTCGGGAAGTAGTCCTCGCTCGTTCCCTCACCTCGGATCGCCGCGATGGGCAGGATCAGGTCGCCCAGCTCGTTCTTCTTCTTCAACCCGCCGCACTTGCCCAGGAAGAGCACGGCCTGCGGCTTGATCGCGCTCAGCAGGTCCATCACCGTGGCCGCGTTGGCGCTGCCCATGCCGAAGTTGATCATGCACATGTCCTCGGCGATCGCCACCTGCATGGCCTTGTCGCGCGCGATCACCTTCGCGTCCGTCTGCTGAACGAAGAGGTCCAGGTAGTTGCTGAAGTTCGTGAGCAGGATGTGCGGCTTGAACTCCTCCAAGGCCACACCCGTGTAGCGGGGCAGCCAGTTGTGTACGATCTCTTCCTTGCTGTTCATCAGTATGGGCTAATCGCAGAGGCGCGGAGAACAGGTCGGAGGTACGCGGAGGAATGTGGTTTCCGGCTCGTAAAGCCAGGGATAGTGCAGCGGCCACGTGACGAGCATTCAGCTCTGCGTTCCTTTGCGCCTCTCCGCGTCTCTGCGTTGCGTATTCCCTCGTGCAGCCTCTCAACCTCCCGGATCATGGCGTCAAACTTAGGCATGACGCCGATGGAGATCGGCTGTGGGATCCCCTCCGGAAGAAGTGGCTGGTCTGCACGCCCGAAGAATGGGTTCGGCAGCATGTGCTGAACCACCTGATCCATGACCTCGGCTGCCCGGCGTCCTTGACTTCCCTCGAGCACACCATCAGCCTGAACGGCCTGACCAAGAGGGCCGACATCGTGGTGCATGACCGCTCGGCCAAACCGCTGCTCCTCGTGGAATGCAAAGCCCCACAGGTGAAGGTGGACCAGAAGGTCTTCGAGCAGGCCGCCCGCTACAACCTCGTGTTCCGCGTGCCTTTCCTGATGGTGAGCAACGGCCTCACGCACTATTGCTGCCGGGTCGATCACGTCACCGGCGCTGTTGATTTCTTGCCGAAAGTCCCCACGTACGCCGGCATGATAGGTGAGGACCGCGCCTAATTTTGGGTCCGGCCAGCGCCCGACGCCAAGGCCATCACCCCACATGATGCAACGCTATTCCCTTGCGCTCGCCCTGGTGCTCGCCACCGCTTTCTCCCAAGCCCAGGAGCGCACCTTGATCGGCTTCCGGCTCGGCCAGTACCTGAAGACCGCGGACCCGGACATGATGATGGGCCTTTTCCTGGAGGGACCGACCGACCGGATCGATCGCATCGTGAAGGAGCACGGTGGTACCGTGCGGATGAAGATGCGGAACTGGACCAGCGTGCGCATGCCGGTAGGGCGCGTACGTGAACTGGACAGTGAGCCCATGGTCCGCAGCATCCAAGGCTTCGGCTATGGACAGACACTGAACGACAGCATGCGCGTGAAGACCCACATCGACCAGGTGCAACAAGGATTGTCCCCGTTGCAGCGGGGCTATGATGGAGATGGCGTGGTGATCGGTATCGTGGATACGGGCATGGACCTGAACCATCCCGATATGAGGGACAGCACCGGCACGCGTGCACTGTACTTCTGGGACCATCATGAGGCGAATTCCAGCAATACGCCCGCGGAGTATGGCTATGGTCAGGAATGGACCAAGGCGGATATCGACGCGGGGAACTGCCCGCTCATGTTCCAGAATTTCTCCTTCCACTATGGTGGCGAAACGAACGGCGGTGGTCACGGTACCACGGTGGCCGGCACGGCTGCGGGCAACGGTGGAAATACAGGACTCTATATCGGGGCCGCGCCCAAGAGCGATCTGATCATCGTTTCCGCGCTCACCGAGGGCAATCCTTCATTCCTGCCGGATGTCACCGATGGGGTGAAGTACATTTTCGATCATGCCACGGACATGGGCAAGCCGGCCGTGGTGAACCTGAGCCTCGGGGCCTATCTCGGCAGCCACGACGGGTTGGATCCGGCAGCGCTCCTCATCGATAGCATGATCACCGCCACCCCGGGTCGCTCAGTGGTCTGCGCTGTAGGCAATAGTGCCTGCTTCCCGCCGTACCAATTGCATATGGAGGTGGGTGCCGACACCTCCTTCGCATGGATCAAGACAAACTCCGTCAACCCTGCGTCCGGCGAGCCTTTGGCCTATATCGATTTCTGGGGTGATACCGCGCAGATGAACGACATCTCGTTCAGTGTCGGGGCGGATCGCGTCACCGGCGGATACGCCTTCCGGGGCAACATCCCTTTCCACAATGTCCAGGATGCGATCAATAACACCTTGGTGGAATCCATCGTCAATGATGACGGCGATACGCTGGCCACATGGAATATCACGACGTTCCTGCGTGGTGGCCAGTACAACATGGAGATCTATTCGCTCAGTCCTGATTCGGCCGCCTACTACTGGCGCATCATGATGACCGGTGACGGGGTGTGTGACGCTTGGGACAACAACGGCTTCGGACTGAGCGAGATCGGGAACGAGCTGTCTACCCCGGCCTTGCCTACGGTGGCGCAATACGCCCCTATGGCGAACTACGTATGGCCTTCGATCGATCGTGGCATCGTGGACAGCTGGGCGTGCTCTCCACACGTGATCGGCGTGGCCAACTACAACAACATCCAGCAATACACGGCGATCAATGGCGTCGAGGTAGACCTCGGAGGCATTGAAGGGGAGATCGGATTCTGCAGTTCGTACGGGCCTACGCGAACGGGACTGCAGAAACCGGACATCGCGGCGCCCGGGGACGTGACCTTCAGTGCCATGCCTCTGGCGTTCATCCCGAACCGCTTGGCAAGCCCGAGCGGCATACTGACGCTGGGCTCGGATACGGTGCATGTGCGGGCTGGCGGCACGAGCATCGCCTCACCGGCGGTGAGCGGAGCCGTCGCATTGTATTTCCAGAAGTGCCCTTATGCCACGCAGGCGCAGGTAATGGAAGCCATCACGTCAACCGGCTTTCCGGACGACTTCACCGGGACGGTACCGAACTACATCTTCGGCCACGGCAAACTCGATGCCTTCAGCGCGATAACAAGTACCAGCTTCGACGTACCGGTCACCAGCGATGACCTGCTGCTGTGTCCAGGCGACAGCTCCATGGCTATGGGGCCGCCCGCCTTCGAGGACTACCTGTGGAGCGATGGCAGCACCACGATGGACGCATGGTCCCAAGGAGAACCGCTCGTGCTTACGGTACTGAACAGTGTGGGATGCACGGACCTGTCCGACACCATCTACTTCACCTCGTTTCCTGAGCCTACCGCCCCCGTGATCACGGATGCCGGTGGCGTGCTGAACAGCACACCCGCCGATGCCTACCAATGGTTCTTGGGAGGCGCCGAGATCCCCGGTGCCACGGGGCAGTACTTCACGGCCACGGAGAACGGCGACTACACCGTGGAGATCACCGCCCCGAGCGGCTGCACGGCGATGTCCGACATCTATACGCTGTTGAATGTGGGCGCTGGCGAGAACACTTCTTCCGGATTCCGCATGTGGCCCGTGCCCGCGAGCGGTACCTTGTTCGTTACGGTGGAAGGCGATGCGGTGCTGACCTACGACATCATCGATGCTGCCGGAAGGACCGTGAAACGCGGTGCGCTGCGCGCGAACGGTACCAGCGTCCTGGATATCGCATCGCTCGTCCCGGGCACCTATTCGATGCGCACTTCCGGCACAGGTCGCACCGGCCAGCGGACCTTCGTTGTGCGCTGATATTCCGATCCCCGGCGGCCTGCATGTGGCAGTTCCGTGAAGCGCTGAACTCTCAGCGCAGCACGAGCGCCACGATCCACTGATAAGCGATCGCCCCGAAGCCGAAGACGAGCACGGCCGGATTGAACGGCTCCTGTGTGATGAAGCTCCATGCAACGGCGAACGCGCCTACGAGGGCGAGGCCCAAGGCATAGGCGATGCGGATCCTCCTGTTGCGCGGCTTGTCGGCGTTGAACATGCTCGCCATCGGGATCATCATCAGGAAGCCGTAGCCCGCCAGCACGAGGAAGCCCGGTTCCGGCACGAGCAGGAAGCAGCCGATGCCGACCAGCATCAAGGCCAGGGCCGCACCGGTGAAGGAGCTCGTGAGCTTCTCTTCGCGGCTCAGCACGTACCGACCGAACCGGTTCAGGCGCAACAACAGGTTGGTGAGGGGATTGATCACCCACGAGCTGAACGCGAACAGGATATACGCCCCGATAATGAACCCACCGATCGGTGCGAGTACGGGAACACTCTTCGTGAGCGTGCCGATCACACGGGCCAGAAGCCAGATGCCGATGATGAAGAAGCGCTGCGTGCCGCTCTTCAGATTGCTCACCCAGAAAACGTATTTCAACCACTGCCGGTAGATCCAGTAGCGCGCCTTCAGCGCTTCCACCATGCCGCGCCGCGCGTTCTCCAGGCCGGGTTCCCGGCGCAGCGCCTCGCGGAAGTGCTCCATCGCCTTGACGTGATCGCCGCGGTGCAACGCCGTCCAGCCCGTGTTGCTGTGCGTGTACGGATTCTCCGGATCGAGCTCCAGCGCCTTGTCGATGCTCGCGCCCGCTTCGTCGTGCCGCTTCAGATGCGTGAGCTCCGCGCTCCGCACGTTGATGCAACCGAGATGTTCCGGGTCCAGTGCGAGGCCCTGTTCAGCGGCACGCAAAGCGCCTTCATGCTCATTCGCATGATGGAGGATCAGCGCGAGCAGGCCATGATTGTTCGCGTCTTCCGGATCGAGCGCGATGGCGTGCTGCACGCTGGCACGGGCCAGTTCCAGCGCGCGTGCGCCGAGGTAGGCCTTGGCCAAGTGGTAGTGTGTGGCGTCCAGGTCGGGCGCGGTGGCCACCGCCTGCTTGGCGACTTCCACCGCTTCCTTGTCCTTGTCCTGTATCGTGAGCGAATGGGACAGGAGCAGCAACGCACGCACATCGTGGGGCACTTGCGACAGATGTGCGCGCAGCTCCTTCTCCGCTTCGGCGGGCCGGTTGTGTTCCAACAGCAGCGCCGCGCGCTGCGTGCGATCCCCTTCCATCGCGATCACTTCACGTATTTGAGGATCTCGTCGTAGAGTCCGGCATCGTTCGCGTAGAGCGCGTAGTTCTTCGCGCTGTTGAACCATTCGCGCGTGGTGGGCTTCAACTTGCCTGCCGCTTTCTTCAGGTCCTTGGTGGTGAGCGGCTCAGGCTTGCCGCTGCTGAAGGCGTCCGCCAGCTTGTCCTCCACGCACACGTCGATGAGCCCTTTCAGGTCCGCGCCGCTGAAACCGTCGGTGATCTTCGCGATGGAAGCGGTGTCGATGTCATCCGTCGGCATGCCGCGCAGCAGCAGGTCGAGGATGCGCTTGCGGCCTTCGTGGTCCGGCGGAGGAACGAAGATGATGCGGTCGAAGCGGCCGGGCCTGCGGAACGCGGGATCCATGTGCCACGGCGCGTTCGTCGCGCCCATGATCAGGATGCCATCATTCGAGCTGCCCGTGCCATCGAGTTCGCTGAGGAACTGGTTGATGAGATGGCGCCCACCGCTCTGCTTCATGTGGCTGCGGTTCGCGCCCAGCGCATCGATCTCATCGAAGAAGAGAACGCACGGGGTGTTGTCACGTGCCGCATCGAAGATCCCCGAGAGGTTCTTCTCGCTGTTGCCGATCCACATGTCCAGCACATCGCTGATGCCCGCGCTCACGAACCGCGCGTCGATCTCACCCGCGGTGGCCTTGGCGATGTAGGTTTTGCCGCAACCCGGAGGTCCATACAGCAGGATCCCGCCCCCGGCCTTCTTGTTGTACGCCTTGTACAGGTCCGGCTGCCGGAAGGGCATGATGATCTTCAGCGCGATCTCCTTCTTCACCGCGTCCATGCCGCCCACATCGGCGAACTTCTCCTCGGGCTTGATGAGCAGTCCGTCCAAGGCGTCCTCGTCCTCATCCTCGTCGTAGTCTCCTTGGCCTTCCTGCCCGCCCACGCGGAAGAGACTGTCGAGTTCGTTGTCCGCCATGCCCGGTGCTTTGGCGATCAGCTCTTGGTACACCTGCTGGGCCTTGCCGTCGGAACCGTCTTTCACCAACGCACGGCTGTAAGCGAGAAGCAATTCCGGGTCGCGCGAGCCACGGTCGTACAGTTCGTCGTAGATCACGATGGCGGCGCTCGGCCGATCGGTGCGGCGGAAGACGTTCGCCAAGCCCAGCTTGGCTTTCAGGTCGGAGGGGTTCGCGGTGAGCACATGCTTGAAGTGCGTTTCCGCATCAGTCCAGCGCTCCGCGTTCATGAGCAGGGCCGCCAATTGCAGGCGAAGAGGAGCGTTGTCGGGGCTCAAGGCCAACGCGTGCTCCAATGCGGCGATCATTCCAGTGAGTTCCATGGTCAATAGCGGGTGCAAAGGTGAGGACTGCTGAAGTTCCGCCGAGAGCCGAAGACGCACGGCCGGGATCGGTCGCTTCAGCCGATGGGAGAGGAACGCCGAGGAAGACGACCTTCGCACAGGATGGAACAGGTCCCCTTCGTGCTTTCAGGCGGCGGCGCGCGCGGTGTGGCCCACTTGGGCGTGCTGCAGGCGTTCGCGGAGGCGGGTATCGTGCCGTCGGCGATCAGTGGTACCAGCGCGGGCGCTTTGATCGGTGCGTTCATCGCAGGGGGACTTTCGCCATTGGATGCGACCGCTATCCTCCGCGAAGAGTGGCGCTTGCATCGCACCCGCTGGAAAGTGCTGCGCGGCGAATTGCTGAGCCAGCGCCGGATCGGGGAATTCTTGGGCGCTTACCTGCCCGCCAAGTATTTCGAGGACCTGAAGCTCCCTTTGCATGTGAGTGCGACCGATCTGGAGCGGGGCGGTCAACGGATCTTCAGTTCCGGGGAACTCATCCCGCCGCTCCTGGCGGCCTGTGCGGTACCGGTGATCTTTCCCCCGATGACCATAGATGGAACGCCCTACGTCGATGGAGGACTGAGCAACAACCTGCCCATCGAGCCTTTCAATGAACGGCGCGGTGAAGTGATCGCCGTGTATGTGAACCCATTGCCCCACTACACCGCGCAACGTTCACTGCGCCGGACCCTGGACCGCACCTTCCACTTGAGTTTCCGGGAAATGGTCACTCGCTCGGCACAAGGCTGCAGGCTCTTTGTGGAGCCGACCGGCCTGGCCGCGTTCGGCATGTTCGATCTGAGCCGCGGCGCCGAGATCCAGCGCATCGGGTATGAGCATACCAAGGCCATCCTGGTGAAGAATGGATGATCATGGACCTGGTCAAGCGAACGATCGCGCGCTATGTCCGGTTGACCGATGAGGACTGGTCACGTATCGGCACGTGTTGGACAGAGCACGCGTTCTCGAAAGGCGCGCTGATCTCCAAAGTGGGCGAAGTGGAGCAGCGCTTCTACATCGTGAAGAGCGGAGTGCAGCGCCTCTCCTTCCCGCATGACGGCGAAGACATCTGCGTGGGCTTCTCCTATGATGGAAGCTGGAGCGGAGCCTTCGATTCGTTCGTGACGCGCAAGCCGAGCCGCTTTGACGTGCGTGCTGTGACGGACAGCGTGCTGTACGGTATCGCGTACGCCGATCTGCAGAGGCTTTATGACGAGGTGCCGATCATGGAACGCTTCGGGCGGTTGATCTTGGAGGAGCTCCTCGTAGGGCGGGCCACCCGCGAGATCGAGCAGTTGAGCTTGAGCGCGGAGGAACGCTATGACCGGTTGGTCGCGCGCAGTCCCAAGTTGCTGCAACTCGTTCCGCAGAAGGACATCGCCAGCTATCTGCGTATGAAGCCGGAGACCTTCAGCCGACTGCGGGCGCGGCGTTCTTGATGCAGGTCAAGCGGGCTTCGGGACCCGCGCGTTTTCCTTCGCGCTCCGCTTGCGCTCAAGGCTCCTGCGGACAAAGCATGGATGCGACCAACCTCATCGATGACCTCTCGGCCACGCTCAGGAAGCAGATGGAACGCGCTCGGCTTGTCCGTTCGATGCCTGCGGAGATCCTCTTGCACCGCCCCGCGCCAGAGAAGTGGAACGCAGTGGAGATCTTCGAGCACATGTGTATGAGCAGCGGCATTTACCTGCATGGACTGGAACGCGTGTTCGATGAACGTGCTGAGGCGCTGCCGTTCAACGCGGACTTCAAGCCCGGGCTGCTTGGATACTATTTTACCAAAGGCATGCTCCCGAAAGCGGACGGCACCATCCGCAACCGTATGAAGACGATGCGCATGTTCGACCCACCACGGAACAACGGCGCTTCACAGGAGAGCATCGATCGCTTCATCGACCTGTGCGAGCGATTTTTGAAGCTGCTTGAACGCGCCCGCATGACGGATCTGAACCGGATGAAGGTGAGCAGTTCGTTGGGCCCGATCATCCGCTTCAAAGCGGGTGATGCGTTCCGCTTCCCTGTCGCTCACCAGCAGCGCCACTTCCTCCAGCTGGAACGCACGATTGAAGCCGCGCACGCAGGGCACTAGCGCACCACGACCATCCGCTGGCTGCCCTGCGGAAGTCGCACCACGTAGGTGCCGGAGGTGAAGCCGCTCACGTCTACCGGGGAACCTGAGCGCAACGTTCCGCTCCAGACCACGCGCTGCGTGGCGTCGAGGATCGACACCGCCTGCGGAACGGGTTCATCCCACACGAGCAGCACCTGCGTGGTCGCAGGATTCGGGTAAAGGCGGAAACCAGCGGCGGTCGTGCTCTCGCTGATGCCCACGTTGTTGTTGTTCGCCGCGAACGTCGGTTGCTGGATGATGAAAGGCCCGCTGCCGTTGGGCACACGCGCGTAGCCTTGGTCGGTGATCTGCTCGCTGAAATCGACGTTGTCCACCAGCAGGGTATCCGTGTCGTAGAGCAGGACGCTTTCGCCGGAGGCCGTCAGTTTGAAGTTCGCGTGCATCAGGCCTTGGGACTGGTCTTCATCGGCCCACACGATCATGTAGTCGCCGGGAGCCAGCAAGGTGCCGCCGGGGAATTGCCACTTCGTGGGCTCGAATGGCGTGTCACTGAGGTACCAGCCTTGGAGATCGACCGCATTGGTGCCCGTGTTGTACAGTTCGATCCAGTCTTCGTACTGGTCGTTCTCATCCATCGCGGTGGCGCCGTTGCTGGCCATCACCTCGTTGATCACGATCGCGTTGTTCGGCGACACACTCGGTACCACCTGGTACACGTACACATCATGCTCCGCGCCGGCCGGTGAATAAGCGGTGCTCTTCGTCGCATTGTCCGCTTCAGCACCGACGTAGTAGCGTACCCACACGCCACCGGGTTGTCCGACGATATCCGCGCCATAAGTCCCATCGCCCGCGGCACCATCATTGTGCGTACCGTCGTCGAACATCGGTGTGCTCTGGAAGCGACCCGGAAGCACCGCGCTCCAATAGAGCATCACGCGATAGATGCCATTGGTGGACGTGATACTCGCACGCACATGCACTGTTTCGTTCGCCACGGGAGCCGCGTTGATGCCCGCGGACACCTCATGTTCCACCATATTGATGGTCGGTGAGGCCTGTGCCACTTCGGAGTTGCCGAGCAGGTTGTTCCGGCGCGTGTTGCAGTTGTTGCCCAGCCCAGTGCATCCGGTCTGGTATTGCGCCCACGTCATCAATTTGATGGGATCCGCCTGCACCACCGTGTCGATGAGGCTTCGGTAGCTGGCGATCAACGCGGTGACGTCCGCCTGTTGCATCGAGGTGAGCAGGATGGTGCGCAGGTGCGCGAGGTAGCGCTGCCGCAACTCCGGTAATTGCATCACGCGATAGAGCAAGGGGTAGTTCGCATCATCCGCGTGATAGAAGGGACCCCAGCTCAGCGCCTGGTTCTCCAGGATGCTGTTGCCGTCGATCTCCTGTGTGGTCATGCGCTCCGTTTCCGGCTCGTAATAGAGGCTGTAGTCGCTCTTCCCCTTGTGGATATAGCTGTCGTCATCGCCCATCGCGTTCTCGGCAGCGAGATGCCACAGCACCCGGTCGATGTCCATGTACTTCTCCAAGGTGTCCTTCAGTTGCGCGATCGGCGTGTTGTTCAGTTTGTCACAAGTGATCACGAGCTTTTCCCAAGGCTGGGTCATGTTCGAGTTCTTCAGTGTGTAATACTCCTGGTAGCTGGCCGTGTCGTTGCCCAAGTAGTTCAGTGCGGCGGTGCCATCGCCCCATTGGCCGCCCATGCCACCGGTTGGGCGCTGTGCCCGCCAACGCGCCCCGTCGTTGCTGAACCACCACTCCTTGATGAAGTCACCGTCCAGGTCCTGCACCAGGCAGTAATGGCCCCAGTTCGAGTTGTTGATGTAGAGCTGCGCGAAGCACGCGCGTGCAGCGGGGACATGCGGGCGGATCAGGTGCTTGTACAGGACGTCGCGCATCACGCTCGCGTCCTGGAAGCCGTTGTTCAGGTTGAAGCTCTCGAAGCCTGCCACGTCCTGCCCGTTCACGTACTCGTCCATATTGATGTCGAAGCTGTACTTCTGGGAGCCGTTCGGCAGCATGAAGTAGCTCGTCTCCCCCTTGAGCTTCACGCCGACAGAATCGTAGGTGTTGCCGTTGTATTCCATGGTGGCCATCACGGGCACGCCGGTGTCATAGCTGCTCTCCAAGAGCGTCCAGAAATTGCCCTGTGCGAACGTGAGGCGGATCACCTTGATCCCGTCTTCCGAATAGAAGCCGGTGGTCACGTTACCGCCCGCGACCAGTCGGCGACCATCATCGCTGATGTGGTATTCGTCCGGAAGGTTCTGGGCATTCAGCCCCAAACTGAACAGCGCAAATGCAGGCAACAGGCTGAAACGGGTGGTGGATCCGAAGGTCATGGAAGTGGTGAACGGGATTAACGCGCGCGTAACGCGCTCTTGACGCAATGATCACACGATGGTTTGATCCGGCCCGTGAAGTATCGACGGAACCAGCTTTACGATCGATGAGGACCCTGCGATCAGAACGAAGGGCAGCCGACCGTGCGGAAGCGCTGCCTGCCCACATGCACGAAGGGGAAGGAGCCGGAGAGGTACACGCGCACCTTCTTCCGGCGCGGGGTCTTGTCCGGTATCGCAGGGCACACTTCCCAGGTCTTCTTCGGATTCACGGAGTAGTGGCGAAAGGTCCGACCACCGTGCTGCGCAATGGAGCCTGGAGTCCGTGCGTCCTGTTCAGTTCGCGCGGGTTCCGCGGGTGTCTGTGCGTGGATCGCACCCAAGCTGAAGGCCGTGAGCATAGCGAAGAGGCCGCGGCGTGCATTGCGCCCAACCTGTTCGATCGGTACGTACCGCGTATCCACTTGATGCCGTTCGAACATGCCGCAGGTGTCGGGTTCGCGTTTGAACCAAGCGATCAGCTCCTCGCGGCTCCAACCCGTGAAGTCGATCACCGGCTTTTGGCAGCTATCGCAGAAGCGGCCGCGATCGGTGGCTGCCATGCTTTCCCACGAGCGATCGCAGGTGAAACGCATTCCGGGGACGTTCGTGCTTCCGTAGGCCATGGGTTCGGGGGCGTAGGATCGTCGGAGAGTGCTGAAGCTACGTCAGGACTTGCGCCAGTCGGGTTTCACTTGGTCCAGCAAAGCGATCAGCGATCGTTCCTGCCCTTGTCCCAGAGCATCCGCGCGTACCGCATGGGCTTGGAACTTTGAGATGAAAAGCAGGTAGTATTCCTCCCACTTTTCCACCTTGAGCACCTTGTCCCACGGGAGGTCCAGGTGGAAGGTCTGTCCGGTGATCCTGCACGTCCGGTCATCCATGCGGAACTCCAATTCCTCCTGGCTCCGGAAGTTCTCTTCGTACTTCTTGCGCAACGACAGGGGTACGCGGATCACGATGTACACCAGCATGGCCATAAGTACCGCGGCCAAGATCAAGAACGGAAGAAGATCACCGGTGCGGAACGCTTGGAAGACCATGAACGCCAAGGCCACGGTGTATATCGCGACCCGGACCGGTCGGAAGACGAGTCGCCATGTGAGGTGCTTGGACACACGCAGGAAATCCTCGATCGGCAATCGCATCTTGAAGATGATCGGTTCCATGCTGACTTATCGATATAGGATCTCCCCGTTCACGAAGGTCGCTACCACTTTCGCTTTCCTGAGTCCCTGTTCATCCGCCTTCAACAGGTCACGGTCCACCACGGTGAAGTCCGCGCGTTTGCCGATCTCAATGGTACCCAGTTCATTCTCGGTAAAGGAGGCCATCGCGTTCCAGAGCGTCATGCCGAGCAATGCATCCTTGGGAGAAAGGGCTTCTTCTGTCGGGCTTCCGATGATCTCCGCGCCATCGCGGTATTTGCGCACAACGGCGGCGTAGTACGTGGCCAGCGGATCGATCGCTTCCACCGGAAAGTCAGTACCCAATGCCACGATCCCGATCTGTTTGCGCAAGGTGTTCCATGCGTAGGCGCTCTTGAAACGCTCCGGCCCGATACGATCGATGGCCCATGGCGCGTCGCTCAGCAAGTGCGTGGGCTGCACGCTGGGGATGATACTGTTGTCCGCGAACAGATGGAAGTCCGCCGGGTCCATGCACTGCGCGTGCTCGATGCGCCAGCGTTTGTCGTTGGTGCCCTTCAGAACTTCGGCGTACACATCGAGCATGAAGCGGTCCGCACTGTCGCCTATGCAGTGTGTCGCCATCTGGAAGTCGTGGTCCATGCACCACTTCGCCACTTCCAACATGTGGGCGCGGTCTTTCAACAACAACCCGTAGTGCACGCTATCGACATCGGCGTAGGGCTGTTTCAACAAGGCTCCGCGCGAGCCCAACGCACCATCACCATACACCTTCACCGAACGCACCCACAAGCGATCCGTGCTGATCTTCCCGCTCTTCGCGAAGTGCTCCAGATTCTCCGGCTTGTCTGACACCATGGCGTAGACTCGCATCTTCAGCACGCCCTCTTCCTGCATCTTCTTGATGAGCTCGATGGTGCCTGCATCCAGCCCCGCATCGCACACCATCGTCAGTCCTTTCTCGAAGCAATCGGTCTGCGCATCGAGCAGTGCTTGGCGCTTAGTGGCTTCATCGGCTTCATCGAAGATCTTCTGGAAAAGGTCCACGGCATTGTCCACGAGCAGCCCGGTGGGCTTGCCGTCCTTCACTTCGAGTATGCCGCCGGAGATCACGCTTTTGGCGTTCAGGCCCACGCGGTCCAGCGCTACTTGATTCACGACGGCAGCATGACCATCCACGCGCTGCAACAGCACCGGTCGGTCCGGGAAAAGCTCGTTCAATTTCGTGTTGTCGGGGAACGACTTGTCCGTCCAGAGGTTCTGGTCCCAGCCTCGGCCCAGGATCCATTCATTGTTCGGATGTGCCTTGGCGAAGGCCACCGTTCTCTCAAGAGCTTCGCTCCAGTTCTTCACGCCTTGCAGGTCGATCTTCTGCTTGTTCAAACCGTAGCCCAGGAAGTGGCAATGCCCATCGATGAAGCCGGGGTAGACCGTGCGACCCGCCGCGTCGTAAGTTTCTTTCGCCGTGTACTCGTTCAGGATCTGGTTCTCCGGGCCGAGTTCGATCACGCGGCCATCCTTGATCGCCATCGCTTGGAACTCGTGATCGGCACTATCGAGCGTTGCGATGTGCGCGTTGTGGACCACCAGGTCAGCGTCCTTGTGCTTGTAAGCGCAACTGGTGAGCGCCAGCGCGATGAGCAGGCCACCGGCCACCAACGATCGTTTCATTCCGGAAGGGGATTCGTTCGGGTCCACTGCGGCCAAGGAATGCGCTTCGGGTCGGCGATGCACATGAAGGCCAGCAACAGGAACGGCAACAAAGGAACGCGGTAGCGCACCAAAGCACCGATCACCGGTGTGGTCCAGCCGATCACCAGGGCGAGCAGCAGGCAGAAGCTGAGGCAGAAGTAGAGCAACGGCTTGTCCACTTCGGCCCAGGGTTTCCGCCAACGGATGAGAAGCGCCACCAGCACGATGATCGCGATGTTCTCCACAGCGCTCATCACTCCCAAGGCACCGTTGGCGTAGGCGGTGAGCGGCGAGAAGAAGGTCATGTACAATGCATGGGGTGCCTGTTGCGCGAAGCTCCAGGCGTCAGGGTGCAGTTCCGCCACGGGCATAAGGCTCCCGGATCCAGCCGCCGTGGCCATGCCGATGAAATCGCGCTGCTTGATCCACAGGATCTCCAGCACGCGCAGACCGGGATGTATCGACCCCGCGAAGAGGCCCATGAGGGCGAAGCCGGACAGGGTGACGAGGAATTTCAACAGAGAACTGCGGCCGCCGGTCCGCATGCACCACGCATAAGCCGTCAATGCCGGTATCAAGCTCAGGAGCACATAGAATTTCAGGAAGAACAACAGCACGGTGCAGAACGGTAGCACCGCCAGGTTCCATGCCCGCGCACCGTTGCGCAGGAGATCCATCACCGCGAGCAGGAAGAGCCCCAGGCCGAAGAAGAGCAAGGCCTCCTTGATCACACCGCTCGACCAGAAGAGCACGCTCGGCAAAACGAACACCGAAATCGCCCACAGGCGCTCGTGCCCTGCGGCACCCGTAACGAAGGCCTTGTACAACGCGACCAGTCCGATGGTGCAGAGGAAGCAGATGAAGACCGTGTGCACATGATAGTACCCGAAGGAGTACAGCCGCACGAACGCATTGAAGCGGATCATCGTGTGCGCATCGTTGTACACGTTGCTCTCGTACTGCCTGTACCAGTTGTGCATCACCTGGTAGTACTCCACGTCGAAGCCGTGCTGGTCGTTGGCGATGCCAGTGAGCATGCTCAGGTAGTCCAGCGGGTGCTCCGGCAATGCGCTGAACATGATGTTGCCGTCGTCGAAGTAGCGGTAGATGTCCGCTGTCGCGCGGTCGGTGTGCATGTACGTGTACACGTACCAGAGCGCGGTGCCGGCCAATATCTTGAGCAGGAACAATCCGCCGATCGTCCGCGCGGGAAGTCCTTGGGCGTTGAAGAACGATGCTCGGTGAATGACGTACAGGAAGAGCGCCGTGTAGCCGAGAGCGAGGAGGGCGCCGAGCATGTGTTCTTCCCGACGTGTCGGGGACGCTAATGTGGACATTTGGGCCCACCATGCCGGTAGACGTGGATGGACCAACGAAGTGGCCCCGTGAATGGGTGCGCCGCAAGTGTGGAACTGCCTTTCCTGCCAGTCGTGCCCGGATCGGGGACCTCATCGCTTCTACATTTGGGCCCCTATGGCTACCAAGACAAAGTCCGCTCCCGCCGCCAGTGCTCCGGCCCCCGACCGCCAACCGGCTTCGCTCGAAACGGCCAAGAAGCTCGGCCTGCGGGAAGAGGAATTTCAGAGGGTCCAGGAGATCCTGGGCCGTGTGCCCAACTTCACGGAGCTCAGCATCTACAGCGCGATGTGGAGCGAGCACTGCTCGTACAAGAATTCCATCCGCCTGCTGAAGACCCTGCCGCGCACCGGCCCGAAACTGCTCGCTGAAGCGGGGCAGGAGAACGCGGGTCTCGTGGACATCGGTGACGGTTGGGCCTGCGCGTTCAAGATCGAGAGCCACAATCACCCCAGCGCCATCGAGCCCTACCAGGGGGCGGCCACTGGTGTAGGTGGCATCAACCGTGACATCTTTACTATGGGCGCGCGGCCCATCGCCCAACTGAATTCGCTGCGCTTCGGCGACATCGAGAAGGATGCGCACGCGCGGTGGCACATGCGCGGCGTGGTGAAGGGCATCGGCAACTACGGCAATGCGTTCGGGGTGCCCGTGCTCGGCGGTGAGGTGTACTTCGATCCGTGCTATTCAACCAACCCGCTGGTGAACGCCATGAGCGTGGGCGTCGTGCGAACGGACAAGGTGATCAGCGCGACTTCCCACGGAGTGGGGAATCCGGTCTTTATCGTGGGCAGCGCTACCGGCAAGGACGGGATCCATGGCGCATCCTTCGCCAGCAAGGACATCACCGATACCAGCACGGACGATCTGCCAGCTGTTCAAGTGGGTGATCCGTTCATGGAGAAACTGCTTTTGGAAGCTTCGCTCGAACTCGCGCAGACCGATGCGATCATCGGCATGCAGGACATGGGAGCGGCGGGCATCACTTGCAGCACCAGCGAGATGAGCGCGAAAGGGGAGAGCGGCATGGATGTGTTCCTGGATCGCGTTCCCACTCGACAAGCTGGTATGCGTCCGTGGGAGATCCTGCTCAGCGAGAGCCAAGAGCGCATGCTCGTGGTGGTAAAGAAGGGACGGGAGAAGGAGGTGGAGCGGATCTTCGAGAAGTGGGACCTGCACTGCGTGGAATGCGGCGTAGTGACCGAAAGCAACACGCTGCGCTACTTCTGGGAAGGTGACCTCGTGGCCGAAGTGCCTGCGGAAAGCCTCGTGCTGGGCGGTGGTGCACCCGTTTACACGCGCGAAGAGCGTGAGCCGGCCTACTTCAAGGAGAACAAGGACTTCGGCATCGAGCAAGTGCCGGAGCCCGATGACCTGAAAGAGGTCGCGTTCGATCTTCTGGCCAGCCCCAACATCGCCAGCAAGCGCTGGGTGTATGAGCAGTACGATTCCATGGTGCGTACGCTGAACATGAGCACCAACGCTCCCAGCGACGCCGGTCTCGTGCTATTGAAAGAAGCCGGTGGTAACAAAGCCCTGGCCGTCACCGTCGACTGCAACGGCCGCTATGTGCATGCGGATCCGTACGTGGGGGCGATGATCGCCGTGAGCGAGGCCGCGCGGAACATCGCCTGCACCGGTGCCGAACCCTGCGGCGTCACCAACTGCCTGAATTTCGGTAACCCCTACGATCCGGAGGTTTATTGGCAATTCGCCAACGTGATCAAAGGCATGGGCGAAGCGTGCATCGAGTTCAGGACGCCCGTGACGGGAGGCAACGTCAGCTTCTACAACCAGACCCAAAGTGACAAGGGTGATGTGGCCGTGTTCCCCACCCCGACGATCGGCATGGTCGGCGTGCTGAACGACATCAGCAAACGGATGACGCTGGCCTTCCAAGAGAAAGGCCACCAGATCTTCCTTATCGGGAAAGTGACCGAGGACATCGCATGCAGCGAATACCTCGTGCGGCACCACAACGTCCTGCGCTCACCCGCTCCGTACTTCGACCTGGCCGATGAGCACCGCGTTCATGTGGTGATCCGCGCCCTGATCAAGCGGGGCATCATCGCCGCCGCCCATGATGTGAGTGATGGTGGACTTTGGACCGCCCTTGTTGAAATGGCCATGCCCAACAACCTTGGCTTCGATGTGGTCACCGACAGTGAGATCCGCCCGGACGCCTTCCTCTTCGGCGAAGGCCAAGGCCGCGTGGTGGTCGCTCTCAACGAAGAGAATGAGACCGCGTTCCTCGACCTGATGAAGACCAGTCAGGTCCCCTTCATTCTGCTGGGCCACGTTACCAAGGGCAAGCTCGTTGTGGACGATGAGCCCTTCGGCCACATCGACGACGCCAAGGATGCTTACGAAGAGGCGATCCCAGCGGTGATGAGCGAACAATAGGATACGGTTATGGGTTTGCGGTTTCAGGTGGCACTTCAGGCCTCACATCGTACACCTCACACTCCAATTTCCCGCATGCCCCAACCGAAATTCCACGGCCCATTGCCGCAGCAGGGAACAGTCGCTCCCACGTTGCGCTACGTGAAAACCGACAAGAGCGAAGCATCGCTGGCCGATCTCGTGGGCCAGGTGGTCGTTCTGCTCACCTTCCCGAGCGTTGATACCAGCACGTGCGCACTGGAGACACGCACCTTCAACCAGCTGGCCACGGACTTCGGTGCGACCGTGCTTGCGGTGACCATGGACCTGCCTTTCGCGTTGAAGCGCTTCTGCGCGGCTGAAGGCATCGCGAACGTGCTGGCGGGGAGCGACTTCCGCTATCACGACATGGCCCATGTGTGGGGTGCAGCCATCGCCGAGGGGAGTATGGCCGGTGTGACCGGGCGCATCACCTGGGTGATCGACAGGTCAGGGATCGTCCGTTACGTTGAAGTAGCCAAGGAGCTTGGTGCTGAGCCGGACTATGAGGCTGCTCTCGCTGCCGCGCGACAACTGCTCTGATCAACTCGGCTGTTGTACCAGACGACGCCTTTTGAGCCAAGCATCAAGACCGAGCAGTGCTGCGCAGGTCGCGGACCCCATCATCAACCAAGGGGAGCCGAGGACCTTGTCCCAATCGAAGGATGGTAGGTGGTCCATCCAATGTGCGGATGCATTTCCTCCTGGAAGGAATGCGAGAGCAGCCAATAGAAGACCACCCACCGCCCATGCCCATATGGGCAGAAGTGGTTTGTCGGGGACCAGCGTCATCTTCGGCGTTACAGCCAGCCGCTGGAGGATCCGAGCATTCAGACCCTCCGGTGCCTGAAGAGCACCGGCCTGTTGGAACAGGTCGCGCAGGAGCTTGTCCGCGTCCTGTTCGTTCATTCCTCTTGGAGCGTCCATACCTCTTCTTTCAGGTGTTGGTTCAGGATCTCGAACAGCTTCTTGCGGCAGCGGTGCAGCTTCACCTTCACATTCGACGCCGATAGGCCGGTAGCGGTTACGATCTCCTCCACGTTCTGCTCGTGAAGGTAGAACAAGCTCACCACAGCGGCATCCTCCGGTGCCAACTGGGTAAGCGCGTACTCCAGTGCGGACCGGCGATCACCGAGCTCGCCGGTGTTGACGTCGGCGCTCGCCGTGAAAGTCTCCGGCACGTTGTCCAGGTCGCTCGTCGTAGCGTGTCTCGCCCTCAGTTTAGAGATGGCCGTGTGATAGGTTATGCTGAACAGCCAAGTGGTGAATTTCGAGCCGCCTTGGTAACCGCTCAGGTTCTGATAGGCCTTCACAAAGGCGTCCTGGGTCACTTCTTCGGCCTCTTCGCGATGCCTGAGTACCCGCATCGCCACGGTGTAGGCCATGTGCTTGTACTCTTTCACGATCCAAGCGAACGCCACGTGGTCGCCCTTCCGGCTTTGCGCTATGGCTTCTTGTTCCGTCACGTGGTCGGGCGCGGATGGGACGCGATCGTTCACGCCATGGTTACAGGTCGTGCCTGTGGGTCCTCCACTACGCGATGTGGTTGAAGGTAGAGATCTTCCCGCGGTGCGCCCGGGGTGTAACCGACCGATCACGGGAGGCGTCAGATGCTCAACAACGGCAACACCAACCAACGCCATGAACGAAGAGATCCTCATACCCATCGCGATGTTCGCTATGATCTTCGGGGTCGTGTACATCAGTGTCACCAGCAAGCACCGCCAGCGTATGGCGATGATCGAAAAGGGCATGGATCCCGGTAACTTGTCGGAAAAGGACCGCGCGTTCAAGAACCTGCGCAACGGGATGTTCTTGGCCGCCATCGGGGTCGGTCTGCTGATCGGCCGCGGGCTTGAACCGGTCTTTCAGAAGTCCCCAGAAGACGATAATCCACTGTCGTATTTCGTTTCCGTCTTCATCTGTTGCGGACTCGCCCTGATCGCTCATCACTTCATCGTGGGCAAGAAGGAGCCATGAGCATAACGGATCGAGCAAGGAGCGGGGCCCACACGCCCAGCTTCTTGTTTCCGCTAGTTCCACACCGGGACCGAACCGGAGCTCCGGATAGATTCGCCGCATGTTCAAGCGGGCATTCGCGGTTCTGGGCGCGATCGGCTTCTGGTCCTTGGTGGTGTGCGTACTTTGGGTACTCACGCTCCGGATCATCCCGCCGCCGGTCACCTGGGTGATGGTCGATCAATCGAACGAGCTAGGAGGTATCCAGCGGGAATGGACATCGCTGGACCACATCTCCCATGACATGCCGCTCGCGGTGATCGCCTCGGAAGACCAACGCTTTCTCCACCATCATGGCTTCTCTTGGAAAGCGATCCGCAAGGCGATGGAGTACAATGAGAAGAAGAAGGGGAAGAAGGTGAAGGGGGCCAGTACGATCAGTCAACAGACAGCCAAGAATGTTTTCTGTTGGCCGGGGCGCACCTTCATTCGGAAGGGGCTGGAAGCTTGGTTCACCATTCTGATAGAAACCTTATGGAGCAAGGAGCGGATCATCGAGGTCTACCTGAACGTGGCGGAAACCGGCAAGGGCCGGTTCGGTGCACAGGCTACCGCAAGGGCGTGCTTCAAGCACGATAGCGATCGGCTCACCGCATCGGAATGCGCTCTCATCGCGGCGGTGCTTCCGTTGCCACGGAAATTCAACGCGTGTGCGCCTTCGGGTTACATACGCAGGAGGCAAGCGGCGATCCAGCACCAGATGAGGCTGCTCGGCGATGTGTTCGATCCGGCCATGATCGAACGTACGCGTGAGCGCATCAGGAAAGAGGAGGAAGCGGAAGAGCGGCGGGGCGCCAAGTAATGGTGGACGGACCCTGCAAGGCATATCGCACCGAGGTGGGATGATCTGGCCGCAGCTGCACTGAAGTAACCCGCGAAGGGCTCTCACGATTATCGTGCATAGGCCCGCTCGACGGTTCCAGCCATTCCCGTTCGGTCGTTTTCAAGTCCCCTGGATGACCAACTCACGTTCGACAGCTGCGCGCATCCCGGTTCCCTATCTGTTGCCGACCTTGCCGCACCAACGGAATAATGGCTGAAATGGAACACGTGCTGGACGATCGCGCTCCCCTTATCGTGGTGACCGGCGCCGGGAGAGGGATCGGCTACGAGACGGCACTCGCACTCGCCACTGTCCATGGTGCTCAAGTACTGGCTGTATCCAGGGATGTTAGTGCGTGGATCGGAGGGAGTCTGGGTGATCTCGTCTGCCCGTTGAGAGCTGATGTGACCACGGAGGCTGGAAGGTCCCAAGTCGTCCAAGCGATCGGGAATCGGCCCTTGGCGGGGTTGATCAATAATGCCGGGGCCTTGCTCAAGAGAGAGCTCGGTGCTTGGCAGGCCAGTGACCTGGCGTCACTCTTCGCTGTGAATGCTAGCAGCCCGTTGTTACTGACACAAGCGCTTCTGCCGGCTTTGGGCAGCGGCGCATCGGCCCACGTGGTCAACATCAGCAGTATGGGCGGTTTCCACGGCAGCGTGAAATTCCCCGGTCTCATCGGTTACAGCGCCAGCAAGGCCGCAGTGGCCTGTATGACGGAATGCTTGGCGGAGGAAATGAAGGACACCACCGTGCGGTGCAACTGCCTGTGCTTGGGGGCCGTGGATACGGCCATGCTCAGGGAGGCGTTCCCGCACTACCAAGCGCAGGTGACGCCCAAGGCCATGGGCTCCTTCATTGCCGAGTTTGTTTTGAATGGACACAAGCTATTGAACGGCAAGGTCTTACCAGTGTCATTGAGCACACCCTGAGGCCGCACCTCAAAAAAATGTTGCCCCCACATTTGGAGGGAATGCTCATCCGGCTACATTTGCGGCCCCTTACACGGGAACGTTCTTTGAAGTGCCCCGATAGCGGGGAGGTTGGCAGGTAAGTGAAGCAGCAAGCGCAGAAGAATTTTCAACAAGCGCTTGGTAGTTGAGTGAAGAAGGATACTTTTGCCACCCCTCCGCGAAAAACGACCCGTTCTATGAACGTGGAGGTACTGAACGACAGACTTGGAAACGGCTTAGGCCGCTCCGATAACGTTCTTTGACGTATTGTCTATTCTGAGAACAGCAAGGTCCTTGCTGATCGAGAGGTCAGCAGGAAAGTTCAAGTCAAAGAGTCAGATCACAACTCACATTACAATGGAGAGTTTGATCCTGGCTCAGGATGAACGCTAGCGGCAGGCTTAACACATGCAAGTCGAGGGGCAGCACGATGTAGCAATACATTGGTGGCGACCGGCGCACGGGTGCGTAACACGTATGGAATCTGCCTTGTACTGGGAGATAGCCCGGAGAAATCCGGATTAATATCCCATAATAGCTTGGGTGGCATCACTCGGGTTTGAAAGCTCCGGCGGTACAAGATGACCATGCGCACGATTAGCTAGTTGGTGAGGTAACGGCTCACCAAGGCTACGATCGTTAGGGGGCCTGAGAGGGTTATCCCCCACACTGGTACTGAGACACGGACCAGACTCCTACGGGAGGCAGCAGTGAGGAATATTGCGCAATGGAGGCAACTCTGACGCAGCCATGCCGCGTGCAGGAAGAAGGCGCTACGCGTTGTAAACTGCTTTTAACCGGGAAGAAACCCCAGGACGTGTCCTGGGTTGACGGTACCGGAGGAATAAGCACCGGCTAACTTCGTGCCAGCAGCCGCGGTAATACGAAGGGTGCAAGCGTTATCCGGATTCATTGGGTTTAAAGGGTGCGTAGGTGGGGCGATAAGTCAGTGGTGAAATCCTGCGGCTTAACCGTAGAATTGCCATTGATACTGTCGCTCTTGAGTACGCTTGACGTGGGCGGAATGTGCCGTGTAGCGGTGAAATGCTTAGATATGGCACAGAACACCGATAGTGAAGACAGCTCACGAAGGCGAAACTGACACTGAGGCACGAAAGCGTGGGGATCGAACAGGATTAGATACCCTGGTAGTCCACGCCGTAAACGATGATCACTCGTGATTGGCGATATACGGTCAGTCACCTAGCGAAAGCGTTAAGTGATCCACCTGGGGAGTACGATCGCAAGATTGAAACTCAAAGGAATTGACGGGGGCCCGCACAAGCGGTGGAGCATGTGGTTTAATTCGATGATACGCGAGGAACCTTACCAGGGCTCGAACGCACGTTGACAGGGGTGGAAACATCCTCTTCTTCGGACAGCGTGCGAGGTGCTGCATGGCTGTCGTCAGCTCGTGCCGTGAGGTGTCGGGTTAAGTCCCATAACGAGCGCAACCCCTACTGTTAGTTGCCAGCGGATAATGCCGGGGACTCTAACGGAACTGCCCGCGTAAGCGGTGAGGAAGGTGGGGACGACGTCAAGTCATCACGGCCCTTACGTCCTGGGCTACACACGTGCTACAATGGCGAGGAACAAAGGGAAGCTACCGCGTGAGCGGATGCCGATCTCCAAAACTCGTCTCAGTTCGGATCGGAGTCTGCAACCCGACTCCGTGAAGCTGGAATCGCTAGTAATCGCATATCAGCCATGATGCGGTGAATACGTTCCCGGGCCTTGTACACACCGCCCGTCAAGCCATGGAAGCCGAGGGTGCCTGAAGTTGGTGACCGCAAGGAGCTACCTAGGGCAAAATCGGTGACTGGGGCTAAGTCGTAACAAGGTAGCCGTACCGGAAGGTGCGGCTGGAACATCTCCTTTTTAGAGGATTACTCTTGACAGGTTCTTTGCAAGGCAGCAATGCCCTGCGGCCTCGCTTTCTCAGATAGATGATACTGAAACGGTATTTTCCGTGACCGTCTCCTAGTCCTGTAGCTCAGTTGGTTAGAGCGCTACACTGATAATGTAGAGGTCCGCAGTTCAAATCTGCGCAGGACTACCAGGGATCGGGATACGGGGGATTAGCTCAGCTGGCTAGAGCGCCTGCTTTGCAAGCAGGAGGTCATCGGTTCGACTCCGATATTCTCCACTCGAGCCCCATCAAGGGCAACCGTTCTTTGACTTATTGTCAGACCGACCAAAACAGACCGAGAGATCGGTCCACCGAGCAAGACCTCGAATGGTTGAAAAGTTACTAAGGGCGTAAGGTGGATGCCTTGGCTCTCAGAGGCGATGAAGGACGCGATAGGCTGCGATAAGCCATGGGGAGGAGCATAATATCCTGTGATCCATGGATTTCCGAATGGGGCAACCCGGCTGGTTGAAGACCAGTCACCCGAAAGGGAGCAAACCCAGGGAACTGAAACATCTAAGTACCTGGAGGAAAAGAAAACAAAACAGTGATCCCCCCAGTAGTGGCGAGCGAACAGGGGACAGCCCAAACCGGGGGCGTTTAGGCGCAACCGGGGTTGTAGGACCATAATGTGGACTGTAGATACATAGTGGAACCCTTCTGGAAAGTTGGACCATAGCGGGTGATAGTCCCGTACACGGCATGTATCTGCTACCTAGTGGTATCCTGAGTAAGGCGGGACACGTGAGATCCTGTCTGAATCCGGCGGAACCATCCGCCAAGGCTAAATACTGCTGAGAGACCGATAGCGAACCAGTACTGCGAAGGAAAGGTGAAAAGCACCTCGAACAGAGGAGTGAAATAGACCCTGAAACCTTGCGCCTACAAGCGGTCGGAGTCCCTTCGGGGATGACGGCGTGCCTTTTGCATAATGAGCCTACGAGTTGCTCGTCACTGGCAAGGTTAAGGGCTTCAAGCCCGCAGCCGAAGCGAAAGCAAGTCTTAACAGGGCGTGTAGTCAGTGGCGGCAGACGCGAAACCTGAGTGATCTAACCATGGCCAGGATGAAGTTCCGGTAACACGGAATGGAGGTCCGAACTGGTAGACGTTGAAAAGTCTTCGGATGAGCTGTGGTTAGGGGTGAAAGGCTTATCAAACTGGGAGATAGCTCGTACTCTCCGAAATGCATTTAGGTGCAGCCTCGGACGTACTGTTATGGAGGTAGAGCTACTGATCGGGCTAGGGGGCTTCATCGCCTACCAAACCCGGACAAACTCCGAATGCCATAACACGATATCCGGGAGTGAGCGCGCGGGTGCTAAGGTCCGTGCGCGAAAGGGAAATAACCCAGACCATCGGCTAAGGTCCCCAAGTGTGTGCTAAGTTGATCTAACGAGGTCGGACTGCATTGACAGCTAGGATGTTGGCTTGGAAGCAGCCATTCATTTAAAGAGTGCGTAACAGCTCACTAGTCGAGCGGTCCGGCATGGATAATGATCGGGCATCAAGCATACCACCGAAGCTGTGGGCTCCGTAAGGAGCGGTAGGAGAGCATTCTGGTCTGCGTTGAAGGTGTGCTGTAAGGCATGCTGGAGCGTCCAGAAAAGAAAATGTAGGCATAAGTAACGATAAGGCAGGTGAAAAACCTGCCCGCCGATAGACCAAGGTTTCCTGATCAACGTTAATCGGATCAGGGTTAGTCGGGACCTAAGGTGTAGCCGATAGGCGAAGCTGATGGACATCTGGTCAATATTCCAGAACCGACGTGTATTGCGATGGGGTGACGAAGGAGTGAACGGTCTCCGTACTGACGGATATGTACGGTAAAGGGTGTAGGTATAGCGCTGGCAGGAAAATCCACCGGTGTTGCTGAAACCCGACAGTAACGTGAAGCTTCGGCCGATCGTATTGACCTTAATCAGACTTCCGAGAAAAACCTCTAAGCTCCAGATACACGCCGCCCGTACCGCAAACCGACACAGGTGGTCAAGGAGAGTATCCTGAGGCGCTCGAGTGATCCGTGGCTAAGGAACTAGGCAAATTAACCGCGTAACTTCGGAATAAGCGGTACCCATTTCGGTGGGTTTCAATGAAAAGGCTCAGGCGACTGTTTAACAAAAACACATGGCTTTGCGAAATCGAAAGATGACGTATAAGGCCTGACACCTGCCCGGTGCTGGAAGGTTAAGAGGAGAGGTCAGCCGCAAGGCGAAGCTTTGAATCGAAGCCCCAGTAAACGGCGGCCGTAACTATAACGGTCCTAAGGTAGCGAAATTCCTTGTCGGGTAAGTTCCGACCTGCACGAATGGTGTAACGATCTGAGCACTGTCTCAGCCACGAGCTCGGTGAAATTGTAGTTTCGGTGAAGATGCCGGATACCCGCAACGGGACGGAAAGACCCCGTGCACCTTTACTATAGCTTCACATTGACATCGGCTGCCCGATGTGTAGGATAGGTGGGAGACTTTGAAGTTGCGTCGCTAGGCGTGATGGAGTCAACGTTGAAATACCACCCTTCGTTCATCTGATGTCTAATCCCTGCGAAACAGGGAAACAGTGTGTGGTGGGTAGTTTGACTGGGGTGGTCGCCTCCAAAAAAGTATCGGAGGCTTCCAAAGGTTCCCTCAGCACGCTTGGTAACCGTGCGTTGAGTATATTGGCATAAGGGAGCTTGACTGTGAGACCGACAAGTCGAACAGGTAGGAAACTAGGGCAAAGTGATCCGGTGGTTCCATATGGAAGGGCCATCGCTCATAGGATAAAAGGTACGCCGGGGATAACAGGCTGATCATTCCCAAGAGCTCATATCGACGGAATGGTTTGGCACCTCGATGTCGGTTCGTCACATCCTGGGGCTGGAGAAGGTCCCAAGGGTTCGGCTGTTCGCCGATTAAAGTGGCACGTGAACTGGGTTCAGAACGTCGTGAGACAGTTCGGTCCCTATCTGTTGCGGGCGTTAGAAGTTTGAGGGGAGCTACCATTAGTACGAGAGGACCGTGGTGGACGAACCGCTAGTGTACCAGTTGTCTCGCCAGAGGCACCGCTGGGTAGCTATGTTCGGATGGGATAAGCGCTGAAAGCATCTAAGCACGAAGCCCACCTCAAGATGAGACTTCTTCAAAGGGTCGTAGAAGATTACTACGTTGATAGGCTCCAGGTGTAAAGTCAGCAATGGCAAAGCCGAGGAGTACTAATTACCCGTAGACTTTAACCTTCACTGGTTTTGTTCTGGAACGATCATCGGCTGTTGTGGTCAGGTCTGACAATGAGTTGAAATCGTACCTACGATTTCAGGTGACTATTGCGGTGAGGTCCACCTCTTCCCATTCCGAACAGAGAAGTTAAGCTCACCAGCGCAGATGGTACTTGGCCACAAGCCAGGGAGAGTATGTCGTCGCCGATCTGAACCCCGCCCACAAGGCGGGGTTCTTTTTTTCCCGGCATCTTCATTGCTTCGCCCCCGTGATGCACGCGCTCCGTATGCTCAAGCTTCCGCTTGTCGTGTTACTGGTCTCCTCCGCAGGTGGGTCCACTGCACAGGAATTATCCGGTTCGTTACCGGCGGCTTCCGTACCGGACCATTGGATCCGACTGTCCGTTTCCCGTGGATCCACGACCCGTTTGGTGGACTCTGCGGCTATCTATCCGGACGGTCGTTTCGCTTTTACCGAACGCACTTATCCGCTCGGGTTCTATCATTTATCCATCAACGACACCGACCAGGTGGACCTCATCTTGGATCCGTCGGAGATGCAGGTTGAAGTCGATTTCTCCGGAGTCCCGCTTCAAAGGCATATTTCAGTAAGACGCTCCGACGAGAACAAGCGCCTGTGGGAGTACAAGCTGGTCTCGAAGGAATCCCAAGCGATCCAAGCTGCCGTCATTTCTGAGAAGCAGCGGTTGCAGGTGAGCGATACCCGGCGGATGTTGGAGCTGGACAGCATTTCAGCCCGCGCGATGACCCTGCAGCAGGCGCACTTGGAGGGCATTCTCACCGGGTATCCCAAGAGCTACTTCGCGAAGGTCATAAGGGCCGATCGCGGCGTGGATGACGCCCGCGAGAAGAATCCGTTGGCGGTTATGAAGGCCGTCGACTTCAGCGATCCCTCATTGATGCGCAGTACGGTGTACGACAAGGCGGTGCTCACTTTTTTGCGGAACATCCACGCGTCGAGCGAGGAGCAGTTCATATCCGCCTCGGATTCCTTGCTCGTCTACGCAAGCCGGGATCCCGAATGCAGGGCCTACATGCTGGACCACCTGATCGACCTGTACTCCACCTACGGACCGGCCATGGCGCTGCAATACCTTATCGACAAGTATGTCGTTTACTCTGAAGGGCTGGCTGCTTTGGACCCATCGCTACACACGAAGGTCTCGGAGATCCTGAAAGTGCGTGTGGGGGCCGATGCTCCGGATGTTGACCTGCCGGCTTCACCAGCTCCGGTGCCGCTGCGTAGCATCGTTGGTCAGAACCGGTTCACCGCCTTGTTCTTCTACAGCAGCACGTGCGAGCACTGCCATTTGGAAATGCCTGTCATGAAGGAGGTGTACACTGCTTTCAAGCCAAAGGGCCTGGAGGTGGTCGGTATCGCTTTGGACGCGGACAGCACCGAGTTCCAAGCTGCGATCGCGGAGAACGGACTGCCTTGGAAGTGCTACAGCGAATTCAACGGTTGGGGGTCCGCCTGCGCCAAGGCGTTCCAAGTGAAGGCCACTCCGTATTTCTACCTCTTGGACCAACGGATGCGCATCGTGGCGAAGCCCGTCGACGCTGTCGCGCTGGGCGTGTGGCTCCAGGAGAACATCAAGTGAGCGGCCGCTCAAAGCGGCAATACCCAAGAACGGTTTCCTGATGGAAGCGCCGGCAATGTGGGCTTGTTCCTGAACAGGCCGTAAACACTGGATCCGGAGCCGCTCATTGCGCAGTAGTCCGCGCCTGCTTCCTTGATCAGACGTTTCGTCTCAGCGACCTCTGGATATGCGCTCAACACGTACTCCTCCATGACGTTCACCAATCGGCTGTTCCACTCCCTCGGTGAATGCCGTGTGGCCGATTCCGCCAAGTCCGTTTTTGCCGGGGCCATGCGCGTGTTCGTGTAGACCTCAGCAGTGCTGACATGAATCCCGGGGTTGACCAACATCACCCACCATCCACTGAGTGAAAACGCCAATGGCGCAAGCACTTCCCCGCGCCCCGTTGCCAGTTGAGGGCCATCGCCCAAGAAGAAGGGACAGTCGCTCCCGAGTTGAGTGGCCATTGCCAGAAGATCGGTCTGACCGAGTCCAAGAACCAGGAGTTCATTGATGAGCTTCAATGCGTACGCGCCATCACTCGAACCTCCGCCCAGGCCGGCCCCGATAGGGATCGCCTTGTGCAAGTGCATGCGCAAGCCCGGCAGCTGGCGTTGTCCATTCAATAGCCCATGTGCCTTCACGCAAAGATCAAGCATCGGATCGCCGGGCACCTCCAAGCCTGAACGGGTGAAGACCAACCCTCCGTTCGGAACGGCGGGGTCGATGATGGCCTCCAAGGCATCGAACAGCGGTATCGGCACCATGACCGTTTCGATATCACGGTACCCATCCGTTCGTTTCCGAAGGACGTGAAGGCCCAAATTGATCTTGGCTGGCGGGAATACCAACATGGCTCGGCGAACATAGCGCGACCGGTCTGCCCGTGAGCGGTTCGTGCGTCCTTCTACCTTCGCCCTTGTTACTTGGCCGTGAGCAGGATCGGTGAATGATCGCCAAGCGGACCTGAACCCTTGACCATGCAGACCTTCCTCGAATTCGAGAAGCCCATCCAGAACATCATCGAGCAGATCGAGAAGCTCAAAGAGGTGGCCAGCCAGAGCCAGGTGGATGTGGCTCCGACCCTGAAGGACCTGGAGAAGAAGCTCGCCGAAACGCGCAAGAGCATCTACGCCGATCTCACACCGTGGGAGCGCGTTCAGGTGAGCCGCCATCCGGACCGGCCGTACACACTGAAGTACATCGAGAAGATGACCGATGGCACCTTCATCGAACTGCACGGCGACCGTACGGTGAAGGACGACAAAGCCATGGTGGGCGGCTTCGGCCTCGTCGACGGACGTACCGTCATGTTCATCGGGCAACAGAAGGGTATCAACACCAAGATGCGCCAGTATCGCAACTTCGGGATGCCCAATCCGGAGGGTTATCGGAAGGCCCTGCGCCTGATGAAGCTCGCAGAGAAGTTCAACAAACCGGTCGTCACGTTGATCGATACGCCTGGTGCATTCCCTGGTTTGGAAGCCGAAGAGCGCGGACAGGGGGAAGCCATCGCCCGCAACATTTTCGAGATGTGCCAGCTCCGCGTTCCGATCATCTGTGTGATCATCGGTGAAGGCGCGTCCGGCGGTGCGCTCGGCATCGGAGTTGGGGACAAGGTGCTGATGTTGGAGAACACATGGTACTCCGTGATCTCACCCGAGTCCTGCTCGTCCATCCTCTGGAGAAGCTGGGATTTCAAGGAGCAGGCCGCGAGCGCATTGAAGTTGACCGCGGACGACATGCTTAAGAACAAGTTGATCGACGGCATCATACCGGAGCCGGAAGGCGGCGCTCATGCCGACATCGACAAGGCCACATCCCTAGTGAAGGCCGAGGTCGTCAAGCATTTGAACAAGCTCGTGAAGATCGACGCGGACAAATTGGTCGCCCGTCGCGTGGAGAAGTTCTGCGAGATGGGCGTTACGGTGAAGGTGAAGTAAGCGGGGAAGCTCTACTTCGACTTGCGCCTCATTCAACGCACGGTCAGGTCTGGCAAGTGGTCCGCCTTCAGCGGTTCAACAGCGGAAGCACATGGTGCACCGGTGAGCCAATGGCGTAGTTCGATGCGATCAGTCCGTTCTGTGGGTTGATCGCCAGCACACTCGTGCCGGCCGCCACGTACACCAAGCCGCTGACGGGATCCATTGACAGGTCCCGCACATCCGGAATGTTCGCGACCGTGACCGAGCCGGCATTGGAATAGGTGAATCGCTCCAGGCTTCCATCAGCCAATGCTACCAGATGCGTGTTGGCGTCGGTCTGTTCGACCGCGGTGATGGTCGAATTCCATTGGTAGGGTTCCCAGCCGCCACCATTTTCCACGTCGTGGTCCTCGACCACACCGTGTCCGTCACGGTTCCCGAAAAGCAGCACGTGCGTATCACCCCGTTTGAACATCGCCGTCACCGCTTCTTCCAATACGTGCTCGGCGACCATGGCTCCCGAAGTGGCCTGGTAAACACCCAGCCGCCATGCGGAGCCGGTCTGATCAACGAGTGCCACGACCAACCGCTGGTCCACGATGCTTGCGCTCCCTGCCCGGAAGTTGGCCGGAAGGCTCACAACGCGTTCGGTGGCTCCCGATACCACATTGTACCCGCGCAATGAGCCATCTGTGGTACCAGCGTAGTACCGCCCGTCCGCGCACAGGTCCAACGAGGTGAACCACGGAATGCCCGAGTTTCCGAGGTTCGGTTTCTGCCAAGGTACCTGGATGCCATCTGGTGCGAACGCCACGAGCGGACCCTGCACCGTGCCCATCACGACGAATGTGCGTCCTGCGGAACTCACGGCGGCGCCTCCGAGGTCCATGAGCAAGGTGTTTGCCAGCGAAACCGTCCCTGTGCTGTCGATCACATGAATGCTTACGGACCCCGCGTCGGGTTGGCCGATCACCAGCAAGCGCCTCAGGCGCAAGGGTGTGCCGATGATATCGATCTGCGCGTAGTCCTTGCCGCGCGCATCGCCTGAATTGGCTTGCACCATGAGTGTATAGTCGGCGCTGGCGATCAGGTCGGAGGTGATCGGAAGGGCCACTTCCACCCGCGCCGGATTGCTGGCAGGCGTCACGATCAGGGGTTCCATGATCACGATGCCGCTCGCGTTCGTGATGGTGAATGAAACCTCATCGATGTCCTGGTCCCCGCTGATATCCGCCACCACATTGAGCGTGTCCGGAACGGACAGGTCGAAACCGTTGCCTGGAGCGACGATGGTGACCACGGGTGGCTGCGCATCCTCTTCCTTCTTGCAGGAAGTGACCGCTATGGTCACCAGTGCCGCCAGTACCAGCCGATGTTGATAGCCCATCGTCGCAAAGTAACGCTGGGCGCGGCCCGGTTTTTTTTCCAACAGGATCAACAACCCGGTGCCGTTCGTGCGTTGTGATGAGAGTTCAGCGCCTTTACCTTCATAGGCGAGAACGCCCGGATACATTTGCCGCCCTTCTGCCGCGAGGTGCTCCCCTTCGACGGTTCAACATAACATCATGTCCGACTCTCCCTCCACCCGTATCGGCGACCGCAAACGGCGCACCTCGAACTCCCTGATCGACACCTCATTGGAGGCCGGCAAGTTGCCGCCCCAAGCGCCGGAGCTCGAACAGGCCGTGCTCGGAGCCATGATGCTGGAGCGCAATGCGGTGAACGAGGCCATTGACATCCTCCAGCCGGACAGTTTCTATGTGGACGCGCACAAGCGCATTTTCGGGGCTGTGCAGGAGTTGTTCCGCACGGACCAGCCGATCGACATCCTCACGGTCACACAGCAACTGAAGAAGAAGGGCGAGCTCGACATCGTCGGCGGCCCCTTCTACATCAGCCAACTCACCAACAAGGTGGCCAGCAGCGCGAACGTACAATACCACGCGCGTATCATCAGCCAGAAGCACATCCTTCGCGAACTCATCCGCATCAGCGCGGATACGATGCGCGACGCGTACGACGACACGACGGACGTTTTCGACCTGCTGGACAAGAGCGAACAGGAGATGTACGCCATCACCAGTGGCAACCTGAAGCGCAACTACGAGCCGATGAGCGATCTGATCCAGGACGCCATCGCAAACATCGAGAACGCCAAGAACAAGGGCGATGGCGTGAGCGGTGTGCCCACCGGTTTCGTGAAGCTGGACAAGATGACGGGTGGCTGGCAGAAGAGCGACATGATCATCGTGGCCGCGCGACCAGGTATGGGTAAAACGGCGTTCGTGCTCAGCATGGCGCGCAACATCGCCGTGGAGCACAAGAAGGCCGTCGCGGTCTTCAGCTTGGAGATGAGCAGCACACAGCTTGTCACACGTCTCATCGCGAGCGAAGCGGCCATCGGTTCCGAGAAGTTGCGCAAAGGCGACTTGAACGACTCAGAATTCGCCATCCTGCACCAGCACATCGCTCGCCTCACCAATGCACCCATCTTCATCGATGACACACCCGCGCTGAACATCTTCGAACTGCGCGCCAAGTGCCGCCGCTTGAAGAGCCAGCACAACGTGGAGGTGATCATCATCGACTACCTGCAGCTCATGACGGCCGGTGGTGATGGCTCGAAAGGCGGCAACCGCGAACAGGAGATCAGCACCATCTCGCGTTCCATCAAGAGCATCGCCAAGGAACTGGATGTTCCGATCATCGCATTGAGCCAGTTGAGCCGGGCTGTGGAAACCCGCGGCGGCGACAAGCGCCCCATGCTGAGCGATCTGCGTGAATCAGGGGCCATCGAGCAGGATGCCGATCTGGTCTGCTTCCTCTACCGCCCCGAGTACTACAAGATCTACGAGGACCACTACGGCAGCACCCTGGGCGTGGGTGAGTGCATCATCGCCAAGCACCGGAACGGCGCGCTGGATACCGTCCTCCTGCGGTTCATCCCTGAACTTGCCAAATTTGCCGACTTGGAGACTTCCTCCGGTTTCATGGCCGAAGGGGCCTCACCTTTGCAGGGCGGTGGTCCGACCACCATCACCCGGCCGAGCCGGATGAACGATGACACCAACGACGACGATATCGCTCCGTTCTAGAACACGTTTGTCGGTATCCCCGGCAAAGGCCGTGGTCCCCAGTTGTCTGTTGTCAGTTGGTGCGAGAGCCGCACTCGTCATTTTCGCTACTGTTCTCTCCGTGTCCTCTTTCGCAACGAAGCTGTTGATCCCGATGGACAACAGCCAGAAGGACCATTTGAAGGCATACGGTATCGCGTACTGGACGCTCGAAAAGGACGTGACCGTGGAATGGTTGCTGAACTATCGTGGCGGCAGCTTCCTCATCGATCACTTCCAGGCCATCGAGCAGGAATGCACGATCCGCGGCGTCACCTTCAACGTGATCGCTGACGGCCAAGCGAACGCCATCCTGATGGAGATCGCCGATCCCGAGGCGAACATGGAAGTGGTCAAGCTGGAGAAGGCACCGAAGATCGCCGTGTACGCGCCCGAGAGTTTCCAGCCGTGGGATGATGCAGTGGCGTTGGTGATGACCTATGCCGAGATCCCTTACAAGCGCATCTACGACCGGGAGGTGATCGCCGGTGTGCTTCCCCAGTACGATTGGCTGCACCTGCACCACGAAGACTTCACCGGGCAGTATGGGAAATTCTACCGCCAGTTCCACAACGCTCCGTGGTACCAGGACCAGGTGCGCGAGAGCGAGGCCATGGCCGCGGAGCTCGGCTTCGCCAAGGTCAGCGCGATGAAAGGTGCTGTTGCGGGCACCATCCGCGATTACGTGGCTGGGGGCGGTTACCTCTTCACCATGTGCAGCGGCACGGACAGCTACGACATCGCCCTGGCTGCCGCCGGTGTGGACATCTGTGCACCCGAGTTCGACCACGATGCCGTGGATCCTGCTTGGCCGCAGAAGCTCAACTACGCTAACGGCTTCGCCTTTGAGGATTACAAGCTCATCACCGATCCCAACGTGTACGAGTTCAGCGACATCGATGCCACGGACATACACGGCGGCATCGGGGAGACGCGCGACTTCTTCACGCTCTTCGACTTCAGCGCGAAATGGGATGTGATCCCCAGCATGCTTTGCCAGAACCACGAGCAGGTGATCCACGGCTTCATGGGGCAGACCACCGCCTTCCGCAAGTCCTTGGTGAAACCCAGCGCGCTGGTGATGGGCGAGAACAAACCGCAAGGCACGGTCAAGTTCATCCACGGCGAGTTCGGCCTCGGCCAATGGACCTACTACGGCGGCCACGACCCGGAAGACTACCAGCACATGGTCGGCGATCCGCCTACGGACCTCAGCCTCTTCCCGAACTCCCCTGGGTACCGGCTTATCCTGAACAATATCCTCTTCCCGGCGGCACGGAAGAAAAAGCAGAAGACCTGAGCCACTCGTGTATCCCAAGTCGCCGCACGGTTCGTGAGGAGCTTGGTTATGTTTGTCCCGTCACACCTACGCATGGACCTCTCGAAGATCATCTCCGTCACCGGCAAAAGCGGCTTGTTCCGCGTTGTCGCACCCGGCCGCCAGGCCATCATCGCCGAATCCTTGGAGGACGGTAAGCGCATCCCCGTGCCCACCAGCGTGCGGGTGAGTTCCTTGGATGAGATCAGCATGTTCACCACCGGCGATGACGAGCCGCTGAAGAACATCCTGACCAAGCTCTACGAGAAGAACAAGGACAAGGCCGTGGACCCCAAGGGCGACGACGCCGCCTTGTGGAAGGCCTTGACCGATGTGCTGCCAACGGCGGACAAGGAGCGCATCTACCCCAGCGACGTGCGCAAGCTCTTCCTCTGGTACGGACAACTCCTGAAGTCCGGCGTCTTCACCGCGAAGGAGGAGAAGGCCGAGGAGGACGCCGATAAACCGAAGGATGGGGCCAAGGCCAAGAAGACGGCCGAGAAGGCCACGAAGGCCAAGGCTGACATCGCCGGAAAGAAGGGGGCTCCGAAAAGCAGCGGCCCCGGCAAATCCGCAGCCCCCCGACGTGGTGGGCAGCGAGGAGCGTAGCGTTCCATAGAGTTGACGTGCTCGCATCAGCGGATGTGCTGATGGGATCTGAGCGGGTGATGATCCGGCTCTTCCTGCGCGGTATTGTTCGAGCACTGGCACTCGTTCATCGCCCTCGTCCGCTGATCGTCGCATCAACCATTTTCCGTGCACCCCTTGGATCCTGTGGGTGAACCTGTGGACAGGTCTTGGCGTTGAGCATTGCACCCCGTTCCGGACCGATCCTATCTTGCGGCGGCCGAACGGAACGCACGCCTTCGCAGTGCCACGGCATGTAAAGCATGAAGCACAGCTCTACTCTTCTACTTCGAGCCGGTTCGTTGGCCGCCCTCATGGGAACGGTCACCCTCTTCGTCGCATGGTCCACCGATCACGTGCCCAAGGCGCATGCCTTCCACAGCGATGAAGAACTGCAAGCGTTCGAGCGCGGCGCTGGTCTTTCCTCGGGTTCGAACCACTACTTCAAGGGGAGCGGTCTTTGCGTCGGTTGCCATGGCCACGATCCGAGCGGCTTCGCCATGACCACGCAGGAAACAGAACTGGACGTGAACGTGGTGGATGATTGGCGCAGCACCATGATGGCCAACTCCGCCAAGGATCCCTTGTGGCGCGCCAAGGTGAGCCATGAGGTGCTCGTGAATCCCGCGCACCAGTCCGAACTTGAAGACAAGTGCACGAGTTGCCACGCACCGATGGGGCGGCATGACAAATTCCTCTGGACCGGTGGCCACTATTCCATCGGTGAACTCGCCGTGGATCCGCTGGCGCAGGAAGGCGTGAGCTGCACGCCCTGCCACATCCAGAGCGCGGACAGCATCGGCCTCCATTTTTCCGGCAACCTGAAATTCGATACGCTGGACCAGCCGCTGTACGGTCCTTATGGCTATCCGGAGGACCCCAACCCCATTTTCGGAGCGCCGATGACGGCCTTCGTGGGCTACCAGCCACAGTACGGTGCCCACATCCATGATGCGGGCCTCTGCGCGGGTTGCCACACCCTGCAGACGGCTACGGCCGATCTCGAGGGGAACCTGACGGGCAACATCTTCACCGAGCAGGCCACCTACCATGAGTGGCTCAACTCCAAGTTCAACAACAAGGAACATACTGAGACCGGTGTGACCTGCCAAGGGTGCCATGTGCCGCAGATCACGGATGGTGGCGTGGTGATCTCCGCGAACTATCTCTTCCTGCAACCCCGCTCGCCGTTCGGGCAGCACCAGTTCGCCGGCGCGAACACCTTCATGCTCGAGCTGTTGAAGAACAACATCGGCCAGCTCCAGCTCTTCGCCAGCCCCACGCAGTTCGATAGCACCATAAGCCGTACGGAGCGGATGCTGCGCAGCGGCCTTGTACTCGAGGCCAGCATGGCCTCCCGTGATGCGGACACCTCGTTCGTGGATGTGAAGCTCCTGAACGCGGCCGGCCATAAATTCCCCAGCGGTTACCCGGCCCGGCGCGCATGGGTGGAATTGACCATGACCGATGCCGAAGGAGATACCATCTTCCGCAGCGGTGGGTGGGATGATACCTACGAGGTGATCGGACATGATGCGAGCTGGGAACCGCATTACGACGTGATCAACCAACCCGACCAGGCGCAGATCTATGAGATGGTGATGGCCGACGTGAACGGCGACAAGACCACCACATTGGAACGCGCTGACACCAAACTGAAGGACAATCGCCTCGTGCCCGAGTTGTTCACCACCACGCACTACACCTACGACACCACTTCCATCGCCAATGTGCCCGTTTCGGATATCGACTTCAACCATGACGACATGGGCGTTGAGGGCAGCGGCTCCGATGTGGTACACTACCATGTTCCGATGAACGGGTATGCCGGAACGGTGCATGTGAGTGCCCGCGTCTGGTACCAGAGCGCCCCGCCGAAATGGATGGAGGAGATGTTCAGCTACAGCAGCGACGAGATCGATGCGTTCCGCGACATGTACGACGCGGCGGACAACACGCCTTTCCTGGTGAAGGAGACCGCGTTCACCGATGTCAGCATGGCCGTTGACGACGCGGAGGAACTGGGCGCCCATCTGGTGTACGATGCGACGAACGGTGTGCTCAGCGTGTCCGGCCTCGATGAACGGGTGATCGGCGTGGACGTGTTCGACGCGGCCGGGAAACTCGTTGCCACACGAGGTCCTTCCTCGGACAGGGTCATGCGCATCAAGCTGCCGGATGTGGCAGGCACATGCATCGTGGCGTTGCGCACGGGAACGAAGACACTGCTGAAGCGGGTGGTCACTGTGCACTAGTTGCCGAAGGAGTATCGACGCCATGTTGAACGCCCGTGCTTTTCTGGTTTTCGGTCTGTTGATCACGGGGGCCGTCTCGCACGCCCAGAACCCGATCGTCCAGTCCATCATCGATGCGGTGAGCATCGACAGCCTTATGCATGACCTGGGGCTGCTCAGCGGCGAGTCTCCCATCGATATCGGCAACGGCCCGGAAACCATCGTGAGCCGCAACAAGAACCAGCCGGGCAATCCGCTCGCGGCGGATTGGCTGCAGCAGCGCTTCGAGCAAATGGGCTTCACGCCAGCGGTGCAGATCTTCAGCGGCGGAACCGGGGAGAACATCATCGTTGAAAAGCCGGGTGTGCTGCATCCGGAGAAGAAGGTGGTCATCTGCGGCCACTACGATTCCATGCCAGGAGGCCCGGTGGCATCACCCGCTGCGGATGACGACGGCAGTGGTACCGTGGCCGTGCTCGAAGCGCTGCGGGTAATGGCCGACCACGACTTCGAGAACACGATGGTCTTCGCCTTATGGGATGAGGAAGAGCAGGGCAAGCTCGGAAGCATCTACTACGCCGGTGTCGCGGCCGCGAGCGACGTGGAGATCATCGCCGCCGTGAACATGGACGCGATCAGCTACGACGGCGATGGTGACGGGCTGATGCGCGTGCACACCAAGAACATCGCGAACAGCGTCGCTTTGAAGGATACCGCCATGTCCGTGAACGGGACCTACGCCGGCCTGCAACTGCCCATGGCGATCAATCTGCCCGGTGCCACATACAGCGACCATGCCTCCTTCTGGAGCGAGAACTACAGCGCCATCCTCATCATCGAGGATTTCGACAACGACGGCAATCCGCATTATCATACCTCTACCGATCTGGTCGATTACATCGACCAGCCCTATTTCCACGGACTGGCCCGCTTGAGCATCGGGACGGCGGCTGTCATGGCCCGGCCGATCAGTGAGGAGACCGCCATTCAAGCCATCGCTCCGGCTCTTTCAGGGCCTTCGCTCTTCGTGTATCCGAACCCGGCTTCATCGAACACCGTGGTCCGCACCGATGTGCTCGAAGCCAACTCGTCACTCATCCTTTACGATGCCCTGGGTCGGCAGGTGATGGACATCGCCAGCGGCACGTCGGCGTTCGGCAAGCGCATCTTCCGTTTCGATGCGCAAGACCTGGTCCCCGGATCCTATGTGCTACGCCTCACCACGAGCGGTCGTACTGCTTCGTTGACCGTGGTGCGCACCCCCTGAAAATGGGAACGGCGCTCGTGCGAGCGCCGTTCCTTCGATTCATCGAAGAGGTTCAGTCCTTCACGAAGGGACGTACAAGGCTGTTGCCGTTGGCATCCACCAGTCGTAGCAGGTAGCGGCCGTGAGCCAACCCGCTTACGTCGATCACGTTGCGTTGGCCTGCGACCAGTCCTTGGTTGCGTTGCAGGCGGCCATCCACGCTGTAGATGTCGGCCCCGCTCAGCTCGCCGCCGTCCAGTTTGATGTTCAGTTGGCCGCTCGCGGGTACGGGATAGAGTGACAGGTTGCCGAGCGAAGTGTGTTCCTCCACGTTCGTATTATCCACCACGGTGATCGTTCCGTGTTGCGTGGCCGAATGCCCTTGCTGTGTGCAGTGGTATCCGTAAACGCCCGGGATCGTGAAGATCCAGGTGAAGTCGAGGTCCTGCGAAGGTTCGCCGGAACTGAAATACTCCGGGTTGTTCGGAAAGTCGTCCGCCTCAGCATAGACGTTGTGGCTGCCGCTCACCCCTGTCCAATGTACGGCATCGTCCACGTAGATCGTCAGTTCCATGGGGTCGTAGTAGGGGTCCACCGTGGAGCCCGGGGCCGTGCTTCCTCCTGCTTCAACTTCCCAGAGCGTTTGCGCGCTTACGGTCAAGGGCACCAAGGCCAACAGCGTAAAAAGAGTCTTCATGAATCGTGGTTTGTCGTAAAGGAACGCATCCGGAAGGTACCGCTGCGGCACGATCTCGACCGAACGGGCATTCCTGACAAGCCCGGGAGTCCTATTTCCCCATGCCCAACCCGGCGTCGATGTATCCCAGCACCTTCGTATAGAGATGTACCCGGTCCTTGCCGCGCACGTTGTGGGCGTGGCCGGGGTACTCGAAGAAGTCAACCTGCACGTTCTTCTCCACGGTGTTCTTCAGGAAGGTATAGCTGTGCTCGGGCAGTACCGTGTCATCCATTCCACCTGTGATGACCAGCAATTTTCCGCGCAGCCCATCAGCCTTGTCCGTGTTCTTCGTCAGGGCGTAGCCCTCGGGATTCTCCGCAGGGGTATCCATGTAGCGTTCGGTGTACATCACCTCGTACATGCCCCAGTCCATCACGGGGCCCCCGGCCACAGCGACCTTGAAAGTGCCCGGTGAGCGCAGCATCAACGCCGTGGTCACGTGCCCGCCGAAGCTCCAACCGTGCACGGCCATCCGATCAGCATCCACATAAGGCAGGCTCTTCAGGAAATCCACCCCGCGCAACTGGTCCTTCACCTCTGTAACACCCAGTTGGCGATAGATGGCCTGTTCGAAGGCCTTGCCCCGGTTCTCGCTGCCGTGGCCGTCGATTGTGAAAACTATGTAGCCGCGTTGCGCCGCGTGCAGCATCCAGAGCGAGGATCCGCCGAGGAACGAATTGGTCACGAGCTGTACGTGCGGGCCATTGTACAGGTACACGAGTACAGGGTACTTCTGACGGCTGTCGAAGTCCTTGGGCTTGATCAGGCGCGCATTGAGCATATCGCCGTTCTCGCCGAGCACACGAACGAACTCGACCGTGCCGACCTTCATCTGCGCCAGCGGGTCATTGCTGTTCACCAGCGTTTTCAGGACGGTACCTTTTACAGCATCGATGATGTCGGTGCGGCCCGGGACGCTCAAGCTGCTCCACGTGTCGATGATGAAACGACCACCACCACCGAGCTGTCCGCTGTGGGTGCCGGCCTCTTTCGTCAACTTCATCGTTTTCCCGCTGCCGATATCCACACGGTAGATGTGCGTGTCCATCGCGCCCTGCGGCATCTTCGGGTCGATGATGTCCGTGCCTTCCACGTAAACGATCGACTCCTTCTCATCGAAGCCGATGATGTTCTTCACCACCCACGCGCTTTTGGTGAGCTGGCGGACAAGACCCTTGTTCACGTCATAGAGGTACAAATGCCAGTACCCGTCCTGCTGGGACCAATGGATGAACTGCGTGGGGGCGCGCTTCAGGAAGGTCAACGGATGCTGCGGCTCCAACCATTTCTTGTCCTCTTCTTCGAGCACCGTCTTCACCGCCTCGCCGGTGGACGCGTCGTACTGCACCACCCGCAGTTTGTCCGTCGCGCGGTTCAGGTGGATGATGAACACATGGGTGCCCGGGGGATCCCAGCTGATGTTGGTGAGATAGTCATCCGGCGCGCCGGTGGTCTTCATGAAGGTGGTGCGGTTGCTGGCCACATCGAACACACCGAGCTTCACGTCGCGCGGTTCAGGTGGATGATGAACACATGGGTGCCCGGGGGATCCCAGCTGATGTTGGTGAGATAGTCATCCGGCGCGCCGGTGGTCTTCATGAAGGTGGTGCGGTTGCTGGCCACATCGAACACACCGAGCTTCACTTGGTGACTGGTCTGGCCCGCCATCGGGTAGCGGATCTTCTTGAAGGTGCTCGGCTGCGTGCTGATGTCCTCCAGCGAGTAGGGTGTTACCATGCTTTCATCCATCCGGTAGAACGCGAGCTTCGTTCCGGTCGGGTTCCAGAAGGTGCCTTTCGTGATGCCGTATTCCTCGCGGTGAACACTCCGGCCGTTCACGATGCCGTCCGCTCCGTCACTGGTCGCGCGCAGTGGATCATTCGGACTCAGCGTGCGCACATAGAGATCCTCGGCAAGAGTATAGGCCATTGCATGTTTGGTTGCATCGACATCAACCCGCTCGGCATTGGGATCTACCGGCATTCGTCCGAACAATGTGCTTTTTCCTACCACATAGAGCCAAATCTCGTTCTGGTGCTGGAACGTGAACTGGTCTTGACCTTCCCACTCGATGTCCGGGAAATTCTTGAGCGTCTTGTCTTTGGGGAGCTGTGCGTTCAATTGGTCCACGGTAACGATGGGGAGATCCGCCATCTTCCCGGTGCCGCCGCGCATCAACGTGTTGTCCTTCACGAAGCTGTACTGCTCGGTCCCGGGGATCCATTGCAACCCATCCATGTGCTCCGGCCGGAAGTCGGTGGCGGCTTTGGTGATGGCATCCTTCAGCGTGAGCTCCTTGAGCTTCTCCTGCGCCGCAGTGAGCAGGGTGGACGCCAGCAGGACGAGTACGAGCAGGGAACGCCGCATGTGATGGGGTTTGGCAAGCCTCGGATGGGTTTCCGGGAAGGCGAATATGGCATCGGACCAACACCGAGCCAAACGGCGGATGGTGCTCCGCCGGCTAAGGTGGGCCGAAGGCGGTGTTCGTGAGGAAGTCAGTGTCCGACAAGGCATGCAGGAATGCGACCAGGTCCGCTTCGTTCTCCGGCGTCAGGTTGACGTTACCGAAGCGCCACGGGTCCATGTGCCCGTCCAGATTGGGCGAGTTCACCTGCACGTCATGCGCGTAGAAGTTGACCACCTCTTCCAGCGTGGCGAAGCGGCTGTCGTGCATGTAGGGCGGCGTCTCCGCGATGTTGCGCAAGGTGGGCACCTTGAAGCTGCCGATATGTGAAGGATTGCCGGTGAGCGCACCGAACCCGCTGTCAACGGCCGGCCATTCAAGCCCGTTGTTCCGAAGGCCGTGGTCCGAAAGCAGCGGCTCCCTGTGGCAATCCACGCAGTGGCCTTCGCGCATGAAGACGTCCAGCCCGCG
>JBGAJW010000028.1:0-62565 GCA_044224725.1 Flavobacteriales bacterium
ATGGGGCGGTCTGTGTTCATTGCATGGAGGACGATCGATGCAAATACGCAACGCCGGCAGCGACGCTCAGGCTGTCCGCTCGTGAAACAGCGATCTCTGACTCATGGTGGGCGTCATGGAGAAAGACGCGCCAAGCATTCGAATCACTGTCCAAGAGCGGATACACCTTTCTGTCAGGCCCGAAGGTGAGGGTGTCGGTCTTCTGTGTGAACGGGATCGGCAGGTCGGAGAGCGGTATGCACATATGCTGGATCATCACCACTTCGTCCTTTGATACCGTGCATTTCCGGCGGGGCATCGCTACGGCGGTGTAGGCGAAATAGACGAACAGGGTGATCGCTGTCCACCTCCCAGCGGCCCGATTGTGCGCCCTCACGCCGATGAGCCAAAGCACTCCGGCCATTGCTCCTCCGCACAAGAGCGCGAGCACAACGGCTGTTGCGATCCGCTCACCCCTGGTAGTGAAAGTGGCTGTGACCTCCATCGGGTTGCTGAGTAGATACCCGTTCCTGAAAACCTGCAACGCTCGGATATCAGAGGTCACGTGGATGACCTGCCACTTATCGATCAAGAAGATCACAAGGCTCGGAAGCCCCACCACCAAAGCCCCGAACACCAGATAATGGAACCCGCTGCGCGCATTGTCATCGAGCTCCCACTTCATGGCTGACCGGTATTATTTGATGTAACGCAGGTCCTCGCCGCTCTTCAGTGCTCGCAGTGATGCGTAGATGAGCTTGATCACGTCCTCCACGTCATCGCGGTGAACGCTTTCGACGGTGGTGTGCATATACCGCAACGGCAGGCTGATGAGTGCGCTTGGAACGCCAGCGGAACCGTAGGCGAAGGCATCCGTGTCCGTGCCGGTGGCACGGCTCACGGCAGCGCGCTGGAACTTGATCTTCTCCTTCTGCGCGGTTTCGACGATACGCTTGAGCAGCGTATTGTGTACCGCAGGGCCGTAGCTGAGGACCGGCCCGCTTCCGCAAGCGACGTCGCCGCTCTGGATCTTGTTCATCATCGGTGTCTGCGTGTCGTGCGTCACGTCCGTCACGATGGCCAGATCCGGCTTGATGCGTTCCACGATCATCTCCGCGCCGCGCAGACCTACTTCCTCCTGCACGCTGTTGGTGATGTACAGGCCGAAGGGCAGCTTCACCCTGTTCTCTTTCAGGAGGCGTGCCACCTGGGCGATCATGAAACCGCCCATGCGGTTGTCGAGCGCGCGGCCGACGTAGTGCTTCTCGTTCAACACCATGAACCCGTCCTCGAATGTGGCCACGCAGCCCACATGCACGCCGAGTTTCTCCACCTCGTCCTTGCTGTTGCAGCCGCAGTCGAGGAAGATGTTGTCCATGCTCGGCACGGGCTCGGTCTTCCCCGTGCGCACGTGAATGGCCGGCCAGCCGAACACCGCTTTCACCATGCCCTTCTCCGTATGGATATTCACCCGCATGCTGGGCGCGATGGTGTGGTCGCTGCCGCCATTGCGCCGCAGGTAGATGAAGCCCTCCTTGGTGATGTAGTGGACGAACCAGCTGATCTCATCGGCATGCGCCTCGATCACCACCTTGTACTTCGCCGAAGGATTGATGACGCCCACGGCCGTCCCGTAGGGATCGGTGAAGTGGGTGTCGATGTACGGCTTCAAGTAGTCCAGCCAGATGCGCTGTCCGCTGCTCTCGAAGCCCGTGGGGCTGGCATTGTTGAGGTAGCGCTCCATGAAGTCCAATGCGGCCTTGTCCAAGATGGACTTGCGCTTGGCTTCCTTGATCGTAGTGCTCTTCTTGGCCATTCTTTGCCGCCGTAACCTCGGCGGATAAGGGTTTTTCCGCCCTGCTTGGGCGAACTGGTTGATGGTTCCGGTATCGGCTGCCGGAACGCTCAGGAACCGGCAACGGGCCAAAACTATCCGGCGTGGGCGCGCCGAACCTCCCGATATGACTTCCGTATGAACAGCCCGTTCGAGAAAAAACCAGCTTCATGCCCATGCGCCTACGCACGCTACTCTCCCTCGCGTTGCTGTCGCTTTGTCCGCTCCTGCAAGCCCAGTCGGCCGCCAGGACGAACAAGCCGTTCGATAAGGAACATTTCGACGATAGCGAAGGCTTGAAGTCGGCTTTGGCGGCGCTGAAGAAGGGTGATGGCTTCTTCCAGAGCGGAGGCACGCATTTCACGCAGGCGCTGGAAGAGTATGAGAAGGCCCATGCGTTCAATCCGGACAATGCGGAATTGAACCTGAAAATGGGATTGTGCCACCTGAACGGGCGGTTCCATCACCGCTCACTGTCCTTCTTCCAAGCGGCGTATTCCCTGGACAACAACATCCCCCGCATCCATTTTCTCTTGGGCATGGGGCACCATTTGAACGCGCATTGGGACGAGGCCATCGCCGAATACCAGCTCCATAGGTCATCTCTCAGTCGCATGCCCGATGCAGAGCCCTTGTACAACACGGCGGACCGCCGTATCGCGGAGTGCCAGAACGGCAGATCGCTCCAAGCCAAACCGGTGAACGGACAGGTGAGCAATATGGGACCGGGGGTGAACAGTGAAGTAGCGGACTACGGCGTGCTCATGAGCCCCGACGGGAAACACATGTCTTTCACAAGCCGACGCAGCAACAGCACCGGCGGCAAGATCAACAGGGCGACCAACGAGTATTTTGAGGATATATACGGGTCCACCCTGATCGGAACGGGTTGGACCGCCCCCGTTCCACTGGAAGCTCCCGTGAACACCGAGATCAACGACGCTTCGGTCGGGCTGTACAACGACGGGAAGACGATGATCATCTACCGCGACGACAAAGGCGTGGGCGATCTGTTCGAGAGCACGCGCGAAGGCGAGACCTGGAGCCAACCGCGGGCTCTCGGTGAGGCTATCAACTCACCGGCGAATGAAACGAGCGCTTGGCCCAGCGCCGATGGCAAACAATTGTTCTTCGTGAGCGACCGCGAGGGTGGCCTTGGCGGGCAGGACATCTGGATCAGCCGTTGGGATGCGACGGCCAATACTTGGGGCGAAGCGGAGAATCCAGGTCCGGTGGTGAATACGATCGAGGACGAGGACGGCGTGTTCCTTTCCACGGATGGACAGACGCTCTACTTCAGCAGCAGGGGCCATACAAGCATGGGCGGCTACGATGTGTTCAAGTCCACCTTGGTGGATGGGCGCTGGAGCAAGCCGGCGAACCTCGGGTGGCCCGTCAACAGTCCGGATGATGACCTCTTCTTCGTTCTCACCTCGAACGGCAATACGGGCCATTTCAGCAGTGTGCGCCCGAACGGCTTGGGTGAGGACGACCTCTATCGCGTGGATTTCCTGCCGGAGGCGAAGCCTGAAGAGACCGCCGCAATGATGGGTTCGGGCAAACCCGAGAACAGCAACAGCGCGAACACCGTAACCCTCCGCGGAAAGGTGATGGACCTGAAGATGTTGGCGGGCATGGAAGCCACCATCGAACTGCTGGACCTGAACGATGGTCGTGTCGTGCTGACCTTCACCAGCGACGCGAAGACCGGTGAATACATGGCGGTCGTTCCGGGAGGGCGCAGCTACGCGATGCATGTGCAAGCCAACGGTTACCTCTTGCACTCAGAGAATATCAGCGTGGAAATGGAAACGCAAGCGCTGGACCTGAGTGTGAATATCGACCTGCAGCCCATGGAGTCAGGCACGCACGAAGTGATGCGTAACATCTTCTTCGAGCGCGACCAAGCGGCCTTGAACCCGGCGTCCCTTGGTGAGCTTGGCCAATTGCTCGCGCTACTCCGCGATAACCCCACTGTGCGATTGGAGATCAGCGGCCACACGGATAGCGATGGATCCGAGGACCACAATGCTGAACTGAGCACCAAACGTGCGAACGCCGTAGTGGACCACTTGGTGAACAACGGGATCCCCGCTGAACGTCTGGTAGCCAAGGGATATGGTGCGGAACAACCACTCGCTCCGAACGATACGGACGAGCACAAGGCTAAGAATCGGCGAACGGAGATGCGGGTGTTGTAGGCGGCGATGAAGGTAAAACCGTTCAACAGGGCGGCTTTCAAGATGTTTGCATTGCCATGCAATCGTCGAGAGGATGGTAGTGCTGACGCACGGGCTGTCTGGTTGGCGATTCCATAATCGACCGATTATCAGGGAGTAGGACAGATGGCATTTCGACATTCTCGTGGCCTTCTGCGATTCAGATGTTCCACAAGCCCTCGGCCTGCCCATAGGCTGCGTTGATAATTGAGCATTTACGGGCAATTATCATCGTTTGCATGGCAATGCAATCATCCCTTGGCCGGAGTCCTTGCCCAAGACCTGCCTCGTGCGCCCCGCCCACTATCAACACCTGTTCATTTCGTCGCTCCAAACCCCGATCCAGCTACATTTGCCGCCCGCCCCGGAGAGCTGCCCGCTTTTCGGGGTCTTTCGCCAAATGGAGGCCCTGGCCGAGCATACCATCCACTTCTCCGGACTGAAGGACGGCTCGCACACGTTCGAGTTCGCGTTGAGCATGCCCTTCTTCCAAGCCACCGGCATGGAGGAGTATGAGCTCGGTGGGGATGTGAAAGCCAAGGTGGACCTCGACAAGAGCGAGCATTTGCTGGTGACGCACATCCATGTGGACGGCTATGTGACTGTCCCCTGCGACCACTGCAACGCGCCGATGAGCCAACCCGTGAAGGGCGATCAGCGCCAGATCTTCAAGTTGACCGAAGAGCAGGAGATGGATGATGAGGAACTGGTGGCCTTGGACGTCCAGGCCCATGAAGTGAATCTGACCCACTACCTGTTCGAGTGCATCAGCCTGCATATGCCGATCCGCCACGTACATCCGGAAGGCCAATGTGATCCCGAGGTGGAAGAGGCTTTCAACCGCATCAAGGTGGACGAAGAACCTGAGCCTGACCCGCGTTGGGACGCACTCAAGGCCTTGAAAGAAGACGAACCCAGCGAGAACTAGAACCGAAAACAGATCCCGGCGTCGCAAGCCGACCGGGGTGAACCCTCAGCAAGATGCCAAATCCGAAGCGCCGATTCTCCCACACCCGCACCGCCAGCCGCCGCAGCACCAAGAAAGCGGGCGTGCCCACGTTGAGCACCGACTCCAACACGGGTGAAGTCCACATGCGTCACCGCGCCTACCAGGTCGGGGACGACCTGATGTACCGCGGCAAGGTGGTCCTCACCAAGGCAAAGCCGGAGTAAGCCCGCTTCGACCTTCATTTGCGCTCTCTCCGCACAGCATGGCGTTTCGCGATGGTGTGCCGCTCAGGGACGTGCGAGCTATGAGGATCGGACTGGACATCATGGGCAGCGACCACGGACCGGTCGTGCCCATTCGCGCTGCCATCATGGCGGCCAAGGAGCTTGCTGCGGAAGTTCGGCTGGTGCTTATCGGTGGTACGGAGCTCATTACGCAGGGATTGAAGGCTGAAGGAGCCGACCCCGCAGAATTCGATATCGTACCCAGCGAGGACGACATCACCTTCCATGACAACGCCACCAAGGCGTTGCAATCCAAACCCAAAAGCAGCATCGCCGTCGGCTTCCACCTGCTGAAAGAGGGGGAACTTGACGCTTTCGCGAGCACCGGTAACACCGGCGCGATGATGGTGGGCAGCATCTTCAGTGTGAAGCCGATTTCCGGCGTGATCCGGCCGTGCATCCCCACCGTGATGCCCAAGGAGAACGGAGGCTATGGTATCATCCTCGACGTAGGTGCCAACGCCGATTGCAAGCCCGATGTGCTCTGCCAATTCGGTCTGCTCGGTTCATTGCTGGCGGAATCGGTCTATGGCATAAAGAACCCCAAAGTGGCCCTGCTCAACATCGGGGAAGAGGACAAGAAGGGCAACGTGGTCACCCAGAGCGCTTTCGGACTGATGAAGGAAAGCGGACAGTTCAACTTCGTGGGCAATATCGAGGGCCGCGACCTCTTCAACGACAAGGCCGACGTCATCGTCACTGACGGCTTCACCGGCAACATCGTGCTGAAAGCGGTCGAGGCCTTTCACGACCTGTTGAAGAGCCGCGGCGTTCACGAGCCTTTTTTCGACCGCTTCGATTACGAGAACTACGGCGGCTGCCCCGTGCTCGGCGTAAATGGCAACGTGATGATCGGTCACGGCATCAGTAATGCGGAAACGATCAAGAACCTCATCTTCCTCAGCCGGAACGTAGTGAACGCGAGGCTAAACGAACGCATCCGCGAGGCGTTCCGGTAACCACCCCATGAAGACAACCGCTGCCATCACCGCTGTTCAAGGTTACCTGCCCGATTTCGTGCTCAGCAATGCCGTGCTCGAAACGATGGTGGACACCAACGACGCGTGGATCACCGAGCGCACGGGCATCAAGGAGCGCCGCATCCTGAAAGGGAAGGACCAGGGCCTGAGCGTGATGGCGGTGGAAGCCGTGAAGGGTCTCTGCGCGAAACGTGGCATAGATCCGATGGAGATCGACCTGTTGATCTGTTGTACGGTCACTGCTGACATGCAGTTCCCCGCTACGTCCAACGTGATCTGTGACAAGGTGGGCGCGAAGAACGCTTGGGGCTTCGACCTGAACGCTGCGTGCAGCGGCTTCCTCTACGGCCTCACCACCGGTAGCCAATTCATCGAAACGGGCAAATACAAGAAGGTCGTTGTTGTTGGCGGGGACAAGATGTCCAGCATCATCGACTACACGGACCGCGCCACCTGCATCATTTTCGGTGACGGGGCCGGGGCCGTGCTGCTGGAACCGAACAACGATGGCTTCGGGATCCTGGACAGCATTCTGCGTGCGGATGGCAGCGGTTGCCAGTACCTGCATCAGAAAGCCGGGGGTTCGAACCGGCCTGCCACGGGCCGCACGGTTGAGCGGAAGGAGCATTACGTCTACCAAGAGGGCAAGGCTGTGTTCAAGTTCGCCGTGACCAACATGGCGGACGTGAGCGCGGAGATCATGGAGAAGAACGGCCTGAAGAGTGAGGACGTGGCGTGGCTCGTGCCGCACCAGGCCAACAAGCGCATCATCGATGCCACCGCGCACCGCATGGGGCTGGATGATAGCCGGGTAATGGTGAACATCGAGAAATACGGCAATACGACCAGTGGCACCTTGCCCCTTTGCTTGTGGGAGTGGGAACCCCGCCTGAAGAAGGGCGACAACATCATTCTCAGCGCTTTCGGTGGCGGCTTCACATGGGGGGCAGTGTACCTGAAGTGGGCCTACGGTGGCTGACCCGGAACTTCTACATTGGCGATCCTCTTTGCCCGCCATAGCCCCCGGAGTTCATCCGGGGTCGCGAAAGCGGGTCAAAGTCTGGAGAGCCTCAACCAAATGAGCGAACCGATGAATCTGACCCAGATCCAGGAACTGATCAAGTTCGTGGCCAAGAGCGGCGTAAGCGAGGTAGAGATCGAGCAGAAGGATTTCAAGATCAAGATCACCACCCCTTCGGGCAAAGTGCAAATGGTCGCGGCGCCTGTGCAAATGCAGGTAGCAGCCGCTCCCGCTCCTGCACCTGCTCCCGTTCCCGTGGCTGCCGCACCTGCCGCCCCAGCGCCTGCCTCGGCCCCTGCGGCGGACGCCAAGTACGTCACCATCAAGGCGCCCATGATCGGCACCTTCTACCGCGCCGCCGGCCCGGGAAAACCGGTGTTCGTCAACGTGGGGGACACCATCGAGAAAGGGAAGCCCATCTGCATCATCGAAGCCATGAAGCTTTTCAACGAGATCGAGAGCGAGGTCACCGGCAAGATCGTGAAGGTGTTGGTGGACGATGCCAAGCCCGTGGAGTACGATCAGCCGTTGTTCCTGGTGGATCCATCCTAGAACTTCCACCGCCAAGGCGCAACGAACGCAACGGGAGCGCCAAGTTCTTTTGATGCAAGTTGCTGAACGGAGCATGCAGAAGTTCAACCCATACGTAGCGAATCCGTGGCGGCCGTGGCGTCGTGGCGGTTAATCTGAGCGAACGATGTTCAAGAAGATCCTCATAGCCAATCGCGGCGAGATCGCCCTGCGCGTGATCCGTACCGCCCGCGAAATGGGCATCAAAACGGTGGCCGTGTACAGCACCGCCGACCGCGAGAGCCTGCACGTGCGCTTCGCTGATGAGGCCGTTTGCATCGGCCCACCGCCCAGCAAGGACAGCTACCTGAACATGGTGCGCATCATCGCGGCAGCGGAGATCACCAACGCTGACGCGATCCACCCGGGATACGGCTTCCTGAGCGAGAACGCCAAATTCAGCAAGCTCTGCCAGCAGCACAACATCAAGTTCATCGGCGCGCTGCCCGAGCAGATCGAGGCCATGGGCGACAAGGCCACGGCCAAGGCCACGATGAAGGCCGCCAACGTGCCGTGCATCCCTGGCAGCGAAGGACTGGTCACAGACCTCGCAGTTGCCAAGAAGGAAGCCAAGAAGATCGGCTACCCGGTGATCCTGAAAGCGACCGCTGGTGGCGGTGGTAAGGGTATGCGCTTGGTGTGGAAAGAGGAGGAGTTCGACAACGCCTTCGAGACCGCCAGCCAGGAGGCCGGAGCCGCCTTCGGCAACGCGGGCATGTACATGGAAAAGTACATCGAGGAGCCGCGTCATATCGAGATCCAGGTAGCGGGCGACCAGTACGGCACGTATTGCCACATGAGCGAGCGCGATTGCTCCATCCAGCGCCGGCACCAGAAGCTCGTGGAGGAAACACCCTCTCCCTTCATGACGAAGGCGCTGCGCAAGAAAATGGGCGAGGCCGCGATCAAGGCCGCAGCCAGCGTGAACTACGAAGGCGTCGGCACCGTGGAATTCCTGGTGGACAAGCACCGGAATTTCTACTTCATGGAGATGAACACGCGCATCCAGGTGGAGCACACCATCACCGAGGAAGTGATCGACTACGACCTGATCCGCGAACAGATCAAGATCGCCGCCGGCGTGCCCATCAGCGGCCTCAACTACGAGCCTACGCGCCACGCGATCCAGTGCCGCATCAACGCCGAGGACCCCTTCAACAACTTCCGCCCCACGCCCGGCAAGATCACCACCTATCACGCGCCGGGCGGCCACGGCGTGCGCATCGATACCCACGTGTACGCGGGCTACACCATTCCTCCGAACTACGACAGCATGATCGGCAAGCTGATCGTGGTGGCCGCCACACGAGAAGAGGCCATCGCCAAGATGGAACGTGCCCTCAGCGAATACGTGATCGAAGGTGTACACACCACCATCCCCTTCCACCAGCAGCTTTTCCAGAACGAGAAGTTCCGCGAAGGCGACTTCAACACGAAGTTCTTGGAGGGCTTTGAGTTGAAAAGGCCGGGTTAGTCCGGTCACTGCTCGCGATGCGCCTCACGCCGCTCGCGGACATAGTCCTTCACACGGCCCCAGGAAACTGCGAGTTCATGGGCCAATTTGCTGCCTGTGGCGCCTGGGTCCTTGCCCATCCGATCCATGACAACGGGTATGGCCGCGCTGGCGACCGCCATGAGCACGCGTGCCCACGTGGAGTTCATGCGACCTCCCAGAACGCTTCCCATGACCTGGCCTGTCGTACCGGGGGATTTCCCCAAGAAGGACATGATGGCGCGGACGGGACGCCAAGCCTGGAGCATGTCACCGACCGCATCGCCGATCAGTGCTTTGCGGAAGTCCTTGTCGCGGACCAGTTCCAATTGACCCTTCAGGCCGGATTGAACGCGGTCCCGTTCGCTGCGGAGGCGTTCCTTCTCCGCGCCCACCTCGGCGAGGCTGTTGAAGGGCTTAGTCGGGGGCATGCATCGCGTTGATGACGGCCAGCATCACCTTGTCCCGGAGGAAGGCATGCCAGACGATGTAGAACACCGAGCCGAGAAGGAGGAACAGACCACCCGCCGCCAGAAACCCCAACGCTGTATCGTCCAAGAGCTTCCCGAACCACAGCGCCAGCGCGATGAACCAGAGCACCAGCACGGTGGCCACGATCAAGCCCAAGACAAGTCCGTACACCAGCATCGTGGAAAGCTTGGCGACATGCTCGCTGACCTCGAGTTTCGAAACCGCCTTCTGGGCTTCGAACCACTCCTTGGCCTCGTCACTGACGGCTTTCAGGTAGAGCCCGATATCCGGTCCGTCCTCGTCCTCGCGGGTATACCGCGCGTAGCGCTCGTTGCTGTCGGACATGATCTCAGTTCGCGCTGTGCCGGACTTTTTCCGCCGCACGCTTGGCCCTGTCGGCTACCTCTTCCGCGGTTCCTTCCATATCGGAGGCCATGCGGTCTTTCAGGTCCTTGCCCTCTTCGAAGAGGAAGCGCACGAAGTCGGAAACCTCATCCTTGGTCATCGTGGCGGCATCGGCCGCCTTGCCTTTCGCTTTGGCCCACTCGTCGCGGGCTTTGCCGATCAGCTCGTCCACATCATCCTTCGCCTCACCGGCCTTGTTCCGGATCCGTTCACGGGTCTCTTTGCCCGATCGCGGCGCGAAGAGCACACCCAATGCCGCACCCACAGCAGCACCTGCGAGGAATCCGAGGATCCCGTTCGACCGTTCATTGCTCATGGTCATTGCCGTTCTCGATGACCGCTGAAATGCGGTCACGTTGTTTTGACGAGTACAAGGTAAGCACGCGCGCGAACGGGTATGTGAGGAATGTCAGGATGGGACGCCCGTTCCGTTCTGTTATTGTGGGCTACCTTCCGCTCATGAAGCAGCTCGCCCTCCTGCTCATATGCGCTCCGACCTTCCTTGCGGCGCAGGATTATGTGCAGCCGCAGCAACGACCGGAGTCGAACGACATGGCTTGGAACCTTGGCCTTGGTCTTGGTATCGACTATGGCGGCTTCGGCGCGCAGTTGCAATGCCGACCGGCACCTCCGCTGGTGATTTTCGCGGGCGGGGGCTACGCACTGTCGGGCTTCGGTTACAATGCCGGTGTGCAGGGCCGCATCCTGCCCAGCGCGAAATGGTGCCCCTTTATTTCCGCGATGTACGGCTACAATGCGGTGATCGTTGTGCAGGGCGCAAGTGAGTTCAACCAATTGTACTATGGCCCTTCGGTCGGCGTGGGCCTCGAAGACCATAGGCGGGACAACGCGGACAACTTCTGGCGCTTCGAACTGATCCTGCCGTTCAGGCCGCAGGAATTCCAGGACGACATGGATGCCTTGAAGAAGAACCCGGTCATCGACATCAAGTCCGAACCCCCACCGTTCTCGTTCTCCGTTGCCTTCCACTTCGGCTTGTAAGGGGGCACCGCTCTCTCCGATGCGCATGGTGGATAGTTTCGGCACCCGGCTCCGAAGCGGGCCGAAGCCGCGTGCGTTCCAACATCACCGATAGAGGGATCATCCTCGGCCTGCTCGCGCTGAACGCGCTGCTGAAGTTCTCATGGCTCGGCGTGAACGAGTTGAGCGGCGACGAGCCCTTCACCGTGTTCTGGGCCACACGGCCCCTCAACGAATTCTGGCAGATGCTGCGCACGGAGAACAACCCACCGCTGTATTTCCTGCTCATCAAGGCGTGGACAGGGTGCGTGCCGTTGGAGGAAGCGTGGCTGCGTGTGCCATCGGCCTTGTTCAGCGTGCTTACGGTGTGGCCGTTGTTCCTGCTGGCCCGTGGGTTGGGCGATACCGCGATGGCCGTGGCGGCATCCCTGCTTTTCACGTTCAACAACCACCAGTACGGATTCGCCCATGAGGTGCGGGGCTATTCGTTGCTCTTGCTCCTCACGACGTTGGCCGCTTGGCTGGTCGTGCGCGGCGTTGGAAGCCACCCTGTGCGATCAACGACCATGCTCCCTGTGGTCTTCGGCGCACTGGTATGGACGCACTTCTTCGGCTGGCTGGTGATCGGGTTGCTCGGGATCTGTGTGCATGTGCTACCGGAACTGCGGGATGAGCGTCGTCGTTTCCTGTTCGCCTCGCTCATCGCGGTCGGGGTGTTCCTGCCTTACGGTCTGATCTTTTTCCAACGAGCGGGGGAGAGCATCGCTCATGGCACCTGGGTGGATCCGCACGGACCTGAAGAGATCTGGCACATGGTGCGCCGTTGGAGCAATCAGCCGGTGGTCACGTTGCTTTTGCTCCTGCCCCTGCTCTTGGTCCTTTTTCGTGGACGGCTTCGTCCGTTTGCTTTGCGATTCGCACTGCTCTGGTGGCTGCTGCCCTTGATCGGGCTATGGCTGGTGCAGTGGTGGGTACCCGCCTACGTGGATCGTTACCTGCTCTTTGCGAGCGTCGGATTCTACCTCGGAACGGGCTATGCCGTCACCAACACTGTCCGCACCGGAACGGGGCGATGGGCAGCACCAGTGGTCGCGATCGCCGCCATGGCGCTCACCTTCACGCCATGGAAGGACAACGACCAGCATCCGTCGCGCGTTGCGGTGCAAGTGCGGGCATGGCAAGGCCTCGCAGCGAAGTTCCCGGTGCTCGTTCATCCATTCTGGTACAAGCCGACCCTATGGGCGCACATGGACCGCTCGGTCGATAGCGTAGCGCCTTGGTCGCAAGCCTGGTCCGAGCAGTACAACGACGCCTCGGGGATGACGCACGTTGAGGCGTGCGATTCGCTTATCCTGGTCTACATGGCGGCAAAGGAGGATGCTGGACCGCCCCAAGAGGTGGAAGGGCTGCGGAAAGTCGAGGAACGGCAGGCGGATGTGTTCGTGCGGGTAGCCCTTTACACCCGCTGAGGGGCGAGCGGTTCATCCTGTGCATCAACCGCTCATCTACGGGGGGTCCACGATGCCATCCCGCACGCATCTTTGTGCCTTGCCACAACCCATGAACAAGTACATCGCCCTGATGTCCGCTTCGGCGGGCCTGATGCTCCTCGCCGCCTGCGGCCAGCAGGAGACAATGAATTCACCAGCGGCCGCCCTGGAGGCGCCTCCGCCGGTGCTCGATATGAAGGACTTCTTCAGGAACCCGGAGAAGAGCGGATTCCAGATCAGCCCGAACGGCGCGTATTTCGCTTTCCGCGCGCCGTGGAAGAACCGCATGAACCTCTTCGTTCAGAAGGTGGGTGACAGCACCGCCACACAAGTGACGATGGACACCGTACGCGATGTGAGTTCGTACTTCTGGAAGAACGACCGATTGGTCTACTCGCGTGACATCAACGGCGACGAGAACTTCATCGTCTTCAGCGCCAGCACCGATGGGAAGGATGTGAAAGCCCTGACACCCGAGAAGGGCGTGCGCGCAGGCGTGCAGGACGACCTGCGCGGCTTGGCCGGCAGGGAGAACACGGTGCTGCTCGTGATGAACAAGCGGAACCCGGAGATCTTCGATCCGTGGTACGTGGACATCGTTACCGGGAAGATGACGCAAGCCTTGGACAACACGCCGAACTACGAGAACTACATCACCGATCACGACGGCGTGATCCGTTTCGCCAGCAAGACCGACGGCGTGAATACCAATTGGTTCTACCGCGCCTCCGAAAAGGAGCCTTTCGCGGAGTACATGACGGTGAGCTTCAAGGACGCGTGGAACCCCATGTTCTTCACCTTCGACAACAAGAACTGCTATGTGAGCAGCAACCTCAACGGGCGGGACAAGACGGCGAGCGCCGAGTGGGACATCGCGGCGAAGAAGGAGATCAAGGAGATCTACGCGAACGCGGACTACGACGACGGCGGATTGGACTACAGCCGCAAGCGCAAGGTGCTCACCACGGCCAGCTTCGAAGGGGAGAAGAGCGAGATGGTCTTCCTGGACGATGCCACCAAGAAGATGTACGAGCGCCTGCAAGCCCAATTCCCCGGAATGGAAGTGCGCGTGGCCAGCGAGAGCGATGACGAGACCAAACGTACCGTGTGGGTCGGCAGCGACAAAGTGACGGGACGCTTCTACTACGATGCGGATGGTCAGGAGAAGGCCACGCTCCTCTGCGACCGCACGCCTTGGTTGAAGGAGGACCAGATGGCGGACATGATGCCGATCACCTACACGAGCCGTGACGGCCTCACCATCCATGGGTACCTCACCTTGCCGAAAGGCCGTGAAGCGAAGAACCTTCCGGTGGTGATCAATCCGCACGGTGGGCCTTGGGCGCGTGATGGCTGGGGCTTCAACAATGAGGCGCAATTCCTCGCGAACCGCGGGTATGCGGTTCTGCAGATGAACTTCCGGGGAAGCACCGGCTACGGCCGGAAATTCTGGGAGACCAGCTTCAAGCAGTGGGGCAAGACCATGCAGGACGACATCACCGATGGCGTGCAGTGGTTGGTGAAGCAGGGTGTCGCGGACCCGAAGCGCGTGGCGATCTACGGCGGCAGCTACGGCGGTTATGCGACGCTGGCCGGCGTCGCCTTCACTCCGGAGCTGTACGCTTGCGGAGTGGACTATGTGGGCGTGAGCAACCTCTTCACCTTCATGAACACGATACCTCCCTACTGGGAGCCGGGCCGCAAGATGTTCTACGAGATGGTGGGCGATCCCGCAGCGGACAAGGACAGCGTGATGATGGCCGCCGCCTCTCCCGTGATGCATGCAGAACGGATCGTGTGCCCACTCTTCATCGCCCAGGGCAGGAATGACCCGCGCGTGAACGTAGATGAGAGCGACCAGATGGTCAAAGCGCTGGAGGCGCGCGGGGTGAAAGTGGAGTACATGGTGAAGGACAACGAGGGCCACGGCTTCCACAACGAGGAGAACCGCTTCGACTTCTACGGAGCGATGGAGAAGTTCCTGGACCAGCACATCGGCAGCGGTTACAAGGGAGCGGCTTCTGCTTCTGACACAACGGCTGTGAAGAAGGCGGCGTGACGCCCCGGCGATAGGACATACATCCGCGAGCGGCGGTCCTTCGGGGCCGCCGCTCTTCGTTGGAGCGGTTCCGCCGGGCTACATTCACCGCATGTCCGCCATGGATGACCTGATGAGGACGGAGGCCTTGCGGCGTTTGCGCGAAGGGCAGGAACGCATCCGGTTCTGTATCCAACTGCTCGGCGACGATCAGCTCTGGTACCGTCCGAACGCGCATGTGGTGAGCGTGGGCAATCTCGTACTGCACCTCTGCGGCAACGTGGGCCAATGGGTCAACAGCACGCTGGGCAACCGTCCTGACGAGCGCCGCCGCGATGATGAGTTCAACGCGGTCGGTCCGATGGACAAGCGCGAATTGCGCGAACGCTTGGACTCGACCCTGGCCTATGCGTACGATGTCCTGGCGGGGCTCGGCACAGCGGACCTCGAGCGGACGTGGAACGTGCAGGGCTATACTGAAACAGGCCTGGCAATCGTACTGCACGTGGTGGAACATTTCAGCTACCACACCGGGCAGATCACCCTGCACACCAAGCTCCTGCTCGATATCGATACCGGGTACTACGCGGGTCAGGATCTCAATAGAACCGGAGAATGATGAATTTGGAAGGCTGAATGACGAAGTGCGGCCGCTTTCCGCATGCACCTTTGCAGGCCCGGTCGGTGCTCATCCCCACGCCGGCTTTCGTGATCAGCCCTCCATATCCCCGCCATGGCCGCCACCCATAGCAAGCTCTGGTACCTGGAGCAAGTGGACCTGCTGAAGGGTTTGGCCGGGGAGGATCTCGCACGGGTCGCTGATCATACCGTAGCGAGCACGGCGCACAGGGACGAGTTCATCTGGTTCCCGGAGCAGCCCAGCAATGTCATCTTCTTTCTGAAGCGCGGTCGCGTGAAGATCGCCTCCATGGGCGAGGACGGGAAGGAGGTGATCAAGGCGGTTCTCTACCCGGGCGAGGTCTTCGGTGAATTGGCCTTGGCGGGCGAGGACAAGCGGCGCGACCATGCGGTTGCGCTGGACGATGACGTGGACATCTGCGCGATGAATGTGGAGGACGTCCAGCAAATGATGCGGGAGCAGCCCTCCTTGAACTTCGCCGTCACCCGCCTGATCGGGGAGAGGTCCATCAGCATCGAACGGCGTTTGGAAGGGTTGATCTTCAAGGACAGCCGAACGCGCATCATCGACCTGTTGAAAGAGATGGCCAGCAAATACGGACAGGCTGTTGGGCACGAGATCCTGTTGAAGCACGCACTGACGCACCAGGACCTCGCTGACCTCACCGCTACCAGCCGCCAAACCGTGACCACTGTACTGAACGACCTGAAGAAGAAGGACCTTCTGTATATGGAACGAGGCAAGTTGTTGATCCGGGACCTGAAGCGCTTGCGATGACCTGGACCTTGTTCGTGCGGGAGGATTGCCATGACTGCGACCCGGTGCGCGCATGGATGGACGAGCGGGGCATCGAGTACGAAGTGCGTGACATCGACGACCCGCGAACCCGCCCCGGCAGGCGGCTGTTCATCGCGCCCGCGCTGTGCCGTGGAACGGAGCTGGTGGCCTATGGGGTGGACATCATCGCCTACTTGGAACGGGTGGCCTGTTGAGGCAACGGCCGGGAGCCGTGGATCGTCCCGTTCACGTGTACTTCACGTATGTCTCCAAGAAGAGGGTTGAACCTGTCGCGAACCGTATGTCCGTCAGCGTGTTCCCTACCGTACCCTTCTGTTAACTTGGCACGCTTGACCCCAAACGGCATGAACCTATCAAAGACCCTTGCGGCCCTGTCCGTATTCGCGGCAGCTCAGGCGCTGCAGGCGCAAGTGGTCCTGAACGAAGTCTGCGTTTCCAACCAGAACGGGATCTCGGTGACCGATCCCTTCAATGGGGGGAACGACAACGAGGATTGGGTCGAACTCTTCAACACGACCGGAGCGGCGGTGGACATCAGTGGGTGGCACTTGAGCGATGACCCCGGGAATCCCACCAAGTGGCCATTCCCGGCTGGTTCCTCCATTCCCGCGAATGGACATCTCGTTGTGCTCGCTTCCGGGTGGAACGGGCAGTACGGCGGTTACTACTGCACGAATTTCAAGCTGAACCAGACCTCGGAGGACTACATCGTGCTCGCTGACGGCGGCGGAACGATCCTGGACCAATACCAATTGACCCAGCGCACCAAACTGGACCAGAGCCGCAGTCGCACCCCCGATGGCAGCGGCCCATGGTCGCTCACTGCTACCACACCGGCAGCGGCGAACAGCGCGGCGATCCCCGAGTACGAGCAGCGCCCTCAACTCTCCCCGGCGGCGGGTTTCTACGCGGGAGCCCAGAGCGTGACCATCACGGGTCCAGCCGGTGCCACGATCCGCTATACCATGGACGGCACCGAGCCGACAGCAACATCCGCCGCGTATGCAGGCCCTATCAACGTGGCGGCGACCACCGTGATCCGCGCGGCATGCTTCAGCAGCACGCCGGGAGTGCCACAGAGCTTCACGGAAACGAACACCTACTTCATCGGGGTCACTCACGGCGTGGCCGTGCTGAGCGTTTCGGGCGATCAGTTGTTCGATCTGCTCGGTGGCAATGGCGGCATCCAGCCCTTCGGCTCCTTCGAGTATTTCGGCCCGGACGGGGTGTTGCGCGATGAGGCCGTGGGCCAGTTCAACGAGCATGGACAGGACAGCTGGGCGTACGATCAGCGCGGCTTCGATTACGTGACACGGGACCAGTCCGGCTACAATGACGCCATCCACTATCCGGTATTCCGCGGGTCGAACCGCCAGAAATACCAGCGCCTCATCATCAAAGCGCTCGCTGGTGACAACTGTCCGTTCGGTCCGGGCCAGCCCGCGCACATCCGTGATCCGTACGTTCAATCGCTTTCCCAGCTGGGCGACCTCCGCTTGGACGAGCGCAGCTATGAGCCGGCCGTGCTGTATGTGAACGGCGACTATTGGGGTGTTTACGACATGCGGGAGAAGGTGGACGACGGTGACTTCTTCAGCAAGTACTACGACCAGGGTGAGAACGACGTGTACTGCATCAAGACCTGGGGCGGCACGTGGAACGAGTTCGGCGGTGGGGCGGCGCAAGCGGATTGGAGCGCGCTGCTGTCCTACATCAATTCCAACAACATGGGCGATGCCACGGCCTTCGCCTACGTGGACGACCGGTACAATTGGAAGAGCCTCATCGACTACTTCTGCCTGAACAGCTATTGCGTATGTGCGGATTGGTTGAACTGGAACACCATCTGGTGGAAGGGGATCGATCCGGCAGGCGAGCACAAAAAGTGGGGCTATGCGCTGTGGGACGAGGACGCGACCTTCGGCCACTACGGCAATTTCACGGGTATCCCCGACCAGAGTGCGGATGCGGACCCTTGCACGGTGGAGAACCTCGGCGACCCCGGAGGACAGGGCCACACGTTGATCCTGAACAAGCTGATCAGCGAGAACGAGATGGTTCACACCTACTACGTGAACCGCTACATCGATCTGGGGAACACGCTCTTCAGTTGCGCCACCATGAACGCGCACTTGGACAGCCTGCTCGCCATGGTGACACCGGAGATGCCGGCACAATGCGCTCGTTGGGGCACCACGATGGCCAATTGGGAAGCGGGCGTTCAAGCGCTGCGCGATTTCATCGATGCGCGTTGCGTCACCACGCAGCAGGGCCTGGTGGATTGCTATGACCTGGAAGGGCCGTTCAATGTAGAATTCCGGGTGGAACCTCCGCTGAGCGGGAAGATCCGGGTGAACTCCGAAGTGTTGGCCACCTATCCCTTCTCCGGCGTGTACTACGGCGGCATCGATACCGAAATGGAGGGCATCGCCGAGCCGGGCTGGGCATTTGACCACTGGGAGACCACCAACCATGTGCTGCTGCCCACCATGACCGATTCGCTGGTGTCGTTCCAGTTCACCACCACGGACACCATCATCGCCTACTTCAAGCCGCCCATCCAGTATGAAGTGGTGCTGATGACCGAGCCGCAGAACACGGCCACCATCACCTTCAATGGCCTGCAGTATTCGAGCTTCCCGGCTGTGGCGAGCGTGGGCGAGGACATTCCCATCGCGGTGGACGTCACGCCGAACCAGTTCTTCGATTTCGTCTACTGGGAGGTGAAGCAGAACCAGCCCAACACGAACGACTCCACCAAGCACGACTTCGACATACGCTTCTTCGGGCCGGATACGCTGATCGCGCACCTGAAGCCGCAGGAGTACGGCTACTGGGCACCCAACGCCTTCACCCCGAACGGCGATGGCATCAACGACCTCTGGCAGCCGTGGGGCAACGTGATCGATCTGGAGACCTTCGATCTGGAGATCTACGACCGCTGGGGCAAGGTGATGTACGTGAGCACCAACCCGACACAGGGCTGGGACGGTAGTGTGGGCGGGGCCGAAGCGCCTTTGGGCGTCTATGCGTTCCGCGCGCACATCATCGAGGGCATCACGCGCAAGAAGCACGACCTGACCGGTCACGTGACGGTTATCCGCTGAGCTGGCGAAAGCGACCCGCAACGCCACAGCGAACCTGTGGCGTTGTTCGTTCCGGAGCACTGCCCCGAGTACATTCGGCGTCCCGACCGCGCCTTCGCGCAGCCGCTTCGGCGTAGCAAGGCAAGCCGGGATGAAACACATGAACAAGACGGTCGCCAGCGCGGACGCCGCGCTCGATGGCATAACGGACGGGATGACGCTGATGGTCGGGGGCTTCGGCCTGTGCGGCATTCCGGAGAACAGCATCAGCGCCCTGGTGCGCAAGGGCGTGAAGGGCCTCACGTGCATCAGCAACAACGCAGGCGTGGACGACTTCGGTCTCGGCCTGTTGTTGAAGACCCGGCAGATCAAGAAGATGATCAGCAGCTATGTGGGGGAGAACGAGGAGTTCGAGCGCCAGATGCTGAGCGGTGAACTGGAAGTGGACCTGATACCCCAAGGCACCTTGGCCGAACGTTGCCGCGCGGGCGGTGCGGGCATCCCCGCGTTCTTCACCCCGGCCGGTTACGGTACCGAGGTGGCGGTAGGCAAGGAGACGAGGGAGTTCGAGGGGAAGATGTACGTGATGGAGAACTGGCTGCGGTCCGACTTCAGCCTGGTGAAGGCGTGGAAGGGCGATCGGCTCGGGAACCTCGTGTACCGCACCACCGCGCGCAACTTCAACCCGATGATGGCCATGGCCGGCAAGGTGACCATAGCGGAAGTGGAACAGCTCGTCGAACCGGGCGAATTGGACCCGGACCACATCCACACGCCGGGCATCTTCGTCCACCGTATTTTCCAAGGGAAGGACTACGAGAAACGTATCGAGCAGCGCACGGTGAGGAAGCGCGGCTGACCGGCCATGGGCAATGAGGCCACCGCCGGTCCAGCGCGGCATTTGTCTCCTTGGGAGAGATGGTGTTTCCTATCGCTGTCCATTCCAGCGCTCGTGTACGTCGCACTGCGAGCGTACCATGTTCCGATGGTCCATGATGAAGTGCGCACGTTCCATCTCTTTGTTCTGACGGGCGATTTCGTACCGTTCGTTGCGGAATGGGATGCGGCGAACCATTTGCTGCTCACCGCGCTGGCCCAAGCGGGTTATTTCCTGTTCGGGGACAGCCCTCTGGCCTTGCGTGGTTGGAGCGTCTTCGCCTACGCGCTCTATCTATTCTATGCTTGGCGCATGGGCAGATGGTTCGATTCCGTGCTCGTGCGCTGGTGCCTGTGGGCGGCATTGGTGCTCGCGCCTTTCCAGATCGAATTCTTCGGTCTGTTCAGGGGTTACGCGCTCGGGCTCGGGTTGATGCTGATGGCCGTTTTCCATTCGGTCTCTTACGCACACAGTGGCCTTTCCCGGGATGTGCTCTTCGCCCTGGCCTCGGCCGTGCTCGCTGCGAGTGCGATGTTGTCCCTGCTCCTACCGGTCAGCATGGTGTTCGCCCTGGTGCTCTTTTTCATCTGGCGGCGAAGGACGCAGGCCGGGCATCGGAAAAGGCTGGTCTATTGGTGCGTATGGCTCGTCCCGTTCTTCTCATTGGTCTGGTTCGCGGCGGGGCTTTCAAGGCGTGGCCTGTTGTATTTCGGGTCGAAGGAAGGCTTGTTCAACGGCACGTTCCGGTCCTTGTGCCAGACGGTGCTGGGGAATGATGACCTCTTCTTGATGATCGGTCTTCTGATGGTATTGGCCTTGGCGTCCTGCCTCGGCATACGTTCATTGATGCGGCGCTCAGAGCAGAGGCACGGACCAGCGCTGGCGATCGTCACGCTCATCCTTCTCGGCACGTTGGTGGGCCAGGAGTTCTTGGGCCTTTCCATGGGCATGCGGTATCCCATGGATCGGTCGGCGCTCCATCTGTTGCCGCTCAGCTGTCTCCTGTTCGCTCTCGCATCAGACCGGTTCGACCGTTTCCGGGGCTATGCTGGGCTCATGGCTTCACCGTTGTTGTTCTTCCCCTACAGGACCGTGTGTACGGCGAACCTCGACCATACATCGTATTGGCCCGAGCAATCAATCCCCGACGGGTTTTTCTCTTTGGCGGCCGAACGGCAGCGCGTCTTTGGACGGACGTTGCTGATCCATGGGGGGGTCTATCAGGTGCAGACCTGGAATTTCGGGGTGCGCAGGAGCGGCTATCCGTTGAATGATCTGGACCAAAGCGATCTGCCTCTTGATTGGTACGACCTGGTCCTGGTCGATACCACCACATTCCCTGTTCCGGAGGGCTTCCGCTCGCTCGCCACGGGGTCAGGTGGCCATATCACTCTTTGCGAGAACCAGGGTAGCCGGAGTTCCACCACGTTGATCGAGAGGTCCTTCTCGCGGGCCGCTTCGCACGACGGATTCATGATGTTCCTGGATACGACGGCCGGGTCTTGGAGGGGGCGTTCTGTCGTTGTTGAAGCGGAAGGCCGCATCACCTCATTGCGCGGAACGCTGGCCTCCTGGATCTTCATCAAAGTGGTGGACATCCGTGGCGAGCACCTCTTCTATCGCGCGTATGAGGTGGATCATCAGCGCGGAACCTCGCTCGACGGCCCGTTCAGGATGGCGGCCCGTTTCCCCGTGGACAGCGCGGCCGTTCGCGTGACCTTCGGGTTGCAGAATACCAGAGGGCGTTCTCTGGCGCTGGAAGACGTCCACCTGCGGGTGAGCACGATGACACCATGAGAACCGGTGACCGCCTCGTGTATGCGTTCCTCGCTTGCGGGGTACTCGGCTACCTCATCCTACGAGCATTGCTCGTGCCTATGGTACACGACGAATGCGCCAGCGTCCTCTGGTTCGTTCAACCCGGCGAGTGGCTTCCTGACCGGTCCCACTGGGATGCGAACAACCACTTTCTCAGTACCGGCATCGGCGTATTCATGTACCGGCTGTTCGGAACGGGCATGCTGGTGCTGCGCATCGGCAGCATCCTGGCGTTCGCCTTGTACGCATGGGCTGTTCAGCGGCTTGGTGGCCGTGTGATCGACAGGCGCGTTCGCTGGTGCTTATGGGGGGGTATGCTGCTCTGTCCGTTCGTGCTGGACTTCTTCTCCATGTTCCGGGGATACGGCTTGGCGCTCGCGGGCACCATGGTCTCTTTGGATGGTGTATTGCGCTATGCGACCACACCTCGGACGAGGTCCTTGCTGCAGGCCCTGCTGGGGTCTTGCCTTGGCGGAGCGGCCATCGTGGCCTTGGTCCCGTTCTGGGCTATCATCATCGCGATGCTCTTCGCCTTGGCGGTCGTACGTCGATCGGTGATCGGAAAGAGATCGTTGTCACTCCACATCGCCGCGGTCTTCTTGCTCGGCGTGGTGCCTTTGGCCTATGCGGCATGGATCTCCCTGCGCTTGCAGGAAATGGGGCTGCTCTATCACGGTTCGTTGGATGGCTTCACGCAGGTCACCGTTGCCTCGCTCGCTCGCTATGTACTGGGTTCTGACACATGGCCCGTTCTCCTGTTGGTGCTGATGGTCTCGGCACTGGCGGTGGTCATGACCACGTCCACGGCGCGCCGCAAAGGGTTCGCCGCGCCTCTCGTTCTTGTCACATGCGTGCTCATGGCGGATGTGCTCGCGCGCATCGTGCTCGCGCGGGGCTTCGGCGTGAACTATCCCGAAGACCGTGCGGGCATCCATTTTGTTCCACTGTTCATCCTCGCCTTCGCATGGGCCGTCGATGCGCTCGCGGCCCAGCGTCAGGTCTTGGGATGGGCTTGCCTGTCCCTGCTCTTCCTTCCTGCCCGTTCGCTATGCACCGCCAACTTGGACCATTGCCTCCTCTGGCCGGAGCAATGTGTACCCGGGCGATTCATGGAACGCATCGCCGAAGAAGAGCGCTCACAAGGACGGTCTCTTCTGATCGGCGCCTACCATCAGGCCGGTCTTGCGATACCGTTCGCGGCACGCGGGAAAGGACTGAGGCCACCGTCCGTGCAGACCGTGGACTTCCCCGAAGGCCTGGCAGACCTGCGCATTGTTGACGAACGGTTCATCGATCGTGCGCGGGTGGGCTATGAGGTGCTGGACAGCGCGATGGGCCCCGGACTCTGGGTGCTACGGAGGTCCCGATATGCGAGCACGGTTCTGGCCTCAACGACGGTTTGCGGAGCATGGAGCGGAACGGACGAATTCCATGACCTGGCCCGGCTCGATACCGCCTTGCTGCATGCCGGGAGAACATGGTTGGAGATCCGTTTGCCGCTCTCCCTCCCGGGTTCATCACCCGATGTGACCTGCGTGGTGCAGGTAACCGATAGCGCCGGAGCGGACCTGCGCTACGATGCCTTGCAGCCGTGTGTGCTCCGGCCCGGGTGGAACGGCGATACGCTCCACTTCCTCCGCAGCTTGCCAGTGATGCCCAAAGCCGCGCGCGGGGTCGTGTACCTGTATGATCCGAAGCGGATCCCGATCGGCAGCGGAGAAGGCGCCGTGCTGGTCCGGCGGGAACCATGACCCGCGGCTATGGGCCGGCCTGGTCAGGATGCCAGACCCAACGTTCAGCGCAGAGGGCTACTTTGCGCGTCCCGACACATCGGGACCCCGCACCATGGCTTTGGACAAGAACCAGATGGCGAAGCGCATCGCGCGCGAACTGAAGGACGGCGACTACGTGAACCTCGGCATCGGGATCCCGACGCTGGTGGCCAACCACATCCCGCCGGGGATCAACGTCACCTTGCAGAGCGAGAACGGCATACTCGGCATGGGCCCGTTCCCTTTCGAAGGCGAGGAGGATGCGGACCTGATCAATGCGGGCAAGCAGACGGTGACGCTCCTCCCGGGCAGCAGCATTTTCGATAGCAGTACGAGCTTCGCCATGATCCGCTCGCAGAAAGTGCAGCTGACGGTGCTCGGTGCCATGGAAGTGGCCGACAATGGCGACATCGCGAACTGGAAGATCCCGGGAAAGATGGTGAAGGGCATGGGCGGCGCGATGGATCTGGTGGCCAGCGCCCAGAACATCATCGTGTGCATGTTGCACACCAATAAGGCGGGCGAAAGCAAGTTGTTGAAGAAATGCACGCTGCCACTCACGGGGGTAGGATGTGTGAAGAAGATCGTGAGCGACCTCGGCGTGTTCGATGTGACACCCGATGGCTTCAAGCTGTTGGAGCGTGCCCCAGGAGTGGGGGTGGAGGAGATCAAGGCGAAGACCGAAGGGCGGTTGGTCGTTGAAGGGGAAGTACCGGAAATGCAGGTGTGAAGTCAGTTATGATCGTCAGACCGTTTTTATCGAAGGTCGACCCCAAGTGGTGGTTCCTGATCGGGTTCGTGCTTTTCTGTTGCGCTTACGAGTATGGCCGTGTACTCCACTTGAGGCCGTTGCCGCATCACCTGATGCGGCAGACGATGAGCCTTTCGCTCACCTACAACTGCTATGATGGCACGGGAAGCCTGCTCGAGCCCGTCATCCACAATTACTTCAATGACGGCGGTACGAGCGGGAAGAGTGCGGCGGAGTTCCCGCTCCTGTACTGGGTCGTGGGAATGATCTGGCGCTTCACCGGCCCAAGCGAATTCGTGTACAGGATGATCATGTTGGCGATCCACTTCGGAGGGTCCTTGGCGCTGTTCAGCACACTCCGCCGACTGGTCAGCGATTGGCAGTGGGCAGCCATGGCGGCCCTGTTGTTCTTCACATCTCCGGCCATCATCTATTTCGCCATCGGTTTCATTACGGAGGTACCGGCGTTCGACCTGGTGCTTGTCGGGGCGTACCTGCTGGTGCGGCGTTGGCCGGAGCAACGCCGCGGCGATGTGATCCTCGCTTGGGCGCTATTCGCTGTTGCGGGGGCGTTGAAGATCTCCTCGTTCATGGGCCCGCTCGCGGTGATCGCCTGTCTCGTCTGCGGAACCGTCTGGCCGCGATCCTTCATCCGGGACCAGCGCTTCTTCCCGCACAGGCGGACCATGTGGCTCGGATCCATCGCCGCGGTCGCCTTCGTTGCCGCATGGCACCTGTACGCCGCGTACTACAACTCACGGCACGGAGTCTCGTACTCACATCAAGGAATACTGCCCATCTGGGACCTGACACCTCAGCGGCGTTCGGAGATCAGGGATTTCGCGACTTCCATCCTGGTCTACGAACTGTTCGATCCTACCGCGTGGATCGCTATGGCGGGAATGCTCGTCTATCTGGCGCTCCATCTTCGACACGTGCCACGTACCGCGATCGTGCTCAACGGATCGCTGCTCTTGGGGGCCTTGGGCTATACACTTCTCTGGTATGAGACGTTGGAAGCGCATGACTATTACTTCATCAATCCGATGATCGCACTGGTAGCGCTCATGGCGACCTTCTTGTCGACCTTGAGGAAGTGCCATCCGCGCATATGGGCGTCAGGTGGCGCCCGCGTCCTGTACCTGTCCCTGCTCTGCTATAACCTGGCTTATGCGGCCAATGATATGTGGATGAGGACGCGCGGGAATTCCACCCTGACGGCCGCGAAGGTCTGGCCATTGCATCATGGGAAGCAGATCTGGTATTGGGATCTGAGCCAGTACTGGGGCATGGAGCGCGTGTTGGAAATAGAGCCGTACTTACGCAGCATCGGCGTGAAGGAGGACGACCTGGTGATCTGCGCGCATGACAATACGCTGTGCGCGATGCTCTACCTCTGCGGACAACGGGGCTGGAACGAATTCTGGGAGCCGTTGAAGGAAGCGGGACAGGTCGATGAGTTGATCGCTCACGGTGCGCGGTACCTGATCGTGAAGGACGACGAACTCACCTCGCGGCCGTTCATGACGCCATTCCTGTCCCACATGATCGGCGAGCAAGATGGCGTGAGGGTCTACGACCTGCGCGGACTTGGCGGGAACGGGCTTCTTCCTGCGAGCAATGGGTCTGTCCGGTAGGGTGATGAACGGACGCCTAACATTGTGGAACGACCTGAACGCATGAGGATCCCGAGACCGGTCATCAACTGGAGCACGTTGTGGTACTTGTTGGCCACTTCGTTCCTGGTCAGTTGCCTGGCCTTCACCAACCGCTACCCCCTGGTCTACTCGGATTCCGGAGCGTACATCGGTTCATCCTTCACGCTCATTCCCATCGCTGACCGCCCCATCGGCTACAGCCTCATCATCCGGGCCGTTACTTGGCAAAGCACCTTGTGGACCGTAGTGTTGTTCCAAGGGTTCATGACCTCCTGGTCGCTCTACGAATTGCTGAAGCGCTTGCTGCCGGAGGGCATTGCGGTCAAGCGCGTACACCTGCTGCTGATCGCCGTACTCGTGGTCTGCTCGAGCATGCCTTGGTACATGGCGCAGATCATGCCGGACGCGTTGACCCCGATCCTGATGATCCTCCTCTTCCTCTGGATGGAAGGTGGGGAGTTGTCCGTGTACAAGCGCGCGTTCATCTGGGTGTGCGTCTTCTTTTTCTTCATCGCGCACTACTCCCATGTGGCGATGGCCGGCCTGTTCCTGGTGGGCTCACTCATCCACTGGCTCCTTACGCGCAAGAGGTCACCAGCTCCGGGGTATCCGGTGCGATGGGCGGGTATGGCGGTCGCGCTCACGGGGTCGGTGGTGTTCGCCATGGTCTACAACGGCACGCACGGATTCCGGCCGGTGCTGTCTCCTTCAGCCAATGTGTATTTCACCGGCCGCCTTTGCCAGGACGAGATCCTCCACGACTTCCTGGAGAAGCACTGTGGCGATCGGGCCTACCCGATCTGCCCCTACAAGGACGAACTGCCCGAGATCCCCGGGGCCTTCATTTGGGGTGATGAAAGCGTGATGCACCGGGCCGGCCTGGACATGGCCCAAGGAGACTCGGTTCTTGCACCGATGGTCCACGACCTCTTGAGCGAACCGGAGTTCTTGGGGCGCTACTTGCGGAGCGCGTTGGTGGGCACCGTCGTGCAGTTGTTCCAGGTCCACGCGAACAGCGGCATCGTCAGTTTCTATCGGGATTCATCACCATATGCAGCGATCAAACAGCGGCTACCGTGGGAAGCCAGCACTTACATCCATTCCGAACAGGCCTACAATGGGTACAAGATGGATGTTGTTGACCGGGTCGTCGTTTTGGCGCTACTGGTTTCTTTGCTCGTGATCGGTTGGTGCTGGAACGCGTCGACCACAAGTGGGCGTATACGCCGATTCGGGGCGCAAGCCTTGGTATGGGTGGTGTTGAATGCCGCGATCACGTCGAGCTTGGCGAATGTGTACGACCGCCTGCAATCGCGGGTCACTTGGCTGGTGGTCCTTGTCGCTTGCCTGCTGCTGCTGCGTTCGGCATGGGGTGAACGCATGATGCGCAAGCACGCCGCCGCCTGACCCGAGGCCGTTCGGTCATCATCCGGAACAGAAGCGATGGCCCCACCGGTATTCCCGGCTGAACAGGGGGGCCACAGGCAGTACCGGGTGCGTGCCGTCCGGTGCTACGGGTGACGGCCGCTGTCCGCCCGATGTGGTTGAAAGAGCCGGGACGTGCGGCGATCGTGGAGTGGTAAGCCGGGGTAATTTGGCCACCGATGCCAGACACCGCCCCCTTCCGCACGCTATCCATCATCGTTCCGGCGTACAACGAGGAACGCACCATCCACCTGATCCTGGACAAGGTCCGGGATGTGAAGCTGATGAACGGCATCGCCAAGGAAGTGGTGATCGTGAACGACGGTTCGCGCGACGGGACGGTGGGAGCGATCGAGGCGTACATGGCTGCGAACCCGACGATGGGGATCAAATTCTATCAGCAGCCGCGAAACATGGGGAAGGGAGCGGCCATCCACCGCGGCATCAAAGAGGCGACCGGCGAATACCTCATCGTACAGGACGCCGACCTGGAATACGACCCGCGCGAGTACAACGATCTGCTGCGACCCGTCGTGGAAGGCTTCGCGGACGTGGTGTTCGGCTCGCGCTTCATGGGCCACCACCCGCACCGTATCCTCTTCTTCTGGCACAGCATCGGCAACAAGTTCCTCACGCGCCTGTCCAACGCGTTCAACAATCTCAACCTGACGGACATGGAGACGTGCTACAAGCTGATGCGGTCCGACATCGCGAAGGGCTTGGACCTGCGCGAGCGGCGCTTCGGCTTCGAACCAGAGGTCACAGCGAAGCTGGCCCGGGTGAAGGGCGCACGCATCTATGAGGTCGGTATTAGCTACTATGGCCGGACGTACGCCGAAGGCAAGAAGATCGGTTGGAAGGACGGCTTCCGCGCCATCTGGTGCATAGCCAAGTACGGTCTGTTCGCCTAGGAATGGTCAGAGGTCGCGCTGAACGTTGGTTGCCATGGACGGTGGCCCTGCCCATCGCGGCGGTGCTCGTCTGGGCGCGCTTCGCTTCCGACGGCATACGGGAGGCGGGTGATGGCGTGCAGCACCACATGATCGCCCGCTATTCGTGGAAGCACCCGCAGTTGCTGCTGGACCAATGGGGCAAGCCGATGTTCACGCTGCTGGCTTCGCCCTTCGCGCAGTTCGGCTATAACGCGATGGCGGTCTTCAACGCCCTGCTCGCCTTGGCCTGCGTAGCGCTCTCCTTGAGCCTCCTGCGTCGCGCGGGTACTTGGGCCATGGTGGCTTACCCGGTCGCGGTCATGCTCGCCCCGCAATACGCGCAATTGGTGATAGATGGCATGACAGAGATCCTCTTCGGCACGATGGCCCTACTCTGCGTTCGGCTTCTGGCGGATGAGCGGTACCGCATGGCCGCCATCGTCGGATCGCTCACCCCGCTGTGCAGGCCGGAGTACATCGTCTTCATGCCGTTCGTGGCCGGATGGCTCGCGTGGAACAAGCGGTTCTCCGCACTGCCGTGGTGTGCTTTGGGGATCACCGTGTACAGCGTTTTCGGATGGCTCCACACCGGTGATCCGCTCCTCTGGTGGCATGGCGATCCGTACGGCAGCGGTGAGAGCATCTACGGGAAGGGCGATCCGTGGCGGTTCATCTTGGATGCCCCGCGCGCCTTCGGCTGGGCAGCGGTGGCGGCGTTCATCACAGCGCTCATGATCTGGCCATGGCTCTGGTGGAAGGACACGGAAGAGCGGCGCACCAATCGGCTGCTCCTGATCACGGCGGCGCTTCCCGCTATGGGCATCGTTGCCGTGCATGCCTACTTGCGCTGGAGCGGAACGCATGGCAGCGCGGGCCTGACGCGCGTGCTCGTGACTGCGGTTCCACTGGCCGCGCTCTTCGGACTGTTCACCTTGGGCCGAGGGCTGAAGCTATCGGGCGGAAGCGCCTTGCCGGGTCTGGTCCTGGCGTCCGCATCCTTTGTTTCCGGTATCATCGGCCAGCGTGCGGAAGGGCCGCTGCGGCAGGACCCGGATGTCGACCAAACGATCATCAACGCGGCTTGCGACGTCATCGCACAAGTGCGTCAGCCGACCGATCGTGTTTTCACGACACATCCTTACGTTCCTTTCCGCGTTGGCCTGGACGGCTTTGACCCCGCCCGGTCACGCATGCTCTGGGGTTTCCACGATGAGAGCGCTGAGAGCGGTCCCGCTCTTCCAGGGGACATCATCTTCTGGGATGCGGCCTTGGGACCGAACGAATGCGGGGTGGAACTGGCCACGCTGCTCGATCATCCCGGATTGACGGTATTGAAAGCGGCCGTTCCCGCTCAAGGTCACTTCGTGCTCGGTGACCGCTCTTATGAGGTGTGGGTCTTCCAGCGCTACCCGTCACGCCGCACCACTGTCCGTGATACGTTGAGGAGTTTTCCGGGCATTCCCGGCATGCGGGTCCGGTTGGACACCTTGCCGTGCGACGTTCCGGGCAGTTGGTGTTCGAACAGGGAATTCCCGCTCACCCTTGATGGGATGCCGCTTCCCCAACGGGGTGCGCTCTACGAGGATTGGTCGGTGGAATTGGATGTCCACTACATGACCGTGGGCGAGGACGCGTCATTCGTCTTCAAGCGGAGCCGTGGCGATAGTCCTGTGCGATACGACGACCGGACGCTGCGCGAAGGGCCGAACCGCTTCTCCTTCCGGCTGCCCGTGGACACGCTTGACGTGGAGCAGAATTTCTACATCTACACGCGCGGCGGACGCATGATGCGCGGTGGACCGATCCACGTGGTGCGCACAACCGTCTGGCAGGAACGGCAGCAGCCCTAGCCCGTGATAACAGAGCTCACCTGCTCGAAATAGCGCTGCCAGTTCCAGTTTTCCCACGACCAGTCCCACTGGAACCGTTCCATCAGGCCGAAGTTCAACTTGATGAACGCGACCACAGCAAAGCAGGTTACCAATCGCAAGGACCAGCCGCGCTCCACCACCGAGCGGAACATCCACGCCAATGGGATGGAGAGCAGCGCGTAGATGTCCACGAAGCCACGATGACCGTAGCCGGTGCCGAGCCACCAGCACCACCAAGCGCTGTACAAGAGCCATACGAGCACGAGCACGATCAGGATGGACCTTGCCGGACCTGTCCCGCGCCACGCGCTCGCCAGAAGGAAGCCCAGCATCGGGATCATCAATGGAGAGTAGACCAGCCATCCGTTGCGCACATTGGCCATGACCATGCCAGGCACCATCCTGACGAAGTCGAACGACTCACCCTTTTTGCCGTAGGTGAAGGTGAGCATGTCGCCCGTCGTATGATACCAATAGAGCATCTGCAGGAGCCAGGGAACCAGTGCGAGGAGGACCGACGCGATCGCCACCGCACGTGACGTGGCCAGTGCCCGCATGAAGCCTTTGATACCGCCCCGTGAACGCCAGGCCATCACCAAGGGGAAAAGAAGCACCACGGCGTTCAGCTGGCGCACCAGCACCATCAGCGAAGCGGAGACAATGAAGAGAACGGTGTGCGTGGCGCGCGGTGGGGTGGGCGGTCCATCCAGCAACCTCAGTGTTGAATAGCCGAGCAGGCCGACAAGGAAGAAGGAGTACAGGTGCGACATCGTGGGGTCGTACACGCTGTAGTAGAAGAGGTTGGTGGCCGCGAAGAGCGAAACCACGGAGAGCAGACCGCTCACGGCGTCGCTGAAGCGGCACGCGAGCCTGTAGGCGAGCACGCAGCCAGCCCCGGCGTAGCAAGCGATACCGGCAAGTTGCGCCACGCCGTACGGGGAGGAGAACCCGTTCATCGGGTAGCCGAACGCGGAAGCACACAAGTGACCAATGAGGAAGAAGGGGAGTTGCAGGATGGCCACGCCAAAGGAGAAAAGGCTCAGGTTGTGCCCGTTCTCCATCTGGTAGGTCCAGTACATCTTGTCCACTTCATGATCGATGAACACGGCCGGCAGCCATTGATAGTAACCGAGCGCGTCACCGCCATGGCGGAGGAACTCGTACGGGTTGACGCTGTGCAGCAACCAGCCGTCGTGCAGGACGATCGGGCTGTTCGTGCAGGGATCATGATGCAGGGCCAAGGTAACGGACGGGCACCTCAGTCAGGCTCCACCGATAATTCATGCACGGTGATGAACGGCCCCTCCACCAGGATCGGTACCGTATCGCGGCACCAGAAGTAGGTGACGAACGGATCCTCTGCGGAGCGGACCTCGGGGGTCAGGTAACGGATTCGGATGGTCGCCCATTCACCTGCCACAGGACCGAAGGGTTCCAGGTCTTTGCCAGCATACGCATAGTTGGTGCCGGCATGCTCCATGGTGTTGATGAAGCCCCCGTCGAACGGACGGCCCGCGACCTTCACGCGCCACATCGTTTCCACCCAAGCGTGATCGTGCGCAGTGAGCAGATGGAACGGTACGCGCACCGCGGGTGTGAACTGGTCCTTGCCGTTCAGCGCATAAGCGTGGCGCGCAGGGGCATCGGGCGTGTCGGTGATGACCGTGTCGTATGAGGAAGGAGGGACCGCGATGAGTTCCTCTGGCAAACGCCTGCTCGCATAGCGCGCCGAATCAGGCCCGGGATCCGGACCGACCAACCAGCGGTCCACGAGCAAAAGGTCGCTGAGATCCGGGGGGCGCTGCGTTCGGCCCAGCACAGCGAAGTAGGCCGCGCGCGTCATGCGGGAAGGATGGATGATGAGGTGTTCGTACTGCCAGTATTGGAAGAGGTTCAAGAGGGCGAGCCCCGAGAGAATGGCCAAGGCCGTTGTACGGATCGCCGGTCGCCTGGCCCGGGCGCTCTCGACCAACGCGGCCAACGGCAGCGCCATCACGGCGTACGAGCCGATCATGGCGCGCGATCCGAAGCTCTCAGCATACCACCAGCAGGTCCAACTGGAGAGCAGATAGAGGTTCGCCAAGAAGAAGCACAGCACGGGCAGGAACGCGGACTTCGCTTGTCGGCGCAACAGGAAGATGCCGACAGTGGCCAGCAGCATCAGCGGTGTGTACACGTACCATCCCTTGCGGAAGCTGAACAGGAACTTGCGCGTGTGCGGGCCAAGCAGGTCGAAGCCTTCACCGGCGTTGACGTACGTATCCACGAACCAATGACCGGTCGTGGCGTGCCAATACAGGAATTGAGGCAGACCGATGGCGAAGAGCGTTGTGAGGAGGATGCCCCATTGCCCTCTCCACCGCCACATCCGGATGAAGGGGTTCGCGGGTCCATCCCCGGCTCCCCAGAGGAAAGGGATCAGTAGACAGACCGCCTCACTGGGCCGTATGAGGATGGCCAAACCCAAGGGCACCGCGAGAGCAAGGGCTTTGTGCGGCCGACGGTCAATGCTCCATTGCCAGGTGAGCAGTATGATGAACGCGTAGAGGCAGAACAGGGGCAAATGCGGCATCGTTGTGCCGGAGACCACTTGATCGATCAGGTTCGTGGCGATGAGCAGCGAAGCCAACGTGATGCTCGACGTTGTTTCCGAGAAGAACCCGCGCAACAGCTTGCGCAGGGCGAGCAGACCACAGAGCAGGTAGAAAAGCACCCCGGTCTGTACCGCGAACTGATAAGGAGCCGAATAGCCGTCCGCGGGTGCGCCGGAGATATGCGCGAACGCATGCCCGATGAGGAACCAGGGAGCCCAAAGAAGGGCGAGTCCCATGGTGTACTTGGGTGTGTGTGTCCCGTCCGGGAGATCGCTGATCTGGTAGAGCGTGCCCCAGGTGTTGTAGGTATTCCGGGCCTCTTCCACCCAAGCCATGTCATGCACGAGCGGATCGTCTTGGAGGAAGAAGGCCGGGAGGTAGAGGTGGTAGCCGAACGAATCCCACGCGAAGAGGAAGGAAGGCCGGTTCAGGTATGACGCCGCGCTGAGCAAGGCCCAGAGCAGGACCACCACGAGGAATGAAGGGGACGGCCTTGGCTTCACAGTGGCGCAATGCTACGGGCGAAGCGGGTCCGCTCGGTGCGTTCGTGGCGGCACCGGCTATACTTGTCGCATGCTGGGTGAAGGGGCGTCGTTGCGGGCATCGCGGGTGCTGGGCCTGCTCCTGCTCGGCTGGTTGCTGCTGCTGGCCTGGCACTTCTACCTGGAGCGGACCGCCACGCAGGACAGCGCTTTTTTCTCATGGTTGCTCATCGACACGCGCGCGCCCTACGCGGCGCTTGGCCGTGCGGGTTCCTGGCTGGCGCAGGCCGTGCCGCTGGCCCTCATCTGGTCGCGGGCGCCGCTGGATACCGTGCTGCGCGGTTACTCGGTGAGCCTCATCGGCGTGCATATCCTGTTGTTCTGGCTGGTAGCCTTCCGGCTCAAGGATGAGCGCGCGACGATCGCCCTGCCCATCGCCCTCGTCGCCGCGTCGCACCTCATGTTCTACTACGGCATCAGCGAGCTCTACCAAGGGCTGAGCGTTCTGCTGCTCGTATGGGCACTGGCCGATCGATGTTGGAAGGCGAAGACCGATGCGATCGCGTGGCGTTGGGGTTCTGCGGCGTTCATCGCGAATGTCGGGGCCGGATTCTTCCACCAGCTGCTGGTGCTGCCTTTGTTCTTCTTGCTGGTGTACGAAGCCATCGCACACGGCCGTTACAGGCAGCGGCGCTTCCTGTTCCTGGCCTATGTTCTCATCAGCTGGTACGCGGTGCGCTCAGGATTGATGCCCGCCACGGAGTACGAGCAGGGCCGCATGCCTTCCGTCTCGGACATACTGTATTATTCATCCCGTCTGCATGAATTGCCGAGCACGGAGCATCTGTTGCAGAAGGGTCCGAAGTTCAAGTCGCTGCTTCTGCTCGTCGGTGCATGTGCCGGCGTGTTGGTGGCGCAACGGAAGTGGCTGCTACTCCTATGGACCGGCTTGTTCAGCGCCGGGTTCGTCGTGTTGATCCTGATCACTGACCGTGACGGGAAGGCTCCGATCATCTACGAGAACTACTACCCCGTGCTCGCTTGGGTCTGGGGAGTGGTGCTGGCCGACCGTTGGGGAACGATCAAGGCGTCGTTCGCTCTCAAGGGCCGTTGGGTACTCCTGGCCACCGTGTTGGTGATCGGCGGCATGCAGGTGTGGCGGGGCCACTACCTGATGAGCGCGAAAGTGGACTACCTGGAACGGCTTACCGGTTACTTGCGGGCGAACGGGATACACAAGGGTATTGTGGACGACGGATCCTTGCCCTGGATATTGACCGGTGGATCATGGCCACTCGCCTTCGAGAGCGCCTTGGTCAGTGGCTGCCACGGTCCACTCGAGGCGACCACGTTGTACTGTTCGACTGAGGAGCAGCATCTGGATACGATGTACACGCACGGCAACGCCTTCCTCGGCCCGAATTGGATGCCGCTGTGGTTCACCTCCGACCATTTGACCCCCGTGTATTTCATCTTCCATCAACAGGGCTACTCGCAGGTGAATACCTCGATCTCCGACAGTACGCTGAGGGCCGTGGCCAACGACATCTCCATGCTGCCCGAAGACACGCTTGTTCGCATGCTTCCTGACCGGTACACCGTGGTGCACGTGCGCATCGCGAACCGCTCGGCCGTCAGGTTGGGTTCTTTGTCCGCCGATGGCAGGCCGTTGCGCTTGCGCTATCGGTTGTACGATGAAAAAGGAACGCTGTACGCCGAGCACGCCTTGGACAGTGAGTTGGAGGCCGATATCCCGGCAGGCAGCACCTACATGCAGGGCCTTCTCTTGGAAAGGCCCGTGCACAGGGGGCGATACAAGGTGGAAGCGGAACTCACCACGGACGTAGGGGGGGGCACTGGGGTGCGCACGTCCTTCTGGATCGAAGCGCGCCGCTTCTGAAACGCTATTCCACGCGCACCGAGAATATGCGGCCGGTCAGGTCCTTCGCCGGGAAAGGGATACCTCCTTGCTCGTAGGGCGATCCCGGCCACCAGGCCGTATTGTGGAACTCCTGTGTCACGGCCAGGGTCATGGGAACATCCGGGATCGCGGTCATCGTGCTGTTCATGTAACCGATCGTGCGTGGGCCGCCAATCGATCTCGAACCAATAGCCGTCCGGCCCGAAGAGCTCGTCGTCGGGTTCCATGCGCTTCTGCGTGATGGCGCGATAGTCACGGTCCCAACGATGACTGGTGAATACCTCGCCGTCGAGCACGATGTCCTGGCACCCGATGCCGAAACGCGGAGGCTCCGGGCAGGCGAGGTCCCAATTCGTCAATGCGACGGCCACCTTGCCATGCTGTTCCAGCACTTCGCGGGGCAGTGCGCGCAGCCAGGCCGACCGGACGTTCGGGTCGGCGACCTGCTGCGGAAAGATCGGTGGGAACGCGCGTTCCGGGCACAGTGGCATGCCCTTCATGACCTCGAAGTCGATCTCCGCATAGTTGGTGCGCGGTATACGTCCTTCTTTCCCCGGATCAGAACCGTAGGCGAGGTATCCACCATCGCATGGTCTGCGCAACGCGCCCGGCGCACCTGTGCCGATCAGCCAGATCGCGTTGGTGAGGCCGTTCCACAGGTCGCTGTCATTGAGCAGGGGCGAGAGCCGTGCATGCACGCGATAGCGTCCATAGGTGAACGCGTGCCGTGAACGCACACCGGTCTGTTCCTTGCGCAGGCGTTCCCGGGTGGCGGCCGGATTGCGGAATGCGAGCGCGTGCAGTGTGCTGTCCAAGCGGATGTTCGCACAAGGGGATGCCGCCAGATAGGGGGTTGTGCTGACGAATGCGCCCGGCGGAGTGAAGCAGAGCATGCTGTCATAGACCGTTCGGGTGAACGCATTGTCCAAGGCATCCGCGATCACCGGAATGTTATCGAAGCGCGCATTCGTGTCGAGGTGGTGGATGAAAGGCTCGAACATCGGTGCATCGCCGCAACAGCCGAACACGCCTTTGGTCGGGTCGAGGTCCACGGAGAGCGCCAGCACGTCCGGCACGAAGAGCACGGAGGCGTCCGTGCGGTCCGCGCCCGGTCCGTTCAGCCAGAACAAGTAGGGCTCGATGAAGTGCGAGTCTGCCTTGGCCCGCATGTCGAGCACCTCGGCAGGCAACGGCCGACCGTTGAAGGAAGGTTCCGGGAGTGCTACGATGAGCAGTGAGTAGTGCCCGGTGCGCGGGTTGCGCGCCCAAGGGTCCGCGGGGAATTCCTCACGCGGATCGGCCCGCACCACGATGCGGTCGTCGATGACAAGGCCGTCGGCAGGAACCGGTGCACTGAGGTGGAAACCATCGGCGAAGCCCCCATAGAAGTTCTCCTCGGCCAGAGCGCCATCACTTCCGCTGGCGAACGCGTAGGTCTCGTTCCGGTAGTAGACCATGTAGCGGAATCGCTGCCCGGCGGTCGAAGCGTTCTTCAACATGAAGCGCACATGCAATGCCCCGTCCACTGCTTGTCGCGCGCTGGGCACCAGGACCCCTTGGTGCGGGTCGGCTGGCAGGTCCATGTCGAGTTCGACCAGTTTGCTGCCCTGTTGGTCGGGCCGTAGGGACCAAGCCGCGTTCGAGATCGCGGCTTCCTTTGGAGGAGTGCCGCATGCCAACAGCAACAGCAGGGTGAGTATTACCGGGCTACGCATGCGGATCAGCGGTTGGCGGTAATGGCCCGGCGCTTCTGAACACGATGCTCAGGTCGTCGATCCAGATCCCCTCATCGCTGTCACCGATCAGGAAGATCGCTACGAGATCATCCGGGCCGATGGACAGGTCGCGCAGTATCCATTCGAAGTTGAAGCGCTCTGGAATGCCGGGTCGGTGCTCCGGGACGAGCAGGCGTTTCTGGTTCCACTCGACCAACGTGCCATCGGGATGCTCGATACGGACCACGATGCGCACGTCCGGTGCCGGGTCGGAGCAGTTCATCATGGATCCGACGGAAATGGAATGAGGGTCGTTCATCACATCGCCGACGCGCCTGACGATCGCAGCGGAAGTGCCATCGATCAGGTATCGGCCCCGAGCGGGAAGGGTTTGTCCGATCGTCCGGAAGACAACCGTCGAGTCGAATGCGAAAAGGAGGTCCGGGCCAACGGCGTGGAATGCGGTATCGTTCGCGAACGGATCGCGTACCAGGATACGGCCATCCGCAGAGATCAACCGCTCAGACCGTTCTGTGGGAACATCCGGACAGGACCATAGATGCCAACGTTCCTTCAGCGCATGCTTGAACGAAGGCACCGTGAACACGAGCACGGCCCCCGCCGCCATGACAAGTCCACTGCTTCCGAGCAGCAACAGGAGGGCGGTTCGTCCAGGTCGTTTCATTCGTAGTACGCCACTGCGGTGCGGAGGCGTGGGGCCGCTCAAAGAAAGCGAAGCCCATACGGAAACAGCGAGCGATCATTGTCCGTGCGCACTACAGCGCACCTGTATGACCGTCATACGATCGTGATGTTCCCCTGCGGGATCAACGGCTTCCCCGTCAGCCGCAGGAAGAGCTGGGCGGTAGCCACCACGTCCTTCTTGCAATACGCGGTGATGCGTTCCAGGTCCTTGTCCTCGTAGTACACACGTGCCACATCGGCCCCGCTGATGTCGTCTTTCGGTGTGGGAATGCCGAGGATGTGCGTGAGCAGGGCGAGTGAAGTGAAGTTTTTCCGGTCGCCGAAGCTCCACAGGTTCATTGTGTCCAAGTGGCCCACCTCCCAGGGCTTCAAGCCCCCGATGTCGAGCAGGTGCGGAAGGGGAACATGGTTCACGATACAACGTCGCGCGATCCACGGGAAGTCGAACTCTTTGCCGTTGTGGCCGCATAGCCAATGGTCGTCCGTGTTGTAGTGCTTGCCGAGCATGTCACAGAAGCGCGTGAGCAGGTCGTACTCGTTGTCGCCATGGAAGGAGGAGACGCGCAGTTTCCATTCGCTGCCGTCCTTGTGCAAGCTGCCCACTCCGATGCAGACGATCTTCCCGAACTCCGCGAGGATGCCGCCGCGCTCGCCCCATAGCTCCTCGGCCGTACTTCCGTTGCGTTCCTGCTCCCAGCGGGTCTTGTCGGCGAAAAGCTTCGCGGTGCGTTCGTCCAATCCGGCGAAGTCGGGCGACATCGGCACCGTCTCGATATCGAGGAAGAGGATGCGGGACAGGTCGCGGGCGTGGTCAGGTCGCATGGCGGGTGGGTCAAGCTTCAAGACACAAGATACACGTCACAAGCTTCAAACCCGCGGCTCGCGATTTCATGAGACTTGAAGCTTGAGCCTTGTGTCTCGAAGCTTGTTATTGGATGAGCACGCCGCGCTTGTTCATCAGCGGCAGGTTGGTGAAATGCTCTTCGTGGATACTGCCCGCGACGAAGATGTACTTCTTGTCGTGGATATGCCCGCCGATGTAGAAGCTGAGCCAGTACTGGTTGCTCAGGGCGAAAACATCTTCCATGATGAGCTCGATGCGTGCCCAGCTTTTCGGTCCCAGCGATTCGAGGTAGTGACGCATTTCGCTGGTAGCGCGATGCTCCCCGTCGATCTCGCCATAGCCGGTGGAGCTGATCAGCACGTTCTCCAGCGTCACGTCCTTGGCGTTGATCAGGTACACGTACCACGCCTGTTCGCCGTCCTCATCGGCTTCACGCACCACGGCCATGCTCACGCCTTCGACCTTCGGGGGTACGATGTCCTTCTTCATGGCGGAGGAACAAAGTTCAGGCTTCGCGGCTCACGATGCGGAACGGCCAGATGCCATTTCCCGGGCGATGCGGATGTAGTCCATCACGTCCTGCGGATGCCCTTCGGCGTTCTTCTCCTCCCACTTCATGCCAGTGCGCACCATCACTAGGCGCTCGTGGGGGATCACCACCACGTACTCGCCGTGGAAGCCACGGCAGTAGTATGCTGGTTTTCCGTCCAGTTCCATGAGCCACCAGAAGTAGCCGTAACGTTTGTTGGGCTGGCCCTTGTCCTTGAGCGGTGCGGGCGTGATGCTCGCCTGCCAGTACTCGACGGGCACGATCCGTTGCCCCTTCCACATGCCGCTGTCCAGGTACAATTGCCCGATGCGCCCGAAGTCGCGCGCCGTGGCGTAGAGGCAGCAGAAGGCCTTGAAGTCACCGTCTTCGCGGTCCTTGCCCCAGAAGGCCTCGTGCTCGCAACCGAGCGGTTTCCAGAGCTTCTCGCGGGTGAGCGCATCGATATTCTGGCCATAGACCTTCTCCAGCACTTCCGCCATGATCTGCGTGCTGCCGCTCACATAATCGAAGTCGATACCGGGCGCTTGCTTGCACGGTTGGGATAGCGAAAGCTCACGCACGTCGGTTCCGTAATACCCCTTGGCGTTGTCGCTGAAGGGATCGGCGCCGCTCTCACTCCAATCCAGCCCGGTGCTCATCGTGAGCAGGTGGTAGAGCAGGATGCGCTTGTGGCAGGTGTCACTGTCGAACTCGGGCAGGTACTTGCCCACGGGATCCATCACGCTGGCGATCTTTCCTTCCTTCATGGCGATGCCGGTAAGGACGCTCACATAACTCTTCGCCACGCTGAAAGAATTGCTCACGCTGTCGCCGTTCCACCCGTTCCAGTACTCCTCGTGGATCAGGCTGTCGTTCTGGATGAGCACGAAGCCGACGGTATGGTTCTTCGCCAGCGTCGCTTCCTGTTCGGCGCTCAACTTCAATGTGCCGTAGCGTTTTCCTTGGGGCCAAGGCTGCGGAGCATCGGCCGGGATGGGAGAAGAGGGGAAGAAGTCACGGTCATCGATCTCCGGCCCGGCGCGGCCGATGAGGTAGGTGTAACGCACGCCCTTCACGATATGGCCGTTGCCGGTGGCGTAGCACAGGACGATCAGCAGCGCGATGATGCCGAATAGCCAGAGGAGGAGTTTTTTGAGGAAGCGCATGTGGGGCGAAAGTAGATCGGCGTCCTCCGCTCACCCCACCATCTCCACATCGAACAGGTTCGCCAGCTCCACACGCAGCCGGTCCTTCACCTCGTTGATGTCCACTTCGCGCCCCAACTCTTTCGCGAGGCTGGTCACGCCCTTGTCGGTGATCCCGCAAGGCACGATGTTCTCGAAGTGGGAGAGGTCCGTGTTCACGTTGAACGCGAAGCCGTGCATGGTGACCCACCGGCTGGCGCGGATACCGAAGGCGCAGATCTTCCGGGCTTTCAGCGGTTCGGTCCAGTCCAGCCAGACGCCCGTGAGCCCTTCAATGCGGCCCGCCTTTACGCCGTATGCTTCGAGCGTGCCGATGATCGCCTCTTCCAACGTGCGCAGGAAGCGGTGGATATCCGTGAAGTGGTGATCGAGATCGAAGATGGGATAGCCCACGATCTGCCCTGGTCCGTGGTAGGTGATGTCTCCACCGCGATCGATGGGGAAGAACTGCACGCCTTTCTCGCGCAAGCCCTCTTCGTTCAGGAGCAGGTGGCTCTGCTTGCCGCTCTTGCCAAGCGTGTACACGTGCGGGTGCTCGCAGAAGAGCAGATGATCCTCGGTCAGCGTCTGTTGGTCCTCCGGCAAATTCCGGTTGGCGACTTTGCGATCGATCGTCGATTGGAAGAGACGTGTCTGCAGGTCCCAAGCTTGGGCGTAGTCGATCAGGCCGAGGTCTTGGAAGTGGACGGAGCGCATGGAAAGCTCAAACGCAGAGGCGCGGAGGTTCGCAAAGGAACGCAGAGAAGAGGGCGTGCACAGAGGCGCTTCGCTCAGGGGAGGAAGTACAGAGGCCGGGTGGCGCACTGGCCCGTGTTGCTATTGGGAATTTTGTTCGGCAAGCGTGCGGGCATTGGCTCAGCGCCCCTCTGCGTCTCTGCGTTCGGAGTTGGGAAGATGTGACCTTATTCCTCGTCGAGCCCGTTCACAACCCTTCGGATCCCGTCCTTCAGCCGCGCCTCATGGAAGTTGATGACGAGGCCGAGTTTGCGATCCGACAAGCGCAGATAGGATAAGGTCTTGACCATGAAAATATCCACGATCGTTTCGACAGCCTTCACCTCGACTATCACGCGACCTTCGACAAGAACATCCAGCCGAAGCGGAGTTCCAAGGGTTCGCCCGCGAAAGAGGATCGGCACCTGAACTTGCGTTTCGACCCGCAGGCCCATCTCTCGCAACACATGCACCAAGCACTCTTCATACACGCTCTCCAAGAGCCCCGGCCCCATCTCGCGATGCACCTCAATGGCCGCCCCGATGATCTTCGAGCTGAGTTCGTTGTAAGTCATGATGGGCAGCCCTCAGCGCGCTCTCTGCCGCGCAGCGGCCTCTGCGACCGGCGTCGTTGCTTGGGCATCCTCTGCGCTTTTTTGCGCACCTCCGCGCCTCCGCGTTTGGAGCTTCACTTCACCTCCGCGAGCGCGCTCTTCAAGCTGTTGATCACCGCGATCTCGCTGGCGTCCACGCCTTTCTTCTCGCTCAGGTACCAGCTCACCCAATCACCCAGGTTGATGAGGTACAATTGGCGAGCGATGGCGGTGTCGCCCTTGCTCCACACCTCGTTGATGTGCGGGGTGTATTTCTCAAAAACCTTCTTGTTGATCTCCATCCGCACCTGGCTGCGCTCATGGTCGGTCTTGTGGCGGAAGATCACCACGGCCATGCTCTTGTCACCACCGGCCCACCCCACGAGCTCGTTGTGGTTCATCTCAGGGATGGCGTGGTGCCAGCACAGCTCCTTGCTGTTCTCGTTCAGTTGCTGGCGGAAGCGGATGCACACGGCTTCGGTGGCGGCCTCACTGTAAATGATCACGCGTTTCTGGAAGATCGCATCCGTGAGCTTCTTGGCCTCGGCCTGGATATCGGCCTTGTCGTGATCCAGCATCAGGGCGGCTGTCTTTATCGCGCCTTCGAAGCCATCGCCGATGATGCCGAAGTGATGCAGTATATAGAACTGCTGGGTGAGCGAGTAGGCGAGCATCGTGCGTGGCGGATTGCCACCGGGGATCACGATGTGGTCAAGGCCCCGTTTCTGGGCCATTTCCAGCATGGTGCCGCCGCTGGTGACCACGACCACACGCGCGCCTTTTGCGAGCGCCTGCTCCATCGCGGCGATGGTCTCTTCGGTATTGCCGCTGTAGCTGCACGCGATCACAAGGCTCTTGTGGTTCACGTAGGCGGGCAGGTAGTAATTGCTGTACACCTCCATGGGCACCTTGCTTTCGGCGGCCACGAGCTGGGCGGCGATCCGGCCGCCGATGCCGCTGCCGCCAAGGCCGGTGACGACCACATTGGCGTAGGGGCCTCCGGGGGCCTTCAATTCGGCTTTGCGACCGATCTCGATCGCTTCTTTCAGTTGGCGGGGGAACCCGTCGATCAGTTGGAACATGTGCTTCTGGGAATGCGCGGTGAAAATAGATGCGTTCCAACGGCCCGGATGCGCTGCGGGTTCTGGGCGCTTGATCGCTGACCGGTCAGGACGGTGTTCCTGGACGCTGGGCGCTGGCGAGGCGCTACCGGAGGGATAGACGAGCACGGCATCCGCTCGTTCCCGGAGCCCCTTCTGCTCAGGGGAAGGACCCCCTCCCGATCAGCGGAGGCTCTCCCGGATCGGCGGTCACACGCATATGGTGCGACCGCTCTTCCCCCCCGAGGCCGGAAAGAGGTCCTTCCCTCGGCCGATGTTCGTTTGCGGAGGCAACGATAGTCCCATGGTGAAAGGTCGCCCGTAGTCGTTCGACTACGACAGACCCCTATCTCTGCCTTATGCTTGGTGCCCTGATGCCAGGATTCAAGGTCGGCGACGCGTGCTGCGTGCTCGTAGCGGACGATCATGTGATCATCCGTCGGGGCCTGCGCAACCTGCTGATGGACCACCTGCGACCGTGCGAGGTGCATGAGGCCGGTTCCTGTGCTGAGCTGTTGTCGCAACTGCCCAGGAGGAATCATCACTTGTTGTTGCTGGACCTCCAATTGGGCGATGGCTCGGCGATCGACGTGGTGGACCGGATCCGCGCGCATCATCCCGGATTGCGTGTGCTGGTCTATTCCATGGGCCCGGAACGCATCTACGCGCAGCGCCTGCTTCGGATGGGTTGTTCGGGTTATCTCGACAAACAGAGCAGCGAAGAGGAGGTCCTGCGCGCGGTGCGCACGGTGCTGCAGGGTCGGCGATACCTGAGCCATGAGCTGGAGATGAGGTTCCTCCAACAGACGCCAACGCAGGGTGCGGCATCTCCGGACCCGTTCGCCACGCTGAGCGATCGCGAAATGCTTGTCATGGAGGAATTGCTGAAAGGGATCGGCGTGAAGGAGATCGCGGACCGGTTGCACCTTCAACCCACCACCGTGGCGACCTACAAGGCGCGCTTGTTCGACAAGCTCGGGGTTTCCAACGTGCTTGATCTGCAACGCCTCATCGAAGCGCACCGCGATCCACGGACATGATCGACCGGATGCCCGCTCCAGCGCGCCGTCTGAGCGTTCTGCTGTGCATGGCCGCCCTGGCGGTGTGCCCTTCGGCGCTCGCGCAAAAGGAAGTCGTCAGCCGTCCCGGTGCGTGGATGTCGCAACACTACACCACGCGCAACGGACTTCCCCAGAACAGTGTGATCGCGCTGGCCATGGATTCGGTCGGTTTCCTCTGGATAACGACGGAAGGAGGCCTGGTGCGCTGCGATGGTGAACGTTTCACGCATGTGCCGGTGTCGAACGCGGGGACGCGGGGGCCGGAACGGATGCGGCGTTTGATCCCTTCGCTGGAAGGGGACCTGTACACGGATGATTCGCGGGGGCAGCTCTACCTTATCCATGGTCATAGCAGAGTGTTCCCCGTACCCTGCGACCTCATCAGCGGCTTGGCTGTTACCGGCGGGGTGCCGGGATTCGATCTGCTCCTCAAAGTCGCCGATCGGCATGATCCACTGCAGGGGCGCGACCGTTGGCCAAATGACCGGTTGAACATTCTTCCATTGGACCTGCATGATTGGCTCGTCCAATGCCCCGGCCTGTTGTTGGCTTATCATGATAGTTCGCTGGTGGACAGCATCGTATTGCCCGAGGCGTGTTCCCCCTTGTTCCTCAGTAAGGGCCATGTGGTCGGGATCTCGAAAACCGGAGAAGCGTTCCGTGTGGACCTTGCCGCCCGTGCGACCCGGGCGGTGGCGATCACCGGACACGGTCATCAGGCCCGCCCGTTCCGTTCACAGGAGTACCAGATCTTCTGGCGAGCGGGCGAACCGCGGGCTTTTCTCCGTCAAGAACAGGATCTATATCTGCTGGCCGCGACCGATGACGGGGACAGCATCCGGGTGCAACGGATGGACCTGGATCTCCCGAGGGGGTGTTCCATCACCTCCGTGTTGTTGAGCGAAGAGCATCGCATGCTGGCCCTGGGTACCAACACGAAGGGGTTGTTCATCTATCATCCCCGCTATATGCGTGCGGTGCCGGAGAAGATGGACGGGTCAGACGGCGGTCCATTCTATGCGCAGGTGACCTGGCCCGGGGGGAAGGTGCTGGCCGCCACGAATCAGGACCGGGTCATGATGTTCGGACCGGACGGCTCCGTCCTGGAGCCTGCACCGATACCGGTTTTCAGCTATGAGGGTGTCTTCCACGATACGGATGGCACCATCTGGTACAGTCCGAAGCTGGGGCTCAAACGATATGACCCGGCCACCGGCAAGGATGCATGGGTCATTCCGGCGGGAGAACACAATTGTTTCACGCGTTTCCTGCGTGAAGGGGATTCGCTCTGGACCACCGACCAGTCCGGCATCCATTGCTGGTACAACGACACGCTCCGCACGGTCCATCGAAACCCGGACAAGCTGGCCTTCCGCCGTGCGCAGTTCCTCAGAAGACGCGATCGCGAACAGCTGTGGTTCGGCACATGCGACGGGCTCTATTCGCTGCGCACATGGACCGGTGAGGTGGACACCATCCGTGCGTTCCAGGGCCATTGCGTCCGCGCCATGGAGCGTATCAGAGGGCGCTGGTATGTGGGCACTTACGCCAGCGGGGCCTTTGTCGAGACGAAGGACGGCTTCCGGGTTTTGCCACAGGATGTGCATGGCTTCCTGTCACACGTGCATGCTTTCATGGAGGACAAGGCCGGTGGACTTTGGATGAGCACGAATCGAGGCCTTTTCAGGGTACGGTCGGAGGAACTGGACAGGTTCCTGAGCGATACGACCTGGACCCTCCACTACGACTACTTCGGAGAGTGGTCCGGGATCGGGAACAGCGAATTCAATGGCGGCTGCGACCCTGCCTTCGTTCGCATGTCCGATGGCACGGCGTCGTTCCCCACCTTGGAAGGGCTTGTCTGGTTCAAGCCGGAAGAGGTTCCCGGGATGTGGCCCTCGGCGCCCGTATTGATCGAGGACCTGGTGGTGGATGGCGCGATCTGGCCTGTGAACGAATATCCCGTGTTCGAGCCGGGCACCCGGGCCATCGAGGTACGGTTCGCATTGCCTTATTGGGGCGACCCCGGGAACGTGCACCTCGAATACTGGCTGAAGGGCCGGCCTGGAACATGGGCTTTGCTCGATGAGGGCAAACGATCGCTCCGGTTCCGTGATCTGCCCCCGGGCGAGTATGAGCTCCTGGTGCGCAAGGCGGGTTCAACGGACCTGTCCGGGGTCGGGCAGATCTGGTTCAATGTGCGCCGCCCTTTCTACCAGCGTACCTGGGCCCGTGTACTGTTCCTGCTCTTGTCCGTGGCCGCCGTGTGGGCGTTGGTCAGGCTGAATGCCATGCGCCTGCACCGCAAGAACCGCAGGCTCGAGGAACACGTACTTGAGCGTACGCGGGAATTGGAACAGGCGAATCGTGAGTTGAAGCGTTCCATGGAGTTGAAGCACCGTCTGGTCTCGATCATCTCGCACGACATCGTGGCTCCGTTGCGCTTCATCGCCCGCGTGGCCAGGGGCGGTGCGCGACCTGACGCGTTCAAGGACCCTGCTGAACTGAGCGATACCCTCCGGGACATATCGTTCTCCGCCGAGAAGCTGTACGCCAACGCGCGCAACACGCTCAGTTGGATCCGGAGCCAGGAGGGCGGATCGGAACTGCGTCCGATGCACGTGGCGCTCAACCCGTTGGTAGAAGAGGTTTTCGATGTCGGCCGCTCGCTCGCCCAGAGCAAGGGTCTGCGCTTACTGAACGATGTGAGCTTGGACGACGTGGTGCGGACCGATCGTGATGTGCTGTCCATCATCATGCACAACCTGATCACCAATGCCATCACCCATACGGAACAAGGAGAGGTACGCGTCGGGGGCAAGCAGGACGACGGTATCTATTCGATCACCGTCGAGGATACGGGACACGGCATGTGCCCGCAGGCGTTGGCGTACATCCGTTCGCTGCGGGCCGGGGACCGGGCCGCTCAAGGTTCACCTGACGAAGATGTCGTCCATGGGCTGGGCTATGTCATCATCATCGAACTCGTGCGGACGCTCGGTGCGAGCCTCGATGTGGACAGTTCACCAGGAACCGGAACGCGTGTTTCCGTGCGGTTGCGCATTCAGGAGTGATGTGCAGGACGAGCCTTTCGCCCGCCTTGCCGAATCGGTCAGCTCCGGGCGCTACGGCCAACGTGGGAGAAATGCGGGAACAGCTGACTTGGAAAAACCTTCACACCTTCCGCATCCTCAGGCGGGCGCGGTCAGCCTTTCAGGGCTTCAGCCCCGCCCACGATCTCCAGGATCTCGTTGGTTATGCTCGCCTGCCGCGCCTTGTTGTAGGTCAGCTTCAGGGCCTTCAAGAGCGCGTCGGCGTTATCGGTGGCCTTGTGCATGGCGGTCATGCGCGCACCGTGCTCGGCGGCGTGGCTGTCGAGCAGCGCTTTGTAGAGCTGGATCTTCAGGCTCTTCGGGATGATCTCCTGCACGATGGTCGCGCGGTCCGGCTCCATGATGTGGTCCGTTCTCACTGACTTGTCATCGGTCTTCGCCAGAGGCAGCACGGGCAGGTATTGCTCCTCGCTGAGGATCTGCACGGCGGCGTTCTTGAACTTGTTGTATACCAATGTGACCTGGTCGTACGCGCCATCGGCGAAGAGCTTCATGATCAGCTCGGCTTTGGGCGCCACCTTGTCGAAGTTCAGGCCATCATAGAGGCCCGCTCCGTCGATGGGCAGATCGGCGTTGAAGTACTTGGTGCGGCGATAGGCGTCCAAGGCCTTCTTGCCGAGGGGCAGCACGTGCACGGTCTTGCCTTCGCCCTCGTACTGGGCGGCCAAGCGACGCACGCTGCGGAACACTTGCGTGTTGAAAGCGCCCGCCAGGCCACGGTTGCTCACGATGGCCACGAGCAGCACGTTCTTCACGTCGCGCTGTTGGCTGTACACGCCTTCGTTCCCGTCGAGCGAGGCGCTCACATTGCTGAGGATGGTCTGCAACTTCTCCGCGTACGGGCGCATGCGCACGATGGCGTCCTGTGCACGGCGCAGTTTCGCGGCGCTCACCATCTTCATGGCGGCGGTGATCTGCTTCGTGCTGTTGACCGATACGATCCGGTTGCGGACTTCCTTCAGGCTGGGCATCTCTCCTCTTTTGCTTAGCTCGCCGTTGAGGTCAAGCGAAACTCTTCACCAGGTCGGCGCCCACCTTCTCGATCACGCCGGTCAGGGAGTCATCGAATTTCCCGCTCTTCAACGCGCTCAGCGTATCGCCGTGCTTGTTGCGCATGATGGTGAGGAATTCGCTCTCGAACGCCTTCACCTTGTTCAGTGGCACTTTGCCGAGGAGGCCTTTGGTGCCGAGGTAGATGATGGCGATCTGCTCTTCCACGCGCATCGGGCTGTTCTGCCCCTGCTTGAGGATCTCCACGTTGCGCGCGCCCTTGTCGAGCGTGGCCTTCGTCGTCGCATCGAGGTCGGAACCGAACTTGCTGAACGCCTCCAGTTCGCGGTAAGCGGCCTGGTCGAGCTTCAGTGTACCGGCCACTTTCTTCATGGACTTGATCTGCGCGTTGCCACCTACGCGGCTCACGCTGATACCCACGTTGATGGCAGGGCGCACACCGCTGAGAAAGAGGTTGCTTTCCAGGAAGATCTGCCCGTCGGTGATCGAGATCACGTTCGTGGGGATGTATGCTGACACGTCACCGGCCTGCGTTTCGATGATCGGCAACGCGGTGAGGCTTCCACCGCCTTTCACATTGCCTTTCAGCGAGGCGGGCAGGTCGTTCATCTGGCTCGCCACGGTGTTGTCTTCCGTGATCTTCGCCGCGCGCTCGAGCAGGCGGCTGTGCAGGTAGAACACGTCACCGGGATACGCCTCACGTCCGGGAGGACGACGCAGCAGCAGTGACACTTCGCGGTAAGCGACGGCCTGCTTCGAGAGGTCATCATAGATGATCAGCGCGGGACGGCCGGTATCGCGGAAGAATTCGCCGATGGCCGCACCGGTGAAGGGTGCGTAGAACTGCATCGGAGCGGGATCGCTCGCGTTGGCGGCCACCACGACCGTGTAGGGCATGGCGCCGTTCTCTTCGAGCGTCTTCACCGTGCCGGCCACCGTGGAGCCTTTCTGGCCGATGGCCACGTAGATGCAGTACACGGGCTTTCCGGCCTCGTAGAATTCCTTCTGATTGATGATGGTGTCGATGGCCACCGTGCTCTTGCCGGTCTGGCGGTCACCGATGATGAGCTCGCGCTGTCCGCGGCCCACGGGGATCATCGCGTCGATGGCCTTGATGCCCGTTTGCAGCGGCTCTTCCACCGGCTGGCGGAAGATCACGCCCGGTGCCTTGCGCTCCAGCGGCATCTCGAACAGTTCGCCGCTGATGGGACCCTTGCCGTCGATGGGTTCGCCGAGTGTGTTCACCACGCGGCCCACGATGCCTTCGCCGGTCTTGATGCTGGCGATGCGCTTCGTTCGTTTCACCGTGTCGCCTTCCTTGATGCCGACGCTGGGGCCGAGCAATACGGCACCCACGTTGTCCTCCTCGAGGTTCAGCACGATGCCGCGCAGGCCGCTGTTGAACTCGATGAGCTCACCGCTCTGAACGCCCTTCAGGCCGTAGATGCGGGCGATACCGTCACCTACTTGCAGCACGGTACCGACTTCCTCCAGTTCGGCCTCCGTGCGGAAGCCGGCGAGTTCTTGTTTCAGGATCGCCGTGACTTCGGCGGGTTGCACTTGTGCCATATCGGGGAAGGCTTAGATCTCGGGGATGTACGGGTTGTCGGAGAACTTGCGGCGCAGGTCGCTGAGACGGCGGCTCACACTGCCGTCGTACTGCTCGTCGCCGATGCGCACGATCACACCGCCGATCAGGGCGGGGTCCACCTTCTCCGTGAGGCTGATCGTTTTGCCGGGGAATTTCTCCGCGGCCAGAGCGGTCACTTTCTTGCGGGCGCTGTCATCGAGCGCAGCGGCGCTCGTCACCACACAGGTCACGACACCGTCATGCACCTTGCGGATCTCCTCGAACGCTTCGGCGATCTCCGGCAGCATGGCTTCGCGGCCCTTGCGCACGAGGATGCCCATGAACGCACTGGTCACCGTTCCGATCTTCCCGGCGAAGACCGCATCGAGGATCTTGTCCTTCTTGTCGCCCTTGATCACCGGGCTCTTGAGAAGCAGCACCAGGTCGCGGCTTCCTTCGCAGGTGTTCGCCACCAGGCTCATGTCCTCCTGCACGGCGGCGAGCTGACCTTGCTCGATGGCCAGTTGCATCAGCGAGCGCGCGTAGCGGTAGGCGACCGGAGCGATGTTCATGACTTGCGCAGGTCGACGTCGCTCATCACTTTGTCAACGAGGGCTTTCTGTGCCGCGGCGTCACCGAGCTTCTCCTTCAGGATGCGCTCGGCCACTTGCAGGCTCAGGTCCGCCACTTGATTGCGCAGTTCCACGATGGCCGCGTTCTTCTCGTTCCGGATATCCTCGCGGGCACGGCCCAGCATCGCGTCGGCTTCGGCCTTGGCCTTCACCTTGGCTTCGCTGATCTCCTTGTCGCGGATGTCGCGGGCATCCTTCAGCAGGACCTCGCGCTCGGCGCGTGCTTGGCGCATGACCTCCTCATTGCTGGCGGACATCTTGGCCATGTCGTCGCGCATCTTCTTCGCTTCGTTCAGCGCATCGGCGATACTCTGTTCACGCGTTTTGACGGCGCCGAGGATGGGCTTCCAGGCGTACTTGCTCAGCAAGAACACCACGATGCCGAAGGACAGGCACATCCAGAAGAGGAGGCCGATATCCGGGGTGACGAGGCTCATGGATGGATGATCTGGAGGGTTGACGTATGGCCTGTCATCGCGTTCGGGAGCATCCCGAGCCGATGGGCGGGCCGTTCCTCAGCGGGTCTTAGAGACCCACGATGAAGCCGAGAGCCACAGCGCCCAGCGCGACACCCTCAACGAGAGCGGCGGCGAGGATCATGTTGGCCACGATATCACCTTTCGCTTCCGGCTGGCGAGCGATGCTTTCCAGGGCGCTGCCACCGATGCGGCCTACGCCGAGGCCCGCGCCTACGGCAGCGAGACCGGCACCGATCACGGCACCTGCTTTGGCAACGGCCATGCTTTCCGTACCGGCCTGGAGGAGGATGTTGAGGAGGGTCATCGAAATGAAGGTTGAGTGTTCGTGTTGATCAATGGTGGTCGTGGTGCGGCTCGGCGACTGCCGTGCCGAGGTAGATGCTGGTGAGGAGCGTGAAGACGTAGGCCTGCAGCGCGGCCACCAGCAGTTCGAGGCAGTTGATGAAGATGGTGAACGCCATGGCGAAGGGGCTCGTGGCGAAACCGCCGATCAGGCTGTCCCCGTTCTTGCTGAAGATGAAGATCAGGCAGAAGAACACCAGCAGCACGATGTGGCCGGCCATGATGTTGGCAAAGAGTCGGATGATGAGCGTGATGGGGCGGATGAAGTGCCCCATGATCTCGATCGGGGTAAGGATGATCAGCACCGGGGCCGGGATGCCGGGCATCGCCAGCATATGCCGCCAGTAGTTCCATTTGGCCACGAACGTCACGATCAGGAAGGTGACGGTGGCGAGCACCAGCGGTGTGACGATGTTGCCTGTGACGTTCGCGCCGAAGGGGAAGATCGGGATCAGGCCGATGATGTTCAGGAACCAGATGAAGAAGAACAAGGTGAGCAGGTAGGGCGTGAAGCGCATGTAGTGCTTCTCCCCGATGCTGTTCTTGGCGATGTCGTCCCGAACGAAAAGGATCACCGGCTCCAGGAAGCTGGCCAGACCGGTCGGGGCGGAGGTGCCGCGTTTCGCGTAGCCGCGTGCCATGCCGATGAAGATCACGCACATGAGCACCACGCAGAGCAGGAGCGTAGCGGCGTTCTTGGTGAGGCTGAAGTCCATGACGGCCTTGGTCGCCACCTCGTCCTTCTCGCCATTGGCCCCCACCACGAACAATTTGTTCTTGTGGTCCAGCGCGTAGGTGCCGAAGGCCCCCTCGAACTGCTCGCCATGCGCCAAGCGCGCGCTGCTGAAGACTTCCAATCCGTTCGGTGTCTTCAGGATAACGGGCAATGGGAGGTGCGTGTGCCCCCACAGATGCCAGTCGTGGCTATCGCCGATGTGCTCCATGATGAGCTCCCCGGCATTGAACTCTTTTTTCGCGTGGTCGTCCGCGTGGGCTTCAGTGGCAGCAGCCTCGTGGCCGTGCTCCTGCGCGTGCAGGGTAGCCGGAACCGATGCGCAGAACAGCGCGAAAGCCGCGCCTGACAAGGTGTTCCGAAGAAGTGCGACGGCAGGTACCCCTTTCATTGCGGCCGCGAAAGTAGACACTGCCGCCATACGGCCAAACGAAGCGGTAAAACGTTGCTGTTTCAGCCCTTGCGGGTCTCCTTGAACAGGAACCAGATGGCCCCGGCGATGCCGAACAGTGCCCCGCACACGGTACACCACGGGGTCTTCGCGCCGAGCAGCCCGTCAAGCCAGCGACCCAACAGGATGAATACCACGATGGAAGCCACCATCTGCACCCCGAGCGCTCCGTAGCGCGCGTAGCTCTTCGCCGGTCCGGTGATCTCGTCCAGTTCCTCCTTGTCGATGCCGTCGTCGATCTTCATCGCTCAGGGCTGTTTGGTCTTCACCGCGTTCATCAACCGGGCCACGCTGAAGCCCATGAAGGCCACATAGAGTCCCACGAAGATGATGGATAACGGAGCGACGACATCTCCGGGTGCGGTCTTCACCAGGATCGCCAGCAGGATGAGCGACCCCATGAGCTTGAGAACGAGCCCGGCCATGAAGCGACGGATGAAGATGTTCGCCCTGTCAGCGGCACCTTCTTGCCAGCGGAGGAGAAGAACGGAGACGATGAGGAAATACCCCAACAACAGGGCGTATCTCCAATCGAACGATCTGCCGGTGAGGAAAAGGCCGCCGACGATGCACGTGGCGCACGCTGCACCGATCAGCATCAATGGACCGAGGGGGGAACCGCGCACCTTGACCTAGCGGGCGGCTTGCGCAGGACTTTCCACGCGCTGCGAGTCGGATCGCATGCCGGGGGACATCTCTTTCACGACACCGCCGCCCATGCTGCAATTACCGGTGAAGATGGCACCCGGTTCGATGGCGAGCTTCTTCGTGTTGATATCGCCTGTGAGCTTGGCCGTGGCTTTCAGGCTCAAAAGGTCCGCGCAGGTGATCTTGCCGTTGACGGTGCCTTCGATGTCGCTGCTCTGGCAGGTCACATCGCCCTCCACCACACCGCTGGCGCCTACGATCAGTCGGCCACGCACATTGATGGTGCCCTTCACGCGGCCATCGATGCGGATGTTGCTATCGCTCTTGATCTCGCCTTCGATGGAGGTGCCCTCCATGATGCTGTTGATCTTGCCGTTGGTGACGGGTTCCATGGGTTTGCTCATGGGTTCAGCGGGTTTGTCGTTCCGGAACATGCGGGTACGGGTTTGGTCCGGTGCGGATGGATGATGGGGTCAAATGTAACGGCCTCAGGCACTTGGGCATACGGGGCCGGAGCTGTTTCGCCGAGTGGTCGGAACGGGTCGATGACCGGGGGGCGGATTCTGCGGATGCGACGTGGCTATTGCCCTTGCAGGTAGTTCTCTGAGAAGAACGAAGCGTAGGCGTCGATGTCCTTGTCCTTGTAGAACACGGCGAAATTGGCCGCGCTGATGGCGAAGGTGGCGTACCCCGTGTCATTGAGGCCGCTCAAGGTGGGGGTGGCCATGAAGAGGTTGTAATACTCCATGGCCTTGGCCTTGTTGGCGAAGGGCCCGACCTTGATGACCTGGAAGTTGTCGTCCAGAATGCTGGCATCCACCTGCATGGGCTGGTTGCCGAAGTTGGTGTGGTTGAAGTCGCTGATGCGGGTCTTTTGGGGGTCGATGGCCCCGTCCGCATTGGGGAACATGAGCGCAACGAAGTGCGGTCCATCGGCAGCGCCGTACTGCGGTGCCGCTACGACCTCCGGCGGGGCACTGCCACTGGGCGGAGCGCTGGAGGTCTTGTCCAGGTTGGCGATGATGTCAGCGGCGGCTTTGGCCTCGTCGCTGCCGGGGAATTTGCTCTGCACTTCTTCCAGTGCTGCCCGGAAGGCCTGGCGCTCGTGTGTGCCCCCGATGGCCAGCGCCTTCAGCAAATGGTACTTGGGCAGCAGGTGGTTCTTCGGAGTTTCGGTGATCACGAAATTGCACGTGGCGATCACGGGCAGGTAGGAGCCTTCGCGGTACTGGCGGTATACTTCCACGTAGTCGCTCTCCTCTTTCTTCGTTCGCTCCTCATCGGCCATCAGCTGGTTCGGATCCTTCACCAGCCGCGCGAACTCGCTGTCCGGCCATCGCTCTTGGATGATGTTGGCGTAATAGGCCGACCCGCGGTCGTCCAAACTGAAGAAGGAACCGCTCTTCTCTTTCGCCAAGTAGATGCGGTAGAGTTGGTAGTAGGACTCCGGTGTGTAGCGGCACTCCTCGAAACGGCCGTTCAACACCTCGAAGCTCTCGATGGCGTTGTCGATGTCCTTGAGCTTCTCCTTGTAGATCGTACCGGCGATGTAGAGCGCTGAACAGACCTTGGCATTGCTGGCCTCCAGCGCGGCGGTGTCCGTGGGCACATCCTTCATGTAGCTCTGCGGGTCCTTCCACGCGGGCTCGCCGTCCTTGTCGCCCTTGGCGGTGTCCGTGCTGTCGTTCTCGCCCTCTTCGGTATCCTGCACGATGGCCGACCCCGCCTTGTCCTTGCGACGCCAATTGTCCTCGTTCGCCCGATTGCCCCACTTCTTTTTGAACTCCGCCATGCCGCGTGCGATCTGGGTCGGATTGTAGAAATACCAGGCCGTGGCATCGCCGGCTTGAGGCTTGGGCTTGTCGGGCGTATTGGTCTGCACTTCGCGCGCTGCTGCTTCCTGGGCCTCCTTCTCATCTTCTTCGCGCTGGCGGTCCTTGATGCGCTGCTTGATCAGGCGCTCCTGCTCCTCCTTGGGCAATTTGGCGAAGGCCTGCACGCTGTCCTCGAAGGCGATGATGTTCAGTTGTTCCACCAGTTCCCCGAGCACATCGGCGCGGGTGTTGACCTCTTCGTAGCGCTTGTGGGTTTCCGGAAGCAGTGCCCGCGTACTGTCGTAGTACTGCTGGGCCGGGGGGTACTTCTTGTCGTCGAAATAGAGGTCCGCGAGTTTCAGGAAACCCTTGGCCTTCTGCTTGGTGTCCGTGGTGCTCACCCGCGTGCTCGTCTTCAGGTGGGCGATGGCGGTGGAATCCTTGTTCTCTTTCAGGTCGAGGTCCGCCATGGCGTACTCGATCATGTCGTAGTGGTCCTTGTTCTTCTCGTCCTTGCGCATGCGCTTGAGCTTCTTGCGCAATTGGGCACTGTTGCCGCGGTCGAAGGAGAGGGCTTGGAAGATCTCCGCATGGAAGCCGAGCTCATAGGGAGGATGGCTGCGGGCAACCTTGTTGAACTCCGCGATGGCCTTTTCTTCCATGCCCTTGGCCATGTAGAGCTGGGCCAGGATGAACATCCAGCGAACCCGCTGTGTGCGGTTCGTGGCGATGTCCACCGCGTGCTCCAGGTCCACGATCGCGTCATCGACTTTACCGCGCTTCAGGTTCACCTCGGCCTGTATGGCGCTCAGCTGGTCATGCGGGAACTTCTTGGGGAGCTCCTTCTGGTTCTTCACCTCATCAAGCGTACTCTGGGCCTTGGCGTACTGCTCGTTCTGGATGGCCGTGCGGGCATACCAGAGCTTGCTTTCCAGCTGCTTGTCCTGCCCCTTGAAGCGGCGACCGGCGTAGTCGAAGGTGCGTTCGGCATCGAAATAGGCGCGCTTGTAGAAATGGGCCTTGCCGATGACGAAGTAAGCGTCATCGATCCATGTGTTGCTCTCGCCCTTGCCATTGTCCATGGAGTGGCGCTCGATCACGGTGCTGCACTTCTCGATGCACTTCTCCATGTCGGGCACCAGGGCCTTGGCCTGTTCCGGCGTGCCGTAGATGAAGATCGGGAGCACCTCATCGTAGTCGTCCACGTAGGCCTTCTCCATGGCGGCCACGGTCTCCTTCAGTTTCTCGTTCGCGTTGAACCAGCCATTGTCCCGCGCCGTCAGGCGGTGGTACGTGCGGTTGATGAACGCGTCTTTCTCGGTGGAACAGGCCGCGATGAGGAGCACGGACAGGACCAACAGGGCGGTTCGGAGATGGGCGGCGCGGATCACGGTCAGGGAGACGTGCGTCTACAACAGAAAGGCGGCCAAGTTATTTCATTGGCGGGAGCGCGCCGCTGGGTGTTGGCCCCCGGAGCTGTCTGGTTGGCCCGAACCCCCAGCGGTCGCGCCATGCCGGGGCCCGGTTTGGCGAAGAGCCGGCAGTGCTACTTGCTCAGGGGACCAGCAGCCAATGGCCATAAGCGTATGTACGCACCCCTACATTCGTCCGCGATGCCCGAACGCAGACCCTCGCGCAAGCGCTCGTTGCTGGGCCGGTTGAAGGACAAGTACCGGCTGTCGCTGGTGAACGAGACCTCGTTCGAGGAGCGGTTGAGTTTCCGACTCTCGCGCATCAACGTGATACTGCTGGCCACGGTGGCCTTCTTGGTGTGTGCGGCTCTGGTCACCTCGTTCATCGTTTTCACCCCTGTGAAGCGCTTGATCCCCGGCTATTCGGACCAGAAGACCAAGTTGGACGCCTATCGGGCGACGATGCTCGCGGACTCCTTGCAGGGTGCTTTGCTTGTGCGGGACCTGTACATCACCAACCTGCGCAACGTGCTGAGGGGGGACTCTCCTGCGGACAGCGCCACCTTGTTCCGGCCCATCTCTTCACCTCCCCGGCCGGAGGACCTGAAGCCCGGCTTGGCGGACAGCCTCCTGCGCGAGCGCGTGCGACGGGACGAGGCCTACAACGTGGAAGCGCGGTCAGGAGCCACGGCGGAGCACGCGGGCCTTTCGGGCATCTTTTTCTTTCCGCCGCTGCGTGGGGTGGTAACGGACACGTTCGACAAGCAGAAGGGGCATTTCGGCATCGACATCGTCACCAAGGCGGATGACGCTGTGAAAGCATGCCTCGAAGGGACCGTGATCCTGGCGAGCTGGACCAGCGACGGCGGCTACGTGATGCATGTGCAGCACGCGGGCAACCTGGTGAGCGTCTACAAGCACAACTCCGTGCTGCTGCGCGAACAAGGCGACCGGGTGAAGGCCGGTGAGGCCATCGCCATCGTGGGCAACAGCGGAGAGCTCACCACGGGACCGCATCTGCACTTCGAGCTTTGGCATCGCGGCGAGCCGGTGGATCCGCAAGCGTACATGGTGTTCAAATAACAAGTCACAAGACTCAAGCTCCAAGTGGTCAAGGTCACATGTTTTCAAACCGCATCCGCAACCTTGTTGCCTTGAAGCTTGTGTCTTGAAACTTGAAGCTTGATGAGCCTGAAGGCCTCCCTGAGCAGACCGTACGCGCAATGGATCACCAAGCGTGCGATGCGGCATGCGATGGACGCAGTGGGCGCGCAGGAAAAGGTGCTGCGGATGCTGGTGCGCAAGGCGACGGGCACGGCATTCGGGAAGGAACACCGGTTCAATGAGGTATCCGATCATGCATCGCTGGCGGCGGCCGTGCCTCTTCGCGAATATGAAGGCTTCCGTCCGTACATCGATCGCATCATCGCCGGTGAGCGTGATGTGCTATGGCCAGGCCGACCGCTCTATCTGTGCAAGACCAGCGGCACAACCAGCGGAGCGAAGTACATCCCTATCACGCGCCAGAGCTTGCCCAACCACATCAACAGCGCGCGCAGTGCATTGCTCAGCTACATCGCCCATACCGGGAACACGGCATTCGTTGATGGCAAGATGATCTTCCTGCAGGGCAGCCCTGTGCTGGACAAGAAGGGCGCGATCCCGACCGGCAGGCTCAGCGGCATCGTCGCGAACCATGTGCCCGCATACCTGCAACGGAACCGCCTGCCGAGCTACGCCACGAATACCATCACCGATTGGGAAACGAAGGTGGAAGCCATCGTCACCGAAACGATGGCGGAGGACATGCGGCTCATCAGCGGCATACCGGCATGGACGCAGATGTACTTCGAACGGCTGCTTGCTCGCACCGGTAAGCGGACCGTGAAGGAGGTCTTCCCGCAGTTCTCGTTGTTCGTTTACGGCGGGGTGAACTACGCGCCCTACCGCGACCGTATGCGCACGCTCATCGGCGGCGAAGTCGACAGCATCGAGCTCTTCCCTGCCAGCGAAGGCTTCATCGCCTACCAGGACCGTCATGATGAAGAAGGCTTGTTGCTCGTCGTGGATAACGGCATCTACTACGAATTCATCCCTCAAGGTCCGCCGGGCACTGGCCCGGCCCGCATTTCCCTGCGCGACGTCCAGCTCGGCGTCAATTACGCCCTCGTCCTCCACACCAACGCCGGGCTCTGGGGCTATGGGATCGGCGATACCGTGCGCTTCGTATCGCTCTCGCCGCCACGCATCGTGGTGACCGGTCGCACGAAGCACTTCACCAGCGCGTTCGGTGAACATGTGATCGCGGAAGAGGTCGAAGGGGCGTTGAAGGAAGCGATGTCAGAGATGCCTTGCGAGGTGAGTGAGTTCACCGTTGCGCCACAGACCACTCCGGGTGAAGGGCTGCCGTACCACGAGTGGTTCATCGAGTTCGCGTCGCCGCCATCGGACCTGTCACGTTTCGCTGGCCTCTTGGATGCGGCGCTCATCAAGCGCAACGTGTACTACAAGGACCTGATCGACGGCAAGGTCTTGCGGCCATTGGTGATCGCTTCCGTTCCACGTGGTGGCTTCACGAAATGGATGAAAGCCCGTGGCATGAACGATGCCCAGAGCAAAGTGCCGCGCTTGGCGAACGACCGGAAATACGTGGACGGACTCGTTGCATCATGAAGGCGGTGATCGGGACCGACCTCGCGCGGGCTACGGCCTTGTTGCGCCAAGGTGGACTGGTGGCGATCCCCACCGAGACCGTTTACGGCTTGGCCGCGAACGCGTACGACGCTAGTGCCGTGCTGAGGATCTTCCAAGCGAAGGACCGTCCATCCTTCGATCCGCTCATCGTGCACGTGCGGGACCGCGTGCAAGTGGATGACGTGGCCATCGTTCCGCCTGAAGCGGAGGAATTGATGGAACGTTTCTGGCCAGGCCCGCTCACGCTCGTGCTTCCCAAGAAGCCGAGCATTCCGGACATCGTCACCAGCGGTTTGGATACGGTCGGTGTGCGCATGCCCGCCCACCCGATGGCCTTGGAACTCCTGCGTTCGCTCGACTTCCCGCTCGCGGCGCCCAGCGCGAATCCCTTCGGCTATGTGAGTCCAACGACCGCGCAGCATGTGACCGACCAGCTCGGCGAAAAGATCCCGTACATTCTGGATGGCGGTCCGTGCGCGGTCGGCGTGGAAAGCACGATCATCGGTTGGGAGAGCGGGCAATGTGTGCTCTATCGTGCTGGTGGTATTCCCGTTGAAGCGATCGAGGCGGTGATCGGTCAGGTCGGGTCAGCACAAGGAAGGGTTCTTCCTGTCGCGCCCGGCATGATCGAGAGCCACTACGCGCCGCGCAAGCCGCTCTTGGTCGGCGATGTGCCTGCGCTGTTGAGGGAACAAGCGGGAAAGCACTGTGCGGTGATCTCCTTCACCGCGCACTATGACGCATGGCGCTGCGAAACGCTCTCACCCTCCGGGGATGTCAGCGAGGCGGCGCGCAACCTGTTCGCTGTCATCCGAACGCTCGACACCGGTGAGGCGGACGTGATCATTGCCGAGGTGTTCCCCAATGAAGGTTTGGGCCGGGCGATCAACGACCGGTTGCGCAGGGCCGCAGCGAAGCGATGAGTGCATCGAGGCGTTCTGCTTATGGGGTATTGGCCGTTGTGCTGACGTGCGGGTCACACACGGCAAGCGCACAAACGGAGATCCGCGCGGACAGCATCAGACGCCTGTACGAGATACCGGAACTGGCGTACGCGGTCGTTTCTGCCGACAGCGTGCTGGAGATGCATGTGCTCGGCTATCGGAGGTGGGGCGCGGACTATGCGGCCGGCCCCGATGACCGCTTCCGAATCGGGTCGAACACCAAGGCCATCACGGGCTTCATCGCCGCACGACTGGTCAAGCAAGGCGTGCTTTCTTGGGATACGCGCTTCTTCGACCTGTACCCTGAGCTGAAAGAACAAAGCCGACCCGCGTACCACGACCTCACATTATTGGACCTGCTCACCTTCCGTACGCGGTTGTTGAAATGGACCTACACGGATACCGTTCCAACGCCCGCAGAGATCACGGGTGATGAACCCGCCCAGCGTTACGCGTTCATGGCCTGGTGCCTTCGACAACCTCCCGTTCCGGAGTCGAGCGGGCCCTCGTTCAGCAATCCGGCATACGTGGCCGCCGGGCTTATGCTGGAGAAAGCAACCGGTCGCTCGTACGCCGAATTGGTCGCCGACCTGGGTAAGGAGCTCGGGATCCACATCGCATTCGGTGCACCGAACGCCATGGACAAGGATCAGCCTTGGGGGCACGGTGAGGACCTTGAACCCGAGCCGCAGCAGGAGAACATGAAGCTCAACTGGCTCCTCGCTGCGGGAAATATCCAATTGAGCCTTCCGGACTACGCGAAGTTCATCCAACTGCAATTGGCAGGAGCCGCAGGGCGCTCGCCGCTACTCTCCTCAGAGGAGTTCCGATTTCTGCACCAAGGACGTGAACGGTTTGCCGTGGGCTGGTTCTGGGAGGAGGAAGCCGCCGGCGATGTGGTCGTCTACAACATCGGAAATCCGGGTACATTTCTTTCGAAGGTGTACATGTTGCCGAAGAAGGACCGGGCGTTCATCCTATTGTGCAATGCGCAGACACCGGCCGCGGAAGAGGGGATGGACGCGCTATATCGGGAGTTGAGGAACAACTACGTGCCATGAACGGCTTGGGGTGGGATCGCGGAGTTGGTCACCGATGCCGGATGCGCGATCATGATCGGCGCGGTCAGTAAATTGGTCCTGAATGTTCCGCTCAGCCCTTGTCGTTCTCTTCGTAAGCATATCGCTCCTGATTCCACAGCGCTGTTGGTCCAGGAGTTCATTCTATAAGCATGGGCTCTCGTTGTACTACGGCCGTACGATCCGTTGGCAAGAGCTCTCTTGGAATGTGCTTTCCATGGAGCGGTGGTATGACCGTGGTGCTTGTACTTGGGGAAAGTACGATGGCTATGGTGCGAGCTTCGAGTGGCGGGGCAGGAATGACTATATCTGGTCGGTCAGGTACTTCAGGGCTCCGTTCGAGAACGTGGTCCTTTCGGTCGGGCTGAATCCATCCTTCTACAGCTTTGAGGGACGGCAAGGCGTGAATTGCGCGCCCGAGATCGGCTTCTATTCGAACAGTCTGGCTGCGATGGCCGGTTGGAGCTGGTCGGTCTACTATGGCTACGACATCGGTGTCGTGGAACCGGACAACTATGCCGTAGATAGACATCGGTTCACCGTCAAGGTGGGCATCGCGCTTGATACACGAAGGATAGCCCGTGTCTTCAGAAGGAAGCCGTATCAAGCTCCCGACAGCCCAGGATCCGGCTGAACGGATGACGAAAACCCGTGCCGTTCACCCCTTCGCCAGCACCCGCTTCCTTACCGTGCTCAAGAACTCCGGCGTCATGCCGAGGTAGCTGGCGATGTGCTTCTGCGCCACGCGGCCATCCAGTGAGGGATAGAGTTTGCGGAACTCCGCATAGCGCTCTTCGGCCGTCTTGCTCAATGAACTCAACGTGCGCCGCTGTTGCGCCATGAAGGCATTGGTGATGAGGATGCGGAAGAAGCGCTCGAACTTCGGAACGCGCTCGAACAACTGGTCCTGCCCGGGCTTATCGAGCTGCAGCACCACAGTATCCTCCAGCGCTTCGATGATCAGCTGGCTCGGTGCATTCTTCAGCATGCTGCTCATGTTGCCGGTCCACCAATCCTCCGGCGCGAACTGCAGGATGTGCTCCTTGCCGTCCTCGGCGACGAGGTAGGTACGGAGGCAGCCGCTCACCACGAAATGCTGGTAGCGGCTCACGTCGCCGACCTGCAGGAGGCATTCGTTCTTGGCCACATGCTTGGAGCGCAACAGACCGCGCCAGAACTTTTGTTCTTCGTCGGTGAGCGAGATGTGCTTGCTGACGTTGGCCAGGATGGCGGCGAACTCGGCGTCGGTGGGCGGGGTCATCGGGATCAGGGAAGAAGTGGCTCTCCCTCAGGGTCTCCCGACGAAGGTGGGGACCCTGAGGTTTACGGTTGTGGTGCCAAGGTCGGCACCAAAACGCACTCTTCAATGCCGCACGTTGTTCCAGCCGCGTTTTATCGGGGCGGTGATGCGCTGCCAAACCGTAGGTGGTGGCAAGTGGTAAGTGATCACACACGCGCCACCGAGCGGTTGGATCAGTCGCTCCCGTTCGATCACGATAGGCGACAGGTCCATCGTCGCGATGGGAGCAGGTGCGTCCGGCTGGAACTTGATCGGTGCATAGAACGGTGTGCCTTTCGGCGGCACGGGCAACGCCATATCACCTGAGCCGGGCACTTGGATATCCAGGATAAGTTCATGGCCAACCATTCCCTCCGGAACCTGCAGCCCGAAATAGCCGCGGTCGTTGCAGCGCACGCGCACTTCCGTGCCGCGCAGTTGGACGAAAGCTTCGGGCAGCATTCGGCCGGTGCGTACATCTTCCACGAAGCCAGCGATCCCGAGTGGGCCCTCGCCGTCCCGAGGGTCACTTGTCGGCAAGTCTGCAATGGTCACCTCAG
>JBGAJW010000111.1:0-8341 GCA_044224725.1 Flavobacteriales bacterium
GCCCGTGTGGGTGGGCGATTATGTGCTCGGCGGCTACGGCACCGGTGCGGTGATGGCCGTGCCCGCAGGCGATCAGCGCGATTGGAATTTCGCGACGCACTTCAACATTCCATTCGTTGCGGTAACGGAAGGCTGGGATATTTCTACTGGAGCTGACGAGAGCAAGGAAGCCACCTTGGTGAACAGCGTTTTCCTGAACGGCATGAAGGTCGCCGATGCCATCCCGCGCGCCATTCAGGAACTCGAAGCGAAAGGTGCCGGTAGCCGCCGCCTCAACTTCCGCTTGCGCGATGCCGCCTTCGGTCGGCAACGCTACTGGGGCGAACCGATCCCCATCTACTACAAGGACGGCATCCCCTACCCGCTGCCCGAAAGCGAACTGCCGCTCGTGCTGCCGGACGTCGACAAGTTCCTGCCCACGGAGGATGGCGAACCACCGCTGGCCCGCGCGACGAATTGGAACTACAACGGCCTGCCCTACGAGACGACGACCATGCCCGGCTGGGCCGGCAGCAGCTGGTACTTCCTGCGCTACATGGATCCCGGTAACGAAGGCCGCTTCGCTTCAGCGGAAGCCATCAACTACTGGCAGCAAGTGGACCTCTACGTGGGCGGCAGCGAGCACGCCACCGGCCACCTCCTCTACTTCCGCTTCTGGACCAAGTTCTTGAAAGACCGCGGCTGTCTGTCCTTTGATGAGCCCGCGAAGAAGCTGGTGAACCAAGGCATGATACAAGGGGTGTCGGAGAGGATTTTCCTTGACGTCGTCCAGAGCAACACGGTAAGAATCTTCCGCAAGGACGCGCATGCTTTGATGCCCACCATTGATCAACCGCTTCAGCAGTTTATCAGTGCAGACGTCTATGAGAACTTTCTAAAGGGAAAGGACTATGAAGAGGGACTCTTGGCTACTGTCAACGTCCCGATAGACTGCGTTGAGGACGGACTCGTCGATGTGCCTCGATTGCTCTCGCAACGCCCCGATCTTTCAAGTTCCGTTTTTCTTGGTGTCGGCGCAGCGATGTTCGGACGCGGTGGCAGCGTGCTTGGAGCAAGGTTAGGGAGTGACGAGCTAGAGGAACTGGATGATTCATATTTCAGTTTCCGAGCGCTGCCCGAACGCCTTGTGGAGAAGATGTCCAAGTCGAAGTTCAACGTCGTCAACCCCGACGACATCATCTCGAAGTACGGCGCGGACACCTTGCGGTTGTACGAGATGTTCCTCGGCCCCATCGAGCAGAGCAAGCCGTGGGACACGAACGGCATCGAGGGAACCAGCCGCTTCCTGAAGAAATTCTGGAACCTGTTCCATCCGGGGGACGGAGCGAGGGGGAGCGAGGGAGATGATGGAGGGTTAAGCGTTAGCGATGAAGCTCCCACAAAAGCCGAACTGAAGATCCTCCACGCCACATTGAAAAAGGTGGAAGAGGACATCGACAAGCTGAGCTTCAACACGAGCGTGAGCCAGTTCATGATCGCGGTGAATGAACTGGGCGCACTGAGATGCAACAAACGCGCGGTGCTGGAGCCGCTCACCATCGCGCTCGCGCCCTTCGCTCCGCACATCGCCGAAGAGTTGTGGGAGAAACTGGGGCACAACACCAGCATCTCCGCTGCCGTTTGGCCGAAGTGGGACGAGCAATACCTGGTGGAGGACAACTTCAGCTACCCCATCAGCTTCAACGGGAAGACGCGCATGATGATCGACTTCCCCATCGCCTTGAGCAAGGAAGAAGTGGAAGCCCAAGTGCTCGCCAACCCCGAAGTGCAACAACGCCTCGAAGGCAAAGCGCCCAAGAAGGTCATCGTGGTCCCTAAGCGCATCGTTAACATCGTGGTATGATGAAATCCCAGCCGCGAGCTATGAGCCACGAGCCACGAGCTTGGACCCAGCTCGTGGCTCGTAGCTCGCAGCCCGAAGCCATCGGCGTCCTCCGGTACGGTCATTGCAACTGGGCGGACATGGCCCGCAAAACCCTCTTCGCCGTCATGGGCGCTTGTGCGCTGTCCATCGGCTACGCGCAAGGCAAGCAACAGGACAAGGCACCGGAAGCGCCCGCTACGGGCATCGGTTCCTTGCGCACGCTGTCGCACAATGCCTTCAAGGCCGGTGAAAAGCTGGAGTACATCCTGCACTACGGCTTCATGAACGCGGGCACGGCCACCTTGGAGCTGAAAGAGGGCGATAAGGACATGTTGGGCCGCAAAACCCTGCACGCCGTCGGCGAAGGGCACAGTGCCGGTGCCTTCAAGGCCTTCTACACGGTGAACGACCTGTACGAATCACGCTTCGACAAGGAGGGTGTGTTCCCGTGGCTTTTCACGCGGCGGGTGGAAGAAGGCGGCTACAAGATCAACCAGGACTACATGTTCCTGCAACACAGCCACACGGTGACCACGCAGGAGAAGAAGACCTTCGACGTACCGGCCCACGCGCAGGACATGATCAGCGCTTTCTATTACGCGCGTACTTGGGACCTGAGCAACCTCACAGAGGGGCAGGAGTTCACCATGGACCTCTTCATGGACAACGAGAATTGGCCGCTGAAGATGAAGTACGTCGGCAAGGAGACCATCAAGATCCGCAACGGCAAATTCCGCTGCCTGAAGTTCCAGCCGATGGTGCAGAAGGGGCGCATCTTCAAGAGCAACGACGACCTGAACGTGTGGATCAGCGACGATGGCAACCACATCCCAATCCTGGTGCAGGCCAAGATCCTTGTGGGTTCGATCAAGATGGGGTGCATTGCACCACACCCCATTGTTGATAGGATACAGAAGCCCCGGACGTTACGTACCGGGGCTTCGGCATTTCTTGCGGGCATGGGGGGGAAATGGAAATGGGCGATCGGCAGCACAGTGGTCCTGGCTTTGGCGGGAGCCTACGTGTTCGTGGGCGTGGACGTGCATCCGCATGAGGAATACGTGCCGGACCCGGTGGCGGCGCTGGTCGTAGAGGACACGGTTCCAGCGCCATTGGGAGCGTACGGCATCCCGCTGGACGGCTTCATCATCGAGCGCGGTCAAGTGAAGAAGGGCCAGACCTTCAGCGATCTCCTTTCGCCCTTCGGCATCGGCGCTACAGAGGTGGACAGCCTCGTGCGCATGGCGGCACCGATCTTCGACATCAACAAGATGCGGGCGGGCCATCCGTACGCGCTGATCTTCACCGACGATGGCGCGAAGACACCGGCCTTCTTCGTGTACGAGGCCGATCAGGTGGACCATGTGATCTTCACCCTGCGCCCGCCGATGGACGTGCGCGTGGACCAACGTCCGGTCCACACCGAGCGCAAGAGCGTGAGCGTGGCCATCACCGGGGCCCTCTGGAACGACATGGAAAAGGCCGGAGCGGATCCGACGCTTTCCCTCTACCTCGCCGATGTGTTCCAATGGACGGTCGACTTCTACAAGGACGTGCAGCCCGGCGATGTCTTCACCATGGTGTACGAGCAGAAGACCGTGGATGGTGAGCGGTACGGACAACCGGAAGTGCTCGGCGTGCGATTCGAGGGCGGTGATGTGACCAAGCAGGCGTTCCGTTTCGCGAAGGACAGCACATCGACCGCCGCGTACTTCGATGCGGATGGCAACAGCCTGCGGAAAGCGTTCTTAAAAGCGCCGTTGAAATTCAGCCGCGTGTCATCAGGCTTCACCATGAAACGCTTCCACCCTGTGCAGCACCGGTGGAAGTCGCACTTGGGAACGGACTATGCCGCGCCATACGGCACGCCCATACTTGCCGTGGGTGATGGGGTCGTGGAGAAAGCGGGCTACACGGCGGGCAACGGCAACTACGTGAAGATCCGCCACAACGGTGTCTACGAGACGCAGTACTTGCACATGCGCAAGATCCTGGTGAAGAACGGACAGCGCGTGGAACAAGGACAGTGCATCGGTGAGGTCGGTAGCACGGGCTTGGCAACGGGCCCGCATGTGTGCTTCCGCTTCTGGAAGAACGGCCAGCAGGTGGATCACCGCCAAGAGGAGATGCCGAGCGCCGAGCCCATAGCGAAGGCGGACCGCTTCGACTTCGAGATGCAACGGGATATGCTGCTCGCCCAATTGGACGAAGCCGTGCGCGAGGCTCAGCGTACCAGCATCGCGACGTTCTAGGAACGGGCCAACGCAACGATCTCCCGGTAGCGCAGCACGCGCACGCCGGTTCGCTCTTCGTCGAGTGAAGCACTGATCATCGCCTTGGCAAGGACAACGCTGTGCATAGGCCGGTAGTCCGAGAGTTTTCCTCGCATCAGAGGGGCCAAGACGGACATCACGCCGATACCGATCCGTTCCCCCAATCTGAACTCCTTGCGGCCGCCCGTGAGGATCGACGGTTGGAAAATGGCCAAGCGTGGCAACCCGATGGAACGCAGCCCGGCCTCCATCTCCCCTTTCACACGACTGTAGAAGATGCGGCTAGCGGCGTCCGCTCCCATCGCACTCACAACCGCGAATGATCCGACCCCGTGCGCCTTGGCCCACTGCCCAAGGCCGAACACCAGGTCCTTGTCCACATGGATGAACTTGCGCTGGTCACCGCCAACAGCGCGGATGGTCGTACCCAAGCAGCAGATCACGGCGTCGACATGTTCGCCCTTCAGCCCTGATAGCAGGTCGTCATCACCGGAGATCCATTCCACCAGCTTCGGGTGGCTCAGCCCTGTACCACGCCGCACAAGCACCACGACACGTTCCACATTGGGCACGGCCAGGGCTTGTTGCATCACTTCGGATCCGACGAGTCCAGTAGCACCGGCGATCAGGAAAGTCTTTGCCATGGAACAAGGATAGGTCTGCATCACCGCACTTCCCGCCTCTCCGCATTCCTCTGCGAAGCGAAGTGTTTCGGAACACCCCTGCGTTCCTCTGCGCAACCCGGCGCCTCTGCGTTCGGAGTCCACCCTCAATAACCTCCTCACCCTTCCCTCCGTTCAAGCCGCGTTCTTCAGGTAGCCATCGGACAAGGCGGGACCCCGATCGTCGACTACTCCTCGACACCGGACGAACGCTCAGGGTGTTTGCGTCGAGTTGCCGGATACCCGGCACTGCGCACCCCGTACGCAGCCTGCGGACCACGTACCCCCGCCAAGCGGGATGAAACACATGCGCAGGCACATCACCTCGATATCGATCACGGCTTCAGCGGCAACTGTGCTGCTGTTCCTGTTGTTCCTGGTCTCCTGCAAGAAGGAAACGGAGATCGTGCCGGACAACCAGCCACCGGACTACGACGGCATCGCCACGGTGATCACGGAGAACTATGTGAACCGGTTGTTCATCGATCTGCTCGGCCGGGAACCGCTGGATGCGGAGATGGCGGCCGAAGTCGCGGCGTTGGAAAGCGCCGAACTCTCACAAAGCTCCCGCGAGGCGCTCGTGAACAAGCTGATGACGAGCACCGCCTACCTCGAGGACGACAGCAGCTACAAGAACAAGTATTACATCCGGCAGATCGAACTGTACCGCGCTCGCTGCTTGGAAGGCGTGAGCGATGAGTACATCCAGGGCGCCATCGACATCGCCCAGCAGAACGCGACGGCCGATTCGCTGGCGGGCAACACGGCCGGAGCCAATGCGAACAACCTCGAACTGCAACGGCTGCTCGCACTGAAGAGCGCGCGTTGGCAATACCGCGATGGATTGATCGGAATCGATGAAGTGATGCGTCGGATGGTGTTCAACTCCATCTACGACCAGATCAACATGAACAGCTTCAACTTCATCAACGCCACGTTCGACAACCTGCTCCTGCGATTCCCTACGGATGCGGAGTTCAACGCGTCGTACACAATGGTCGATGGCAACGCTGCTGCGGTCCTCTTCACCCAGAGCGGACAGAACAAGAGCGACTACGCGCACATCATCACGACCACGCCTGAGTTCTACGAGGGCATGGTGCGCTGGAGCTACCGCACGTTCCTCGGCAGGGAACCCAGCACGTTCGAGACCTGGACGGCGATGTCCGACTTCCAGAACGACCACGACCTGCAGAAGGTGCAGCGCCGCATTCTGACCACGGACGAATACGCGAACATCCAACCCTGATCGCCATGCGCACGAAACTGCTTCTGCCCCTGCTCTTGGCCCTGGGCGCGTGCTCCAAAGAACCGATCTACGAGTTGAACGACGTCGGCATCCTTCCGCCCAGCGCGAACAAGGACCAGCCGAAGACGAACGAGCAGTACGTCGCGATCCTGCACGCGAACCTGTTCCAGAACGGGTTGAGCGCGAACGAACTCTACGGTATCGGACAGTGCATCGAGAGCATCGGCGACAAGGAGCTGGCGCGTGAAGTGATCATCAGCAACTTCATGAACAAGCCCGGCGTGATGGTACCGAGCGACTCGGCGATGCGCGCGGACATCGACGCGTTCACGGTGGAGACCTATCGCCGTTTCCTCGTGCGCGATCCGAGCGCGGCGGAAAAGACCTGGTTCCGCAACTACATCGAAGCCGACCCGAACGTGACGCCGGAGATCGTCTACTTCTCCTTCGCCATGAGCGACGAGTACTTATTCTACTGAAACCGACCAGTCATGGACCGCAGAAAATTCATCAAACGGGCGGGTGCCGCAGCGGCGGGCTCCTTCGTCCTGCCGTACATCCTGCCGAGCGGGCGCTTGTTCGCGGCCAGCGGCGGCGGCGGTCTCGCGCAGCATGTGGTGCTGGTGATGTTCGCCGGCGGTGTCCGCCAGCAGGAGAGCGTTCTCAAGCGCTACCTCAGCGACAGCCAGAACGAGCCGCACGAGGGCAACATCATGTACAACATGATGAACGGTATTCCCCCTGACGAGAAGATCGTCTACGGAACCGGTCTTGGCGGGATCAACCCGATCCCGGGGATCCTCGGGCAATCGCTGCAATCGCAAGGGACGCTTTTCGCCGAAATGCACGCGGTGAACGCGGGGCACTACGGAGGTCTCAACTCCCTGCTGCAGGGCTCGCAAATGACCACCCAAGGTCTCACGCAGAAGCCGCTCAATCCGACGCTGTTCGAATACCTCCGACGCCATGCGGGTGTACCCGCGACGAAAACATGGTTCGTGGGCAATGGCATCGGCAACAGCATTCCGCTGCTGAACTACAGCCTGCACCCACAATACGGTCCGAAGTACGGCGCCAACTTCTTCGCCCCGAACATCACGTTCGGTCCATTGGGCGACCAGTACCTGAGCGATGCGAAAGTGTACCACCCGCAGGACCAGCTCGCTCCGATGTACGAGATGAAGGCCTTCTTGGACAACAGCTTCAACCGTGTGAGCGAAGCCCTGATGGGCATCGGCAACACACCCGAAGAAAAGCAGGACATCAAGGCCTTCATGGTGGAGATGTTCCAGAAAACGCAGATCGGCACGATCGCCCACCCGCCCGTACACGACAATGGTGACGCGGAGACCATCGGCTACGCCTGCGAAGTGATGAAGTGGTTCAAGCCCACGCTCACGGTGGTGAACATGAGCGCAGTAGATGGTTGCCACGGCAACTTCACCGGTTACCTCGCGAGCCTGCACCGCGCGGATCACAGCGTCGGCCACCTCTGGAACTACATCCAGACACAGATCCCGGAAATGGCCGGCAATACCGCTATCGTCATCGCTCCGGAGTGCGGCCGCAATGCGGAGCCGAACGCCGTGATGGACCAGAACGATTGGTACTCGTACGATCACAGCGACGCGAACGCCCTGCGCATCTTCGGGATGATGGCCGGGGCGGGCGTGCCCAGCAACCTGGTGATCGGCAGTGAAGACAACCCGGTAGGTCTCGCCACGGACGTGGTGCCCACGATCGCGGAACTGCTCGGTATCAAGAGTGACGTTATGGGCGCAGGGCTCATCGACGGTGAAAGTCTCAGCCTCTTCGACCGCATCTGACGATGAAGCGCACAGCCATCGCCATAGCGCTCCTCGTTCTCGCCTTCGCCGCGTGCAAGAAGGAGGAGAACCCGTTCGAACAGCTCGAACACACTTCACCGAACCCGCCTTCGGAGGCATTGCCCCAGGACAATTTCGCGTGGCTGCACCAACGCATTTTCCGGCCGGTCTGCGCGAACAGCGGCTGTCACGATGGAACCTTCGAGCCTGAGTTCCGGAGCGTCGGTAGCGCGTACAACTCGCTCGTCTTTGCACCGGTGATAGCGAACGATCCGGGCAACAGCTTCACCTATCGCGTGCTTCCCGGCAACGTGCAGATGAGCTTCTTGCATGAGCGCCTAACGGCTTTCGTGCCGAACACCAGCGGCGTGATGCCTTTGGAAACGGACGGCCCTGACTGGCCCCAGAACGAACAACTCTACCTGAACGCCATCGCTTCGTGGATCCAGAACGGTGCGCCGAACATG
>JBGAJW010000029.1:0-61944 GCA_044224725.1 Flavobacteriales bacterium
TCTCCGCGGTCGTGGCGCTCACGCTCACACCCGTGCTCTGTGCCATGCTGATGAAACCGCACAATGGCACCCACCGCAAGAAGTCGATCATGGACCGCTTCATCGATCGCTTCAATCGGGCCTTCGAGCGCCTCACCGGTCGCTATGTGGCCATCCTGAACAGGATCGTTGTGCGCCGCTTGCTCACCTTCGGGTCGTTGGTCGCGTTCTGCGTGGCCATCTGGCTGACCAACCAAGTGCTGCCGGCGGGCTTCATCCCCAGCGAGGACCAGGGCACCATCTACGCCATCGTACAGACGCCGCCGGGCTCCACCTTGGAGACCACCAATGAGGTGGCGCGCGACCTGCAGAAGATCTGCAAGGAGATCCCCGAGGTAGAATCCGTTTCGTCCTTGGCCGGTTACGAGATCATGACCGAGGGCCGCGGATCGAACGCCGGTACCTGCCTCATCGACCTGAAGCCTTGGCATGAGCGCGAGAAGAACGTGAACGAGGTGATGAAGGAGCTCGAGGAGAAGACCAAGGACCTTGGTGCCGTCATCGAATACTTCGAACCGCCGGCCGTGCCGGGTTTCGGATCATCGGCCGGTTTCTCGTTGCGCATGTTGGACAAAACGAACGGCACCGACTACCATGAGTTCGAGCGCGTGAACAACGAGTTCATGGCCGCGCTGCGCAAGCGCAAGGAGCTCACCGGCCTGTTCACCTTCTACGCGGCGAACTTCCCGCAGTACGAGATGATCATCGACAACAAGCTGGCGATGCAGAAGGGCGTTTCCATCGGCAAGGCGGTGGAGAACCTGAACATCCTGATCGGCAGTACCTACGAACAGGGCTTCATCCGCTTCGGCCGCTTCTTCAAGGTGTATGCCCAAGCCGCGCCGGAGTACCGCCGGTACCCAACGGACCTCACAGGCCTGTTCGTGAAGAACGAGGAGGGGGAGATGGTCCCGTACTCCTCCTTCATGCACTTCGAGAAGCGCCTGGGCCCGAACGAGATCACGCGCTACAACATGTACAATTCCGCCACCATCCGTGGTCTTTCCGTGGAAGGATACACCAGTGGCGACGCCATCAAGGCGATCCAGGAGGTGGCCAAGGAGAATCTGCCCAGGGGCTACGATATCGCGTGGGAGGGCCTTTCGTACGATGAGGCCAAGCGCGGGAACGAGGGCATCTACATCTTCCTCGTGGTGCTCATTTTCGTGTACCTCGTGCTCGCCGCCCAGTACGAGAGCTTCGTGCTGCCGTTGGTCGTGATCCTTTCCCTGCCGGTGGGCGTGCTCGGTTCCTTCCTGCTGCTGAAGGCCATGGGACTGGCGAACGACGTGTACGCGCAGATCGGTATCATCATGCTCATCGGGCTGTTGGGCAAGAACGCGGTGCTGATCGTGGAGTTCGCCGTGCAGAAGCAGCGCGCCGGTGCAACGGTGCTGGAAGCGGCCATCGAAGGCGCGCGGGCACGGTTCCGCCCGATCCTCATGACCTCCTTCGCCTTCATCGCCGGCCTGGTCCCACTGGTGGTCGCATCGGGTGCCGGTGCCATCGGGAACCGCACCATCGGCTCATCCTCGTTGGGGGGCATGCTGGTCGGTACGCTCATCGGCGTACTCGTGATCCCCGGTCTGTACTACGTGTTCGCCACCATGATCCAGGGCCGCAAGCTCATCAGCGATGAACGCGATGAACCGGTATCGGAACAGTTCGTGCGCTCGGGCGAAGAGGCCAACGAATCCAAGGAGATGATCCGCTCACTGAACGCCCGCTTGAGGGACCTGCTGAAACGCAAGAAGGACTGATGTACATGACCGTAGCTATGAGCCGATCCACGAAACATCTGGCGACCTTTTCCCTGCTGGCGCTGCTTTCCCTGTCCTCCTGCGTGCCAGCACTCAAGATGCGCCAAGCGCGCAAGGCCGAACCGGCCACGTACACCGGGGGGGCGGATTCCACCGACGCCGCCGCGATGCAATGGAGGATGTTCTTCAAGGATCCCGACCTGCGGGCATTGGTGGACAGCGCACTGGCCAACAACCAGGAGCTGAACATCATGCTGAAGGAGATCGCCATCGCCCAGAACGAGGTGCGCGCGCGCAAGGGCGAATACCTCCCGTTCGTGGACTTTGGTGCCGCCGCCGATGTGGAGAAGGTGGGCCGATACACCCGCAACGGGGCGGTGGAAGAGGGTCTGAACATCGCCGAGGATAAGGCCTTCCCGGAGCCATTGCCGAATTTCATGCTGGCCGCACGGGCCTCGTGGGAGTTGGACATCTGGAAGAAGCTGCGCAACGCCAAGCAGGCCGCCGTCATGCGCTATTTGGGCACCGTGGAGGGCAAGAACTTCATGGTGACCCAGCTGGTCGCGGAGATCGCGAATTCCTACTATGAATTGATGACGCTGGACAACCAGTTGGAGATCCTGCGCACCAACATCGCCATCCAACAGGACGCGCTGGAGACGGTGAAACTGGAGAAACTGGCGGCGAAGGTCACGGAACTGGCCGTGCGCCGGTTCGAGGCCGAAGTGCTGAAGAACAGGAGCAAGCTCTACGACATACAACAGCGCATCGTGGAAACGGAGAACAGGATCAACTTCCTTGTCGGACGTTATCCGCAGCCCGTGAAACGAAATGCACAGGCGTTCTCCACCCTCGTGCCCGATACGGTCTATGCCGGTCTGCCCTCCCAACTGCTGTCCTACCGACCTGACATCCGCCGCGCCGAACTGGAAATGGCCGCGGCCAAGTTGGATGTGAAGTCGGCCAAGGCGAACTTTTATCCGTCCGTGCGCCTCACCGCCGGTGTCGGGCTGAACGCTTTTGACGCTTCGCACCTGGTGGAAACGCCCGCGTCGCTGCTCTACAATGTGGCCGGTGACCTGGTCGCACCGCTGATCAACCGGAACGCGATCAAAGCCATCTATGCCAGCGCGAACGCCCACCAGATCCAGACCGTGTACGACTACGAGCGTACCGTGCTGAACGCCTACGTGGAAGTGGTGAACCAGCTTTCCAACATCAATAACCTCCGCAGCAGCTATGACCTGCGCGCGCAACAGGTGGCCACGTTGAACAGTTCCATCACCATCTCCAGCAACCTCTTCCGGTCAGCCCGTGCCGACTATATGGAAGTGCTGCTCACCCAGCGCGATGCCCTCGAATCCAAGTTCGAACTGGCGGAGACGCGCAAGCAGCAGATGAACGCCATGGTGAACGTGTACCAGGCCTTGGGTGGCGGTTGGAAGTGATCCCGCATCCTTCGCGGACATGGCGACCGGGCGAAGCGAGGATGTGAACCGTCATAAGCGGCAGTTCCGTTGCTTCGTGCCATGAACGATGAGTTCGTACCCAAGCTCTTCTCCCTCTGGCGTGCTGGCATCCCGGCAGCGCAATTGCGCAAGGATGTGGTCGCGGGGGTCATCGTGGGCATCGTCGCACTGCCCTTGGCCATCGCGTTCGCCATCGCCTCCGGCGTTCCGCCGGAGAAGGGGCTCGTCACGGCGATCATCGCGGGCTTGGCCATCTCGGCCTTCGGTGGGAGCCGTGTGCAGATCGGTGGCCCCACGGGTGCCTTCATCGTGATCGTAGCCGGCATCGTGCATGAGCACGGTGTCACCGGCCTCACCATCGCCACCTTCATGGCGGGGGTGATGATCATGGCGCTCGGTTTCATGCGTGCGGGATCCTTGCTCAAGTTCTTTCCCCACACGCTCGTCGTGGGCTTCACGTCCGGCATCGCCGTGGTGATCTTCTCCACCCAGATGAAGGATCTTTTCGGCCTTCGCATGCCGGACGTTCCCGCGGACATGATCGGCAAGTGGGCGGCCTACGCGGCGAATGCCGGTTCGGTCGGTCTCGCTGCGACAGCGCTCGGCATATTATCGGTGGTGCTCACCGTGTTCACATCGAAATTGACATCCCGCGTGCCCGGTCCCTTGGTCGCCATCGTCGCATGCAGCGTTTTCGCTTGGGCCATGGATCTGCCCGTCGAGACCATCGCCACACGTTTTGGTTCCATCCCTGATCGGTTACCCGCCCCGCACCTGATCGACCTTGACTTGTCCATTGTTCGAGGATTGATACAGCCCGCGATCGCCATCGCACTGCTCGGCTCCATCGAGTCGCTGCTCTCGGCCGTGGTCGCTGATGGCATGATCGGCGGGCGGCATCGCAGCAACATGGAACTCGTCGCCCAAGGTGGAGCGAACATGCTCTCCGCGTTGTTCGGTGGTATCCCTGCCACGGGCGCCATCGCGCGAACGGCGACCAACGTGAAGAACGGTGGGCGCACACCGGTCGCGGGCATCGTTCACGCGATCACCCTGCTCGCCATCATGCTCGTGGCGGCACCCTTGGCCGGGCACATTCCCTTGGCGGTGCTCGCAGGCATCCTGGTGGTGGTGGCCTACAACATGAGCGAATGGCGGTCGTTCCGCACCATACTGAAAGGCGATCGGCACGATGTGGTGGTCCTGCTCGTCACCTTCTTCATCACCGTCTTCTTCGATCTCATCCTCGCGATCGAGGTCGGCATGGTGCTCGCCGCTTTCCTCTTCATGAAGCGCATGAGCGACATCACCGACCTGCGACCGGTGATGAACGAGGGCAGTGACGCGATGATCGAGGAGGAGATCAGCGGCCTGCCGAATGGAGTGCTCGTCTTCGACATCAACGGCCCGCTGTTCTTCGGCGCGGCGCAGAAGTTCCAGGATGTGCTTTCAGAGACGCATGACCGTCATCGCGTGGTCATTCTCCGCATGAAGAATGTTCCATTGATCGATGCCACCGGGCTGCACCGGCTGAAGGACATCCTGTTCGGCATGGAGCGGAAAGGCAGGTCGGTCTACCTCACTGCTCTTGATCCCCGTGTTCTGCATGTGCTGAAGGAGCAACCCTGGTTCGAGGACCGCATGGTATTGGCGCGCATCCAGGATCTTCCGTCGGCTACCAAGGGAGCTTGAAGAGCTGGTGGCCCTGATCGTGAAGGGTCCGATGTTCAGTGTTGGCCCGATGGCGGCGTTGCGGTCGGCGTCTTGGCCTTTTCCTTCCTGAGGTCGAGGTTGTAGGTGAGGATCAGATGCAACGTGCTGTTCATCTCCATCAGATCGGCACCCGATGCGGCACCAGGGCGTTGAAGCGTCTGGAGCAGATAACCCGCTTGGACGTTGCCATGCTTGTTGAATTGATACCCCAGCAAACCGCTGATACGGTTCTGGTTCATGAAGTCGAGACGGTCACTGTCCCCGAAGTTCAGGAACAACTCGTCGTACGCGCTGCCGAACCAGGACTTCGGTTCCACCTTTTTATGCGCACCCAACGGCAGGGTCGCCATCAAGCGCACCCGGAAGCGGGATTGATAGGTGTATGTATCGAAGCTGAATCCGGCCCCGCTGGTCGCATCCGTTTTCTGCAGGGCGATGAACCGTTCTTCCATGCGGAAGCGGTGCTGAAGGGCCACCTTTCCCGCACGGGCCGTGAACTGGACCTGCTGGTACGTTTGGTGCTCCCAACTGCCCGTCTTTATGGGCCACGCGCCGTAACGGTAGTTGTAGTAGTAGCTGTAGCCGGCGGTGAGCATCACCTCGGGTCCCGCGTGGAAGTTGATCGCTGGACGCAAGAGCAATTGTTGGGGCATGGCGCCCAGTTCGGCTTGGCGCAGGTGCGCCTCGGTGTGGAAGCCCCAGCGATCCGTGATCTTGTGATCGCCCAGGTGCGAGATCCATACATGGCTGTTGCTGTCCATCACCCGCTGGGCCATGCCCATAGCGGAGCACGCGAGCAGCGTGGAGCAGGTGATGCCCCGGAGGATCCGCGCGTCGGTCACGTTGGCGAAGATCTTCCAACTGTCCGGAAGAACTTCATGGTCGCCAACCGGAATGGCCGGCGATCGCCCCTGGGGCAATGCATGAAAGGGGGCTTGGCCCCTTGGTGATAGAAGCGGTGAAAGCGGCTAGCGTGCATCATTCCAGTGACCAGCCCCAAGCTGTCGAAGTGACCCACGTCCACCTCGAGATCCGGAGTACTTGGCGATATCAGGCAGCCGAGCCGTCTTGGCGCAGGAGCTTCGGATACGCTCCCTAAAGTGTTCCTTGGACGACGAGGATGGCCAAGACGACAGCTACGGCGAGCAGGAAACACCAGGTGGCCACACCCGGCATCAAATAGGGGAGACCAATGATGAGCAGTGATGCGGCGCTCATCCGCAGCCCTTCGCGCAACCGGTGCCGACCGCTCAAATGCTCATCGGCCATGATGCTCGATAGAGCGACGATCATCGCCATGCCAACGCCGATCGCCACGGCCACCATCCAACGCGCCTTGTCTTCGGCGGCATCGGTTTCCGCCAGCACCAGATGCAGGCCAGGTCCCAACATGGCGAAGGCCGCGAACAAGGGCAGGTGGAACAGGTTCAACAACACGTAGCTCCCGAAGCCCGCTTTCGACTCGCGGTCGCCGAGCACTTCGAAGTACAGCCACCATAGCAGAAAAGCGATCACCATGCAGAGCCCGAAAGCGGACCAGCGTGCGGCGTTCCAGCGCTCCGGGTCCTCCATGGCCATGAGGATCCCAAGGATGCCCTCGCCCAGCACGATGATGGTGAAGAGCCCGAAACGTTCCACGATGGACGACGAGGGCTTGAACTCCGCCTTCAGCGTGTCCATCACTTGCTCGAAACGACGGAACAGGATCAATTCCACACCGAAGTTGAGGAGCAGCGTCACCGTCCAAAGACGCGTGGCGATAGCTGTCGAGGTGAAGATGGACGTCAGCATCAGACACCATCCCAACAGGTAGGTCAGACTGTGCGGCACGCTGAGGTAGCGGTGTTCCCGTTGGAATATGCCGGTGCTCCACCAAAGCCCGGTGATCAGCGCCTGCATGCAGCAGAAGGCGACCGCGAACGCGCGGTGGTGCCCTTCGAACACATGCCCGACCGTGATCGCCACGCTCGCCGCACAGACCATTTGTAGCCATGTCATCCCACGCGTCCACAGGCCTTGGTTCCCGTGCAGGTCGAAGTAGGACGTGCCGTTCATCCACGACCAGAGGACCAGCCCGAAGAGCAAGGTGAACAGAAGAAAGTCCGACGCGCCATGTGCGTGCAGGAGACCGTGCGTGAGCTGTGATACCGCCACCACATAGACCAGGTCATGGAAGAGTTCCAACCAGCTCACGCGGCGCGGTGGGCGGTCCGGCGTGAAATCATCCGGTCGCCAGAGCAACTTTCCCGTTGGTCGCTTGCCTTCGTCCATGCGTACTTGTCAAAGAAAGCGCATCGTCGCCATGGTCGTATCCGGCGCTTCTTCGGGCGCTAGTGCCTTACGTTGGAAGAAAAAGGGCATCCGGTGGGGATGCCCTTTGCTCTTCATGCAGGTCAGTGCTGCGGATGCGAAACGCGTCCGATCAGCGCGTCACGTTGAAACGTGCCATGCGTCCGCTCGCATCACGAACTACGTACATGCCATCCTCCAATCCGGAAACATCGGCTGTCCGGCGGGCTGTGGATCCAGCGATCGTCATCACCTGTGCACCCAGCGCATCGTAGACGAACAGGATCCCCCGATCAGACCCTTCCACGGCGAGCTGCCCATTCGTGGGGTTGGGGTACACGGCGAATTCCGCCGCGTACGGGCGCTCTTCTACGCCGACCGCACCCGCACAGAGGTAGGACGCCATCGCATTGTCCGAGGCGGAGTTGTTCGGGCGGTCGTATGTGACCCCGTCCAATGTGACGGATCCATCATGACCACCGCCGAGAACGAAGCAGTCCGGGCCGATCAGCTCCATATCCACAACGCCGAACGTTGGCACGCTCCAAATGGCCGTCACGGTGGCATCGTACTTCACCACGTACGGCGTATTGAAAGCACCGTCACCGATCAGCAGCCATTCGTTCATTGCCGTGTTGTACACCTTCTTGATCTTGAACGCTCCCATCGGGGTGGCATTGAGCACTGCTCCGTCGACAGCGCTGAGGCTGTAAACATACCCGGCCGGGAAGGCCGTATAGTCCGTGCCACCCAGGGTTACCGTTCCGAACAGTGCATAGAATGTCGCCCACGTGTTGCCCGCGCCATCCACGGTGATACGGAAGGATTCAGCGCTTCCAAAAGGCTTCACCAAAGGTGTGCTCCATTGCTCCACGAGGTCGTTGTTGTACTTGGTGATCTTGTTCCCCCACTGGGCGATCACGTTATTGCCGGCGTCCACCACGATGTTGTGGTTGCCCACGTTCTGCAGATCGCCACCACCGGTGCCGCTCGCTATAGAGGTGCCGTTGGCGGGGTCCAGTTTCTCGATGGTCGCATCGCCCAGATTGATGAAGGGCGTGCCGTTGCCGTCCACGGCGATCGCGTTCACGCCACCGCTGAAGTCCTTCACCCAGGCCAAGGTGCCCGAAGCGGAATACTTCGCAACGAAACCGAACGAACCTTGCGGAAGTGTCGTGCCATCGAATGTGGCGGCCTGTACGCCGAACAGCCAACCCGCGCAGTAGATGTTTCCCGAGCCATCCGCAGCGACGGACATGCCCTTGTGGTTCCCTTGCTGGTCCGCCGAGCCGGCCACTTTGTTCCACAGTTCGTTGCCTTGTGGGTTGAACTTGGCCAGGAAGATCGCGCCAGAGGTCCCTTGGGGATAGTTCGTGCCGCCGAAGTCCAAGGAGTCGCTGCGCCAGCCGGTGATGATCAGGTTTCCTTCCGCATCGGTCGTTACCGAGTTCACCAGGCTCGACGACATGCCGACCAGGTTGTGTACAACGGCTTGGTGCGTGGGCGTTTGCCCACGGAGCCCTGTGAAAAGGAAGAGCAAAGCGGCGGGAAGTGTCCAGCGGGTAGAGTTTCGCATGTGTTCGGTTCGTTTGTGCAATGATCCGAAAGAGCAGCATTCTTGTCCATGACGATCATCGCTTTCGATCACGAACGGCCTGTTCACAAGCACCTTTGCGCCATGCCAGCGTCCGTATCCGGATCACCTTCCCCATGGCCCTCGGCATCGGAATGCACGCAGCATCGTGCAAGAGGAGCTGTTGTTTTCCGCAAATGCTCCGACGAACCGTGTGTGCTTCGGACGTGTTGTGCCTATGGCCGAATTCCATCGAACGAATGAACTTCCCTTCCAAACTCTCCGCAGTCGCGCTGTTGGTGCCGCTCATCTCGTGCAATGTGGTGAAGCACATGGACCGCCAGAGCACCGATACGTTCAGGAACAGCGGCATGGAGGAGCACGCGTTCACTGACAGTGCCGGGGTACATTTCACCTGGTCGAGCGCCGGGTTGAAGAACCATGCGAAGCCCGCATTGATGCTGGTGCACGGCATCACGAGCAGCGGTGCGATGTGGGCAGGCAACTTGAAGACGTTGCATGAGCACTTCGACCTGATCGTGCCGGACCTGATCGGCCATGGCCGCAGTACGGACAAGTGGACCGGGCATAGCGTCCATCAGCAGGCCGCGCACTTGGCCTTGATCCTGGACAGCCTCGGTGTCGTCGGCCCGGTGTTCGTTGTGGGCAACAGCTACGGTGGTGCCATGGCGGCGAATTTCGCGGAGCTCTACCCGGAGCGTGTTCGTGCGCTGGTGATCTACGACGGACCGGCGAACACGTACACCCGTGCAATCGCCGACAGCGCGGCGCGGGCGGTGGGAGCGAAGGACATCCTCGACTTCTTCGATCGCCGAACGCCGGAGGACATCCAGCGGAACATCAATACGGTACTGTTCAAGCCCCGCCACATTCCCCGATTCGCCTTGAAGCAGATGCTGAAAGCCGGCGCCGCCCGTGAGCCCGTCTACCACGCGCTGCTCGAAGACCTGCTCGCACATGAGCAGGAGTTCACCGACAAACGCTACATGTGGACCATGCCCGTCTACGTGATCTGGGGAGAGGGCGACCGGCTGATACCGCCGTATGTCGGCCACGGGATCATGCGCACCAATGGATTGCCCGCCGACCACCTCATCATGATACCGGAGGCCGGACATGTCGCCAACATCGAACAAAGAGAGGTCTTCGAGGGACAATTGCTCCGCATCCTGCAGGATGGACCGTGCCTGGATGACGCGCGCAAAAGCGATGGCCCGTGCACCATGGAGTTCGACCCGTATTGCGGTTGTGATGGCAAGACGTATCCGAATCGCTGTGCCGCTTGGCGCGCCGGTGTTCGGGTTCTTTCCCACGCGGAATGCAAGTAACCGTCCCCGCAGCGGTTCCCCGAACGCCGCTCGCCTATGTTCGCGCAACGTTCCGGAAATGGAACGGTCACATACGCAACGAAAGGATGCCAGGGATGAACAAGGCGAAGCAGTGGAGCAGATGGGCGATGATGGTGATGCTCGTCACGAGCGCGCCGCGGGTGATGGGACAGTGTTGCGACCACATCCTCAACATGCACGACAGCTATGGCGATGGTTGGAACGGCGGTGTGCTGCAGGTGAGCATCAACGGCTCGGTCATCGGGTCGTTCGCTGCCACGGGGTACAGCAGCAGCGCGACATTCACCGTGTGCGATGGTGATTCGATCCAATTGGACTACACCCCGCAGGACTGGGAGACCGAGAACAGCTACACGCTTTTCGATCAATGGGGGGGCGTGGTGTTCTCTGATGGGCCCTCACCTGGAACGGGCGCCGTGTTCACCGGGGTCGTTGTCTGCGGTGTTGAGCCGGATCCTGGTACGGTCCCCTGCACCGCGCTGCCCATTGATACCATCGATTGTGTGACCGTTGACAACAGCGGCATCGTGGGCACCGGTATCGCTCCCGGTTGTGCCGAGTACGCCGGCGGTGATGTCTGGTTCTCCATGCCCGTTCCTGCCAGCGGGAACGTGAACGTGAGCACCGCCAACAACGGTGGTCTGAACGACACGGGCATCGCGCTATGGACCGGTACCGGTTGTTTCGACCTCACCAACAGGGGGTGCGATGATGACAGCGGCCCTGATTATCTCTCCTCGATCTCGGGTTTTGAATTGCCGCAGGATGAAACGCTCTTCATCCAGGTATTCGGATATGGCGGTGGCGCAGGCGCCTTCGATCTCTGCGTGGCCGACCTGGGTACGATCCGGCTGGACAGTTCCGAGTTGCCCATCGTTTCGCTCTTCACGCAAGGGCAGGACATCCCCTACGACGGCAAAGTGGACGCGCTGATGGAGATCCGTTACAACGGAGCAGGGAACATCACGTACATCACCGATCCCCCGAACGTGTATGCGGGCAACATCGGTATCGGCATTCACGGTGCTACCTCGGCAGGTTACCCGCAGCGGCCCTTCGCGGTGGAGACGCGCGACAGCCTCGGGGCGAACCTCGACGTGTCCATCCTGGGCATGCCGGAGGAGAACGATTGGGTGTTGCTCTCCAACTACAACGACCGGTCGCTCGTGCGCAATGAGCTCGCCTATGAATTGGCGAGGCGCATGGGCCAGTACGCGCCCCGCACGCACTTGTGCGAAGTGCTGTTGGACAGTTCCTATCGCGGCATCTATGTCTTCGGAGAGAAGATCAAGCGCGATGGCGGACGCGTGGACATCGCCAAGCTTACCGGCGATGAGAACACCGGTGATGACGTGACCGGCGGCTACATCCTCTCGCAGAACCTGTGGGACCCGTCCACCAGTTTCGAGTCGAACTACTCACCGATCGACCATCCGGGTTTCGACGTGCATTTCGTGTATGAGTACCCTGATCCGGATACGATCACAACGCCGCAGCGCACCTACATCGCCGCGTTTGTGGACAGCTTGGAGACCGCGCTGTACGGCGCTGATTTCACGGACCCTGTGAACGGATACCGAAAGTACCTGGATGTGCCTTCGTTCATCAATTACTTCCTGGTGAACGAGCTTTCCCGTAACAACGACGGTTTCAAGAAGAGCGTGTACTTCCACAAGGACAAGTATTCCAACGGCGGCAAGCTGAAGGCGGGGCCAGTTTGGGACTTCGACTGGGCGTGGAAGAACCTCTATGGTTGCGACATCTTCGACAACATCGACGGCAGCGGGTGGGCGCACCTCATCAATGATTGCCCAACGGACAACTATTCCTGCGGCTGGTACGTGCGCCTGCTCCAGGACAGTTCGTTCGCCAATGAACTGCACTGCACCTACGAGGCCCAGCGGGCTGCGGCGCTGTCAACGGAGAGCATCTTCGCGTACATCGACAGCGTCGGCGCGCGGGTACAGAATGCGCAAGCCCGGCATTTCCAGAAGTGGCCACTGCTCGGCCTGAGCGGCCCTGCGCCCGAAGTGCTCGCCTGTGCCACCACCTACAACGCTGAACTCGATACCCTGAAAGGCTGGATCGCGCAACGCCTTGCGTGGCTGGATGCCAATATGCCCGGCCTATGTTCACAGGAGAGTGTCTCGGAGAACGCCGGCGCAACAGCTCTGACGTGCTATCCGAATCCTACAACCGGTTTGGTGCGCTTCACGGGATCGATCAGCGGCGGTTCGGGTTCTATCGTGATCCAGGATCTGACCGGCCGAGAGGTCGAGCGCGTTCAGATTCGATCCGGGGCGTTCAGTATCGATCTGGCATTGGCTGCAAGCGGTACGTATCTCTTCACGTTGCGTGAAGGGGGGAACGTGTCGCGGACCGGAAGGGTGGTGGTGCTTTGAGCGCTCAGCTCACTTCCGTAGCACCAGCACAAGTACGCGCGGAAGAGATGCCGTTCCGTCTTCATCGAAGAACTCGCGCACATCTTCCACGTTCATGTCGGCGTCCTTCGCGGCCCGCACGAAGTCGGAAATGTGATGATCGAAACAGGTCACCACTTGGGTACCCTGCTCCGTTTCGAAGCGCGCTTTGGTGCCGCTGTACTGTTTGGAGGGATGCAACTCGCCGATGTACACGCGGCCACCGGGCGCAAGCACATCAACGGCCTTTCGCATGATAGGTCCGAGGTCCTTGATATGCTCCAGTACCAAGCTGAAGGTGACGAGGTCGTACAACCCTTCAGTGAACGTCCACGGTTGAAGAATGTCCGCTTGGTGGAATGAGACGTGCGGTGCCGTCACCTTCGCCCGCGCCACCTCCAGCATGCCCGCGCTCAGGTCCACGGCGGTGATGTGATCACAGCGTGCAGCCAGCCATTCGGTGTTCTTGCCGGTGCCGCAGCCGATCTCCAGCACGCGCTGAAAGAGACCATCCGCCAGCACTTCGCGCAAAGCAACCGCTTCGAGATCACGAGTCCGGTTCCGGTTGGTGTCGTATTGCGGGCTCCAATGATCGTAGGCTTCTCGGGTGTCCATGTCAGGGGTCATTCGGCGATCAACTCGGCGGCTTTCCGTGCTACGCGTATCCCGATGGCCACGCCCATGCCGCTGAGCCCAGCGGCGACAACGATGCGCTGGGCGGCGCGTTCCACCAAGGGGGTCTTGCCGTGCGTCCGGAAACCCATTACCCCGCTCCAGCGCTGTTCGATGGTGAAGGACTCACCGGGCAGGATCACCTCGCGGAGCATACGTTCCAGGGCTTCTTGGATCATTGGTGTCACCGCGTCCTCCGTAGTCGTCTCGCCGGTCTTGTCCAAGTGCCTTCCGCCGCCAAGGAGAATACGGCCCTGGTAGTCCCGGAAGTAGTAATAGCCTTCATCCGCGTGGAAGGTTCCCTTCAAACGGAGTCCAGGGATGGGAGAAGTAAGCAGCACTTGGCCGCGCGCCGGGATGATGTGCGCTTCGGGCAGCAATTCGGTCGTGTAGCCGTTGAGAGCGAGCACCACACGTTCTGCACGGATCGGCGCATGCCCGGCTATGTCGAGCAGAACGGCGGTATCGCCCGGGTCGATCCCTTTCACCTCATGACCGAAACGCACCTCCACACCGGCCTCGCGGACCTTGTCCAGCAATGCCCGCATCAGTTTTCCCGTATCCAGTGGCCCTTCGAGAGCGGTAAAAGCGACGTGCCCGGTCCGTAATCCCATGTCACCTTTCACTTGATCGCGCCATTCATACACGGGGCGACCAAAAACGGGGGAGAGGGTCCTGTTCAGTTCATCGAACCGATGGGCCACCCGGTTGTACAGCGCTTCACCTTCCGCAAAGAGCTCATGACCGCCTGTCCGTTCGAACCCGATCCGGTCATCGCCCAGTTCCATCATCAACTCTTGGAGGCCACGCCAACGTTCCGCCACGCGCGCCACGGCCGTGTCCGCGCTCTCGGCATCGATATCGGCCAGGATCTCGCTCGGGCTGCCGAAGCAGGCGAAGCCCGCATTCTTCACACTGGCACCACTGGGGTGCGGTCCGCGCTCCAGTACCAGCACGCGATGCGCCGGGAACCGTCGTTTGTAGTGCAACGACGTGAAAAGCCCCGTGATCCCGGCCCCCACCACAGCCAGATGAGGTTCCGCCAGAAAGCCCGTCCGTTCCCAGATGCTGAACATGTCGCGGTGGGATCCAACCGGTGGTCCGGCGGCCCCGCTGCTAAAGTCGCCGTATTTTGGCGGGCCTCCACTGCATACGCTCACGTTCCCCGCATGATCCTGGATACCCCGATCCGCTCCCTGCGCGCGTGCCTTCTCGCCTGTTCGTTCCTTCTTTTCGCCGCCGCCTTCGGGCAGGTGGACAACGTCTACGTCTACGGCACGGTGAAGGACTACGTGAGCAGCAAGAAGCTGGACGGCATCACGGTAACGGTCTTCAAGAACGGTGGCAAGCTCGCCGAGGTCGTCACCAACGCCAGCGGCAAGTATGAGTTCAACCTGGACTACGGCAGCGACTACAAGCTGGTGTATTCCAAGGCTGGCATGGTGAGCAAGAATATCGCCATCGACACGAAGAACATCCCGGAGGAAGAACGTGTAGGAGGCCACGGCATGAACGTGGAGATGACCCTCTTCACCGAACTGCCCGGCATCGATTTCAGCGTGTTGCAGCAGCCCATCGGAAAGGCCAAGTTCGACCCCACCACCAAGGAGGTTACCTGGGACCTGCAGTACACCGAACAGGTGCGCGCGGAGATCCAGCGGCTGATGAAGGAGTACGATGAGAAGAAGAAGCGTGAAGCCAACGCGGAGGAGGACTACGCCAAGATGATGGCCGCTGGGGATGCGGCCATGTCTGCCGCTGATTACAAGAAGGCCGTCGACAATTTCACTGCGGCGCTGGGCCTGAAAGCGGGCGATGCCAAGGCTTCCGCCAAGCTGAGCGATGCCAAGATGAAGCTCGATGAGCAGGAAGGCAACAAAAAGGAAGCGGAGAAGTACGCGGCGCTGATCAAGGAAGCCGATGGACTTTTCGGCAAGAAGGACTACACCAATGCCATGGCCAAATACCAGGCTGCCAGCGAGGTGAAGGACCAAGAGGCCTATCCGAAAGCCAAGATGAAGGAATGCCAGGCCTTCATTGACGAACTCGCAAAGAAGGCCGAGGAGGAGAAGAAGGCCAAGGAACTCGAAGAGAAGTACAAGGCCGCGCTCACCGCTGCGGATGCCGCCTTCAAGGCTGATAAACTGGAAGAGGCCCGCACGAAGTACACGGATGCCTCCGGCATCAAGCCCGATGAGAAGTACCCCAAGGACCAGATCACGCTGATCGGCCAGAAGCTGGAAGAGAAGGCCAAGAAGGATGCGGAGGAGAAGGCGAAAAAAGAGCTGGAGGCCAAGTACGCGGCCGCGATCCTGGCAGCGGACGGAGCCTTCAAGTCGGCCAAGTACGATCAGGCCAAGGACAAGTACAACGAAGCCTTGCAACTGAAGGCCGAGGAGAAATATCCGAAGGACCAGCTGGCCGCCATCGAGAAGAAGTTGGAGGAACTGGCCAAACAGGAAGAGGAGGCGCGCAAGGCGAAGGAGCTTGATGCCCAATACACCGCCCTGATCGCCGCGGCCGATGCGGCGTTAAAGCAGGACAACTTCGACGTGGCGAAGCCCAAGTACAACGAAGCGCTGGCCCTGAAGCCCAAGGAGAAGTACCCCCAGGACCAGTTGTTGGCCATCGAAAAGCGCATAGCCGAGCTGGCAAAGAAGGCCGAGGACGATAAGGCGAAAGCAGCGCAGAAGGAGCTGGATGACCGGTACAATGCGGCCATCGCGAAGGCAGATGCGGCCTTCAAGCAGGATTCGTTCGATGATGCCAAGGCCGGCTACAACGAGGCGCTCGGCCTGAAGGCGAAGGAGAAATACCCTGCGGACCAGCTCGCGGCCATCGAACGGCGTATCGCTGAGCTGGCCAAGAAAGCCGAGGAGGACAAGAAGAAAAAAGAACTGGACGACAAGTACAATGAGGCCATCGCCAAGGCGGACGCCGCTTTCCAAGGCCAGCAATGGGACGATGCGAAGGGCGGCTACAACGAGGCGCTGAAGCTGAAGGCCCAGGAGAAATACCCCAAGGACCAGCTCGCCGCCATCGACAAGGCCATTGCCGACGCGAAGAAGAAGGCCGAGGACGAGGAGCGCCAGAAGGAGATCGACGCCAAGTACGAATTGCTGATCGGCTCAGCGGACGGGTTACTGGCACAGGACAAACTGGATCTCGCCAAAGCCAAGTACCAGGAAGCCCTCAGCGTGAAGCCCGATCAGAAGTATCCGCACACCAAGATCACCGAGATCGATGGGCTGTTGGCGGAACGTGCCCGCATCGCCGAGGAGGAGCGCAAGAAGAAAGAACTCAATGACAAGTACGACGCACTCATCGCGAAGGCCGACAAGTCATTCGACGGCAAGAAATACGCCGAAGCCCTCAACGACTACAAGGACGCGCTGCAGCTGAAGCCGGACGAGCAGCACCCGAAGGACCGCATCGCCGAGATCAATGGACAATTGGATGCCGCTGCGAAGGAGAAGGCCGAGAAGGAACGGCTGGCTCGCGAGGCGGCTGAAAAGGAACAGCGTTACAAGGAGCTGGTGGCTTCGGCCGATCGGGCATTCACTGCCAAGGATTACCCCACGGCGCGCACGGCCTACACCGACGCGCTCTCCGTGAAGCCTGACGAGGCGCATCCAAAGGAACGGCTGGCGGACATCGAGCGATTGCTGGCCGAACTCGCCGCCAAGAGCGAAGCCGATAGCTTGCGCTTGGCCCAGGAAGCGGCTGAGCGCGCCCGACTGGAGGAGGAGAAACGCAAGAAGCAGGAATCCGAGGCCGAGGTCGAAGCGCGTTATAGGGAGGCGGTGACCCAAGGCGACATCGCTTTCGGCGGAGAGAAGATGGACGATGCGCGTGAACGGTACACCGAGGCGCTCACCATCAAGCCGGAAGAGAAGTACCCGAAGGAGCGGCTAGCGGCCATTGAGAAGTTCCTGGCTGACCGGGAGCGCTCCAAGCTTGACGCGGATGCAGCGGAGGCTGAACGCCTGCGGCTGGAAGAGGAACGCCGCAAGAAGGCCGAAGCCGATGCCGAGGCGGCGCGCCTCGCCGCGATGGACGAGCAAGCGCGCCTGGATGCTGAAAAGGCCAAGGAGGCGGCCTACCTGAAGGTGATCGCCGAGGCGGACGCGGCCATGGGCTCGGAAACATACGATCAGGCGCGCGGGCTCTATACCCAAGCTTTGGACATCAAGCCGGCCGAAGTCTATCCACAAGCCCAGATCGAGAAGATCGATAAGCAGCTGGCCGATCAGGAACGCCTGCGCCGGGAAGCGGAACTCGCCGCACAGCAGAAAAAGGACGATCCGCCCGAACCACCGAAGCGCGGAGGATCCACCATCGATACCAAGAAAGAGACCGATGCTGAGGAGTTCATGCGTGCCGCCCGTGAACGCGAGGAACAGGAGAAGTACGAGCGCATCAAGAAATTGAAGGCGGATCTTTCAGAGGAGGAGCGCGCCAACACCGCCGAATGGGCTGGACGTCAGGAGGGCTCCTTGCGTGAGAACAAGGCTTACGTGGAGAGCAGCGAGAAGGTCTATTCCGGAAGCGATGCCTTACGCAAACGGAACGAGGAAGAGCTCGCCGCGCAACGGGAGGCCCTTGCCCAGCGCCACAACGAAGTGCGTATGAAGGCCGACCAGAATCGCGGTGCCGTCTCCGCGGAGAAGGAGGCCATGGTGGCAGAGTTGGAGGAACGCGATCGCACCTTGCGCGATCGCCAGAGCGAGCGCAATAGCGAAAGCCAAAGCGAAAAGGAGGCTTGGTCCCAGACCCAGGCGGATGACATGGCCGGTGGTCAGTCCCGCCGTGAGCAGGCTAATGCCGAGGTGGCCCAGCAGCATGAGGGGCAGGCGACGGTGCATGCCCAGGGCACCGCCCATACCGCTGACCGTATAGAGCGCGTTGCCGCCGAGAAGGACCAGCACGCCGATCGCCAACGCCAACTCGCCAATCGCGCCGAGGATGCGCGTATGGCGGCCAAAGAGCAATTGGGCAATTTGTCCATGAACGAGCAGCGTTCGTTCTCGGATTACAACCGGGGTGAACTGGCCAACGAGTTCCCGCAGGGCGTCACCGAGCAGAGCACGATGGAGGGCAATAAGGTGGTGATCCGGCGCATCGTGGTGCAGGGGAACAAGGCCGATGACTACAAGAAGGTGATCGGCAAGGCCGGTACCAGCTACTTCAAGAACGGCCTCAGTATCACGGAGTGGATCTGGGTGCGTGAAACAGAGGAATAACAAGCTTCAAGACACAAGGCTCAAGTCTCAAGCTACGAACTTCGGTGCCGGCCCGATGGTCAAAGCGACCTTGATCCCTTGAAGCTTCACTTGTCTCTGGACTCCTTCGCTTTCCGCTTTTTCAGCGTAGCGATCAGGTCCGCCATCTGGGCAACACTCAACTGCTTGCCGACGATCCTGCGGTCCGCATCGAGCAGGAAGAACTTCGGTGTGCTGTACACATCCCACGCATCGGCGTAGTTCAGGCTCTCGATGGTGGTGAACTTCGGGATGTACTTGCTCGGGTTCTGCTTCGCGTCCGTGTACACGTGCCAAGTGAGCCCGGTGTTGATCCAGTCCAGCTTGTTCTCGATGATGAACTCCTTCCAATCGTGGAAGAGCACGCTGTCCGTCGCCTTGGCTACGGCGAAGACCTCCACGTCGAGCGGTCGCAAGGTGTCTTTGTACGCCGTGTAGATACCGGGCAGGGTCTTTTTGCAGTGGCCGCAGTGCGGGTCCCAGAAGATCACCAGCACGTATTCGTGCGGGATCCGGTACATGTCCACCCAGTTCTGCTCGGTGGTATCGGGCAGGATGATGTTCTTCGCCTGCGCGCCGATGATCAACGGAGCCTGTTTGCGGGCGCGGTCGCACAGTTTTTCCAACTTCTCATCGGTCATCCACGTCGCACGGCTCTTCTGCCCGGGCTTGGGGCAGTAGTAGTTCTGCGCCATGTGAACGAAGACCGCATCCATGCCCATGATGTCGCTCGTCTCGTACTTGTAGGTGATGTTGTGCACGGCGAAACGCCACAGGTCGTCCGAATGGTTCTTGTCCATCCGCTGGATGAGCTCGTCAGCGCACTTGTTGATCGTATCCGGGATCTGCGGCACTACCTTCCCGATGTATTCGTCGAATTTGTTCTGGAAAACCGGTGTGCGCAGGATGCGTTCGTCCGTCAGGTCCGTGTTGTCCCAGAAGTGCGCACGGAAGCGGTAGTAGGTCCCAGCGCTGTCCAAGGTTCCATCGGCTTTGTGCACCTCCTTCTCTTCAGGCGACATGCTCATCCTGACGATGGTGGCCACGAACGTGCCCGGATGTTCGGCGATCAACTCCTCCTGGTATGCACGGATGGCCTTCTCATAGCCCACGAGGCGTTCTTTCAATGCGGACTTCTTGATAGGGTCCAGCGTCGCTTCGCGCTCCTTCTGAACGGCATCAGCTTCCTTGCGCTGTGCGTTGATGTAGCGCACGTAGTCCATGAAGACCTGGTTCTCCGGGCTGTTCACCACCACGAGCTTGGCGCCCAGATCGGCGGTGTCGGAGTTCATCACCACCACCGGTTCGTTCACGAGGAACTCGAAGTAGCGCGGGCCGGGGATCACCACGGCGTACACACCGGCCCTGTATCCCCGTTTCTTGGCGAAGACCACCTTGCCCTTCGCGTCAGCGATGGCGGTGTCGTTGTACATCAGCTTGTTCCCGTAGTAGTTCGCCAGGTACACCGTGTCCTTCACGATGCCTTTGATGGTGAACTCCAATCGGCGCTGATCCTTGGGGTCCGTGGAAGCCGCCTGCTTCGGTTGGGCGGTAGCGAGGAGGCCGAGGAGCAGGGTAGAAGCCGTAACGAGTGTCCGCATGGTTGGTCGCACCGGTCGTTTCTTCCGGATGGCGGCCAAAAATAGCCGAGGCCGTATGCGGGGGCCGGGGCCATTAACTGTTCGTTAAGAACGCTTCGGGGTTCAGGGTACGCGGTTCCACAGATGCGCACCGAACCCAGAACCCTTGGATCTTGAAACTCGAACCGGTGCCGCTGCGACCCGACCTGTCAACAATCCAAGGTTGAGGGGCAGGCAACCCGGCAGGGTGCGCGGCGTCTCCCTTCCGGTCTATCTTTGGCAACCAAGTACGTGAACCATGCAACGTCTCTTCGCTTCCATCCTCTTCAGCGCAGCTGCCCTTTTCGCTTCCGCGCAGCAGCATGACATCACCGTGACCGACACCGACGCCATGCGCGCCAGTGCCGACAAGCACACCGCCTTGGTGGACAAGACGGTGACACTGGATGCCGACCAGAAGGCCAAGGTCCAGGAGATCTACATGAACTTGGAGCGCAAGCTCGAAGGCATGAATCAGCGTTTCGAGAAAGGAGGGCTCACCAAGGAAGAGCGTGAGGCCGAGATGGCACCGCAATGGGTATCCTTGGAAAAGGCCGTTGACCAGCAACTCGCCGAAGTGCTTACTCCGGATCAAGCGGGCAAGTGGCGCGAAGCCAAGAAGTGAGTATCCCCGCAACAGCCTCGAACGCCTCGGATACCCCGGGGCGTTCGTCGTTTCAGGCTACTGCCGTCTTGAACTCGCTGGTCGTATGGAACTCGATCGCCGGATTCGCCCGTTTTTCGAGGTCGAGCATGTAGGCGGAAGGTGCCATGAAAACCGGGTTACCGTCCTTGTCCTGGAGGATCTGCTGGCCTTTCACACGGATGAACTCCTGCAAGGCGGCCGCGTCATCACTCGTGAGCCAGCAGGCTTTGTGCGCCTGGATGCTCTGGAATTCGCAAACCGCGCCGTACTCGTGCTCCAGGCGGTAGCGGATCACGTCGAACTGCAGTTCGCCCACGCAGCCCACCACCTTCTTGCTGCCCATGCTCTGGGTGAAGAGCTGCGCCACGCCCTCGTCCGTCAACTGCCGGATGCCCTTCTCAAGCTGTTTGCTGCGCATCGGGTCCTTGTTGATCAACTCGCGGAAAAGCTCGGGGGAGAACGCGGGAATGCCCCGGAAGGTGAAGTCCGCACCTTCGGTCAATGTGTCGCCGATCTTGAACGTGCCCGTATCGAAGAGTCCGATAACGTCTCCCGGCCAAGCCTCTTCAACGATCGTCTTTTGTGCCGCGAGGAAGGACGTGGGTGTGGAGAAGCGCACCTGCTTGCCCAAGCGGACGTGGTGGTAGTAGGTGTTGCGGTGGAACTCGCCGGAGCAGACGCGCAGGAACGCGATGCGGTCGCGATGGTTCGGGTCCAGGTTCGCGTGGATCTTGAAGATGAAACCGCTGAAATCCTTGGAATCAGGGGAGATCGGTCCGTGATCGGTCGGTCGGGGTGAAGGGGTGGGAGCGATGCGCACGAAAGTGTCCAGCACCTCCTTCACACCGAAGTTGTTGAACGCACTGCCGAAGAACACAGGTGCCACTTTGCCCGCGCGGTACGCCTCGATGTCCAGCGCGCCGTACACGCCGTTGATCAGTTCCACTTCCTCACGCAGCAGATTCGCCGCGTCCTCGCCCACTTGTGCGTCCAAGCGCGGGTCCTTCAGATCGTCGATGTGGACGCTCTGGCCTTCCACTTTCGTCTTGATGCTCTCGAAGAGCTTCAGGTCGCCATCGTACAGATCATATACGCCTTTGAACGTAGCACCTATGCCGATCGGCCAGCTCAATGGACGCACCTTGATCGAGAGCTTCTCTTCCAGTTCATCCAGCAGGTCGAAGGTGTCCTTCCCCTCCAGGTCCATCTTGTTGATGAACACGATCACCGGCGTATCACGCATGCGGCACACCTCCATCAGACGCTCGGTCTGCGCTTCCACGCCCTTCACGCAATCCACCACCAGGATCACGCTGTCCACGGCGGTGAGCGTGCGGTAGGTATCCTCGGCGAAGTCTTTGTGACCAGGCGTATCCAGCAGGTTGATCAGTTTGCCGGCGTACTCGAACGTCATTACCGAGGTGCTCACGCTGATGCCCCGCTGCCGTTCGATCTCCATGAAATCGCTCGTGGCCGCCTTGCGGATCTTGTTGCTCTTCACCGCCCCGGCCGTCTGGATGGCCCCACCGTACAGCAGGAACTTCTCCGTCAGTGTCGTCTTCCCCGCATCCGGGTGACTGATGATGGCGAACGTGCGGCGGCGTGCGATCTCTTCGGTGAGGGACATGGCGAAAAAAGGAGCGCGAATGTAGAAGGCGCGGGCGAGGTGCCTGACGAGACGCCACGCCGTTCCACCTCGATGATCGGTGTCCGACCACGATCGATCGTTCAAAAGTGCGATCCCATCGATCCTTCCGGCCCGCATATCCGCTCCCACATTTGGCTCACACTGTTCATTGAGCGAATGAAGAAGAAAGACCGGAAGATCTTCGTGCTGGATACCTCAGTTATCCTTTACGACCACTCGGCCATCGACTGCTTCCAAGAGCACGACGTGGCCATCCCGATACAGGTTCTGGAAGAGCTCGATACGTTCAAGAAAGGAAATGATACCATCAACTTCGAAGCGCGGGAATTCATCCGCCATCTGGACGGCATCGCCAAGGGCGACCTGCTGACGGATTGGACGCCGCTGAACGGCCCGACAAAGGGGCAGTTCAAGGTGGTGGCCAAGCACGACCTGAATGGGGTGGACGCCACGAAGGTGTTCCAGGACGGCAAGGCCGACCACCAGATCCTGAACGCGGCCCTTACCCTTCAACGCCAGAACAAGGATCGCAAGGTGGTGCTGGTGACCAAGGACGTCGCCCTGCGCCTCAAGGCCAAGAGCCTCAACATCAACAGCGAGGACTACCTCACCGGCAAAGTGCGTGATGTGCGGGACGCGATGTACAGCGGCCGCACGGTGATGGAGGATGTTCCCGAGCACCTGATCGATACTTTGTTCGAGCATGGGCAAATGCCCGTGGAGGACCTGAAATTGCCCAAGCCGACGGGCAACCACTTCTTCATCCTGAAGCACAAGAAGAAGAGCATCCTCAGCAAGTACGACCCGCGCACGGGCATGGTACATCGCGTGGAGAAGCACAGCATCTTCGGCATCAGCCCGAAGAACGCGGAGCAGACCCTGGCCATGGCCGCGCTGATGGACCCGGAGATCAAGCTGGTGACCCTGCAAGGCGCGGCAGGAACAGGGAAAACACTGCTCGCGTTGGCCTGCGCGCTGGAATTGCGCCGTGACTATCGCCAGATCTACGTGACGCGCCCCGTGGTACCGCTCAGCAACAAGGATATCGGCTACCTGCCCGGGGATATCCAGAGCAAGCTCGATCCCTATATGCAGCCGCTCTGGGACAACCTGAAGCTGATCAAGGGCCAGTTCGAGAAGCACGATAGCACGCCGAAGCGCATCGATGAGATGCTGGAGAACGAGAAGATCGCCATCGCACCGCTGGCGTACATCCGCGGCCGCAGCCTGAGCAACATCTTCTTCATCGTGGACGAGGCACAGAACCTCACACCATTGGAAGTGAAAACGGTGATCAGCCGGGCTGGGGAGAACACCAAGATCGTGTTCACAGGTGACATCCACCAGATCGATACCCCCTACTTGGATTCCGAGAGCAATGGCCTGAGCTACCTGATCGACAAGGCGAAGGGCGATCCGCTATTCGCGCACATCACCTTGGAGAAAGGGGAGCGGAGCGCACTGGCGAATTTGGCGAATGACCTGTTGTAGCGTTTCTCGATGCGGGTGCTCTTCAGGCTCTTCGCATTGCTTTCGCTCGCAGCAGCGGTTTACCACGCGATCGGTCTGTTCCATCCGCTGAACGGATCACCGACTTGGCGGCATGTTCTGTTCATCGCCATCGACCTCTTCTGTGTCTACGGTTTTCTGCGGCATCCTCACGGGTTCGTCTGGTTCTTCGGGGCATTGGCGGTGCAGCAGTGCTACGGCCACGGCGGTTCTCTGCTTCGAAAGCACGTGGATGGTCACATCTCCTGGATCGACCTCGGCGTGGTGATGTTCATGGCCATCTCGCTCACATCGCTGATCATCGAAGCCCGGCGTTCCAAGAGTTGAACGGCCTGAAATACAGCCTGACGGTCCCCTTGTTCCGGAGCCCCCGATCTCTCCGCGGCGCTCTGCGCCCTTCCAGCGCCTCCATGTTTCTCTTGCTTCAGAACAGTTCCTCCACCTCCACGAAATCGAAGTCGAGCGTGAAGAAGCTCTGGAAATCCTTGCCCGCTTCGGCCATTTCCTCGTCTCCGGCCTCGTAGTGCCAGTTCACCTGCACCTTCTGCCCGCGTTCGCACACCGCGTTCAGCTTATCGAAGATGTTGAAGAAGTGCTTGCTGCTGCTGGTATCGAGGTAATCCAGCTTCATGTTCACGACCGTCTCCGGACGCGGCTGCTTGATGTACTCCTCCAGCCAACGATAGACCCTGCCATAGAACTGCTCGCTGTTCGCGGGCAAGGAACGGCCCGTGAACTCGATCATCCCGTGCTCCAGGTCCAGATCGATCTCCGGTGAGCTTTCCGTACGGTCGATATGCAGTCGTTTCGTGGCCATGCTGAAGAGCCAAACTACGCGCGGTCACAAGGCATTTCCTGGCTGTTCTGCCACGGATGTGAACAAACAGAAGTGAACGGAGGCTGCTGCGTGTGCGGATCGCTTCGCACGACTTGGGCTTCTCGGAACTGGATGACAGGCCGTCCAGGCACATCAGCCGCCATAGCGACTTGATGACGGACCGCTTCGTCCAGAGAGTCGGGGCTCTGTCAGTTCTTGATGACAGATCACTTTCTGCCTTGGCAGCCTCGTGAAAGCGACGAAGGCCGTCCACCTTTCGGCGGACAGCCCTCATCATTCAACCCACCCAACTGAGCGTCTTCGGTCTTATTCGCGATCGCGGTATTCCGTCAGGATCTCCTGATCGCTGGGCAACAGGATCTCCGTATCGTTCAGGCGCCGTACCCAATAGAGGTATTTGCCGGTGCCGGTGCAGGCGAAGGCCGTCATGCTTTCCCCGGCGGCCAGCGCCTTGATGGGGAAAGTGCGCCAGCGTCCGTTGCCTTCCTGCGTGGCTACTTTCAGTTCCACGGCCTCATTGCAGGTGTTCTTCAGTTCGATCTGATAGACTCCGCGATAGTCGCGCTTGTATGAATCGGTGTACGCTTCGCATTTTTCGCAGGGTTGGCCCCAGCTGCTCTTGGCCTTGGTGATGCACTCGGCGTAGTTCTGGTCCTGCGCGCTCGCACAGGCACAGAGGAACAGGGACAGGACGGACAGGGTGATCGTGCGGTTCATTTGCAACGGTTGTTCTCCAGGATGATCTTGGCTTCGGCATTACCGAGCTTTTTACTGGTTTTCCAGTCTTTGCACGCTCCGGGAACATCGTTGAGGGATTTGTGCGTCCATCCCCGGTTGTTGTAGGCTTCTTCATTCTTCGGGTCGAGCCCGATCACGGTATCGAAGTCGCGCAGGGCCAGGTCGAACTTGCCGAGCCTGTTGTACGCGCTGCCGCGACTGGTATAGGCCCAGAGATGGTCGCCTTTCCGTGCGATGACCTCGGTGAAGTCCTGTGCGGCGGCTTCGTAGTCGCGCTGCAGGTTGTGGCAGAACCCACGCTGCAGGTAAGCGTTCACGTTTTCCGGGTCACGGGCGAGCACTTGCGAGTACAGGTCGATGGCCTTGGCGTATCCGCCGCTGTTGTAGGCTTTCTCCCCGTCGCGGAACAACTGCTCGGTCTCATTGTCCGGTATGGCTTGCGCCACATCTTGGGCGTTCAGGCCGTGCAGGCAGAGCACGGCGAAGATGGAACAAAGCGAACGCATGCTCTTGAACACGGTCACTTCTTACGGTCGCCGCGCGTGTTGGTTTCCGCCAAACGGCTCAATTGCGCGTCCTGTTTGTGCTCGATGAACTTCACCAGCAGTTGGCGCGCCTTATCGCCTTTGGGGTCGCTCGCCGGAAGCGGCAGGTTCATGCGGCCGGTCGGACTGATGATGTTGGTCTTGTGGATCTCCTTGTCGATGCACTTCGAGCGCGGGTCCTGGCATTGCAGCATCAGCGTCTTCTCTTCCTCATTGAACGCGCAGGTGGAGGCGTCCAGGAAATCGAAGTAGGCCACATCGGTGCGAACGGTGGAACCGCTGGAGATGTAGTCCGCGATCAAGCGATCGCGCTTGTCGATACGGAAGCTGACCACGCCGCTGAAGTGGTTGTTCAATGCGGCCAGATCGCTGATGACCGCCGCGTCCAAGGCGTCGGCCGTGAGCTGCGGTTCGGCGGCGTTCTGCGCGTTGGCGAAGTTGGCGGCGATGAGCAGGCTGGGAAGGAGGATGTGTTTCATGTGGTTTGGAACTTTCGGGGGGCTGCTACGTAACCAAGCGCCAATAGTTCGAATCATGGAAAACAAGAACAGATCCGTCGCAGCGCGAACGCTCATCATGGCCGGTGCCCTCGTACTGGGAGTAGTGGCCGCCATGGCCGCTAAAGGCCTGATCGCTTCGTTGGCGTGACCGATGGACCATCCGAACACTCTTCGAGCTTGCGCGATCGCCGGCGCACTGGTCTTTTCCAGTGCCGCCGGCGTTCTCGCGCAAGGTGGTTTCCAGATCAACGGCCGCGTGAAATTGGAAGGCGGCAGTTTGGACGGTACCCATGTCGTGGTCTACAAGAACGGCGAGAAGCAGCGCACCATCAGCAGCGGCCTCAGCAAGTTCCAGCTCGATCTGGACATAAACGCGGACTACATTCTCGAGTTCGAGAAGGACGGTTTCGTCACCAAGAAGCTCTCCTTCGATACGCATGCTCCCGCTGAAGCCATCGCCAACGGATTCACTCCGTTCGAGTTCGCCGTGAGCATGTTCAAACAGTACGAGGGCGTGAACACCGTGGTCTTCAACCAGCCGGTGGGCATGATCCGCTACGACAAGAACACGGACGATTTCGACTACGATACCGACTACACCAAGAGCATCCAGAGCGCCCTGGAGAAGACTCTGCAGGAAGTGGCCGCCAAACAGGAACTGGAAAAGACCAAGGACGCGGAGGAGGCCAAGCGAGCGGAAGCGGAAGCCAAGGAAAAGGCCAAGCAAGAGGCTGATGCGGCGAAAGCCAAGGCCAAAGCCGACGCGGAAAAAGCCAAGCAGGAAGCGGAAGCCGCCAAGCAGAAGGAGAAAGCGGACAAGGAAGCCGCAGCGGCCGCGGAACGCGAACAACAATTAAAGGAGGCCGAAGCCAAGAAGGCCGAGGCCGCGGCGAAAAAGGCCGAGCAGGAACGACTGGCCGCTGAAGCGAAGAAGAAGGAGGAACCCGCGCCCAAGCCGGAGCCCAAGACCAAGCCCGCACCCAAGCCGGATCCACCGCAGCCAGTAGCCAAGGCGAAACCCGTGAAGACCCCGAAGCCTCCACCTCCGCCTACGGTAGTGGCCAAGTCCACTGGAACGCGCAAGGAACCAAGATCAGGGGACGACAGCCGTCGTGGCACTTCGGCGAACGAGGTCGTTGAGGAGTCCCCGATCCGACCGGCCAAGCCCAATGAAGTGGTTGAAGCGAAGCCGGAACCGCAGATGGAGGTCCCCGAGGTCCTGCGCAACGAGGAACTGATCGTGGAACCGAACCAGGTGATCACACGCATCGAGCTCGACAACGGCAAGGAGCGTACGGAGTACCGCAAGGTGGTCCACAAGTACGGTTCGGTCTTCTACTTCAAGGATGGCCTGAGCATCAGCAGGACCATCTACGAGAGCGAGGCCTTGGCCGACAACAAGTAGTTCTTACCAGGAGAGGCCTGCGCCGAGCATCACTGCCCGGCCCCGCGCATTATCGCTGACCATGCCCATCACGTTGGGCAGCCTCAGTTCCAGTGTGAAACACTTGCCGAACAGGCGCTGTGCCCCGAGTCCCGCACGCCAGCCCCCGAAGCCACCGAACGAGATCTCCGCGCGGAAAGCGTTTTTCCGGTACGCGTGTGTGGCGCTGAACACCGCATGAGGCAGATAACCCGGCAAGTTGCGCACATCCGCTTCGGCCGTGTAACGCATGGCGAATGCGCTCTCGTAGCTGAAGGATGCGTACAGTTTCGTTGGTAAAGGGCGCAGGAAGGCACCGGCTTCGTAGCCGAGGCCCAAGGTGTCCTGCAAGCTGTTCCGATCCACCAGCACGCCTGTGATGTCCAATACGTCTTCCACCCGGATGCCTTCGTACAGGATGGTGGTGTCCCTCGGCACACGAAGTGAATTTTCGTTCCAAGCGATGGCACCGAGATCCTCCACGCCCAAGGAGAAGGCCAATGCGCGATGGCCGATGGACAAAGGAGCGTTCACGCGGAAGCTCATGGCCGCCCCGATGCCGCGCGAGCGCCAGTCCGACCTGCCATCGTCTTCGCTTCGTGCGTAGTTGCCGTCCAGTTCCAAGCGCAGGTACTGCCCATCGGTGGCGGTGAAGAGATCGGCCCGATCAACACGCGCGGCGGTGAGGTCCTGTCCGCTCACCAGGTGCACCATGAGGTAGGAGCGCGACTTCGTGTCTTCGAAACCGAACCCGAAGCTCTGGTAACGTACCTTCTCGAATGCTGTAGGACCGAGCTGTGCCCAAGCGTTCTCGTAGTTCCCGTTGCCGAAAAAGGACAGGTGGTACAGGTCGTCCGCATAGCGCATGCCCAACATGTCGTGGTAGCCCACGGATAGCCTGGGCCGCATGCGGCCGTTGCCGAAGAGCGAATCGCCCCAAGCATAGGAGATGGTCGATTCCAGCACATAGCCCGCACGATTGTCCTTGGTCGTTGTGCCTTCGGAGCGTTGTCGCAGTTCACGACTGATAGTACCTCCGCGCCACAGTGCCGTCACCAGGTCGTTCCGTAGTGAATTGGCGTCGTACATCGCCGTCGCCTCAAGGCGCAGGAAGTGTGTCGCTTCAGGGAATGGCCACGCGAACAACGGTGGACGGGACAGCAGGCTGTCGGGTTCTTGCGCATGCGAAACGCCCATCACCAACCACCACCCGCACAAAACCGACCACGACCTACTCATCCCCGTTCACGATGTAGTTGCCTTCCAGTGAGGCCGAGATGTCGATCGTGTAGTCGCTTCGCAGCTGCACGTGCTGTGCCTGGTCGGCGGTATTGAAGACCACGCCGATGCGCAGTCGCGCGCCATCCGGTCCGCCGAGGGATCCGGGATAGAAGAGGTCGATCTGTTCCTTGCTCACCGTGAAATCGAGCTGAGTGGCGGTGGGGGATGATACCAGGCCATTGAACCCCGATTGACCGGAAGCGATCGTTCCGCCCGGTGGCAGGGTGGCCATCACCACATCGTCGCTGTTCACGATCTCCAAGACTATCCGTGCCGAGAACGGGAACCCGTTGGTCGCGAAAAAATGCAGCGTGCCGTACTGGAACGCGTGGTGCTCCAATGTGCCGTCGAGTTCCACAGTGGTCTTGCGCGAGAGCGCGAGGTTGCTGGCGATCAGGCGTAATGGGATGTCCACGTCAAGGTCAGCGCTCAAGGTGCTTTCGTGATAGAAGAAGTCATTGCCGTTGCTCACATCGCCCAACGGGTTGGTCTCTACCGCCATGTCATAGGCGATCGCGTCCGGCAGGTTCTCGATGAAGTCGTCGATGTTGCTGTTCGTCGTGTTCAACGTGTACGCGTTCGTTGCCGCTTGGAACGTATAGCCCAAGTCGATCGCCCGGTCGAGGTTCAGCGGGGAGGAGGTGATCGCATGCGTCAGGTCCACCACATTGCCGGTATTCCTGTTCACCGAGCGGATGTAGCCGATCTGCGCGCGTGCGTCCACCCCGATGCCATTGCGGATCTTCAGCACTGCCGTCACCGCATCGATGTCCAACAACCCGCTCATGCCGTCGAACACGTTCAGCTCGCTGGTGTCCGCGTCCACGTCGATATCCCGTTGGCCGAAGTACCCCCGGGCGTATTGGGGTACGATTTCCCGGTAGCTGATCAGCGCTTCCACACTGTCCGCAAGAGCCAGCACCACATCCGGACCATCCGGGTCGGTCCTTACGTTCAGCAGGAGCGCCAGCGTGTTCACATCGGCGAAGGATGGCCCCCGCAGATCGAACGAATAGCCATCGAGCGGCATGCCCTGCGTGATGGTCGTCGGGTTTCCCGCAGAGCCTGGTGGCACAGCGATCGAGGTCGAGAGCACAGTCCCGTTCAGGTTCGCCCCGGGGACATCGAGTTCCGTGAAGAGGGTAGTGGCCAGCCTGTTCACCAGCGCGAAGTCCAGCGATCCGGAACGGACCCGCAATTCGCGCAACTCGAATTGGTCGAGGTCGAAACGGGTCACGTCATTCACGGCGGGTATGATGTTGCCCGCATAGATCGTGAGACCGGAAGCGTTGAAATCGGGGATGCGGTACCGGAAACTCGTGTCCGGCACGGCCATCAGGGTGTCCAGTCCCAGGTCGAACAACCGGGTGGAATAGATGATGCTCACATTCCCTTGCCCGTCCGTGCCTATCAGTGTATCGCCGACAAGATCGCCGATGGTCAAGGTCGTACGGATCAACGGAACGGCGATGTCCACGTCCCATTCGGCCTTATCGGCCTCTTTCCGGCATCCGGCCAGCAACAACGATGTCAATAGCAGGAAGGCAACCGGAGCGGGATGCACGCGTTCGTTCATCGGAGGCAAGGTAGATACCACAGGCATTCGGCTGCTATCAGACGTGTCCGGACCTACTTTCGCTGTGCCACTCGCCCGATGACGCTCCTGCAACGCCGGATCCTCGTCCCTTGGATCGCCAGTACACTGGTGATGTTGGGACTCTCCTTCCTGTGGCATGGGCTGGCGTTGAACGATCTGCGGGACCTGAAGATCCCGATGGGCCTCTATGGCGTGCTCTCCTCGGTGGTGTATCTCCTCATCGGCCTTGGCCTCACCTACGGTATGCATCAGGCCCTCCATCATCAGTGGATCGGCATCCGCCAAGGGTTCCCGTTGAAGGGCTTGATGTTCGGGGCCATCTTCGGTTTCCTTGTGTACCTCATCGCCTTCATCTTCGGCATGTCGTTCATTGACAGGAAGGTGATGCACATCCTGGTCGATGTGCTCTGGCAGATGGTCGAACAGGGAATGGGCGGCTTGGTCGTGAGCCTCGGTATCATCTACGACCTGCACCAGGGCTTTCTCGAGAACGAGCGGGCGCAATAGGCTCGGATCCGCCGCCGTCCGGAACGTCAAGGGCCGAATAACCTCAGTGTTGCCCGTACTTTCCCTTGAAGGCTCGTTCGATCAATGCGGCATATTCCTGTTCACGTGCATTGTCCCCTGGCTCGTACAGGCGCTTCCCGCTGATGGCCTCGGGCAGGAATTCCTGATCGCTCACATGGCCGGGGAGGTCATGGCTGTACTGGTACTTGTCGCCGTAGCCGATCTCCTTCATCAATCTGGTGGGCGCGTTCCGCAGGTGCAGCGGCACGGGCAGGTCACCGCTCTTGCGCACTTCCGCCTGTGCATTGCCGATGGCCATGTAGGCGCTGTTGCTCTTGGGTGAACAGGCCAGGTAGATGGCGCATTGGCTCAGGATGATGCGGCTTTCCGGCCAACCGATCATCTGGGCGGCTTGCATCGCGGTAGTGGCCATCAACAACGCGTTCGGATTGGCGTTGCCGATGTCCTCGCTGGCCAGGATCACCATGCGGCGCGCGATGAACAAGGGATCCTCTCCGCCTTCCACCATGCGGGCCAGCCAGTACACGGCCGCGTTGGGGTCGCTGCCACGCATGCTCTTGATGAACGCGCTGATGATGTCGTAGTGCTGCTCGCCCTGCTTATCGTAACGCGCGGCGTTGTTCTGCACGGTCTCTTGCACCAAGGCGTCCGTGATCACGGCCGGTCCTTCCTGGTCCCGTCGTGCCGCATGCACGCACAGCTCGAAGGTGTTCAACAAGCGCCGGGCATCACCACCACTGGCGCGCATCAACGAATCGGTCTCGCGCAACTCGATGGGAATGCCTTTCAGTTCCGCATCCTCGGCCATCGCGCGTCGCAACAGACCGAGGAGCTGGTCCTCGTTCAGCGGCTCCAGGATGTACACCTGGCAGCGGGAGAGGAGCGCGCTGATCACTTCGAACGACGGGTTCTCCGTAGTGGCACCGATCAGTGTGATCGTTCCCTTCTCCACGGCGCCGAGCAAGGAATCCTGTTGCGCCTTGCTGAAGCGATGGATCTCATCGATGAAGAGGACCGCGCTCCGCGCGAACAATCCCGCGCCACCGGCCTGCTCGATCACCTCGCGCACGTCCTTCACGCCACTGTTGATGGCGCTCAGTGCATGGAAGGGACGTTTCAGCCGCTCGGCGATCAGCCGAGCGAGCGTCGTCTTTCCCACGCCCGGCGGCCCCCAAAGGATCATGCTCGGCAGGCGCCCGCTGGCCAGGGCCTTGCGCAATACGCCGTCTTGCCCCACAAGGTGTTCCTGCCCCACGACCTGGTCCAGGTCGCGTGGGCGCATCCGTTCAGCGAGCGGGATGTTGTCCATACGGACCGCAAAGGAAGCGCGTGCTACACTTGCATAGCACAATGGCGAGCATCCTCATCCTCAACGGCCCCAACCTGAACCTGCTCGGTACCCGGGAACCGGCCATCTATGGGACCCGCAGCTTCGAAGACTACTTGGCGGAACTGCGTGCGACTTTCAGTGGTCACACGATCGACCTGCTCCAGAGCAACGTGGAGGGTGAACTGATCGATGCCCTTCAAGCAGCGGACACGGACCGCGACGGCGTGGTGATGAATGCCGCAGGCTATACGCACACGAGCGTGGCGATCCGGGACACGATCGCGGGGCTGAGGATCTCCGTCGTGGAAGTCCACATCAGCAACATCCATGATCGCGAGGAGTTCCGGGAGCGCTCCATCACCGGGGCGAAATGCGCCGGGGTGATCACCGGTTTCGGACTCGAAGGCTACCGGATTGCTATCGAACACCTGCTGCGACGGGGCGCGAAATGAAGGCGCTCTGGTCCAGCTGGGGAAAGGTCTTTTGCCCGAGGATGAAACGGTCATAGGCCACGCTGCGGGTGTACTGTCCGGTAAGATCCGGGTCCTTCTCCAGCGCCGCCAGCCGTTTGCGTTCACGCAACAATGCGGGCAGCCTGCGGCAGAAATGACGGTGCGCTCGGCCCACGACCCAGGCGTGGTCAGCGTGCCCCTCAAGCAGGAATTTCAGCGCCGCGAAATCGTCCAGCACCATGCGGCGGATGATCCTGCCGCCGATCCATCGCGAACGCAGGTTCTTGGTGAGCACGCACAGGCTGTTCCGAAAGTTCAAGTAGGTTTTCCGGGTGCTGCCGTACCCCAATGCACCGCCACCCACATGGTAGACGGTGGCTTTGCTCGTGTAGCCGATACGCCACCCCGTGCGCCGCAAGCGCCAGCACAGATCGATCTCTTCCATGTGCGCGAAGAGACTCTCATCGAATCCGCCGGCTTCGCGGAACGCCGAAGAACGGATCATCAGGCAGGCCCCGGTGGCCCAGAAAACCTCGCGTTCGTCGTCGTACTGGTGCTCGTCCGTCTCCGTGATCTCGAAGATGCGCCCGCGGCAGAACGGGTACCCATTGCGATCGATGAAGCCGCCCGCCGCACCCGCATGCTCGAAGCGGGAACGCTCGCGGTGGCTCAATACCTTCGGCTGGCAAGCCGCCATTCCCGGATCGCGCAGCAAACGCTCCTTCAGCGCCGGGATCCAACCGGGCGTCACTTCCACGTCCGAGTTCAAGAGGATGAAATGTTCGGCCTCCACTTGCGCCAACGCCGCATTATAGCCCCCGGCGAAACCGAGGTTCTCCTTCATTTCGATGATCCCGACGTCGGGCAAGGTGGCCCGCACCCAAGCGAGGGAATCATCCGTGCTGCCATTGTCCGCGACGATAACCTTGGCATCCCCGTGGGATAGTTCCACCACGGAGGGCAGGAACCGGCGGAGCCACTCGGCTCCGTTCCAGTTGAGGATCACAACGGCGGTATCCATGTCTTCGTTGGGCCGCGGTGGCCTCGGGGCGGCAAAAGTCGACAACGCCGGGCGAGGCCGATCAGTGCGGATGCAGGAAGTTGTCTTCCACGCGCTGGCCTTCTGTGGAGAAGACCCGTGTGCCGCTGGACTGGCTGGCATTGCCCAGCGGTGCGCTCAGCATGGTCTGCCAGCGCGGGTTCTTCACCTCTCCGGGTATCTCCGAATGCAAGAGCTCCCAGCAGCCGATACCGACGTTCTGTTGCCAGAACACGAAGCGCTTGTCCGAGTAGCGCCCGGCTTTGTAGTAATGCCAGATGAGGTAGGGGAGCTGCTTGTTGTCCTGGCTTCCATCCACCACCGAACTGGGCAGACCGTACTTCAGGAAGGTGATCCCCTGGTCACTCTCGTACCCGCGCAGGTTGCGGCACCCGTACATCCGGTTGGCGAGGATGACCTGTTCGTGGTACTTCCTCCAGGCGCGCTCCGGGTCGTAGCCGTCGCGGTTCACCCAAAAGGTGTAGAAGAAGCGCTTCATCAAGGCCATGTCATGGTCCTTCAAGCGGTCGTCGATCATACGGCGTTCCAGGTCCATGGCGATGGGACGCAGGCTGGCGATATGATCGGCCAGCGTGTCCGGATCCGTGAAGGCGTCAGCGAAGGTGTTGGTGATCTCCACGGTATTCAACGCGTTCAGGTCATACCGCAAGGGATTGTTGCGTTGGATGAACTGCTCCTGGCGTGCCAGTACTTGTCCCTCTCGGTCGATGGCTTCAACGGCCAGCAGGTAGTTGCCGGAGGGTAGGCCACCGATCGGGAACTCCTTGCTCACCGCTACCACAGGGGCCGCTTTCGCCCGTGCGACGCCTTTGAACTGCCCCTTCACCGTATGGCTCTCGTAGGACTCGATCTGGTAGTTGATGGTGAACAGCGAATCACCGCCGAACACCTGGTCCGCTCCGTAGATCTCCGTATAGAAGCCGAGTTTCTCCACCTCGGGCGGGTAGTAGGTGCCGGTGTAGGGTGCGGGTACCTGATTGCCTTGCGCGTCGGTATGCGTGCCCGCGGTCAGCAAGGCATCCGAGAACGTGATGCCCTTGCCCAATGCGGGGATCACGAGGGGGCCTTTCCATTCGGACCTGTTATCAGCGGGACCGTTGAGGTCGTGCAACTCCACGCTGAGCGAGTATTCGCCGGGCTGAAGAAGGAAGTGCTCTTCGATCAGGAAGTCGCTCTTCGCCGTATCCACTTGTTCGGGGCCCAACACATCGCTCTTGCGGAAATCGATGATCGCGGTATCGCGCTCGATGATGGTGAGCGCCTCCACATGCGCTTGTTGCCGGCCGTGGTCATTGGTCTTCCATTCGGCCGAGGAGCCCAATACGCTCACGTGCAGGTCCAACTGCACCCCTTGACCGGGCACATGGAAGCGCTTCGTAGCGATGATGGCGTCCAATGTGGCGTTGTCCTGGGCGTGCAATGCGCAGGGAAGCAGGCACCAGATCAGGGATGAACGGGTCATGTTCCCAAAGATAGACCCGACATCATGGCCCGCTTGCCCGTTCCCTGCGTCGGAGGCACCGTTGCTTCACCGCCCTATTTTCGCGCCGTTCAATTCGAAAGCGATCCGGAGAGGTGGCAGAGTGGTTGAACGCGGCGGTCTTGAAAACCGCTTTGCTCGCAAGGGCAACGGGGGTTCGAATCCCTCCCTCTCCGCCAATGGAAGGCCGTCCCGCAGGGCGGCCTTTTCCATTCAGGCACGAGCCAAGCGGAGCTTGAGCGAAGTGATCGAATGGAAGAAGCCGGTGAGCGAAGCGGGCGGCCTTCCATTGAAGCACCCCCACCGGAAAAGCCCGCTTCGGGCAATCCTCCCTCTCCGCCAATGGAAGGCCGTCCCACGGGATGGCCTTTTCCATTCGGACGTCCAACCGCGCGGGGCTATGCGTGATCTTCGCCCCGATCTCCTTCGCCGAAGGCTTCGGCGTCAACCATGCGCGTGACATTCCTAGGTACAGGCACCAGCCAGGGTGTTCCAGTGATCGGTTGCGATTGCCCGATCTGCGCCAGCCCGGATCCCCGCGATAAGCGCTTACGCGTGTCCGTGCTCGTTGAAACGCAGGGAAAGAGTATCCTCATCGATGCCGGGCCAGACCTTCGCCAGCAGATGCTGCGTGCGCGGGTGGGATCCTTGGATGCCGTGCTGCTCACGCATGAGCACATGGACCACATCGCAGGCATGGACGATCTGCGCTCATTCAGTTTCCTGCACGAGCCGCCGAGGGCTGTGCCCGTATACGCTGACGAGCCCACATTGCGCGCCGTGCGCAGGGTGTACGAATATGCGTTCCGGGAGAAGAAGTATCCCGGTGTTCCCGAGTTCGACCTGCACACCATCGAACGACAGCCGTTCTGGGTGGAAGGAGTGGAGGTGACACCGGTGGAAGTCATGCACATGCACATGCCCGTCCTGGGATTCCGCATAGGTGGGTTCACCTACATCACGGATGCGAAGACCATAAGACCGGAAGAACTCGACAAAGTGCGCGGCACGGATACCCTCGTGCTGAACGCGCTGCGGGAAAAGCAGCACTACTCGCACCTCAATTTGAGCGAGGCATTGGCTATCGTGGAAGAGGTGAAGCCCCGCCAATCGTGGTTCACACACATCAGCCATTTGATGGGCACGCACGCTGCTACCAACGATCGGCTTCCACAGCACGTACGGATAGCGTACGATGGGCTGGTCGTGGAACTCCCGGAACCCTGATCGCTTGAGCGGAGAAGGTCGCACCGCCGCCCGCGAAAGCTCCGGGTCCGGCAGTTCCGGCCCGGGGCCTTCGGTCGGTCAGGGCAGTACGACACGACGGACCGTGGTACCGTCGTGTCCCTGGAGGCAGACCAGGTAGAGCCCTGAAGGCATTTCGGAAAGTGAAGGCGCTTGGCCATCATTGATGCGGTCGGTAAGCAGTGTTCGGCCGCTCGCGTCAAGCAATCGGAGCTCGGTCCAGCTTCCCGGCGGCAGGAGCAATGATCCATCCGGTCGCACCGTGACCGGCGCATCTTCCACCGCCATTGCCACGTCGCCGATCACCAGGTCGATCACTTCCAGTCCGACGATCTCGTGATCATAGACGCGCACGTCATCCAATGAGCCGAAGAAAGGCTTGGAGTCATCGTAGAGGTTGCCCAAGGTGGCAGGGGCTTGCGGATAGTAGCCGATAGACCCTTCGGCCACACCGTTCGCGGCCGTGGAGCCGTTCAGGAACAGCCGCAGTGTGCTACCATCATACGTGCCGGCCAAATGGTACCATGTATTGGTGAAGATCGTGCTCGGTGGGATCTCGATGCTGTGCAGCACGCCGCCCGCACGGAGCCGGAAGCGTGCCCCGGTGTTGTTCACCAGGCTCAGGCTCCAGATGAAGTCCTCTTCGTTCGGGCCGATCGCCTTCGCCATCAGGATGCGCTCCGTTCCGCTCACGATCTCCGGTTTGAACCAGCACGCCAAGCTCAACTGATCACCCGCACCCGTGGTGATGTCGCATGGACCCAGGTCAACCCGTGCGTCGTTACCATAGAAACGAAGAGCACCGGAGTGATGGCCCCCCGTCGGTTGCCACTGCGTATTGCCCTGCACTTGTCCATCGCTCGATCCGATCGGATCATGGGCGATGGTGCCGCCGATCTCGTCCAATGGCCAATAGAAGGCGGGGAGCGATTGAGCGAACGAACCGATCGAGGTCAGAAGAGCCGCTACGAGTATCCGTGTCCGCATGGCAGCTGTGTTGTTGCCGTGCGGAACGGGAGGCGCTCGGAAGCGTTCGGATCTTTCGACAGGACGGGTACTTGGGCGATCGGAGGCCTTCACCCCGATCGCCGGAGAAAAGTCAAGGCCCCGGTGCTAGGCGAATGGCCGGTCCTCCTTCAGGCAGGCCGCGAGTTCCCGGTACACGTCGATGAGCTGCTCGTGCGAAGGATGTTCTCCGGTGCGGCGCAGGATTCGCTGTGCCAGGCAGCCTTGGTCCAGTATGTGGGCGATACGGATACGGGTCGACTCGCTCAGCCCGTCGCGCAGCTGCTGGTACAGGTGCCGCCACAATTCTCCCGCTGTTGCGGACTCGCGCATCTTTCCGAACATCAACAGGTAGTCGCGGTTGGCGATCACCGCTTCGGCCCCGCTGGCGGCAACGTCCTTCAGGATGGCCAGCAGGTCGCTCTCGTGCCAAGCGCGTTGCAGGTAGTTGCTCACCCATCGGCCGTCCTTCATGGCGTTGATCACCGCAACGATCATCTCCGCGACAGCGGCGTCGATGGCCGGGCATTCTTGCGTGTCCATAACGCCGATGGCGATGGTCCCGCGATCGAAGTGAGGAACGGCCGCGCGCCGGTTCACCGAGTGATAGTCGATGCGTTCGGACAGGTCGCGTTCGACCAACACCCGTGCGATGGGTTCAAGCACGATGCGGTAATAGTCGGCCTGGTCCAATGCGACTTCCGGAATGAAGAGACCGGTCAATTCGGGGATCGCGGGTGTTCCTTCCATCAAGGCCAGTACATGCGCGGTCAACGCGCTGACCCGCTTCCCCTCCAGAAAAGGCGAGGCCGCGGTGAGCGCTGGAATGAGCGGAAGCACCATGCGCACGGCCGTATGCAGGCGACCGAATCCCTGCTCATCGCCGAATGGGATCTCTAACGTCGCACCGGATGTCCAGAGCTGACCGGCATTCGCTGGTCCGAAGAGTCGGGCATTGATGTCATCCGTGGTCGGGGGGGCATCTCCTGCCTGTGCGAACGGGTGCGCGCCTGATGGAAGCAGCATTCCGTTCACCCGTTCCTCCACCAACGCGTTCAAGTTCTTCACATCGGCGATGAGGCGCGCACCTGCGGCCGGGAGATCCTTCTCCGGGGCTTGGGTGCTCAGGTGGATAGCGCTCGCCGTCCCGTTCAATGACCAGGACGTACCCTCGCCCGAACTACCAAGGCCGGCCGGTGCAATGGGCTGCAGGCTGCCGCTTTCCACGAGCATGTAGTCCATACCCAGACCAAAGCCGTCGAACACCGCTGTCTCTTTCTTCTTTGCCATCGTTCGGGAACGGAAGTGCGCCGGTAAAGGTCGTTACTGGTAGCGAAGCGGATGGGGAGGTCCCGGGGCCTTCTTCAAGCGGATCGTTCACGCCAAAGAAGGCGCGACAACGCACAAGCCCCGAAGGCCAGGAAAAAGGGCATCACCGGGATGATGTAACGCATCTGCGCCACCATGGCCGAATAGCCAGCTACCTGCAAAGCGATGGCCATGATCCAGACCAGCCCCTTTTTGCGCAGCATCCATAGCCCCGTGAAGCCCAAGCCCAGATAGAGCAATTGCTGGGCGAGGGACGCATAGTCCGCCATGGTGAGCGCCGCTCCGTACGTCTGCTTCACGCCTACGTTGGTGAAGAGTTGCAAGGCACGATAGGCGCAAAGTTTCACGTAGTGTACGGGGTCGCTCTTGATGGCGGACATCGCCTCAGCACTGTACACCTTGTCCATTGCGGCCTCATTCTCGGTGCCCAAGAGATCGGTGCGTCGGGCGAGCAGCTGCTTGCTCAAGGTGTCGGCCTCGAAACTGCTCACATAATGCAAAGGCTGATCAGTGCCCACTTGCATGTTCATACGCCAGATGTTGTACCCGTTCATTGAGGTACCCAGCCAAGCCTTGCCGAACACCTGCTGGTTGCGCAAGGCCCACGGTGACATCACGAGCAGCATGCTACAACCCAGGACAAGTGGGGGCAGCCAGGCCGTTCGCCATTTCGCGAAACCGCCCGCCGACCGGAAGGCAGCGTAGCACCACGGTAGAGCCATCAGAAGCAGTGCGGAACGCGACAGGGCCGCGACGCCGATGGAGGCGCCCGCAAGCATCCATGAGCCGAGGGTGTTCTTCTCCTGGGCTTTGAGTAATAAGCAAGCACTCAGGAGCAGAAAGAAGGTGCCTGTGATGTCCGCGCTCAATTGGTTCAGCAGCCCGGAGACCGGCAAGTAGGCGGCCCATGCCAATGCCGCGAGCGCGGCGGCCCGTTTCCCGGAAATGCCCCGCACGAACAGGAAGGTCAAGAGCACGGTGCCCACGAACAGCAGGACCTGCACGTGCATGGTGAACAGGAGCGATCTTCCACTCACCGCTGCGGAAGCCGCGAACAAGAGGACCGGTACCGGTTCGCGCATGGCCGTGGGTGTGGCTTCCCCGTTGGTACAGAACGGGAAGTAGAAGGGGTAGCACAATGAATAGCCCTTTCCGTCCAGCAGGTTGTTGGCGATCGGCCAGAAGTTGTCCGTTTGGCCCAGTTCCATGTTCACCGGTTGGTTGTTGACCTTCCAGAGGCCCAATACCAGTGCGATCGTGCAGGCAATAGCCAGTGCCGTGCGCAAGCGCGTTTCAAGCCAGGTACCGAGGGTGCTGAAAAGGGTCATCATGCTGCGTACGGGTCCGTGAAAATGGGACCGGAACGGCGAAAACGCGTGTGGAGTTCACCTTTCCCCGTCAATGCGGCAGGAAGGCGGTCCGGGGCCTGAACATCCGAGGCACTTCTTCGCGCCCGTCGAAGGGCATCACCGTCTGCGGGTTCAGTGAGCTGCGTACGATGAATCTGCCCTTGCTGGCGAAGACCACGACGATGATGGGAATGGTGCGCGTAGAGTCTTCAACGACGAGCCTGAATTGCGGCACGGCTCCGAGCGTGTCCGCCGGGTCGGTGGCGGATCGGCCACGGGCGCGGGCCAGGCTCTTCAGGAATTTGTCGGTGCGGGAGGAGTCGGTGGCCACGCCGTCGATCGACCAAAGGCCACCCGAGCGCTCCATCACATAACCCGTATCCGCCGGGAAGTTGAAGGTAAGCCTGGTCCAGTTCTTCGGGTCTCCGGTCACCAGGTATTTCGGTAGCCACTCGCTGAAGGTGAAATCCGCATAGGAGCCCAGCGACCCCTCAATGGCGTAAGCGCTCTCGTCGCCGGGGATGTTCACCACGGTCATCGGTGGTTCGCCCGCGGTCTGGCGGCCGACGAGCAGCTCTTGTGTTTCGTTCCCGGCCATGATGGTGAGCCGGTCGGCCGCGCTGTCGCCAAGGTCATATCTGTCGCGTACGTCCGACATCCGTCCGGCCAAGCGTACAACCCGCATATCGCTCCAGGAATAGAGCAGTTCATGCACAGGATGCTCATCCACGTGGCCGGAATCCGTGCCCCAGAACATGCGCCATCCATCACTGGCGCGCTGGAACCGGATGGGAGGGAAGCCTTTGGTTAGCGCCGGAGTGATGGTGAATCCGGTGATCGTGTTCGTATCAAGCTTCAGGATGTTCTCCCGGAAAGTGCGCTGCTGGGCGCGTGGACTGACGCGGCCGCTGAACCACCAGATCGCCACCAAGGCAAGCAGCAGCAGCAGCAGATGCTTCGTGCGGAGCTTACCCAACATGGTCGGGGGCCATGCGCCGTGTGCGTTGAGCCCGTCGCCAAGCGCGGCGGCCGAGGCCATACACCACGGCCAGCAGTACCGGCAGCATCAGGTTCATCCATTTCAGGCCGGAGCGTGTTCCATCGCTCAGGTCGTCGATAGGACGGTAGTTCACCTCTTTGCCGCGCAGGCCCAGCAGATCGTTCTGGCCGGTGGCCCGGTCCACGGCGTTCACCATCAGGTTGATGTTGCCATCGGGCAATTGTACCGGGCGCTCCTGCGTACCGCTCACACAAAAGCCTCCGTTCGTGAAGAGGATGAGGTGACCTTCAGGTCCGTTACCGAACCGACCTGCGACTTCCGCACCAACGGCTTGCGGCCCTAGCAGGAAGTCGCCTTCCGTCCATTGCTTCCGCAGGTCGATGATCTGCGGTGATGGCACCGTACCGCTCTTCTCACTGGTGAACAGCACCGGGGTATAGCGCAATGCGCTATCGCGTACGGCGGACACGATGGGCGAGCAGAACTGGTAGACCACGACATCCAAGCCATTGCTGATGGGATGGTCCGCGAAGCCGTTCAGCACCGGGAAGTAGTGGAAGGCGATCGGCACGGGCATGCTGAAGTTGCCCATCTGCTGCATCACCTGCACCTGGTTGCAGCGTTGGTCCACGATGATCGACGGCTCGATGCGCAATCCATGGTTCTCCAGCCAAGGCGTCAAGTTGGACGGGCGTTCTTCCGCCACGGGCGTCGCATTGAGATCGCTGCGCACGGGATCGTACGCGATGACCACGCCTTTGCCCCGAGCGAGGTATTCATTCAGCCGGTCCAATTGCATGGGAGGTATCGAGTCCGTCGGACCCACCATCACGATGGCTTGGAAGCGCTCGTGGATGGGCACTGAATCGTAGATGGCCATCGGCTGTACCGAGTACATCACGCTCAAGCTCTGGATCAACTGGTTCAAGGCTTGGAGCGAGGGTTCGCCGTGCCCTTGCAGGAGGCCCACCACCGGTTTTTCCAAGATGCTCACCTCCTTGATCGCACTGCTCACCGCCCACTCCAGCGCGGAGCCTTGCTGGATCGCGGGTACAGTGGCCTTACGCTCGCCCATGCGCACCGTGCAACCCATATACACCTGCAGATTCTCCTGCTTGTCCTTCTCGCGCGTGGTGGCCATCAAGGGCTGTATGCCCTCTTGTTGGGCCTTCAGCATCAGCGAATCGGCGCTGTTCGGATCGATGAACTCGAAGACGAAATTGCCATTGCTGCGCGCGGCGTATTCCACCAGCAGGTCCTTGAAGTCCTGCCGCGCCACGGCCAGGTCCGGCGGCATCTTCTCCGTGAAGTAGGCGCTCACCGTCACGGCTTCCGGCAGTTCTCTCAGCAGTTTGACCGTGGCCGGGCTGAGCGAGTAACGCTTGTCGGCCGTGAGGTCGAAACGGAACTTGAAGCGCTGGGCGATCAGGTTCACCAGCAGCAACGCCGCGATGAGCAGGACCGTGTTGCGTATCAATTGGCCGCGTGTGCGCATCGTCCCCCTCAGGTGTTGATGAGGCGCTTGGCCAGGTTCATTTCAGCGAGCGAAAGCCCGAGCACCACGATGCTGCCGAACCACACCAGGTCGCGGCTGTCCAAGATACCCCGGCTCATGCTGTCGAAGTGCGCGCCGGTGCTCAATTGCTGCAACGTTTCACCGGCGAGGCCCGTGAAGCTGGAGGCCATCACGGCGAAGGCGAGGTGGAAGAGGGACACCAGCACGAGCCCGATGAGGAAGGCCACGATCTGGTTGCTGGTGAGGCTGCTGGCGTAGATGCCGATGGCGATGTAGGCCGCGCTCATGCACAGCAGTGCGAGGTAGCCGCAAGCGATGGCACCGTTGTCCACATCGCCGATGGAAGCGATGGTGATCCAATAGGGCAGGGTACACAACAACGCGAGGGCGATCAGGATGAGGCACGCGAAGAATTTGCCCGCCACCACCTGTCTATCGCTCACCGCCTTGGTGAGCAGCAGGTCCAAAGTGCCGGTCTTGCGCTCGTCCGCGATGGTGCGCATGGTGATGGCCGGAATGAAGAAGAAGAGCGTCCAGTAGGCCACATTGAAGAAGGTGCTCAGATCCGCCAATCCGCGCATGAACACGTCCGTGCCGAACCACCATGTGAAGAATCCGCTCACACCCAAGAAGGCCGCCAGGATCAGGTAGGCCATGAGCGAGTCGAAGAACGAGGCGAGTTCCTTGCTGGCGAGAAGGGCGATGGTCTTCATCAGTTCAGCGTCAGGTCGCGGAAGATGTCCTCCAAACGCGTTTCCACGGGACGCATTTCCGTGAGTACCCAGCCTTTGCGCGCGCAGAGCTGGAAGACCTCCCGAGCGGGTTTTGCGCCAGTGGTACCGTGCAATTCGTAGGCATCCATGCTGCCGCTCACCGGTGCGGCGGTCGAAACGCCGGGAAGTACAGCTAGGGCGGCAACGACCTCATCGCGCACGGCATCCTCGATGCGCACCACGAGCACCTGCTCGCCATGGCTCTGCGCGCGCAGTACGCTCGGCGCGCCGTCGGCCACGATCTTTCCGCGATTGATGATGAGGATGCGGTCGCACACGGCTTCCACTTCACTCAGGATGTGCGTGCTGAAGATCACCGTCTTCGCCGTTCCGAGGTCCTTGATCAACGAACGGATCTCCACGATCTGGTTCGGGTCCAAGCCGGTGGTGGGCTCGTCCAGGATGAGTACCTGCGGGTCATGCACCATGGCTTGCGCCAAGCCCACCCGCTGGCGGTAGCCCTTGCTCAGTTCGCCGATCTTCTTGTGCTTCTCCAGACCCAATCCGCATACCTCTACCATCTCGCGGATGCGTTGCGTCTCCCGGTCGCGCGGTACGCCCTGCAAGCGCGCGGCGAACTTCAAGAGGTCCAGCACCGGCATGTCCTCGTAAAGCGGATTGCTTTCCGGCAAGTAGCCGATCATCTCCCGCACCTTGTCGGGGTCATCGGCCACGCTCTTTCCGCCCACGGCGATGGTGCCCGCATTCGGGGCGATCAGGCCGCAGATCATCTTCATCGTGGTACTCTTCCCCGCGCCGTTCGGGCCCAAGAAACCGAGCACTTCCCCAGCGCTCACCCGGAAGCTGATGTCGTCCACCGCCGTTTGCGGGCCGTAGCGTTTGGTCAGGTGGTCGATGCGGATGTCCATAGCGAGGGACGCGAATCTATCCGGACACCGGCGCTACCGAAGACGGATCCGTTCAAATTCTGTTAAGCAGGAGAATGCGATCCGGGTTCAAGGATCGATGTTCGGCAGCGTGCTGCCAGAACCCTTTGATCCCGGACCATGAACCCAAGACTTCAGTGCACGTGGTGCTTCTCCTCCTTGCTCTCCCCCTCGCGGATCTTCTCCAAGGCTTGGGCGATGCGGCGCTTGCGGGTCTCCTCTTGCTTGGCGTCGGTGACCCACTCGATGTACTCCTTCTTGCAGGAATAATTGAAGGCCTCCCAGTTGGCCCAGGCCGTCGGGTCCTTGTGCAGCACTTGTTCAAGGTCCTCCGGAACCACCAGGGCTTTCCGGGCGGGCTTGGCGTCGGTGAGCTTGGTGCCTTTGGCATTGAGCGCCACGGCCTGTTTCACCAGGTCGATGAAGGCAGCCTCATTGAGCTTGTCACCTTCGTACAATTTGTAAGAGCGCATGCCCTTCTCTTCGCCCTTGGGCAAGGCCTCGAAGAGCTTCTTCGGGTCCTTGATGAGCGAGCCTTTGTGGAACCAGACGGCCACATGCTCCTTGAACGCCTGGAGCCCGATCATGATGCCTTGGTGATCGAAGTGCGGGCTGTTCCATTTCCACGTTTCTTCCACTTCGGCGTCGGTGGAGTGGATCAATTGCCGCAAGCGTACGAGGAGCTTACGCTGCCATTCCGGCTGTTCGGCGATGTAGAGGTTGATCTGTTCCGTGATGACCATGGGAGGGAAGTTTGGTTCCGTGTTCCCCGGAGGCGACTCCGGGGTTCGGGAACATCACGGGGCGAATATGGCGCTTACTTCTTCGCCTCGCCCCCCAGAGTGATGACCACCGGTTGGATCTTGCCCTTGCCCAAGCTCTCCGAGGCGAGGGTGATCACCATGTTGGGCGTGACGCGCCACGTATCGGCCGCTTGGAGACCCAATTGATGGAATCGGCCTTCCGTCATCACCGGTTTGGTCTTGTCCGACCCGTCCCCTTTGTATTCGACCAGCAGGCACTCCTTGAAGTCGGTCTGCGGAAATGGAGGTTCTTTCAACTTGCGCTTCTCGATGTTCGCCTCCGCATCATTCAAGAGCACCAAAAAGCTGTTCTCGTAGCAAAGGGGCAGGATGCGGCCGGGTGCGTTGGTGCTGGCGGTCATCTCGCGGTCCAATTGCTTGTACCACTTCAGGTCGCCGTTCGCGGCCAGTTCGAAGATGTGAAGTGCCCCGTCCACCTGCTCCGTCTTCGGGAATTTCTTGCCGCTGAGGTCGGCGACGTAGTGCGTTTCGATGCCGCTCTTGCGGGCGATCACGAAGCAGCCGCCGTCCTTCTTGGGAAGCACCCGGTCAATGATCATGTTCATCTGCCACTTCTCCTCTTTCTTCTCGATCCGCTTGTCGAAGGGGTGCATCTTGAACCCGTCGAACTTGGGCTCCTTGCCGGAGGCGTCCACTACACACCGGAACACGCCAACGGATTCCTCGCGGTTCGTCTCATCCGTAGAATAGACGCCGCCAACGATGATGGAACCGTCCGCGCGCATGTCCATGGTCGCATCCTGGGCGAACTCGGAGCCCGGCAGGTCCAGCAACGCGGCGGTCTGCCCCGCGCTGTCCAAGCGGTAGATGGAGAAGGCGTAGCCCAGGTCCTCCTTGGCCTTGGGTTCCGGGTTGCTCGTGTTCTTCACCAGGTACCACACCGCGCCTTTGGGGTCCACCCGCGTCTGGATGATCTTGAAGGAGCGGGCGCTGCCGTCCGTGGTGAGCTTGTTCCACCACAGGGTCTTCATGTCCTTATCAAACATGTGTGCGTACACCGGGCAGCCCGCACTGTGGAGAGTGCCGTCCGGCGTCAATTGGATGAGCATTTTGGTGCTGTCCACGCTCACGAGGGAGGTGAAACCGATGCCCATGTTCGGCTTGAAGTACTCTTTCGATTTCCCGATGCGGTCGAAAGGGATCTCCGCCAACAGCTGCGCGCCCTTGCCCGTGAGGCTTCGCGGCCCTTGCACTTGCTGGATCAGCAGGAGTTTGCCCGTTTCCAGGTCGGCCTTGGTGGCGATCACCCGGAACTGACGATTGAAGTTCTCTATCGTCTCGATGGAAACGGGGCCTTCCCCCCAGAGGATCTTGGTCTTGTCGGACTTGATCTCCTTCATGCCCTCCACCGCGAAGGCCACCAACGTGCGGTCCAAGGACACTTGGTTCTGGCCACCGATGACGGGGCTGTTGCCGTTGATGCGCAGACCGACGATGCTGCCCGCATCCCCTTTCACGAACTTGTGGTACCAGTAGCCACCGTTCTGGTTCTCCTCAAAGGCGGAGTACAGCTTCCAGCGGACCTTGCTCTCTTGAGCGCCAACGTGCAATGTGGAAATGACGAGCGCGCCTGAAGCCAGGGCGCGCAGGGTGTTGAATGCGTTCATTCGGAGTGATCGATGTGGTTAGCCCGCCTTCGCGAGGCGCTTTGGCGGGCAAAGAGGGGGCGTGAATTTAGACGCAAGCCCTGAAAGGCGTTGGCAACGACCGGGCCAAGGCCGATGAGTCGAAGCGCGGATAGTGGATGAGCGGCTGGAGTTCAGCAGCGCTCGATGATCGTCGCGTAGCCTTGGCCAACGCCGATGCACATGGTACACAGGGCGTAGCGCTTGCCCGTGGCCTGCAGTTCGAGGGCAGCGGTCTGCAGCAGGCGCGCACCGCTCATGCCCAAGGGATGGCCCAGTGCGATCGCTCCGCCGTTCGGGTTGATGCGCGGGTCGTCATCAGCGATGCCCAAGCTGCGTGTGCAGGCGAGCACCTGTGCCGCAAAGGCTTCGTTGAGTTCGATGATGTCGATCCGTTCCAAGCTGAGCCCGGCGCGCTTCAAGGCAAGCTTCACCGCATTCACCGGACCGATGCCCATGATGCGCGGCTCCACGCCGACAACTCCGCTTGAAACAATGCGGGCCAATGGCTTGAGGGCGTGATCCTTGATCGCGGCTTCGCTGACCACTAGGACCGCTGCCGCGCCATCGTTCAAGCCGCTCGCATTGCCGGCCGTGACCGAGCCATTCTTCTTGAACGCGGGCTTCAGTGCGGCGAGACCCTCCAAGGTCGTCTTGGGCTTGGTGAACTCGTCCTGACTGAAAAGCACCGGGTCGCCCTTGCGCTGCGGAATGCCTACCGGGACGATCTCCTGCGCCAAGCGACCGCTGGCTTGTGCCTTGGCGGCTTTTTGTTGGCTCCAAAGCGCGAACTGGTCCTGATGTTCGCGCGTGATCGCCGAATTGCCTTCCAGCAGGTTTTCGGCCGTCTCGCCCATGGCATCCACGCCGTAGGTCGCCTTCATCAGCGGGTTGATGAAGCGCCAGCCGAAGCTGCTGTCGAACATCTGCGCATCACGGCCATAGGGGGTGCTGGTCTTGCTGATCACCCACGGCCCGCGCGTCATGTGCTCCACGCCTCCTGCGATGAAGAGGTCGCCATGACCGGCAGCGATGGCCCTGCCCGCGTTCACCACGGCGTTCATGCCCGAGGCGCACAAGCGGTTCACCGTTTCGCCGGGAACGGTGACCGGCAAGCCGGCCAACAGCAAAGCCATGCGCGATACGTTGCGGTTGTCCTCACCGGCCTGGTTGGCGCAGCCCATGATCACATCTTCGATCGCGGCAGGGTCCAGCGCAGGGTGCCGGGTCATCAGTTCGCGCAGCACATGGGCCGCGAGGTCGTCTGCGCGCACAGGAGCGAGGGTTCCACCGAACGAGCCGATGGGCGTGCGAACGGCATCAACGATGAAGGCGTCTTTCATGGGGTTCGCCTCCGCACTGGTGTGCTATGGCTGAACAAGGCGCGAAGGAAGGGGTTCGTCCGGGAACCATGGTTTGCCCGTGCGGTAGACCGTGCCCTTGAACAAAGCGACCTGTTCGTTCTTCTGGTTCGTGACCGTGATGTAGTACACGCCTATGCTGCGGCTCAGGCTCTTTTCCTCGGAAGTCGCCGTGAGCACATCGCCCGCATTCACAGGCTTGGTGTGGGAGATGGACGTTTCCACGCTCACGGCCTGGATGCCATGCGAATTGGAGGCGAAGGCGAGGCAGCTGTCGGCCAGTGAATAGGTGATGCCCCCGTGCGCGATCGCGAAGCCGTTCAGCATGTCGTTGCGGACCGTCATGCGCAGGATGCACTTGCCCGGAAGTACCTCGAAGCGTTCGATCCCCAGCCAAATGCTGAAGGGGTCATTGTCGAACATGCGCGAGACGACGCGCTCAGCGAGGGTGGGCATGGGACGAAAGTAGGAGTGGAGTCAAGCGAACAACTCCTTGCTCAACACCCCTTCATGCTCCAGCAACCACTTCTTCCGCCAGAGCTCACCCGCGTAGCCCGCCAGTAGTCCGTTCTTGCCCACCACGCGGTGGCAGGGTACGATGATGAGCAGTGGATTGTCCCCACAGGCCTTACCGGTCGAGCGCGCATTGCCGCCGACTTTCTCCGCCAGTTGCTCGTAAGTGAGCGCCTTTCCGAAGGGGATCTTCTCCAACTGCTGCCACAACTTCTTGCGATAGGCACTGCCCACTTGGTAGAGCGGCAGGTCGAACTTCTTCCTGCGTCCCGCGAAGTAGGCCTCCAACTGCGTCACCGCCTCTTTCAGGGCTTTGGGTTGCTTGCCGCCTTTACCGCGCCCCAATCCTTCGAAGGACACGCGCGTGATCCGCTCGCCGTCGCACTCCACATACAGTTTGCCGATGGGGCTGGCCACCGATGCCACGTACATCGGGCCGAAAAGTTCGGGCTGCTCGACAGGCGCTTTCGTTTTCATGGCAACTTCGAGGCCCTCAAAGTAAAACCGTTCGCCTACGCGCGGCTATGATCGATCCACCGCGATAAGCGACAAAAAACCGCGCTACAGCGCCCAAAGCATGGCCTGGTTCACCGCCGACTTCAACGCCTTCTTCAAGGACCTCGCGAAGAACAACAACAAGGAGTGGTTCGACACGAACCGCAAGCGCTACGAGCAGAGCGTGAAAGAACCCTTCGCGGCTTTCGTGGCCGAGGCTATCAAGCGTATCGCGAAACACGACAAGTCGATCCACCTGGAGCCCAAGGATGCCATCTTCCGCATCAACAAGGACATCCGCTTCAGCAAGGACAAGACGCCCTACAAGCTGGAGACCTCCGCCATCATTTCACCCGCAGGACGGAAGGACCACAAGGTGCCTGGCATCTACTTCGCCTTCGGCCCGGAAGCCGTGAAGTTCTACGGCGGTTGCTACCAGCCTGAAAAGGACCAACTGGAACTGATCCGCTCGGCGATCATGCGCGACGGCAAAGGCTTCCACAAGGTGATCGACGCGAAGACCTTCAAAGCGATGTTCGGCACGGTGCAGGGCGAAGCGAACAAGGTGCTTCCAGCGGAATTCAAAGAGGCGGCGAAGAAGGAGCCGCTCATCGCCAACAAGCAGTTCTATGTGGGAGCGGAGAAGCCGGCCAAAACGGTGACGGACCCCAAACTCATGGACCACCTGATGGACCACTACCTGGCCATGTGCCCACTGAATGTCTGGTTGGCGGGGGCTATGAAGTGAGCGTGTGCTTTCTCTGGATCCCAGCGGAACCCGGGGCTGGACCGCCCGATCGACTTGCATGTACAGCCCAGTCAATGGCGCGGTTGCCGCACGCGTATCGCACCGCGTCTGCCGTTCGATCGGTGTTTTCCCAACCACAGCGCGACTTTCCTGACTTGCATGTACAGCCCATCGAAATGGTCGGGCCGAAATGCGGAAGGCGCCACCTTGCGGCAGCGCCTTCCTCCAAGAGGTCTTGAGGCTTAGTTCGCCTTGCCGTTCACTTTCACCACCAACTCGATGTCGTTGTTGAGCACGGCGTCCTTGGACCCGCTGCTCCACGCCACGCCGTACTTCTGGCGGTCGAACACCAATTTGCCGGTGCCGTTGATGGTGCCATCCGCGCTCGGCGTCAGCACGATGTCCGTGATGTTCTCGCTGTTCGTCTTGCCGCGCACGGTCAGGTCGGCCGTGGCCGTGTTGCCGTTCACGCCCGTGATCTTCAGCGTGGCGGTCGGGAAGCTGTCAACCGCGAAGAAGTCAGGGGACATCAAGTGGCCCATCAGCATGGCACGGGTGCCCTGCTTGCTGCCGTCCGGCGCGTAGTTCGTGTCGTTCATCACGTAGCTCTTCATGTCCACGATGAACGAACCGCCCGAGAGTTGGCCGCCTTTGGTGGTGAAGGAACCTTCGGTGAAGTTCAGATCACCGTTGTGGGACTTCACGCCCAGCATGGTACCGGTCCAGTTCACTTTGCTGGTGGACTGATCGACGGTCCACGTCTTTTCCATGGCGGCAGCGGCCGCGATGCTGTCCTGAACGGCTTTCTCTTTGGCAGCTGCGATCTCGGCTTCAGAAGGGCCGCAGGCCACGATGCTCAACACGGCCGCAGTGGCGGTGAGGGCGATGAACGGTTTCATGATGGGCGTTCCTGGTTTTTGTTTCGGGCCGCGAATTAAACAAGCGCCAAGGCATCCCGAACTTCAACCAGTTCAATAAAACGACCGACCCTCGCGTACCATTCGACGGAGCAGGGGAGAAGGGCGATAGCGGTCCTCTCCATAGTCCGCCTGCAAGCGTTCCAAGCTGGCCAGGCACGTGTCCAAGCCCAGTTCGTCAGCCCATTTCAGCAGGCCCTTGGGGTAGTTCACGCCTTTGGTCATCGCCAGATCGATGTCCTCCCTGCTGGCGATGCCCAAGCTCAAGGCATCCACGGCCTCGTTGATGAGCATGACCACCACGCGGTGCGTGATGTCCTCCATCAAGGACCGATCACGGTTGCCAGCGGCCAATGTGGTTTCCGGGCCGCTGGTCACGATCATGCCGGACGTATCGTATCGGTAGTAGCCCCGACCGGTCTTGCGGCCCAGCCACTTGGCCTGCACCATGCGTTGCTGCGTGAAGCTCGGGCGATAACGCGGGTCGTAGAAGAAGCTCTCCCACACGGTCTTTGTCACCATGTAGTTGATGTCGTTGCCGATCAGGTCCATCAGTTCGAAGGGGCCCATGCGGAAGCCGCCGACCTCTTTCAGCGCACGGTCGATGGTGTGCGTGTCGGCCAGACCTTCTTCCAGGATGCGCAGGCTCTCGCCATAAAAGGGCCGCGCCACACGGTTCACGATGAAGCCCGGCGTGTCCTTGCACACCACGGGGACCTTGTTCCATGCGCGCATCAGGTTGAAGGCCCGCTCGCGGTTGTGGTCGCTGGTGGCCAGACCGGGCACCACTTCCACCAGGGGCAGCAGTGGCGCGGGGTTGAAGAAGTGCAGGCCCATGACCCGTTCCGGCCGGTTGCAGGCGGCCGCGATCTCCGTAACGGACAGCGAGGAGGTGTTCGTGGCCAGGATCGTTTCGGGACCCACCTTGAACTCAATGTCCATGAAGAGCTTCTTCTTCACCGCCACGTCCTCGATCACCGCTTCGATCACCAGACCGCATTGGGCCAGTTCCTTCATCAACGTTGCCGGACGGATGCGGCCCAAGATGGCCGAAGCCTGCTCGTGCGTCAGCTTGTTCTTCGCCACCAGCATGTCCATCGTCTTGTTCAGCCCGATGATGGCCTTGTCCACGGCCTCCTGCCGCGAATCATACAAGAAGGTGGTGTGTCCGGCCGTGGCCGCGATCTGGGCGATGCCCATGCCCATGGTGCCCGCACCGAGAATGCCGACGGAAGAGGATCGATCCATGATCGTTATGCCGGAGCGTATGAGCGTAGGCGAGGGGCGAAGATCGCGTGCGGGTGGATCAGTGGATAGGATGATCAGAAAATCAGATGATAACGACGGATCGCATGAGCGGATCAGCCGCGCGGGATCGACCCGCCACGGTCATTCTGTATTCTGATCATCTCATTGTCCGATCTTCTGATCAGTTGCCCGTATACACCGGTTTCCGCTTCTCCAGGAACGCCTTCACGCCCTCGTTATAATCGTGGCTCGCCCCTGCGATGGATTGCAGTTCGTTCTCCGTATCCAGTTGTTCATCGATCGTGGCGTACTGGCCGCGGTTCAAGGCCTGCTTGGTGAGCGCGATGGCTTTGGTGGGCATCAACGCGAGCCGTGCTGCCAGTGCGCGTGCCTCGTTCAGCAGGTCGGCATCGATCACGCATTTCCAGATCATGCCTTGGGCTTCTGCTTCCTTGGCGCTCATTTTCGGAGCGAGGATCATTTGGCCGAAGGCGCGCTGCATGCCGACCAGTCGCGGAAGAGTGAAGGTGCCGCCGCTGTCCGGGATCAGGCCGATGTTGATGAAGCTCTGGATGAAGTTGGCGCTTTCGGCCGCCAGCGTGAGGTCGCAGGCGTAGGCGATGTTCGCCCCGGCACCGGCAGCAACACCGTTCACCGCGGCGATCACCGGCTTGGGCAACGCGCGTATACGCCGCACGATGGGGTTGTACTGCGTGGTGAGGATGTCTTCGATCCTCGTTCCCGGAGCGATGGCCTCCGCCAGGTCCTGCCCAGCGCTGAACGCCCGGCCTTCACCGGTGATCAGGACCGCACGCACACTGCTGTCGTCCTTGCACACATCCAGCGCGCGGATCACCTCCAAGGACATCGCCCGATCGAAGCTGTTCAGCTTGTCCGGGCGGTTCAGGACGATGATGGCCACGCCATCAGAGTTGCTGAAGAGGATCTTCTGGTAGCTCATGGTGGAAGGAAGTCGTGCGAAGATGGCTCAGGGCGCTGAAAGCAGCGCACTGAGAGACCGACACCCTGATCGGAATGATCCGACTATCGCGCGTGGATATGCACCAACCGCTGCGAGAATTGACGGCCGTTCACATCGTACGCGTTCACCACATAGACTCCCGAAGGCAAGGTGGAGAGGTCCAACCAGTCGTTCGCCATCACGCGCGTGTTCCGAAGCACCGTGCGGCCGTTCAGGTCGCACACGGTTACTGACGTGAACGCGGAACCCTCTGCACCGATACGCACCCGGTCCATGGCGGGCTGGGGGAAGAGCGTAAGCGCGTTGTTCGTCGGTGAGGCATTCGCGACGGCCGTGCTGTTCGGCTCGATCGCTGACCAAGTGAAGTCTACGGCGTTGCCTACGCTGTCCACGGTCATCTCGGCCACGGGCAATTTGGTCTCTACCGCATGCCAAGAGTAGGTCACGGTGGTGTCCACCGTGGCGAAGAGGAAGGTCATCGGGAGGATCTCGATCAACTGGGCGAAAATGGAGTCCGTGCGGATCGTGAGGGTACGGCTCCGTAGGCAATCGTAGGTGCCTACCGGCGTAGTGATCGTTCCGTAGGCATCCGTATTGTCCTGAACGACGCCGACTTCCCGGATGCGCGCTTGGTATACGCCGAAACCGCTGCCATCCGCAGTGACGTCGAAGCCAAAGTCGTCCGTGAACGCGGTGGTGTATTGGCGCGGGAACTGGTGCAGGGTAAGGGCAGGAGCGAAGGGGGCATCGATCATCAGAGTGCCGTCACCGAGGGGATCGCCCGCGAAGCCGTCCACGGTCATTTCCGGGGAGGAATTCGTGAGGTAGGAGTAGTTCAACCCGTCCGTGGTGATCGCCAGGTTGGAGCTTCCGAACTGATCAGCGCTGGGTGTGCTGGCCGGGTCTACCACCGAGGTGGTCACGCTCTGGTCCTCCAAGGCGGAGCTGAAATCCCAGACCTGGTCAGGCCCGCCACCACCGGGGCCGAAGCCGGGAACGGTATCTATCGAGCGTAGCAGTTCGTCACCGATCACTGGCATGTCCGCCGAGGTGATCTGGATCTGGGCGCTGAGGCTGGTGCTCAGTAGAACGAGGGCTGCGAGAGAGGAGAAGTTTTTCATGCGGGGTGAAAGTAGAGGGGATGGCCTGTGTAAGCGGCATCGCTTCGACCAAGTGCTCAACCGTTCTTGCGTTCGTTCCATGTGCTGTACCGGGCGGTGATCGGTGGTCGGCTTTTGTCCACTTCGCGCAGCGGCTCGCATTCCTTCAGTGTAGCGTGAAGTTCCGCAGGGAGCTGTTGGTAGAGCTTGGTACCTTCCGTTTTCCAGGCCAGCATGTCGTCGCTGACGTCCTTTACCACGCGAGCGGGATTGCCCACGATCACTTTTCGTGCTTCCCAAGCGGAATCAGCGGGCAGAAAGCTGAGCGCTCCCACGATGCAGCCTTCGCCAAGCACCACGTTGTCCATGAGCACGGCGTTCATGCCCACCAGGCAATTCGCGCCGATGGTAGCCCCGTGGATGATCGCCCCGTGGCCGATATGCGCCCCGGCATGCAGCACCACCTTCACGCCCGGGAACATGTGGATGGTGCAGTTCTCCTGCACGTTACAGCCGTCCTTGATCACGATCTCGCCCCAATCCCCGCGCAAGGCCGCGCCCGGGCCGATGTACACGTCAGCTCCGATGACCACGTTGCCCGTAACAGCCGCTTGGGGATGCACGAAGGCGGAAGGATGGACCACGGGGCGGTAACCGTTGAATTCGTAGAGCATGCGTTGTTCGCTGGAGCCTGAAGGGCGAAGGCGAGGGACAAAAGTGGGGTTCGAGGTTCGATCGGTTCGAGGTTCATTGGTTCGAAGTTCAAGGTTCGCGCGGTTCGGGGTTCTGTTTACTTAGCGATACGATCAGCACGCATGGGAACCGGACTGAAGTCATTCGAGGAACTGGACGTTTACAAGCTGTGTTGTCAACTGCGCCGTGAGGCGCGAGCTGAAACACGCAACTGGCCGAAGGAGGAGCAATACACCCTAACGGATCAGATCATCCGGTCAACCCGATCAGCGCCGACCCAGATAGCTGAAGGTTGGGGGCGCTTCAGCCGTATGGACAACCGCCGCTTTTGTCGAATCGCTATGGGTTCCTTGTGCGAGACACAGGACTACCTGACTACTGCACTGGAGGAAGGCTGCTCCAGTCAAGCAAGACACGATGAACTCCGTGCCTTGTGCCTTCAATGCCAAGACAAGTTGAAGGGCAATGAAGTACCTGGGTGAAGACTTCAAAAACCCCTGATAGCTCAGGAACCTCGAACCCTGAACTTCGAACCATTCCGTTCGTCAGCTCTGCTCCGAGGTTAACCCTGCGTTAAGGATGACATGATGTAAGTCCCGGTAAAAAGCCCCGTCTACTTTCGCCGCGCCAAACGCCACCTCCCTCACCCGTTCAGTCCCATGGTGCTCGAATCCTTCTTCCGGTTGTTCAAACCGCGCGACCGCGTGTTCTTCTACCACTTCGAGGCCAGCGCCGCGAACGTGCTGAAGATGAGCGAGGACCTGATCCTGATGATGGCCACCGAGCCCGGCAGCCAGCGCAACGCCATCCTTGAGCGCCTTGAGCTTCAGGAACGCGCCAACGATGACCTGACGCATACCATCTTCACGGACCTGGCGCGCAACTTCATCACGCCCATCGATCGGGAGGACATCCACGCCTTGGCCACCAGCTTGGACGACGTGGCGGATTTCATCCTGGCCAGTGCCAAGAACATCGAGATGTTCCACATCAACAAGCCGGATGAGACCTGCAAGGAACTCGCCCGCTTGGTGAACGAAGGCAGCCGCATCGTGCAACTGGCCGTGCAGAGCTTGCGTGATCTTCACAAGGCCAACACCAACATCCAGTTCGTGGTGGACATCAACAGCATGGAGAACGAGGCCGACTCCGTGTACGACAAGGCCATCGAGCAGCTCTTCGCCAACGAGAAGGACGCCATCGAGCTGATCAAGTGGCGTGACCTGTACAGCACATTGGAGCTCGCGACGGACAAGTGCGAGGACGTGGCCAACGTGATCGAGTCGATCATGCTGAAGTACGCCTGAGGCGATGGAGCCCCTGCTCATCACCATCATCGTCCTGGCCTTGGTGTTCGATTACATCAACGGCTTCCACGATGCGGCCAATTCCATCGCCACGGTGGTCAGCACGAAGGTGCTTACCCCGTTCCAAGCGGTGGTCTGGGCGGCCGCGTTCAACTTCATCGCCTTCTTCATCTTCAAGGACCATGCGGTGGCCAACACCATCAGCAAAACGGTCCACAAGGAGTTCATCACCCTGCCGGTGATCCTCAGCGGACTGGTCGCCGCGATCATCTGGAATCTCCTTACGTGGTGGTACGGGATCCCCAGCAGCAGTTCGCATACGCTCATCGGTGGTTTTGCGGGTGCGGCTGTCGCGCATGCCTTCGCCACGCATGACGGCGCGTTCACCTTCAGTGATGTCGTGGAGAAGGACAAGATCATCAAGACGGTCGCCTTCATCTTCCTCGCGCCGCTCATCGGTATGGTCATCAGCATGTTCATCACGCTGGTCACCCTGGTGCATACCACCTGGTACCGGGTGAGCCTGATCATCCTCGTCTCCATCGGCACCTGGGTGCTCTTTTCCTACCTGCAGGCCGGCAAGATGGAAGAGAACCTCAGCAAGTACTGGAAGGTGGACGACCTGAAAAAGGCCGCTGCGGAAGACCCCTCGAAAACCATCGATTACGAGACCGCTCAGGCGAAATTGGACAAGGCCTTGCCGCTGCTCTCCATGTACGGCACCATCAGCACCACGCAGATCGCGGAGCGCATCCAAGCCGAGGTGGACCCGAACGTGGATCCGAAAAAGCTGGGCAAGGATCTGGGCAAGGCCGATAACCTCTGGATCCGCATCGGCATCATGGGCATCGCCCTGATCTTCATTCTGGTGTACCTGTACGTGGAGAAGGTGAAGACCCCGAACGCCTTCAGCATGGCCAAGATGTTCAAGCGCCTGCAGCTGCTCTCTTCCGCGGCCTTCAGCATCGGCCACGGTGGTAACGACGCGCAGAAGGTCATGGGCATCATCTGCGCCGCGCTCATCGCCGGGCACCAATTGGACGATATCAAGAATATGCCGACCTGGGTACCGCTCGCGTGCTACGCGGCCATCGGCCTGGGCACCCTCAGCGGTGGCTGGAAGATCATCAAGACCATGGGCACGCGCATCACCAAGGTGACACCGCTGGAAGGCGTGTGCGCCGAAAGCGCCGGAGCGATGACCCTCTACCTCACCGAACAGATGGGCATTCCCGTGAGCACCACGCACACCATCACCGGTGCCATCATCGGGGTAGGGGCCACCAAGCGCATGAGCGCCGTGCGCTGGGGGGTTACCGTGCGCTTGCTCTGGGCTTGGATCATCACCATCCCCGTGAGCGCACTGCTCGCTGGTCTGGCGTATTGGGTCTGCGGGCTCTTCGGCTTGCATTGATCCCAACCATGCGAGGGCCATGCATGGCTCCTTACGTGGATGGTGCCTACTCGCTTACTTAGAGGCCGTATGGCGATCCTCCTGTCCGACGCTGGCCACTGGAAGCACCTTCTTCCGCTCACCTTCACCCGTCCCATCGGCGCATTAAGGCCCGGCATCCTCACCATTGCCGAGGCGTGGGAGCGCCGCTCGGGAAGACCGGTGGGCTACAACACGCAGGACTACCTGCGCCCGAAGTTCCACGGGGTGAAAGCCGAACTCATTCGCGAAGTGGACGCCACCCTCTTGCCGACGCCAGAACTGGTAAACGCCGTGCTCGAATTGGAAGTCGGCGAAGCCCTCACGCACCGGGGCCGTTCGCTCGCCTTCTGTCGCGCGGGCATTGAACCCTTGGAAGCCGACGCCTGGGAAGCGCTCACCACCATCTGGCACGCCAAGGTCTTCCCCGGTGAAGTGCTCTCCTTCAGTCGCCCATGGAGCCTCTTCCAGCATTGCGGCCGCGCCATCCTGAACGACTTCGATCTGCTGACCAAAGGCCGGCAGAGCCTTGCGCTGCACACATCGAACACGGTGATCGGTGATCCTTCGCTCATCTTCCTGGAGCCGGGAGCCGTGGTGCATGCGTCCATGCTCAACACGACCGGTGGCCCCATCTACATCGGCAAGGACGCGGAGGTGATGGAAGGCTGCATGCTGCGCGGCCCCATCGCGCTTGGCCAGCATGCGCAGATCAAGATGGGAGCCAAGATCTACGGACCGTCCGCCTTCGGGCCGGAATGCCGCGTAGGTGGCGAGGTGAACAACAGCGTACTGCTCGGCTTCAGCAACAAGGGCCACGATGGCTTCCTGGGCAATAGCGTGCTGGGCGAATGGTGCAACCTGGGCGCCGACACCAACAACAGCAACCTGAAGAATACCTACGGCCAAGTGAAGGCCTGGAGCTATGCCGAGGAGAACATGGTGAGCACCGGCCTGCAGTTCTGCGGCCTCATCATGGGCGATCACAGCAAGAGCGGCATCAACACCATGTTCAATACCGGAACCGTGGTGGGCGTGTGCGCCAACATCTTCGGTGCGGATTTTCCGCCCAAACGCATCGCCAGTTTTGCTTGGGGTGGAGCGGAGGGCTTTGACACCTACGAGTTCGAGCGTGCGCTGGAAACCTGTCACCGCGTGATGGACCGGCGCGGCGTGGAGTTCACCGCCATCGATGAAGAGATCCTCAAGGAGGTGCTGAACTTCGACAATGCGGAGGAGAGCTGAGGTCTTGCTGGTATTGCTGCTGCCTTTGGCGGCCCTGCGAGGCTATGCGCAGTGGAGTGTGGTTAATGGCGGGGTGGAGAACGGGCAGGTCTATACGATGCTGTATATCGAGGACTCTGCCACGCTAGTACTTGGTGGTTCCAGCCGTTATTTATACTCCATAACCGATCCGATCAACGGTGTAGCGTACTACAATGAAGGGGTTTGGCACCCAATGGGCACCGGGGTCACTCATAGCATACCGGTCGGCCAAGTTCCGCCCGTTCAGTCCATCTGTGCCTTCAACGGATCATTACTGGTCGGCGGCGAGTTCTATGCAATGGACAGCGTGCCATTTAGTTCGTACGTCGCACAGTGGGATGGTGATCAATGGCATTCCATGGGAGTGGACTCGTGTTGCCAAGAGTTGTCGTTGGTTCGCAGTTGGCGCGTACTTGAAGAGAATGCGCATCTCTGTGGTTGGATGGAATGGACTATTGATACCGTATCGTTCAAGAGTTGGGCGACTTGGGATGGCGAGCATTGGGCTCCCGGCGACACTAACGGCCTATTCCCATTCGGATATTCAGGCCAGATCAACCAAGTGGTCGACTACAATGGACAGCGCTACGTGTGCGGCAATTTCCAGCAGTGGAACGTCCCGAATGACTTGGCGGTGCTCGACGGCGATACATGGGAGGAAGTAGGACCTGGCATCCAAGGTGACGCGTGGGTCAACGACCTGGAGGTATTCGACGGTAAGCTCTGGGTCGCTGGTGAGTTTTACAGCAGTGCGGGTAATCCCGCCACTGGCCTTATGACCTGGGATGGCACCCAATGGGCCGATCCCTTCCCGCAAATCGAATTTTCTGCCGCGGGCAAGGAGTTGCTTGTCGCTGACGGCAAGCTGTATTTCGTTGGACCGTTCGTTGGGGACGGACTCACGGGGCAGTATCGAATAGGTGTTTTCGACGGCGAACAGCTTTGTGTGCTCGGCGGTCATTTGATCCAAGCTTACAGCATTGCTGCCTCTGCCGACACGCTGTACGGCTTCGTCTACCCTGAAGGTTGGCCTATGCAGCAGGTGGCCAAGTGGCCCTTGGACGCCCCACCCGATACGTGCTATACCATCGTGCAGGGCGTGTTCGATTCGCAATCGCTTAGGCCAGAGTTCACCTTGTTCCCCAACCCGGCATCCGAACAGATCACACTGCGTTCGACCGTTGTTCTAACTGGTGATGTCATAGTGCGGATTCTTGATGCTGCTGGCCGTTTGGTGCGAACCGTGAACATTCAGCCAAGTGGTCGAGTGGTAGCCCTGTCGATTGAAGGCATGCCTCCCGGTTGTTATCAAGCAGTCGTTTGCGCATCCGATCTTGTTCGGAAGATCTCCCTCCCCTTCATGAAGGTGGATTGAGGTCACGCATGCTGTTCGTGCTTCCTCAATCGCAATTGTCCTGACACCTTAGCAGTCCCCGGTCCGGAGGCATGGTCGTTGGAACTGGTCGCGCACACCTGTTGAAACATCCCGCCCGGCGAGGCCTCCGCAACGGAGTAATTTCGCCGTGCGCCATTCTGGCACCGAACTCCCTTTGATGAACGACCGCATTCCCCCTGACGGCCTTCTGTTGTCCTCCGAGCAGATCGAGAACGAGACCGAGCTCATTCCGCTCATTACCGCCGAGGACGAGGAGCAGATGAACGCGGAGCAGACTCCGCCGGAGCTGCCCATCCTGCCTTTGCGCAATACCGTGCTCTTCCCGGGCGTGGTGATCCCCATTACCGTGGGCCGCGACCGCAGCATCCGCCTCATTCAGGAAGTGTACCGGGGCAACAAGACCCTCGGGGTGGCCAGCCAGAAGGACAGCAGCATCGAGGACCCCCGCGTGGAGGACCTGAACAAGGTGGGCACCATCGCCACCATCATCCGCATGTTGCGCATGCCGGATGGCAGCACCACGGCGATCATCCAGGGCAAGAAGCGCTTTGAGATCATCGAGGTCACCAAGACCGATCCGTACTTCACGGCGAACGTGAAGGAATTCACCGAGCAGCGGCCGGCGAAAGGGGACAAGAGCTTCGAGGCGCTGGTGAGCAGCTTGAAGGACCTGGCCATCCAGATCATCAAGGCGAGCCCGAACATCCCCACCGAGGCGGGCTTCGCCATCAAGAACATCGACTCGCCCAGCTTCCTGGTGAACTTCATCAGCAGCAACATGAACGCGGAGGTCGCCGAGAAGCAGAAGATGCTCGAGGTGGCGGACCTGCGTGAACGCGCCAACCTCCTGCTCGCCTACCTGACCAAGGAGCTGCAGATGCTGGAGATGAAGAACGAGATCCAGAGCAAGGTGCGCACCGAGGTGGACCGCCAGCAGCGCGAGTACTTCCTCCACCAGCAGATCAAGACCATCCAGGACGAACTGGGCGGCAACCCCATCGAGCAGGAGATCGAGGACATGCGCGCCAAGGCGGCCAAGAAGAAGTGGACCGAGAAGGTGGGCGAGGTCTTCGAGAAGGAGATCGTCAAATTGCAGCGCATGAACCCGGCCGGCGCGGAGTTCAGCGTGCAGTACAATTACGTTTCGCTCTTGCTGGACCTGCCCTGGGGCGA
>JBGAJW010000030.1:0-61514 GCA_044224725.1 Flavobacteriales bacterium
CCATGATGCGCGCACGATCGCCACGGTAGCCGCACTGGCGGAAAGGAGCTTCCGGAAGATCCCCGGACAGGGACCCGCTGCAGCAGCCGTCGGGAACGCTTGCCTTTTCACTTTGTTCCGCTCGAAGGGCTTGGACGGCATCGGTCAATTGAGCCGCCTGAAACTGCGCATCAAGCAGAGCAGCACGGTGGCCCTTATCGACAGGTACCTCGCGGAAGCGGCGGCGGACAAGGGCATCACGGTGTACGAGATCGAAGACCAGGCCTGCGATGACCTGGGGTTGAACGACGGCTCGCGTGTTTGGGACTTCGACGGCTACACCGCCACACTCACCGTGACAGGTCCCGGCGATAGCGAACTCGAATGGCGGAAGCCCGATGGGACACCGCAGAAGTCAGTGCCCGCTGCGGTGAAGGAAGGGCACGCGGCCAAGCTGAAGAAATTGAAAGACACGGTGAAGCAAGTGGACCTGGGCACCACCGCTCAGCGCGATCGGTTGGACCGCATGTTCCGGAGCACACGGTCCATGGCCATGCCGTACTTCCGGGAACATTTTGTGGAACATGGACTGCTCGGCTTCCTGGCCAAACGCATCATCTGGAATTTCCACGACGGCGACCGGACCACACCTGCCATCCTCGTGGAAGGCACGTGGACGACCATGACCCGGGAAGTGTTCACGCCGACGGATACGATGTCCGTTTCGCTCTGGCATCCGGCCACGGCCAGCGTCGCCGATGTTCGCACCTGGCGCGAGTTCATGATGGCGCGTGAGATCCGCCAACCGCTGAAACAGGCGTACCGCGAAGTGTATCTGCTGACGGACGCGGAACTCAACACGCGCACGTACAGCAATCGAATGGCCGCGCACCTGCTGAAGCAGCACCAGTTCAATTCACTGGCTAAGACGCGCGGCTGGAAATACGCATTGCAAGGCGCATTCGACAATGGGCAGGACGGTTCGTGGGCGAGTGTTTCGCTGCCTGATCACGGCATCGGTGCCCAGTTCTGGTTGAACGAGGTGAACGCCGATGGTGCGACGAACGACACGGGCATCTGGACCTACATGGCCACGGACCAAGTGCGCTTCGGGCGCATCGGCTATGAGGATCCGATGGACCTCGTGGATGTTCCGGTAGTGGCCTTCAGCGAAGTGATGCGCGATGTGGACCTCTTCGTGGGCGTGGCCAGCGTGGGCAACGATCCCGAATGGCAGGACAGCGGCGGTGCATTACCCGGCTACCGCGACTACTGGCAGAGCTACTCCTTCGGTGATCTGGGCGAAGTGGCGAAAACGCGCAAGGAGATCCTCACCGGCCTGTTGCCACGCTTGAAGATCGCCAAGGTCTCCAGCATCCAGGACAAGCTCCTCGTGGTGAAAGGCAAGCTGCGCACCTACAAGATCCATCTCGGCAGCACCAACATCCTGATGGAACCGAACGACCAGTACCTGTGCATCGTACCGGACCGCAGCAAGCCGCCGACACAGAACCTTTTCCTGCCGTTCGAGGGTGACACGGGTCTGTCGGTCATCATCTCCAAGGCCTTCCTGCTCGCCGAGGACGACAAGATCAAGGACGGCACGATCACCTCGCAGATCAACCGGAAGTGAGCGGATCGCGATACACGCAGCAGATCGCCGTGGATGGTTTCGGCGAAGAAGCCCAATTGAAATTGCGCGAAGGGCGCGTGTTGATCATCGGTGCCGGTGGGCTGGGAACACCCGTGGCCACGATCCTCGCTGCGGCCGGCGTCGGCAATATCACGATCATGGATGGCGATCGCGTGGAAGTCACGAACCTGCACCGGCAGTTCCAGTTCACGCCTTCGGATGTCGGTGCGTTCAAAGCGGCCGTGCTCGCTGAGCGATTGAAGGTCCAGAATCCGGACGTGCGCATCCAGGCCGTCAAGGAGCCATTCGGCGAAGCGCGTTCAGCGATGGTCGCCGATCATCACGTGGTGTGCGATTGCACGGACAACCTCGAAGCGCGCCTCGCCATCGACGCGGCTTGCGGGAATCACGGTGTGCCCTTGATTTTCGCGGCAGCGCAGGAATGGGAGGGATACGTCACCGTGCTGCATCACCTGCTCGGTTTTCACCTGCGCGAGGCCTTTGACTTGTCAGCGTTCTATGCGGATGCACTGCTCAACTGCGCGAATACGGGCATCATCCCCACCACTTGCGCGGTGATCGGCAGTTTGCAAGCGAACGAAGCACTGAAGCTGCTCTCGCATACGGGCCCTGCCCTCGATGGCGTGTTGCTCTGCATGGACGTTCGCAAGAATGTGCAGCGCAATTTCATCCTTCATCGCCCCGGAGCCTGAATCACATCTCCGTGATCAATCGGCGTGATCTGCGAGATCGGTGGACGCATTCGCTTTCGTCCGTGTCCATCTGTGTATCCGTGGTTCTGAACGGGCGCGGCCGTAGGCAGTGTCTCTTTGTCCCGACCATCCCATTACCTTCCGCGCATGTTCGGTATCAAGTACATCAGCTTCGACGCGATGACGCATGTCATCCACTACAAGAACGGTAAAGTGGTGCTGGAGGGACGAGGCTTGTCCTTCTTCTACTTTGCCCCCAGCAGCTCTATTGCGGCCATACCGTTGGGCAGCAACGACCTCCCGTTCATTTTCGCGGAGACCACACGCGACCACCAGAGCATCACCATCCAGGGCCAAGTGAGCTATAAGGTGGCTGACGCCAAGCAGCTGGCCATGCTGCTGGACTTCACCGTGGACGGTCGCGGCATCTACAAGAAGAACGATCTGGAGAAGCTGAATCAGCGCATCATCAACGAGGCGCAGACGGCTACCGCATCGTACATCCACGGCATCGGGCTGAAGGACGCGATCCGTTCAGCGAAGGCCATCGAGGAGCAGATCCGCACGGGCATCAAGGGTTCAGCAGCGATCGCTGCTTTGGGCGTGGAAGTGCTCGCCGTGAACGTGCTGGCGGTGAAAGCCTCACCTGAAATGGCACGCGCGCTGGAGACCGAAACGCGCGAGCGACTTCAACAGGAAGCCGATCAGGCGATCTACGAGCGCAGGAACTTCGCCGTAGAACAGGAGCGGAAGATCAAGGAGAGCGAACTGAACACGGAGGTCGCGGTAGAGGAGAAGCGCAAGCAGATCGCGGAGAAGGTGATGGAGAGCGACGTGCAGAAGGCCGAGAACGAACGCAAGCTGCGTGAGCTGAAGGTACAGGCGGATATCGCCGTGGAGGACCAACGCAAGCTGCTGATCGACCAGAAGACCGCCAACGAACGCAAGGAGGCCGATGCGCAGGGCTATGTGCTGGAGACCACATTGAAGCCCTATAAGGAGATGGACTGGCGCATGTTGATGGCTTTGCGCGGAGAACAGGACGCGCGATCGAACATCGCGATGGCCTTCCGCGAGCTGGCAGAGAACGCCGGCAAGGTGGGCACGTTGAACATCAGTCCAGAACTCTTGGAGCAATTACTGCGCAAGGAGGAGAAGAAATGACCGTGCCTGCGCGTAGTCGCTTCGGCGAAGGCAAGGCGCGGATCGAGTACGCGATCATCGTCCGGGGCCGCACGCGGCTGGAGATGCTCGTGGAACGGTTCAACACCCGGTCGCAAGCGCGCTTCTACATCGAGCGCAACGGCGGCGACTTCAATGACTACGAGCGCGAGCACGATGCTTTCCACACCGCGCTGGATGAGGTGCAACGCAGCTTGGCGCGCACGATCAAGAACAAGCTGGTGGAGCGCGCCTTCCTGCCGTCGTTCATCTTCAGCGACGACCAGGTGGTGATCACGATCGGCCAGGACGGCCTGCTGGCTAATGCCGCGAAGTACGTAGGCGGCCGACCGATGATCGGTGTGAATCCGGATCCGAAACGTTACGATGGGGTGCTCTTGCCGTTCAGCTCCGCGACTTGTCTTTCCGCCGTGGAGCGCGTGGTCGCGGGCACGTACGCGCACCGCGATGCATCCTTGGCCGAGGCCCGCTTGAACGATGGCCAACGCTTGCTCGCCTTCAATGATCTGTTCATCGGTATCAGCGATCACACATCGGCGCGGTACAGGATCTCGTTCGGTGCGGAGGAAGAGGAGCAATCCTCCTCGGGCATACTGGTGGCCACACGTTCAGGAAGCACAGGGTGGCTGAGTTCGACCTATAACATGGCGAACAGCCTGATCCGTGGATCGCAAGAGAAAGCGCGCAAGGCGAAAGCGCTGGGTGAGAACGAGCTGCAATTCGTCGTGCGCGAGCCGTTCCAAAGCCAGCGCACGGGCATCGCTGTCACCACCGGCAGATTGAAGGCTGGGCAGGAGATAACGATCACCTCATTGATGCCGGACAAGGGCGTGATCTTCTCTGATGGCATCGCGGATGACCACTTGAAGTTCAACTCCGGGGCGATCGCGACGATCGGGCTTGGGAAGGAGAAGGCGCGGTTGGTATTGGCCGACACGTGAAGTATCGCGCCGACTATCGCACTCGGCCTTGGACATTCTGTTCGGAGGGATCTGATACACTACGGCCTATTTTCACCCCACAAGCGACCATGCCATGATGCCGTCAACCGCGACAGAGAGCCGCAACTTCGTCAGCACACCCACGCCGGACGAGATCCGCATCACACGCTGGTTCAATGCTCCACGCCAATTGGTCTTCAATGCATGGACCGATCCGGCGATGCTTGTGCGCTGGTTCGGCTGTGCGGCCTTTACTACGGTGGACGCCAACGCCGATGCGCGGGCGGGCGGCGCGTGGCGCGTGGTGATGCGCTCACCGGAGGGGGAGGACTTCCCGGCCTATGGTGAGTACATCGAAGTGGTGGCTCCGGAGCGCATCGTGATGACGCATCAATGGGAGAAGCAGGTGGCTGGTGTGAATCCCGAGCGACACCGCACCCGCGTAACTGTCGAGTTCGCCGAAGAGAACGGCGGTACCCTCTTGGAATTCCGCCAGACCGGTCTCGCCACCATCGCCTCGCGCGATTCGCATATCGGCGGTTGGAGCGATTCGATGGACGCGTTGTTCGTTCGACTGGGCAGCGGTGCGAAGGCCACAGCTGAATGAGCTTCAGCCCCAGACCTCGCTCAGCGTGGAGCGCAGCAATCCATCGAGCCGTGCGGTGTCCGCGGCGCTAGCGGCATCTTGCGTGGGCGGTTTCTCCGCGTAGTGGGCCAAACGTCCGTCTATCCAGGCGTGCAGAACCGGATCGCGCGGTCCGGTACCGAGCTCACCACCGCTCATCTTGTTCTTGAGCAAACGGTCCACGGCCTCGCGCACATCGCCATGGGGGAGCAAGCGGTCCAGCAGGTGCTGGAATTCCATCGGTGCCATGGTGGCGGTCTCCGCGATCCAATCGCAGGCGAGCAATGGACGCAGCACGTACAGGTACTTCTTCAGCCGAACCTCTTCGCCGGACAGATACTTGGCGTGATTGCCTTTTGCCATACTCAGTTAGTGATGGCTCACAGAGATCGCGCTGAAGAATGCGGCGGACAGGTCGCGGAGTTGTTGTGCTGTGCTGAATTGCTCCTTGTAGAGCAGCGGGCTGCGCAGCCATTCCAACAAGGGCGGGTTGCTCTTGCGGAAAAGCCGCAAGGCCTTGCGCAACTCCCACCCGGCGAGGTCGATGTCCATCGGAAGCATCTCTTCGATCACGTCGCGCTTGTCATCGATGCCGAGGTACCATTCCGGCCGATGCACATAGATGAAGCGTACATCCCAATCACTGTCCGGACTGGCGAAGCCCCATGCGCGGCTGCCGCTTTCCACGGCGAGGAGGACCTTCACATCGTGGCCGCGTTCGGCTTCTTCAATAGCTTCGATGATGGCGCTGCGGATCCCTTCAGGTATGGTGGAATGAGACATGGCGGCGAAGCTAGGGGGTGGATATTTTTCCGGTCCTTGTCCAGATCCTGCCGGCCCGTTCGTCAATAGGGCGAACCTCGACAACGAGGAACGAACAACCAACAACAACCAAGATGAGCAAGTACATGTTCCTTTTCCGCGGCGGCAGCGATATGCAGAACGCTTCTCCCGCTGACCAGCAGGCCGGCATGATGAAGTGGAAGGTATGGATGGACGACATCGCTGCCAAAGGCAAACTGGTCGGTGGTGAACCCTTGCACTATGGTGAGGGCAAGGTGCTGAGCGGCCGCGCGAAGAAGATCACTGACGGTCCTTTCGCCGAGGCGAAGGAGATCGTGGGCGGCTACCTGATCGTGGATACCGCCAACATGGATGAAGCGGTGGAATTGGGCAAGGGCTGCCCGATCTTCGACAACGACGGGAGCGTGGAAGTGCGCACCGTCATGCAGATGTGAGCCCGACCGACGCGCATGAACTGGCCGACCATCTTTTCCGCCGCGAGGCGGGAAGGATGGTCGCCGCGTTGACCCGCTTGTTCGGTACGCGGCATGTGGACCTGGCCGAGGACATCGTTCAGGAGACACTCTTGAAGGCCATGCAGGAGTGGCCGTTCAGAGGCGTGCCGGACCAACCGGCCGCCTGGTTGCATCGCGTGGCCCGCAACCTGGCCATCGATCGGCTGCGCCGCGAAGCGCGCGGGCTGGAACTGCTGAAGGAGAACGCCGCCCTCTTGCGCAGCGAGTGGACCTTGAGCAGTACGGTGCACGAAGCGATGAGCACCCCCGCGATCGCCGACGACCAATTGCGGATGATGTTCGCGTGCTGCCATCCGGCCATACCGCGCGAGCAGCAGGTGGCCTTGGCATTGAAGACCCTCTGCGGGTTCAGCGTGCCGGAGATCGCACGGGCTTTCGTGACGAACGAAGAGACCATCAACAAGCGCTTGTACCGCGCGCGTGAGGCCTTCCGCGCGTTGGGCCGCATCGAATTCCCCGCCGATCGTGACTTGCTGGACCGGTTGGAGCATGTGCTCGGCACCATCTATCTGCTCTTCAACGAGGGGTACCATTCCACCAGCCACAACGATCTGATCCGCGAGGACCTCATCGAAGAGGCCCTCCGGTTGTGCGACCTGCTCACGCGCAACACAGCCACGGACACGCCGGAAGTGCACGCTTTGCTCGCCTTGATGCTCTACCACTCGGCGCGCAGTGAGGCACGGTTGGACGCGCATCGCGATATCGTATTGTTGAAAGACCAGGACCGGACGAAGTGGGACCAGGAGCTCATCGCCCTGGCCGATCGGCACATCGATCTGGCGGTGACCGGACAAGCCATGTCCGCCTACCAGGCCGAAGCCGCGATCGCCGCTATGCATGCGCATGCACCCTCCTTCGCGCAGACGGATTGGGCGGCGATCATCGCGCTCTATGATCAATTGTTGCGCATGAACCCCTCGCCTGTGGTGCGCTTCAACCGCGCGATCGCCGTGGCGCAGGCGGAAGGCCCCGCGGCCGGAACCATCGCATTGGAAGAGGTGAAGGGCTTGGAAGGATCGCACCTCTACCATGCCGCGCGCGGCGACCTCTTGCGGGACCTGTCACGGCGGGATGAAGCCCGCGAAGCCTATGCGCTGGCGGCCACTCTCACCCGCTCACCAGCGGAGACTGAACTGTTGCGGAAGAAGCGCGACGCCTTATCGTGATCGGCGTCCCAGTATCCTGGAGGATACCGGTACCCCTTCGGGAACCCACGTATATCCAGGCTTTCCATGATCGAAGCTTTGTGTCGGCACCCGGAATGCATCCGGGGCAAGCACAACGATCATGAAACGCATCAACCTTATCTACTGGATCTCCACGATCCTGCTCGCCGCCCAAATGGCGTTCGCTGGCATCATCTACTTCGTCTCCGCTGAGGTCGCCACGGGCTTCGCGCACCTCGGTTTCCCGAGCTATTTCCGGGAGGAACTCGGCATCGCCAAGTTGCTCGCGGCCTTGATCCTCGTACTCCCGATGGTGCCGCTCCGGGTGAAGGAGTGGGCCTATGCTGGCCTGGCCATCGTTTTCATATCCGCCTTCATCGCGCACACTTCGGTGGATGGAGCGGCTACGGGCATCGCGCCCCTTGTGTCAATGGTGATCCTGGTCGTGTCCTACATGTTCGCGCACAAACGCCGAGCCTTTGTGGCCGCGGTGTAACGCCCAGCTACCTTTGGGAAATGGCACGTAAAGCAGCACCCGTTCTTCCGGCCGGACATGACCAAGGCGCATGCACGGGCTTCCTGTTGTCCTTCCGCGATGCGTTGGACATCGTTGGTGGAAAGTGGAAGAGCGTCATCCTGCTCGGTCTGGGCTATATGGGCACCATGCGCTTCGGGGAACTGCAACGGGTGAACAAGGGGATCACCGCCAAAATGCTCAGCAAGGAGCTGAAGGACCTCGAGGCGAACGGACTGGTCAAGCGCACGGTGCTGGACACGATGCCCGTGACAGTGATGTACGGGATAACGCCCTACGGCAGGACTTTGGAAGCGGTGCTGAAGGAGCTGCGCGAATGGGGCGTGAAGCACCGCGAGCGCGTGCGGAACGATGGGCCGAAGAAGTCGCGTGCGCGCGTTGCCGCCAAGCCGGGCAAGATGGAAGTGGTAGCGTGAACGCGCTATGGTCTGTGTTCCACCGATCTTCCACGGTGGAACACGGCCTCGATGGACCGCATGGCCCTTATCTCGACCAAGGGGTCGTTCGCGAGGATCACGAGATCGGCTTGTTTTCCGATGCTGATCGTTCCCCGTTCGCCCAGCACGTTCAGGTATTCGGCCGGTGAAGAGGTCGCGCATCGGAGCACCTCCGCGTTGGAAAGTCCGGCGTCATTGAGGCGTTCAAGCTCTTCGAGCAGGCCGGTGCCCGGATACACGAAGGGCGCGCCCGCAAGGTCGCTGCCCGCCAGGATGCGCACCCCTCGGTAGTGCAAGCGCTTCACCAGTTCCAGTTGGTGCCGATAGCGCTGGTCCAAGCTATCGCGCTGCTGCGGAGCGCCGTAGCCTTCAGTACGGTGCGTGAGCGCTTGTTGCCATTCTGCTTGGAGCGAAGGCACCAGCTTGTCCATCACCGTGTCGCGGAGCGACGGATCGTGCATGTGTGACTTGCGCTGGTACACGATCAACGTCGGGCAGGACCATGCTCCGTGCTCCACCATGAGGTCGGCGATAGAGTCCAAACGTGCGGGATCCGCGTGCCAGATGTCATCCAATCTGTTCAAGTGCTCTACGCTGTGCTGGCCCAGGGTGATGGCGGTTTCCGGCTCGATGTACTCCGAAAGGTGCCCGGCGAAAGCGAGTTTGTGCGTTGCGCTGTACGACGCGATGCGCTGCAGTTCGCCCGGTCGCAGCAAGGAATACACCTTGAAGAAATCGGCGCCGTGCGCAGCGAGGCTGTCGAGCGTGCCCGTGATCTCCGTCGTGCTGTCCACGGGAAGGGTGAAGTCCGGGAAGACGGGCGGATCCCCATCGATGATCGGCCCACAGCCCCATAGTTCCGGACCGGCGGTGGGATCCGCGAGCACCCGTTGCTTGAAGTCGTTCAGGATGCGCAGGTCGCCGCCCATGTCGCGCACGCCGGTGATCCCGCGCGCCAGCAAGGCGGGCAAGAGAAGTTGGGCGTTGGTGTCGTTCCAGCAGACGTGCACGTGCATGTCCCAAAGGCCGGGGATGGCGTACCGGCCGCTGCCATCGAGGTAGCGCGCACCGACCACCGTGTCCAAGCTGCCCGGATCGGGTCCAACATAGGAGAAGGTATCGCGCGTGATGGCGATAAGCTGGTCGGTCAACAAGGTGCCTGTAATGACATCGACCACGGTAATATGCCGGATGATCACATCCGCCTCACCGAGCGGCGGGATGGATGCACCTGTACAACCACACAGGAGAAGGCTGAACAGGATGCAGCGGAAAGCGCTGCGCCGTTGAGGGTCGTTCACGCGGCCGATGAAAGTTGGAGGGAAGGTCACCATCACAGCCACAAGGATGGGGTCAATGATACTTCGGTCCGAAGCGCTCGAATGTGGCCTGGTCCAACGCCGCGCGATGATCGGGATGCGCGATGGCGGTCATCGCTTCGGCCCGTTGGCGGAGGTTCTTTCCCCAGAGGAAGGCCACGCCGAATTCTGTGATCACGTAGTGCACATGCGCCCGCGTGGTCACCACGCCCGCACCGGGAGCGAGCACCGGCACGATCTTGCTTTTTCCCGCGCTTGTGGTGGAGCACATGGCGATGATGGGCCGTCCGCCTTCCGAAAGCGCCGCGCCGCGCATGAAGTCCATTTGGCCGCCCACGCCCGAGAACTGGTAGGTGCCGATGCTGTCCGAACAGACCTGGCCGGTGAGGTCGATCTCGATCGCGCTGTTGATCGCCACCACGCGCGGGTTCTGGCGGATCACATGGCCATCGTTGACGTACTGCGCGTCCATGAAGGCGAATTGCGGATCATCATCGATGCGGTCGTACAGCGCGCGCGTGCCGATGGCGAAGGTGGTGACCACGCGACCGGCCTGCTTCTTCTTGTAGCGGTTGGTGATCGCCCCGCGGTCCAGCAGGTCCATGATGCCGTTGGAGCACATCTCGGTATGCACGCCCAGGTCCTTGTGGTTGCCGAGGCAGCGCAGCACGGCGTCCGGTATGGCCCCGATACCCAATTGCAGGGTGGCGCGGTCATCGACCAGTCCGGCGCAGTGGTCGCCGATGGCGCGTTCGACGGCACCGATGCGCGCGCTGTAATCCACCTCGGGCAGCGGCTCATCCACGTTCGCCCAGGCATCGAAGCGGCTGATGTGCACATGTCCTTCGCCGTGCGTGCGCGGCATGCGCGGGTTCACTTGCGCGATCACCATCCGCGCGTTGCGGACGGCCGCCCGCGCCACATCCACGGAAACGCCCAGCGAGCAGAAGCCGTGGCGGTCCGGCGGCGAAACGTGCACCAGCGCGACGTCGAGCGGAAGGACACCGCGATCGAACAAGCGCGGGATCTCGCTCAGGAAGACCGGTACGTAGTCACCGTGCGGGCCATTCACCGCATCGCGCACATTGTCCGACACGAACAATGCGTTCACGAAGAAGCTGCGCTGCACCTTGGGCCGGTCGATCTCCAGCGCGCCCAGCGTGCTGATGCTGACCAGTTCCACATTGTTCAGCTCCGATGCACGGGCGAAGAGCGCGCGCAACAGCGCGTGGGGCGTGGCCGCGCTGCCATGCACGAACACGCGTTGGCCGGAGCCGATCAAGCGGACCGCCTCGGCGGCGGGAACGGATGCCTTCATGCGGCGGAAGGTAGAGGTCGGTGGTCCGAAGGTCGGGCGCATCCGGCAGCGGTGCGAGCTGCGGGTGTTGCGCGGCGGGTATATGGAATCACTAGCGGTAGTGCCCGGGGAGTTGAATTGAGGGAACTTCTGGTACTGGGCGTTGGCATGCGGTATCCTTGTCGAACAAGAATCCCGAACCCTCCATGCTTCGCTCATTCCTGAAGGTCGCCGCTCTCATCACCCTCCAGTGCATCGCATTCCCGGCACGTGCGCAAACAGGGGCAGGGGAGAGGCAAGTGCTCTCCGTGATGGAGCACTTCTTCACCTGCTTGAGCACGCGGGATTCGGTCGGTATGGCGGCGATCCTGGAACCGGAAGGCCTGTTCACCATCGTGGAGGTGGGACCCAAGGCGAAACCGCCGCGCACGGTAACGCACGCGAACTATCTGGCGGTCCTGAAAAAGGGCGCGGGCACCTTCCAGGAGCGCTACTGGGACCCCACCGTGCGCATGGACTCCTCCGTGGCCGTGATCTCCTGCCCCTACGACTTCCACGTCGACGGCAACTTCAGCCATTGCGGGTTGGACGTGTTCACCTTTGTGAAGCGCGAGGGCCAATGGCGTATCGCGGGCTGTGTGTTCAGCTTGCAGAAGGAGGGCTGCGTACCGAGCCCGCTGGGTCCGTTGAAGAAGTAAGGGAGGGTCGATCGACCCACCCATTCCCCGCGGCTGGGAAACACATTCCCCGTTCTGCGGAGCGCTTGTGCTTGGCCTTGTACCGGAATGGGCTGTAACGGTCAGCGCCGGCTGCGGCGCGGCCTTTGAACGCGATGCGGTACGAAGCACATGAAGACCGCGACCCCTTCCACTACAGAAGCCTCCGAGGTACCTACGGGGTTCATTCCAGTGGGCAATCCCCACTACAAAGACCCGGGCTTGGCCAAGGCCGTAGCCCAATTGGTCTTCGTGCTCACCGCCGAGGTCTCACTGGTACTGCTGCTCCTGCTGTCCTAGCGGAAGGCAGCGACGCCGATGCAATGACCGATCGCCTGGATCCGCGAGGGCGCGGTCAATCCTTCAGGGAGGCGAGTTCGGCCTTCAACCACCGGATGGTATCGTCGGTGTCCTCCACCTTGCCACGGCTGCGCTTCTGTTCTTCGCGCTGCTCTTCCATGCGGATGAGGTAGGCCTCGCAGGCCTTTCTCTTTTCGCTCCTGCTGCCCAGGGCCTTCACCTTCATCTTGATAAAACCGGACGAGAGAATGCTGCGTTTGCGGACGGGTGCTGCCATATGCGGATGCTGGATAGGGGGGCAAAATAGGTCGTCCGGGCCGGTAGCCGATGGGCGGGGCCTCCGCGGCAGGTCGCAAAGGCCCCTCGGCGGGCATCCCGTAACAAAAATGGGGCGGCAACCGTAACTATTAATAACTCTCCCATCATGGTACTCTCCGCCCGACATACTCCTCTGCTGCTCAGTACCTTGGTGCTGGGCGTGGGGCTAGCACAAGGCCAAACGGCCGATTTCGTCCTGAACGGAGTGGTGAAGAGCCGGGACACCCGGATGGTGATGCCGGGCACCACCATTATCGCCAAAGACACCTTGACCCAAAGCGAGATGGCCTACCGGGTAAGCACCTTGAGTGACCGGCGCGGCAAGTACAGATTGGCGTTGCCCTATGATGGGGTGTACGCCGTGGAGTACCAGGCCCAAGGCCATGTGACCAAGCGATTGGTCATCGACCTCACGAATACGCGACAGAAGGACCAAGAAGGGGGCCATGCCATGTCCTTGGAGATCGTCATCTTCCCCCAGCACGGCCAGGTGGATTATTCCGCCTTCGACCAGCCGGTGGCCGTTTGCCGCTTCGATCGCAAACAGAAGAAATTCGCCTGGGACGAGGAGTACAGCAAGGCGCGGGAGGACGAGCTGGAAGCCGTGAACCGCACCCAGGAGGAAGCCGTCCGGTATGGGCGGAACCATGCGGAGGAGTCTCCACCGGGTGCCTCGTCCCCGGTGCATTAGTCCGTTCCGAAGGTCAAAGCGCGCCAAGGGAGAACGATACTTTCACGGCATTGAAGCCCCTTGACCATGGAGCCCATGCATTCAGGTACCAAGCTGTTGTTGGGTGATGCCGTCCACGGCCAGCTTCCGAATACACCGACCGAGGGCGATTACTACCTGCGCGTGTGGATCGCTGAACTGGAGAAGTGGGGCCTCTACCGTCCGGGCCGGGGAGTGGACCCCAACGCGCTCCCCAACGCCGTAATGAGCACCGAAGGCATGGTCGAGTGTCGCTTTACCGTTACGCACGCTCCGGACCCCGACCCGCACGACCAGTGCTTTATCTACACGAAGGAGAAACTTTGGCTGGCGGTGCCGAAGGGTACCGATCCACAGGGTAGCCGGTAAGCACGGCATCATTCCCGATACTCCCTTCCGTCATCACGAAGTCGGCCCTGCGACTGAAGCGATCTGTCATGCCACATCTGCTGCACAGCACAGACCCCACCAAGCATATCCGTCACCACCCGGCCCGCTACCTACTTTGCCCGCCCTAACCCGCATCATGGCGAACAAACGCATCCCTCTTCGTGATTTCGACCAGCTGCTGATCGAGAAGCGCAGCGAACAGCGCAGGCTCAAGTTCCAGCTGCAGTATGTGAACTCGGCCATCCAACAGCTGAAACAGGCCACGAAGGCCGTGCAGAGCCGGGAGCGCAAGCAGCTGAACGCGACGGAAGGCGTGAAGCGGGGGCCCGGACGCCCGCGAAAGAACCCGCTGCCCGAAGAGCCCCAGATGAAGCGGGGTCCTGGCCGCCCGCGCAAGAACCCGCTGCCGGAGCAGCCCGCCGTAAAACGTGGACCCGGACGCCCGCGAAAGAACCCGCTGCCTGCGGAAGCTGGAGCTGTGAAGCGTGGTCCCGGGCGCCCGCGGAAGAACCCGCAGCCGGAAGCGGCACCGGTGAAACGCGGGCCGGGGCGGCCGCGCAAGGCGTAGCGTTCGTTACGGTAGCTTTTGAAGGACGGCCAGCTACCACCGTCAATGATCCTGGCGGAAGACGATGGGCGCGAAGTGTGAGGTACTGGCGCCCGGCCGATTGCGGAACGTCTGTTTATCGCAACCAACGAATGTCCAAGCCATCCCGGAACGCAATGTTCGGTGCTGGTGCCCAGATCGGGTGGTCCCTGGGGTATGCCCTTCGGCGATCCTCAAAGGGATCGGCTACGATCCACTGATGCGGTCCGGGTTTTGACCAATTCCCGAAGGCCACCGTGGTGTCGATACCCGCATCGCTGAAGGCGAGCTGTCTTGAAGCGGGTGGGAGAGCCGAACCACCCCACTCCCGGTCGATCATCTCGCGTTGCCGCTGGGCCTTCAGCGAAGTCACTTTTACCCACTTGCGCTTCTTTTCGCCGACAAGCTCCCTTGGCACACGGCTGTGTACAGGTTGGAACGGATGTGCCATAGCACTGTGCTCCAAATGGCCGGGCACATAAGTGCCATCGGCTTGCATGCTTCCAAAAACCCAAGTGCGGCTGCTGTCGGTCTGGGCCAAGGCGCACAGCGGCAACAGGAAGATCAAGAGGACCGCAGAACGGCTGACTTCTGGCACAAAGCCAAGGTAGCAGTTCGCCTTGAACGCGCAGAGGCTTCCGAGGAACGCTCGGCCCCTGGGCTATGAGGAAGACGCAGGGTCCCGGTCCTTTCAGGACCTGAAGGGGTGAGCCTGCGCGAGTTTGAAATGGCCTGATGCCTGCTACGTTCGCGCCCCATGTCCGTCTACAGCCCGCATCAACCCACCCCCCGTTCAGCCGTACTGACCGCCTTGCTCCTCTTGGTCCTGTGCATCGGTTCGGCGCGGCCCGCGACAGCGCAATTCTTGGAGAAGGCGGAATTCGAAGGCGGTGTTCAACGGGCCGCCACTGATGGACCGCGGACACTGTGGGACAACCCCACGTTCTGCCGGTTCGTGATAGATCTCTCCATCGATCGCGGTGGGCGTGTACTCAGCGCCGCGGTGAACGTGCCCTTGAGCTCCTGCAGCGATACGGCGCTGGTGAACAAGGCCAATGCCCTGGCCCGCACCTATGTGTTCACCCCGAACGCGAAGGCACCCGAACCACAGGCCGCGCGCTTCGTGTGGGCGATAGGCGAGCGCCCCCAATATGAAGACCTGTTCCCGAACGATGCGGGACCGGATATACTTCCCCCGCCCGAGCCCACCGCGGAGAGCGAGCGCATCTGGACCTTGGCGGAGGTGGAGGTGCCCCCGCAATTCCCCGGTGGCCGGGAGGCGATGAGGACCTACTTGGAGCGGATGGTGAAGTACCCGTACGATGCGGAGCCGCCGTTGAAGGAGGGCACGGTGGTGGTGAGCTTTGTCGTCAGCACCCAGGGCCTCGTGGAAGATGTGAACGTGATCAAAGGCTTGGGGTATACATACGACACCGAGGCCAGGCGGGTCGTGAACGCGATGCCGAAGTGGATCCCCGGCATGCGGAACGGGCATGCGGTGCGCACACGTTACGAAATACTACCGGTGGCGCTCATGCGCTCAACCGGAACAGGTTCCAGCGGCGGTGAAGGCACCGGCAGTGGAACAGGTAACGGGCCGGGAAAACAAAAGTCCTTTGCCATCGATCTGCATGGCCGCGTGGTGACGAAGGCGCCCAAGGTGGATCTGGGATCGCAGGAAAGCGGTCGCGTAGTACTGGACATCTGGGTGGATCGCAGCGGCAATGTCCTGCGTGCCGAAGTCGGCCGTGGCAGCACCAACAACGCGAAGAGCCTGGTGGATGCCGCGCGCAGAGCCGCCTTCGCTACCCGTTTCTCGGCCGACCCGGAGGCTCCGGAGGAACAACAAGGCAAAGCCACGTTCCGATTCGAAGCGGAATAGGGAAGGAGCCATTCAAGCTCCCTCAGGCTCTCCTCAAACATGTATCCGCCAGTGGCGGATGGTCCAGGGGCACTCGCGAAACACGCGAGCACCGGATGAGATGTGGTTGGTTCAACGTTGGGCCAGGTCGGGCCGGTCCAGATAGTCCCACTCATGTTCGGGTGGTAACTCCACAAGTGGGCCTTTCGTGTCGTGTAGCACGGACCACACCAGCCAGCAGACAGCGAACGGAGGAATGAACAACAGTACGCAGCAGAACCACAACGGGGCCTCCAGCCAAACGGCGGCCATGGTGATGGGAACCAACAAGGAGGACCAGAGGGCGTGACGTTCTGAGCGGTGCATGGAAGGATCTTTTCAAGAGATGGGCCAAGCCGGAACAGGGCCGTGTGCCTTGCCACCACATCCATCCCCACAGTCCCATTCTGATGGCGGCTCATGCTGGGGCATCCCCTGCAGGGGTGGCCCGTCTTGCAGGTGATCCTATCTTGATCGATGATGCGCTACCTGTTGTTCTGTTCACTGCTGTGCGCCCACGCGGCGCGCGCGCTTACGCCCGTGCCCGATGCGAACCTGCGGGCGTGGATCAACGCGAACTACCCCGGCGCCATGGTGGGCAACTCCGTGGATGAGAACCACCCGGGCGTTCAGGGGGCCACGTCGTTGAACCTGTCGAACAGCGGCATTGCCAGCCTGCAGGGCGTGCAGGCGTTCGCCAACGCGCAATCGCTCATCGCCGATGGCAACCCGATCACGCTTGCCGGTGTGTTCACCCCGCCAGAGCTCCTCGGTTTGTCGCTGGTGGGTTGCCAATTGTCCGGCACCCTCCACTTGGACGGCTTTGTGCCAACCACGTTGCAAAGCCTTCATGTGTCGAGCAACCTGATCACGTCGGTGGTGTGGTGCAGTTCCTGCCAGCTCATCAGCTTCAACGCCTCGAACAACGCGATCCAATCGCTCACCGGCACACCCCCCAACACGCTCAGCACGTTGGTGCTGGGCCAGAACCAGATCATCAGCGGACTATCGGGACTTCAGCTGCAATACCTCGACATTTCATACAACCAGCTCCAGACGCTGCCGGACATCAACTTTCTGCCCAACGGCCAGCTGGTGGCCCATCACAATCTGATCACCACGCTGCTGCCTGGCGACTTGTCGAGCACCATCAGCTCAGTGGACCTGGGCTACAACCAGATCACCGCTGTCGGCGACCTGTCCAACGTTAGCGCGCTGAACCAATTGACTCTCGGCAACAACCCGCTCACCGGTGGCATCGACGAGTTGCCGGTCGCGTTGCAAGCGCTCTACATCACCAACACCCAGCTGCCCTGCCTGCCGTGGCTGCCGCAAACACTCCTGGCGATCATTTGCACGGGCAACAGCTTCACCTGCCTGCCCAATTTGCCGCCCGGGCTGAACCTGTCGCCGGCCAACTACGGGTTCACGCCCGCGCTCTGCCCCACCAGCAACGCGTGCTACATACCGCCACCGAGCGTGCGCCTCTTCGCCGGATTGCAGGGTGCGTGGAACGAAGCCACCGGCCTTATGCGCGACGACCTGCGTACCCAAGGGCTGTTGCCGCTCACACAACCGTATACCGCACAGGGCTACAGCTATGTGTTCAATAACGCGCCGCTCACTGTTCCGGCGGCGTTCTTCACCGCTACTGGTCCCATGGCCATCGTGGATTGGGTGGTGGTGGAAGTGCGGCAAGGCGGTATGCCGGGTACCTTGATGCAAAGCATGCCCGCGCTGCTGCGCCGCGATGGCCGCGTGATCAGCACCACGGGCGATACGTTGCTGACGCTGCGCGTGGCACGCGGATCATACAAGGTGGCCATGCGGCATCGCAACCACCTTGCGGTCATCAACTTCGCTTCGCAACCGTTCTGGAACGGGCCCACCACCATCGATCTCCTGAACCCCGGCGGCGCACAATTGAACATGGTGGCCGTGGCGGTTACCCCGAGCGGCAAGCGCCTGCTGCCCATGGGCGATGTTACCGGCGACAAGACGGTGAAGTACACCGGCACCGGGAACGACCGCGACCCGATCCTCACCACCGTGGGCAGCACCACGCCCAACAACACCGTTACCGGCTACAACACGCGGGATGTGAACATGGACGGGCAGGTGAAGTACACGGGCACCAACAACGATCGCGACCTCATCCTGCAAGCCATAGGCGGGGTCCTGCCAACAGCCACACGCACGCAAGTGCCGGTGTTCTGAGCTGTAGTGAGCGGTCGTGTAGCTCGCATGTTCCGCAAGTGCTTCATATAACCCTGGCCTCTGGCCGTTACCGCCCATTGTACCGAGGCCGCTTGGTGAACCGCATCAGGAACCGCCACCGGCCGATGGACTACTGGCACGCGCGAAACACGCGAGCGCCGGATAGGGCGATCTGCGGGTGCGCATCACCACCCTGCCCGGGGAGCTGAATATCCGCTGGAAGGGGGTGAAGGACCGCCGCATCTACCAGCTGGAGTTCACCGACAGCGATCCCTTGGTGGAGGCCAACTTCAAGCTGCTGGTGATGACCGGCAAGAACTTCGATACGGCCACGGGCCTTGCCAGCCACAAGCCGTACAGCTTCCGCGTGAACGCGGTGGGTGCGGACGGCGTGGGGCCTTGGAGCGACATCGCCACCTGCAAACCTTGTGAGTGGTGTGGCGCAGGCCGTTCCCCGAGCGGCCTGCGCCCCGCACAATAAACACCGTTGCTGATGGTTCCCTGCAAAGTACCCAGCGCCATGGCTACCGAAAACGACAGCGCCCGCGCACCCGGCCACTTGGCCGCCGAAGCCCGCACCCGGGCCATGCGCCACTGCTGCGATCTGCTCCGCGATTGCGAGCGCCTGCTGGAGTCCTTGGATACGGGACTTCCCACCGGCCAGGCCGACCACAAGGACATGAAGGGCCTGCAGGAGCGCGACCTGGAACTCTTGCGCCTGATCTGTCACCCGGCCAACTGGCCCTACCGCTACATCGCGGTGCTCATGAAGGTACCGCTGCCCACCCTGCACCGCATCCGCAGGAAGTTGTTCAAGTTGCTCGGTGTGCAAAGCCGCATCGAACTGGTGCGGATGGTGGAGGGGAGCGGTGGGTGAGGGGGGCGAAGTCCACGCAGGGTGCTTCTTGCGCGCACATCCGCTGACGGTGATCCTGCACGGACTGTGATGTTCCTCAGATGACCCTGCGCCAGGGGAGGGGGAGAAGCGCGTACCCTTCTACAACGAGCGGTTCACTCAACGATCACGCGCGCGGTGCGCATCAGTTCCTTGGAACGGATAGTCAGTAGATACACTCCCGGTGATGGATCATGGAGGTCGATCAGGAGCACATCATCCACGACGGTGCGGAGGAGGATGGTCCTGCCCAACGCATCTTGAACACGGAGCGATGCTCCTTTTGGCCACCCCGAGGCATCCACGCGGAGTACACCAGGTATCTTTTCCCATGCGATCGAGAAGGCGCCGACGCTTTCTTGGGCAATGCCGACGGCCCACGGGTCCAGTTTCACCACCCACAAGTTGGACCAGGCCCCGCTGGGTGCTTTGATCCCGGCTACGGCGTATCCTCCATCGTTCGTCTCCAGAACGGCTTTCGCTTCATCGGTGCCATCGGTCCCCATGGCTTTTTGCCAAAGGATATTCCCTGATCCATCCAACCTGACCACCCACATATCCCCCCCTCCGATGGTTCCGTTCACATCGCCATCACCGGATGATGTTATGCCGGCCATGACGTATCCGCCATCGGCGGTCTGCTGCACCGCGTTCGCCAGATCCGATCCCGAACCCCCACAGGCCTTTTGCCATTCGATGCCGCCTGAGGCATCGAGCTTGATGAGCCACAGGTCGAATGAGCCATGTACACCGGACACATCGCCGTCGTCCGACATGGATGCCCCGGCCACGATGTATCCGGTATCCGTGGTCAACTGAATGGCCCGGCCTTGGTCCAAGCCTGCACCGCCCAAGCATTTCTGCCATTGCAGGGTACCCGTAGCGTCCAGCTTTACTACCCACATGTCCTTCTGCCCGCCGTGGAATCCGACCACGTCGCCATCGTTCGAATAGGTCTCTCCAGCTACGATGTAGCCTTCGTCAGGGGTTTGCCGGATGCCGTATGCGCGGTCTATGCCCACGCCCCCAAGGCATCGCTGCCATTGGGTTTCACCCAAGTCGTCCAGCTTCAATACCCACATGTCGTCGCCGCCGTGGTTGCCGGAAACATCGCCATCTTGTGAGTTGGTCCAACCGGCGATGGCATAGCCCCCATCCGTGGTCTGTTGGACGGCATTGATCTCATCGAGCTGGGTACCGCCCAGCGTTCTTTGCCACACGATGATGCCCTCCTCATTGAGCTTTACGAGCCAGCCATCGCGGATACCCTGATTCCCTGAAACATCGCCGTTGGTGGAGTGAGCTAAACCGGCCAGCACAAAACCACCATCACTTGTCAGAGCCATCGCGTGCGCTTCCTCGTCAAGCGTTCCTCCCAGCGCTTTTTGCCATTGGATCACCCCCGCTCCAGATAGCCTGACCACCCACATATCCCCATTTCCGTGTGCGCCGCTGACGTCCCCATCGTCCGATGATGCGCTACCGGCCACGACGTATCCGCCGTCGGGGGTCTGCACCATGGTGTATGCGGCCTCGGATGCCGTACCTCCGAATTGGTGGTCCCATTGGATACCCGGGGCTTGCTGCGCATGTAACGCGCAGGTAACGGCCCAAAGAAGGACGGTGTATGGCGATCGGAGACGCATGAGCTGCAGGCGTTACGGGGTACTGATCGAAGGTAGATGATCCAGGAAATGCCCCCGCACTGGCGCGAGCGCCCACGCTCGTTCCTTGAACTTCCGCAGGGTCACCGCCTCGGGATCCTGCGCAGGGTATGCGTGAAAAAGCCTCCTGGTTACCGGTACACGAACCAGAGCGATCCCAACACCACCAAGGTGATCAGCCCGATGATGAGCGAGGCGTACGCCACCAATGGCATTAACACCAGGAGCCGCCTGAGCCAACGCAAGAACATTGTTCGCTAGGCCGTCGCCTTCGCACTCAGCTTCCCCGCCATCGTCTTCTCCACTTCCGCGATCGCCCGCTTGGTCTTCAGCAAGCTGTCCGGCGTAACGCTGATGGAGTCGATGCCGAGTTCCACCAGGAACTGCGCAAAGTCAGGGAAATCAGAAGGCCCTTGGCCGCAGATGCCCACCTTGGTCTTGGTCTTCTTGGCGCTGGTGATGAGCATGCGCAGCATACCTTTCACGGCCTCGTTGCGCTCGTCGTAGATGTGGCTGACAAGTGCGCTGTCGCGGTCGAGGCCGAGCGTGAGCTGGGTGAGGTCGTTGCTGCCGATGGAGAAGCCATCGATGTACTTGCTGAACTCTTCGGCGAGGATGATGTTGCTGGGCACTTCGGCCATGAGGTAGAGCTCCAGGCCTTCCTTGCCGCGCACCAGGCCGTATTCCTCCATCACGCCCTTCACCTTTTTCAGTTCCTCCACGGTGCGGCAGAAGGGGATCATCACCACCACGTTCTTCAGGCCCATCTTTTCCCGCACACGGCGGATGGCCTTGCACTCCAGGCCGAACGCTTCCTTGTAGGCTTCGCTGTAGTAGCGGGAAGCGCCGCGCCAGCCGATCATCGGGTTCTCCTCCTCGGGTTCGAAATGCTCGCCGCCGAGCAGGTTCTTGTACTCGTTGCTCTTGAAATCGCTGAAGCGCACGATCACCTTGTTGGGGTAGAAGGCGGCCGCGATCTTGGCGATGCCGTAGCTGAGGCGTTTTACGAAGAAGGTCTCCTCGTCCTCGTAGCCGTTGATCAGGTAGCTGATCTTGCCGCTTAGGTTGGTGTCGCCCAATTCCTTGTGCTGCAGCAAAGCGAGCGGGTGCGCTTGGATGTAGTTGTTGATGATGAACTCCTCACGCGCCAGGCCCACACCGGCGTTGGGCAGGTGTGCGAACTTGAAGGCGAGGTCCGGTGATGCCACGTTCAGCATGATCGGTGTCTTCGTCTCGGGCATGTCGGCGAGCAGCGTTTCTTCCTTGTGGTAGGGGATGATGCCGCTGTAGATGATGCCGGTGTCGCCTTCGCAGCAGCTGGCCGTTACATCCATGCCGGTATCGAGCAGGTCGGTGGCGTTGCCACAGCCCACGATGGCGGGTACACCCATTTCGCGCGCGACAATGGCCGCGTGGCAGGTCCTGCCGCCCTTGTTGGTAATAATGGCGCTGGCCTTCTTCATGATCGGCTCCCAGTCGGGGTCGGTCATGTCGGTAACGAGCACGTCACCTTGCTGGAAATCCTTGCCATCGGTGCTTCCGCCGCGACCATCGAGGCTGAAGAGGATACGCACTTTGCCACTTCCGATACGGTCACCGATGGCGATGCCGCGTGTGATCTCGGGATGCTTTTTTGTCTGCCCCTCGACTGCGCTCGGGGTGACATCGGGGTTGAGGATCTTGTATTCAACGACGCGGTCCGTGGCCTTGCGGCTGTGGATGGTCTCCGGCCGCGCCTGCACGATGAAGAGCTGCTTGGTGAGTCCGTCCACGGCCCACTCCACATCCATGGGGCACCAGTGGCCTTTCTTGTCGCTGTAGTACTTCTCGATGGCCGTCACACTGCGCGCCACTTCCAACGCCACGTCATCGCTGATGCAGAAGCGGTTGCGCAGCACGCGCTCGATGGGGATGGTGACGGTGGGTTTGCCGGGCTCCACACCGTAGACCATTTTGCGGTCCTTATTGCCGAGTTTCTTCTCGATGATGCTGCTGAAGCCTTCGTTCAAGGTGGGCTTGAAGACCAGGAATTCATCCGGGCTCACGGCGCCTTGCACCACCATTTCGCCCAAGCCATAGCTGCCGTTGATCAGCACCACGTCCTTGAAGCCGCTTTCGGTATCGAGCGAGAATGCCACACCGGAGCTGCCCAGATCGGAGCGCACCATCTTCTGGATGCCCACGCTGAGGCCCACTTGGAAGTGGTCGTATCCGAGGCTTTCGCGGTACACGATGGCGCGGTCGGTGAATAGCGATGCGAAACAGTTCCGCACGGCGCTGATGAGGTCCTGGTGGCCGCGGATGTTCAGGAAGGTCTCCTGTTGTCCGGCGAACGAGGCATCGGGCAGGTCTTCCGCGGTGGCGCTGGAACGTACGGCCACGTCGGTGGCTTCCTGGCCGTACTGTTGGCTCATTTCATCGTAGCGCTGGAGGATGCCCTTCCAGATCTCCTCCGGGAACTTGCCGTTCTTCACCAAGGTGCGCACGGCGAGACCTGTGCGGCGGATGTTCTCCACATCGTCCACATCCAGCCCCGCCACGATGTCGCGGATCTTCTGGTCCAGCACGTTGTGGGCGATGAAGGCCTCGTAACTGGCCACGGTAACGACGAAGCCACCGGGCACTTTCACGCCCAGCTTGCCGAGGTTCTGGATCATCTCCCCGAGGCTGGCGTTCTTGCCGCCAACGGTGGGGATGTCGCTCAGTTCGACTTCATGGAGCCACTTCAGGTAGGGTGCTTTGCTCATCGCAGAACGGGGTAGGGTAGGGATGGGGCCGTGGAACGGGCCTCGACCGCTAAGGTTTGATTTCGGACGAGGGTTCGGACAAGAAACGCGTCCCAAGTTTTCGACAGGGTGCACAGTGCGGTCCAGCAAGTGGGCGGCAACCAGGCTGCACTGCCCGTCCGGCGGCCACCCCGACCGTGGACTACCTCGTGGCCTTGGCGAGGCTTTTCAGCAGTTTCTCGCTCAGCGCGTAGTTCTTCATCGGTTCGTATACCGTTCCGGAATACAGCAGGTCGCCTGTGGCGGCGTCATGCGCGCTCAAGGTGGAAAATCCGCCGGCCTGGGCCAGTACGAGCACGGCGTAACTCGGGTCGCGTTCGTTGAGCGCATCGAGGATCACGTCCATCTCGACCGCTTCGGTCTTGTGGGGGTAGTGCTTGCGGATCAACGAGATCTGCTCGTCGTTGAACCGACCCTTCCAAAGCAGGAGGGTCTTACGCGCGAGGGTGGCGCCGCGCAGGCCATTCACGTCCTCGGCGTTCATCCCCACGCTGCCCACTTTCGGATCCTCCCGTTTTATGTAGTCCGTCAGTTGGATGATGGACCGCACGACGAGGGGAAGCCTCCAAGCAACCAACTTGTCCTCGGTCTCTTGGCCAACGGCATCGATGGTTACGGCCACCACCCAGCTCTTCCAAAATTCAGCTTCGCTGTAGTTGCCGTTGGCGCCTGCCTCCTCGCCCCAAACCTTGCCACCCTGCCAGAGCACGAGGAACGACCGGGATCCTGCTCCGTACAGCCTCCACATGGAGAGATAGGAGCGGCGCTCATCACTCGGATCTCCCAAGGGTTCGCCGGGCGCGACGAACTCGATACCACGCGTCAGTGTCCACGGCTCGGAAAGGGCTTCGCGCAAGCGCTTGTCATAGTCGGGATCGCCCAGCAGTTGAACGTAGGTGGTCGTGGTTGAAAAGCCACGACGCTCCAGCTCCCGGCCCGACTGGTAGAGCGTTTGGGCTTGCCCAGCGACGGTCACTACAGCGGTGAGCATGGTGATGAAGCCGCGTGAGCATGTCCTTCCCATGGTGGCAAGGTTATCATGTTCCGGAAATGCGGCCAGCGTGTCTCCATTACTTTGCCTTCATGCTCCTGAATCTCTTACGCCCCGGTCACGTTCTTCTGTCCGGATGCATGTTCGTTTCCATCTCTACCATCGGACAGGACATCCGCTACTTCAAGGATGAGCACGGGTGGACGCCTGCCGAGGAGGGCAAGGGTCGATACATGGAAGTGACCACACGGTCAGGTGATTCCACGCGCATGGTGGAGTTCAAACAGGCGAAGAGCGGTCGCTTGCTCCGGACGAGCACGTATGCCGGCCAACGGCCTATGGGGAAGTGGCAGGTATTCGATGATTCCGGGAAGCTGACCGGGGAGCGCGATTTCGACATCTTGGAATACGGTAGCTGCGATCCCGCGGTGGCCGACACGGCGGATGACGGGACGGGCGCCCAGCCGACACCTGCGACGTTCGCAGGCGGCATGGAAGCGATGTACGCGTTCATGGGCGTGAATATGAAGTATCCGGATGAGGCGTACGAAGCGGGGATCCAAGGCAAGGTGTACGTGCGCGGCCGGGTGGACGAGCACGGGGACTGGCAAACCCTCTCGATCTGCAAGGGTGCCCATGCCTTCCTGGACTACGAGGCATGGCGGGTGACGGAGAGTTTCCCGAACTGGGTGCCCGCAACAAAAGGAGGCAAAGCGGTGGCCTCGTATTACACGCTGCCTGTCGTTTTCAAGTTGCGTTAGCGGGCTCATGCGCATCCAGTGCGCGATCCGGGAAGGGCAACGGAGCCAGGGGAAATGGAACGGGCCGGTCCAAGTGGACCGGCCCGTAGGAACTTGTCAGAAGGCGTTCAGAGCTTCACGTCATCCTTGTTGATATAGCCCTGTTTGCCACCGAGCAGCTTGATCAGGAGCCACTCTCCCTGGGTCTCGATGATCTGGAAGTCGGTATCACCGGGCACTTGGGCCTCCACCTCGCTTGTGGGGCTGGGCATGGCGTACACCTTGTACTTGTCGGCCTTGTTTCCGCGAGTGTGCGCCTTGGCCACAGCCGCAGCCGCTGCGGCTACGGTGCCTCCGAGCTCAACGGGTTTGGGTTCAACACCGATGGAAGCGAGCACCGGCAGCTCGTCCAGCTTTTCCTGGGCCCATGTCACGAACTTGCCGTACTCCTTCTCATCGAGCTCAGCGGCTTTCTTGAAATAGTCGAGCGCTTCGGCATAGTTGCCGTAGCCGCCGGCGATGGTCCCCATGTTGTACACGCATTCGGCGCAATAAGGATCCGTGGTATACATCTCTTTGTACATGGCGAAGGCGCGCTGCAGATCGCCCTTGTCCTCACAGATCTCCCGGGCCTCTTTGGCCTTGTCACTGAACTCCTTCGCTTTCACTTTCACGCATTCCAGTTCATGACTGGCGAAGTAGGGGCAGATCCAGTTGGCCGCCAAGCGGGAGAGCGCATCGATCCCGTTGTCGGCCATCACGCTCTCATCGAGCAGCGTCTGGTTGGGACCTGCTGAAGCTTCCTGTATGTCCTCGAAGGTCTTGATGCCCAGGATCTGGGCCGTGTTCACGCTGATCACTTTCACGGTCAAGGTGCTCTTCACGGTGCGGGTGCGGGTGTACTGTCCGTTGGTCTGGGTCTTGTATCCCGTGCTGGCCGCGTAGGCGGTGCTGCCGCTGATCATCGCATCGATCCCGAGGACCTTGCCCAACTCCGCGGCCTGCGTGTCATCCACCACACCACTGTTGCTCAGGCGCTGTTCAGCCAATACGCGTTCCAACTGGCCACGTTCGGCTATCGAGAAGATGGCCGTGTGCGCGTCCTCTTGGAGGGTGGGGCGCTGATTGGCGGCGGCCCGGATCTGGGCGAACAGCCCACCTCGGGCCTTGCCCCAGCCCATCCGTTTGTCGTCCATCAGGTGCTGGGTGAGCTTGTCCGTGGCGAGGCGGCCCTTGGCGTAGTAATCGTAGCCGGTGGAGAAATTCAGGACGGCCACCTTCTTCACACCCGGCAAGGGCAGTTCGGGGGCGTTCAGGAGGGTGTAGACCTGGGCTTGGGCCTGTAGACCCAGGAATGCGGCGAAAGCCAGCGTGCAGAGTTTGCGCATGGGGTGGAAAAAGGGGGGCAATGATACTCCACACCGGCCATACCGATGAATCGCTGGGGAACACGGCGGGCAGGAACCATTGTGTTCACCGCAAGGCGGATCAGCAAAGCGGGGGGCATCGATAAGGCTCCTTTTTTTCAGGGAGCGGATGGGGGTATCGGAGAGGGGCCTTGTCATAGAGGCAACAACAACAGAATCATGTCCTCGAACAAGCACCTTCTCTTCGCCCTGCTTCCCCTGTTCCTCGCCGCCGTGCCCGCCATGGCGCAAACCACGGAAGAAGCGCCCATGCGCACCCTTTTCGGCTCGGAACACGACCTGCACCACGGTGGCTGGGGTGCGCCTACCGCCACATACACCCGCATCATGGACCAGGATGCCATGCTCGTGGGCCTGCGCGGTGGGTGGATCATCGACCACCGCCTCACCGTCGGGTTGGCCGGCCACGGACTGGTGACACCCATGGAGAACAAGGCCTATGACAGTTACCTCTTGAACGAAGGCGTTCAGCCCCACCGCAGGAGCGATTTCCGCACCGGCTACGGCGGTCTGCTCATCGAACCCGTTATCGCCTACAAGAGCCCCATCCATATCAGCCTGCCCGTATTGATCGGAGCCGGTGGATGCGGATACCAGACCTATACCGGCCTGCATGAAGACTTCGATCCGGACAGCTGGCACGATGAGTACGAAGCCTTCTTCGTGATCGAACCCGGCGTGGACCTGGAATTCAATCTGGTGAAACTCGTGAAGCTGGGACTCGGCGCGTCGTACCGCTACACCTCGGACATCAACTTGCCCGAAACACCTGAAGACGCGATGCGGGGCTTCAATGCGTCGATGTCGATCAAGATCGGCGTGTTCTGATCGGGTTCTTGTCCGTGTACAAGGTGCGGTGCCCGATCGTCGAACGGTCATGCATCGCGCCTACTTTGTGCCAAATCCCCTGAACACATGACGACGAAGAGAGCGACCCTGCGCAAGGGGCACAGCAGCAACCACAAGACGGTAGCGAAGAGCAGCAACACGCGCGCTGCGCGCAAGGCCGCCACGGCGAAGAAGACTGCGCTGGCCGCGACCGTCGCCGCTACGGCGAAGCGGGCCGCTGCTGCGACACCGGCGAAAGCCAAGGCCAAGACAGCAGCGAAGAAGGCTGCTCCGGCGAAGAAGTAGGTCCTGTACCCAGGCAAGGAGGAACGCCCCGCAACATCGGGGCTTTCCTATGTCCGCCCGTTCGGTCCGTTGCGCAGGTGGGCGGAAGCGCTCGGCAAGAACAGCGCTGCGCCGATGATGATGGTGAGTCCGAGGTGTACGGCGAATTTCATTACGCCGTGCGGGTAGCTCATCACCGTATGGAAGATCAACCACCCGAGGATGAGCCAGCGACCCCATCCATTGCGTTTCAGCAGGAGCAGGCCGCCCGCACCGGCCGCTATGGCGATGCCGATCATGAGAATGTCCTCTCCGCTGAATCGCCCGAGCGGGTCGTGGATGTCCGACGAATCCGCGAGCAGGGCGACGAAGAGGGCGAACACGAGTGTGCCGATGCCCACCAGAATGAAAAGCCAGGAGATGAGGGTGATGGAGAGCGGGCGGTGGTTCATCGCGTTGCGGAGGAAATGTACCGGGTACGTATCCATCGATTGATCGGCGTGGAGAGGTAGCGCTCGATGATGGTGGCCACCAGTGCACTGAGCACGAGGAAAGCGAGCAGCCACGGCAGCTTGTACGCCCGGTCCAGAACCCCGCGCGGCACCGCATCCCGCATCAGGCCGAGTACGATGATGTGGAAGAGGTAGAGTTCGTAGCTGCGTTGTCCCATCCATCGGAGCCCCACCAGTGGAGTATTGAGCGTGCGGGTGATCCCCGTGCGCGCGGTGTTCCGCGTGAGAGGCTCGGCGCTGATGAGCAATAGCGCCGTGGCGAGTGAAATGCCGGTGAAGCCCAAGGCGGCACTGGCGTTGATCCCTGTCCAGTAAACACTCGCCAACAACAGTGCGGCGGCGACCGTAATTATCCGGGTCCACCCTGGAGCTTTCAACATGTGTGGAGCGAGGATGGCCGCGAGGCATCCGATGGCGATGGAGTCGGAACAGGCGAGATAACCGTACATGTAGTACAGCTCATTGTCCCAGTGGTGCACGCGATACAACGGACCAGCCACGAGTAAGAACGCGATGGGAAGGCATATCCACCACCGTTTGAACACGAGGCAGACCCAAGGGAAGGCGAGGTAGAAGACCTCTTCCACGGAGAGCGACCAGTAGATATTGAGGCTGTAGTTGAAATAGCCGAGCCGCTGCATGAGCACGTTGTGCCAGAAGGTGAGCACGGATCCGATCGCGATGCCGAAGGTGGACGGTGCGAGCACTTCACCTTGGATCCTGTTCACGAAGGAGGGCAGCCCGAGAAGCCCGAAGGCCAGTATCGCTGCAAGCGCCAAAAGCAGGGGTGGGAGAATACGGGCCGCACGCATCAGGTAGAAGGCGCGGATATCCACTCTGTCCAGCGATCCGTAGCGCCGCAGGCTGTTGGAGGTGATGAGGAAGCCGGAGATGGTGAAGAAGATGGTAACGCCGTAGTTGCCGTTCATGACCGTTCGAGCGATGGTCTTCGGGCCGACCAGGTCCCCCAACAGACTATCAGGCAAGCGGTAGGTAAGCGAGTAATGCAACAGTAGCACCACCAGCACGGCGATCCCCCGCAGCAGGTCGATCCTGGCTGAACGTTGCTCGCCCATGCCGCCAAAGATGTACCGGTTGAACCAGTTCAATGGAACGAGCGCGGTCGGGCCGGAACATTTGCGCCCAACAACAACGACACGATGAGCACAACCACGTCCCCTGCGGCCCAAGCGGCCAGCACAGGTCTCGCCACATGGACCATCGATCCCGCGCACAGCGAGATCCAGTTCAAGGTGAAGCACTTGATGATCACCACCGTCACGGGCAGTTTCCAGAAGTTCGAAGCGGACATCACCGCGCCCGGCGATGACCTCAGCAAGGCCCGCGTGACTTTCCGCGCGGAAGCGGCGAGCGTGAGCACCGGAAGCGAGCAACGCGATGGCCACATCAAGAGCCCGGATTTCTTCGACATCGCGAACCACCCGTGGATACTCTTCACCAGCACCAAGGCGGAGGATGTGGACCACGACGGTAGCTGGACGCTGCATGGCGACCTCACCATCAACGGCATCACCAAGCCCGTGAAGTTGGACGTGGAGTTCGGCGGCGTGATGAAGGATCCCTGGGGCAACACGAAGGCGGGCATCAGCATCAATGGCAAGTTGAACCGCAAGGACTGGAACCTGAACTGGAACGCGGCGCTGGAAGCGGGCGGCATGCTCGTGAGCGACGAGGTGCGCATCGCCTGCGAAGTGCAGTTGGTGAAGCAGGGCTGATCTCCGGGGGAGGTGAAGTAGGTAAGGGAGGTGCCGATGCGACCACCTCCCTTACTTTCCTCACCTCCTTTTCCATTGAGGAGGTCAGCACACCCCATCAACACGGCGCCGTGGATATCGCCCGCTCCAGCGCGCCCATCGCGCAGGGGTGAAGCCGGATCATTGTGGTGCCTGCCGCCATGCTGTTCAACTCCGTCGATTTCGCGCTCTTCCTGCCGCTGGTCTTCGGGCTGTACTGGCTGATCGGGGCACAGCGCGTGCGCTGGCAGAACGCATTCTTGATCGTTGCTGGCGCCGTCTTCTACGGCTGGTGGGATTGGCGCTTCCTCGGCCTGCTGCTCTTCACGTCCGGGGTGGATTTCCTCGTTGCGCTCGGATTGGAGCGCGAGGAGCGCACACCGCGCAGAAAGCTGTTCATGGGCATCAGCTTGGTCGCTAATCTGGGGCTGCTCGGTTTCTTCAAGTACTACGACTTCTTCATCACCGGATTCAATGACGCCTTCACCCTGCTGGGACGTCCGCTGGGACTTTCCACGCTGAACATCGTGCTGCCGGTCGGCATCAGCTTCTACACCTTCCAGAGCCTGAGCTACACCTTCGATGTGTACCGGAGGCAGTTGCCGGCCACACGCGACCCGATCGTCTTCTTCGCCTTCGTGAGCTTCTTCCCGCAGTTGTTGGCCGGGCCCATCGAGCGCGCCCGGAATATGATCCGCCAATTCGAGCATCAGCGCGTGTTCGATACCGCCTTGGCCTACGATGGCCTGCGCCAGATGCTCTGGGGCCTGTTCAAGAAAGTGGTGGTGGCGGACAATTGCGCGGTGCTGGTGAACGCCGTTTACGATGATCCCGGCGCGCACTCCGGATCCACGATGCTGATCGCCACGATCTTCTTCGCGTTCCAGATCTACTGCGACTTCTCCGGCTATTCGGACATGGCGATCGGTTGCGCGCGGCTCTTCGGCTTTGACCTGATGCGCAACTTCGCGTATCCCTATTTCAGCCGGGACATGGCGGAGTTCTGGCGTCGCTGGCACATCAGCCTCACCACTTGGTTCCGGGACTACCTCTACATCCCGCTGGGCGGAAGTCGTGGCGGAAAAGGCATGGCGCTGCGCAACACCATGATCATCTTCCTGGTGAGCGGCTTCTGGCACGGCGCGAACTGGACCTTCGTGGCCTGGGGCGCGATCAACGCATTGTTCTTCGTTCCCTTGTTGCTTACCGGCGCGAACCGGCGCAATACGGGGCCTATCGCCGAAGGGCGCTTCTTACCGGGTATAGGTGATGTACTGCGCATGCTGGGCACCTTCCTGCTCGCCTGCATCGCGTGGGTCTTCTTCCGTGCACGGAACATGGGCGAGGCCATGGAAGTCTTCAAGCGCATCTTCTCCGCTTCCCTGTTGGACATGCCGGAGCTCCCGCACCTGCGCACGGTGGCCTTCGGCGTCTTCGGTATCGGCGTGATGCTGCTGCTCGAGTGGATCAACCGCGAACGCCAGTACGGATTGCAGATGGATGGCCGGTACACACGTCCCGTACGTCTCTCGCTCTACTACGCGCTCATCGCCCTGCTCATCATCATGGCCCCCTTGGGCGGTGGGGAGTTCATCTACTTCCAGTTCTGAACCGATGATCGGCCGCTTCCTCCTCCGTTGCCTGTTGTACGCGGTGCCGATCGCGGGCATGCTTCTCGCGTACTGCGGATGGAACGCGCGCTTCTTCCCGGCCCCGCACGTGACGAACAACCTCGCGGTGAATGAGAAGATCGCCGCCTTCGGTGCGCAGGCCGAGAAGAAACCGGACGTGCTCGCCTTCGGATCCTCGATGGCCTTGAACAACCTCGCTTCGGAAGAAGTGGTCGCGCATTTCGGCGCGCAGCGCTACTTCAACTTCGGTGCTTGGGGCTTGGACATGTCGCAGACCTGCGAACTGGCGATGACCTTCGCCAAGCGGTTCCATCCGAAGACGGTCATCGTGGTCGGCAACCTGATGGACTACGCGGCATCGTTGGAGCGCTCGGAGCTGGAGCTGGAACCCGTAATGGGACTTGCGGAAGAAGGCAGGAGCATCGCGTCCTACCTGCTGCACCCGGACCTGGTCTACTACCTGCGCCAGATGGAGTCGAACAAGCTTCGCTACACCGATCAGGGCAACTACGAGTGCTTGAAGATGGATGCATACGGCGGCGTGGCGCTCGATGTGCCGAAGGACCGCATCATCCCCGAGCGCTGGGTGCGCCCCGTGCCGGAAGCGGGTGATCTGGCGGATGAACAATACACGGCCTTGGAGCGGCTTGCTTCCGGCTTGCATGAAATGGGGGTCGACCTGGTGTATGTGATCCCGCCTTACCGGGACGGCATCCGTACGCCGCAAGCGCTGGTGACGATCGCCAACCACACGGCGCGTATCCGCGATCTGCTGAGCGCGCATGGACAGCACTATTGTGACGCCTCTGACAGGACCTGGCCGGATGACCTGTTCTGCGACAGCAGTCACCTGAACGGCGAAGGGGCGAAGCTCTTCACCGCGCATGTGCTCGCGCGCTTGGGCGGGATGTCCGCTTCTTCGCCCTACCGCTGAACGACCAGCACGGTACGCGCCTGTCCGCCGTCCGGCCAGCGGAGTATCATTTCATAACATCCTTCGGGAACGCGGCTTACGTCGAGCGTTTCACCGCGGAAGGGGGTTTTGCCCATCACCATGCGTCCAGCGGCGTCCATGATCATGAGCGCCGGGTCCTCGCGGTGCCTTGTTCCACGTTCGATGCGCACCGTACCTGAAGCGGGATTGGGTGCGATGTGCAGGGTTTCCGCATTCGCGCTGACGATAGTTGTCGACGTTTCGGCGCGGAGTTCGATGATGCGGTCATCATCCGGGCCCTCCGTACCTGCCCAGTCGTAGTTGGACGTACTGATGAACACGCGTCCGTCGGGCATCACCAGCACATCGCGCAGCCGACCGTAGATGCCGGTTAGGAAGGGCGTCGCGCTGATCACCGTGTCCCCTCCGGTGTTCAGTTCCAGCTGCCAGAGCTCACGGGTGCGCAAGGCGCATACGAGGATCGAGTTCTCCCATTCCGGTATCGCGATGTGTCCGTAGTAGTCGATGCCGCTCGGCGCGACCACCACATCGCTGAACTCATGGATGGGCTCCACTACGTCGTTCGCTTCGCAATAGGCCTGCTCGCTGGCGGTGTTGCAGAGCCCGGCCACGGAAGGCCATCCGTAGTTGCGGTTCGGCATCACGAGGTTCACTTCATCATCCAGGCCTTCACCGTGCGCGGAACTGTACCAGCGCCCGTTCGAGGCTTTGGTCAAACCTTGCGGATTTCGGTGCCCCCAATTGTACACGTAGCTGCCCGGGATCGGATTGTCAGCCGGTATGCCGCCTTCCGGATCGAAACGCAGGAACTTGCCTTCCGCCAACGCCATGTTCTGGACGTTGCCCGAACCGGACATGTGATCGCCCATGGTCAGGATGAACATGCCCTGATCGTCCAGCACCATGCGCGAACCGTTATGGGAAGCACCCGCTGTAAGGTTGATGCCGAGCAAGTGTGCCGACATGCTCGTGAACGTGTTCAAGGCTTCGTCATAGTAGAAGCGCTTCACGACGGACTCCGTGTTGGAGGTGCAGTAGTGCAGGTAGATGTAAGGTTGGTTCGCGAAGTCCGGATGGAAGGCCATGCTGTGCAACCCGGCGGTGAAGCCATGAAGTGCGACATCCGGAACGGTGTAGATCAGTTCGAGCGTTCCGTTGTCGGGGTTCAGTCGGTAGACCTCACCGCTCGCTTGGGTGAACCAGATCCAGCCGTCGGGGCCGAGCATCATGTCCCAGGGCACATTCAGGTTCGTGGCGATCGGGGTCGCGATCACACTGGTGTTGCCGACGGTGAACGTCGTCTGGGCGAGGAGGGCGTTGCACGCAAGGAGCAGCGCAGCGGTGGTGAGGGCGGAAGTTCCGGTCTTCATGCAGGTGCGTGAAAGTACCAACGAACCGGATCGGTCGACCTCTGGCGCGGTGACGTGCCGATCGGTCGGTCGTCCTACTTTCGTCCCACAAACACAACACACCATGCGTTCCATCCCTGAAAAGGTCGCCTTGATCTCCTTCGCCCTCGCGCTTTCCGTTCTCGGCTCCTCGTTGAGCGGCTGCAGCGGTTGCGGTGATGGTTCCACGGCTGACGGCACGGATACCACAGCCGCTGGTGCGATGAACGGTGGGCATATGGAAAGCGGCGATGCGAACACTGCGGGCGGCGCGGCCAGCACTGCCGGTCACGGCTCTGACAGCGCTTCGCACATGGACACCCGTACCACGGATATGAACGCGGCGGACGCGAACAAGACGCCGCTCACCGCAACGGAGGAACGCACGAAGACAGGCGACGAGATGCGTGGTCTACGCGCCATCCTCAAGGCCGAGCTTGACGGCGTGCGGAAGAACCTGGGCAAAGGCGGTACGGACGCGGAGAAGGAGGCCAACAAGACCCGCGCGGCGGAACTGGCCCAAGGCTTGGAGCGCATCGATCGCGCGATCAAGGCCATCGATGAGGCCACCGACGTCAGCTGGGGTACCATCCGCGAAAGCCAGATGAAAGAGGCCGGCGAAGTGCGCGCATGGATGGCCAAGTACGGCATGAACGTGAACGGCTGAGCACATACACCGACGACGAACGGGCCGATGGCGCATGCCACCGGCCCGTTCTCGTTCCTGCCTCCCGATTCAAGGTTTCACGAAGCGGAGGGACCAGTCGTGCGTTCCTGTTTTGATGCGAAGGATGTACGTGCCGGACGCCAGCGATCGGGGCACGGGCAGGGTGAATCGTACACCTTGCTCCAGGCCGGTGGTGTGCTGTTCCATGATCAAGCGCCCTTCCAGCGTCATCATGCGGAATGAGATCGCCCTCGCCTTCTGTGGCGACCAAACCAGGCTCAGCTCATCGTTCATTATGGGGTTGGGCACGACCATCGGAGCCAAGGCTTCCAATTGAACGGACGGACTTTCTGTGGACGGAACTGCGGGGTCTTCGACCGCGATGAGCGTCGTGCCCGACTCCTCGGCGAGCACTGCGGTATCCGGGAGTTCAATAGGCTGGTCGTTTGATACAGGCTCATCGCAGAAGTTCGGTCCGTTCCGCTTTGACGGGATCGGGTCCGACAGGAATCGCACAGCGGCCACCTCGTCATAGACCGGCGGAGACCAGTCAAAGCGTACAATGCGGAAATCCACCCGACGGTTGAGCTGGTGCGCACGTTCCTGTTCTTCCTTCGTTGCCATGCGCGCGATCTCCACCTCGGTGATCCACGGTCGCTCGGCCGACATGCCCTTCACGACCAGACGCTCGGAATTGATGCGATGATCGGAGGTGAGGATGCAGGCCACACGCTGTGCCCGCTCCAAGCTCAACGATGCTTGTTCCGCTTCAAGACCGTCGGCGTGACCGGTCAATTGGATGACCACCGTGGGATTGTCCCGCATGATAAGAGCCATATCCGCGATCACCTTATCCATGGTGTTGATGCGTTCATCATCCACGAAGTAGTAGGATGAGTCGGGAAGCGGCTCGTTCGAGTTATGGGGAAAGAGCACCTCGGGGAAGCGGATAATGGTGGTGTTGGCAGCTACCGCCAGCGGGTAGCAGGCCAACAGGAGGGTGATCACGGCGAGCGGTATTCGCAAGTGGGTGAAGGTGATGCGTTCCATGTGGTCGTGGTTTTCAACCTGAATGCCGATCGCCGCAGAAGGTGACCTTCGGATCCATGAACCCCCACAAATAATCTGCGTCATCGGCGAAATCTGCGGACCTATCCCTTTCCATTCGCGGATATCTTATCCCCATGCCGATCGACGGGAAACCCATCAAGGGACGCGGAGCCGCAGCGCAAGTGGCCAACCGCTTCCTGAAGCACAGTTACGGCGTGGTGCATTGGGAGGGCATCGATGAGGTGGACGACGCGGACCAGCGCACGCGCTATGTGATCGAGACCGCGAAGTCCATCGTGAACAAAGTGGACTCGCCCGACTTGCGCTTCGACTGGAGCATGAACCCCTACCAAGGATGCGAGCATGGCTGTGCGTACTGCTATGCGCGGCCCACACACGAGTACTGGGGCTACAGCGCGGGTCTCGATTTCGAACGCGTGGTGCTGGTAAAGCGCAATGCGCCGGAGGTTCTGCGCAAGACCTTGATGGACAAGAAATGGATCCCGTCACCCATTATGCTCTCCGGCAACACCGATTGCTACCAGCCGGTGGAACGGAAGGAAGGTATCACACGACGGATACTCGAGGTCTGCTTGGAATTCCGACAGCCCTTGGCGATGATCACCAAGAACGCGCTCATCCTCCGCGACATCGACCTGATCTCCGAAATGGCATCCATGGGTATCGCGAGCGTGGCCATCAGCCTCACCACCTTGAACGAGGACCTGCGCCGCGTGATGGAGCCGCGTACGAGCACCGGCCTCAACCGCGTGCGCGCGATGGAAGAGTTGACCAAAGCGGGCGTACCGGTGATGGCGATGATCGCGCCCATCATTCCGGCGATGAACGAATCGGAGATCCCCGCGCTGCTCCAAGCCGCAGCGGATGCTGGAGCTTTGGGTGCAGGCTACACGGTGGTCCGCACGAACGGCGCGGTGAAACCCGTCTTCGACAACTGGCTGCATGAGCACTTCCCCGATCGCGCGGCGAAGGTGATCGCACAGGTCAGCGCGATGCACGGCGGCTCCATGAACGACTCCACCTATGGACGCCGCATGAAAGGTGAGGGCGAATTCGCGAAGACGGTCAAGCAGTTGTTCCACATCACGCATCGTCGCGTGTTCGCGGGAAGGAGCATCCCACCGTTGCGCACGGACATGTTCCAACGCCCGGCTGTTGGACAACTCGACCTGTTCGCCTGAGCCGTGGAAAGTCCGGGCTTGTATGCGGCGATCAGACAGCCGCCGCTGCTAGCCGCTTGCGGTAGAGCACGTACGAAAGGACCAGGACAGCGATGAACAGGAACATGGGCGCATAGCCAGCGACCGGCTCGCCGAGCGCGATGAAGGAGTAGGTCGCCGTGCTCAGGTCCATGAAGAAGCCGAAGTAGGCCCATTCCTTCACGCGTGCCCACACAGGAAGCAGGAGCGCGATGGAGCCGAGCATCTTCGCGACGCCGATCCATGGGATGAAGTATACGGGGTAACCCATCTTGTCGTGGATGAACTGCACGGACTGCTCTCCGGTCACCACGTTGTCGAGGCTGGAGAATATCATGAAAGCGGCCAAGAGGCCGGTGATCGACCAATAAAGGATGTTGAGTGTTCTGCTGCTCATGCGCTGCTTCGTTGCTGTGCGGTTAGTTCTCGGATTCTGTCTTCAGTGCGGCCAGTCCGGCATCGAAGTCCTTGCCGATCATCTTGTCCATGTTCATGAACAGGCTCATCAATTTGCCCGCGAAGAGGTTCGGGCTGTCCATCGTCCAGCGCACGTTGGTGGCATTCCCTTGCGGCGTGAGATGGAACGTAGCGATGCAGTCGTTCCTGAAGGGCCTCACGAAGCGCAGGTCGACCTTCACGGCACTGGTTGATGCCTCCAGGATCTCCATGCTTCCTTCGCCGGGCCGACCCTTGCTGTTCCAACCGTACTTCGCACCTACGCCTTGGGCCGCGCCCGAGTATTCACGCTTCATGGCCGGGTCCATCTTGTCCCAAGGCGACCACGTCTCCCACTTGTGGAAGTCCACGATGTGCGGCAGGATCCTTTCCGGAGAGGCGTTGATGGTGGTGCTGCGCTCGTAGCGCACCATGTCGGGTTTCGTACTTGCGGCGATGAGAATGACCGCGAGGAGGACGGCGATGCCGATGAGTATGTACAGGAGCATGTTGCTTGTTTCCGATTTCAGTTCAATGGGAGGAGTTCAGCTTCGAGCTTGTCCAGGTTCTGTTCGTTGGCGGCGGCGATGAGCCTGCGGATGGGGTCGAGCTCCTCCGCCGTGTTGAAGCGCATGATCCACTCGATACGGGTACCATCGGCCTCGTCTAAGAAGTCCACCTCCGCGCGATAGAAGTGCATCTCCTTCAGGTGGTCGAAGACCAAGCGTTCGTTCGGAATGATCATCCGGAACACGCAGGTGTTGCGGAAGTCCATGCCGTTCGGGCCATGCATGGTGAAGTCCCATACACCTTCCGGTCTTGGTTCGAACCGATGGAAGGTGTTCGTGAAGCCCTTCGGTCCCCACCATTGTGCGAGCTGCAGTGGATCGGTCCACGCCGCGAACACCCGCTCACGCGATGCAGCGAAGGTCCGTATCGTGCGCACCTCGCGTTGGTCGGTCGTTGCGGTCATTTCTTCGTGGTGGTCTTGGTGGGCGTGGGCTTTTTCTTCGCGGGCCAGCGTGCATCGTTCTCCATCATGCGTGCTTTCACGATCGCTTTCACCAGTGCAGCGGTCAAAGGTCTCTTCGGAGTGAAGCGGATCGTGCCCTTGCTCACTTCGAAGTCGGCCAGCTGCTCCGTGAATCCACTGGGCACCGCACCATAGAGCGCACAATGCTCCTTCGCCGCACCGAAGTAGATCAGGGGATGGCCGTTGTATTTGAAGCCCGGCAGTCCGTAGCCGAAATGCTCCACGGCGGTCGGAGCAGCAGCGATCACGTGTTGCCGGATTTTTCGGAGCGCGGCTTGCTGATCGGCAGGCAACTGGTCCAGATACGTGTCCGTGTTCGTTGGTTTTTTCGTGGTGTTTCGCATGGTGCTTTTTTTCTTGTTGAATTCAGGACCGTTCGAGGCGGTCCTGATCGCCGCGCGTATGATCGGCAGTGAACCCGGACCCAGCCCGTGCAAACGGAGCAGTTCGCTCTCCGAGCGGGCCGCAAGCGCACGGATGTCCAGGATGCCCGCGCCTTCCAATGCACGTCTGGCAGGAGCGCTCAAGCCCGCCATCCATGCAGCGGCCGGCGCACGCTTCGCCTCGCACACCGGACAGGTCGGGCACTCGCTGCTCTTCCAATACCGATGCCCCTGCGGACAGGTGCGTTGCGTGGACACGTTCTTCACCTTCTCATCATTTGTTCACTGGCTCTCCATGGACCTCCTCCGCCAGACCGATCAACAGGCCTTCAGGGCTGCGGAGATAGCAGAGGCGATAGGCGTTCTCGTACTGCACGATCTCACCGACAAGCTCCGCACCGTGCTGGATCAACATGGCCACCAAGGCATCGATGTACGATACGTTGAACATCATGCGCAGGTAGCCGAGCGCGTTCACCGGTGCGCGGCGATGGTCCGAAGCCACTTCCGGCCTGATGTAGCGGCACAGCTCAAGGCGGCTGTGGCCATCGGGTGTCACCATCATGGCGATCTCCACCTGCTGATCGGCGAGACCGGTCACGCGGCCCGACCATTCACCTTCCACGATGCCACGCCCCTCCAGTTCCAGTCCGAGCAGCGTGAAGAACGAAATGCTGTCGTCCAATGATGCCACGACGATGCCGACGTTGTGCATGCTGTTGATCCGCGGTGCCGGTATGGGAAGGGGAAGGGAAGGTGTCATGGTGTTCGTTGCACGGAGGCCACATGGTCCACGAGACGGTCCAGGCATTCGTTCCAGCCCACGCGGTGCTCATCGCAATGTGCGGTGGTGGCGAAGGTGGTCTGGTTCAGTGTCATCAATGTTGCGCTGCCGCGCTCTTCGAAGGTGAGGTCCACCACCGTATCGCACCATACATCGTCGTTCTCTTCGCGCAGCCAGGTGAAGACCAGTCGCACCGGCACATCCACGTGCGTGTACTCACCGCGCACCCAGTGATCGGTGCCGTCCGGAGCGCGCATGCAGAAGCGGTACTTGCCACCCACGCGCAGGTCCTGTTCGCAGAACGGGAGCGTGAAACCGGCCGGGCCCCACCATTGCACAAGGTGTTTCGGATGGCTCCACATGTCGAAGACCAGTTGCGAGGGTGCGCGCAGGATCCGCGTAAGGACCAGCGTGCGTTGTTCGATGTCGGGTGCGATCTCCATGGTCACCGTTTCTTCAGCGTCGTGCGTTTGGTTTCCCTCTTCTCTGCTCGCGTCGCGATCATTGGTCGCTTGATATCGCGCAGCACATCCCGGCCCACCCAGCGTTCGGTGATGTTGTCGCTCGCGGCCAGTTCCTCGGCCAGTGCGAGGGCCGCATTGCGCAGGCCCGTGCTCCGTGAAGCCATGCCGCGCAGGGCCCAGCTCACGCCCTTCTTCACGAAGTTGCGCTCGTCGTTCGCTGCGGCCCGGATCAAGGGAAGACGGGCCATGAACGGCTTGTCCTCGGTCTTCTTGTCGTGCAAGGCTACACTGGCCAGCAGCGCGAAGGCCGCCCGCTTTTCGAACTCGGCTTTGCGCTTCGCCCATTGATCGATCTTGGTGAAGGCGTGCGGAGTTTTGTCGAAGAGCACGAAGCAGGCGGTATCCGTGATGGCCCACGTGTCGAAGTCCTTGCACCACGCGTCCATTTGAGCGGGCGTCACCATCGTGGGGTCATCGACCATGGTGGCGAGCATGCGCGTGTCGTGCCAGCCGTGTTCCCACAGACGCTGCGCGAACGCATGGTCCTTGCCGATCGTTCTGGCGAGCTCCCGCAATTCACCCACGGCTACGCCATACGCCTTCTCGGTCCATATGCCATAGCGCGGTCCCATCTCCTCGCGTGCCTTCTTCGAGCCGCGACTTTCCAACCAGGCGAGCGTACTCTCCAGATCCTTCTTCGATGTAGTGGCCTTCTTCATCGCATCTGACTTTACGCGCTCAGTTCGAGCCTCATATTCCGATCATCCGATCATCTCATCATCTGATCCTCTCATCATCTGATCCTCTCATCATCTGATCATCCGATCAGCCAACGATCCAGTTCAGTTCGGTCCGGTAGTTCTTCGGGTCCTTCACCTCCTCCGGGTTGGTGAGGTAGCGCTCCCAGAAGCGGCCGGTCTCCGCGAGCTTCTTCTCTCGTACCCACTTCTGCAGTTCGCCCCAAGCTTGCGCCAGACCTTCGTAGGGACCTTCGTACACAGCGCGCGCCACCTTCACCGCGGGCAGCTTGCTGTTCATCACGCGTCCTGCCGGCTTGATCGTCTTGGACACCTCGAATCCGATCTCGAAGTCGAAGGTCTCGCTGGGCCGGCGGTAGTGGTAGGAGAACATCGGCCCAGCTGGTTGCATGCCTTGGTCTGCAAGGCATTTGATGATGTCCTGGATCGCGGGGTCCATGTACTTCGGCATGTCGCGACCGGGGATGGTGAGATGGATGGCTGCGGAAAGGACTTCCGAGGTGTTCACGAGTTCGGGTGTGGTGATCATCATTTGCTCTGGTTATGCGTTCATGTTTTTCACGAGTTCTTTCACGATGCTCTTCAGGGTCTTCTCGTTCTTCGTCACATCGGCCATGCTGCTGAACAGGGCCAGTCGTCGTCCGTCCTTGTAGTCGCCTTCGAGCAGGCCGCCGTCCTTTTTCACGTCCGCGCCGCGCAGGAGGATCAAGCGGATCACATCCTTCTTGAAGAAGTTGAAGCCGACGAGGTAGCGCTTGTAGGTCTTCGGATCGAACGGCTCCATTTCGCCGGTGAAGTAGAAGCACGGTGCGTTCCAGATGATGCATTCACCCACGCGCTTATCGGCGCTCAGGATCACCTTGCGCAATTGCGCGGCCACGTTCTTCTTCGGGTGCTTCAACGCCTTCATGAACGCGTCCACCTTTTCCGGTTCCGACACCCCCGTGAAGAGCGCGTTCTCCTTTCTGCCCGTTCCTTTTCCCTGTCGCGCGAGCATCGCATCAAGCTGCTGGTAGCTGAACTCCAGACCACCTTCCATCGGCGAGGTGAGCACGCCATCGCGCGTGGCCTTCGAGTCGTACAGGATGGTCAGCGTCATCAAGGTGCCTTTGCCTTGATCGGTGAACACCATGGTGTGCAAGGACTCTCCCGCATACCACGCCTCGTCGAACTTCTCCGTGTTCACGATGCGATCAGGGCGTGCCACTTCCTTGTACACACCGCCCAGGCCCATGCCCGAGCCATCGGCATTGCTCCACACATAGCGGAACTTACCGCCAACGCGTAGATCGATCTTGCACGTGGTGAGCGACCAGCCCGGAGGACCATGCAACCACTGCTTCACCATGGCCGGTTTGCTCATGGCATCGAAGACGAGCGTTCGAGGCGCATTGAAACTGCGGGTGATCACCAGCTCGCGATCGCCCTTGGCAGTGACCTTCACTTTCGCTATGGCGGGATCCCTGGTCGTCGACTTCGTTGACCGTTTTGCGGAGGAGGGTGACTTTCGCGTGGCCATCATTTCACGGTGTTGAGGTAGATCGCCAGTTGATCGAACGTCCCCTTCCAACCACCGTCCATTCCAGCACGCGCGCCATCGAATATCGCCAGCTCTTCGGCACTGCTGTCGTCGCTGGGCAGCCATTCGACCGTGAGCTTGCTGCGGCCGTTGCCGAGGTCCGTGAACGTGAAGGCACTGTGCATCACCCGCGGCCAGGTCGGTGCCATGGGATGTGCTGCGATCCCGCCGTTCTCATCGCTGAAGCTCTGCAGCACCACCAGTCGGTCTTTCGGGGTGATCTCCTTGTACACGCCACGCCCCCAGGCAGCGGGCTTGCCATCAGGGGTCAGTTGCGCGTAATGGAACACGCCGCCTACGCGGAAGTCCATGCTCTTTACCGAGCCCGTGAGGCCTTCAGGCGCGAACCACTTGGCCATGTGCTCGGGGTCGGTGTTCACTTTCCAGAGGAGGTCGCGCGGTGCATCGAATTCGCGTGAAACGATGTAAGGTTCAACAGCAGTGGTGGGGTTCATGGCAATGGGATCGTTCGTTGATGGTGTGTGATCAAAAGGCTGCGGACATCTTGTCGAATGCCTGGTTCCAGCCCATGGCGGCCATTTCCGACCATTGGCCGGGAGGTATGCCGCTATGCGTCATGGTCATCCGTGTGCGTTCGCCCAGGTCTTCGAGAACAATGGTCAGCACGGTCTCCGGCATCGGGCTTTGCACACGCTCGCCTTTTTCATTGCCACGGTCCTGGGTGAAGACCAGTCGATCGATCGGTGACACTTCACGGTATTCGCCAACGGCATGGTGTACTTCGCCGTTCGCAGCGGTCATGGTCCAGTGGTATCGGCCACCAACGCGCAGGTCGATGCGTTGCACCGCTCCTTGCATGCCTTTCGGGCCGTACCACTTCGATACGTGCTCGGGCTCGGTCCACATTTTCCAAACGAGAGGGCGGGGCGCAGCGAATTCGCGTATGATGACGATATCACCCTGCGGGGTGAAGGACGTGCTGTTGTTGTTGTTCATGGGTAAGGGTGGGTTGAGCGGGTCGCTTCAGGGTCAAGTAGGGTGTGGTGTGCAGCAGCAGGAGAGCAGTGATCAATGAGCACGCAACAGTTCGTCCAGTTGATCGAGGCCCATGGTGAAGCCCTCCTTGAAGCCCATCGTCATGATCTGTTCCAGGTCCTCCGTTGAGCCGAAGTGCAGCACCACGCGCACCACCGTGGCGTCATCCGTCGGGGTGAAGTGAGCCTCCCAGGTCACTTTCGGTTTGATGGAGTTCGCTACGCCGTGCTCATCACAGAACGCATCGTTGCCGGAGAAGAAGGAATTCGGTCGGATGGTATCGTAATCGAAGTAGCACCAATTCCGGTCGCCTTGTGGGCCTTGCATGTAGTACAGCCAGCGCCCACCCTCGCGGAAGTCCAACGACTTGATCACGCATTGGTAGGGACGAGGTGCCCACCATTGGCAGAGGATGTGGGCGTCGGTCCAGGCGGACCAAACGGTTGCCACCGGTGCAGGGAACGAACGTTCCACGGTGATCGTGCGTTCCTCTTTGCGCACGTTGAAGGAGAAGAGGGAGGGTTGCAGCATGGTCTTCGTTCAATGGGTTCTCAGATAGTGGTCGAGGCGAGCGAGGGTCTGCTTTCCGCCTTCGATCGCGCCGTACTCCTTCACCACCAGATCGCGGTCAGCCGCGTTCTCGAACGTGGAATGGAGCGTTACGCGGGTGGTGGTGCCCAGGTCTTCGAGCGTGATCACCGCCTTGAAGAGCACGCGGTCGCTGTCGCCTCCGTGGTCGTGTTCCATACGCTCGGGTTCCACGATGCGGGTGAAGCGGATGCGGTTCGGATAGTCGCGGCCGTCCGGACCGTGCATCATGAAGATCCAGTCGCCGCCTTCTTTGAATTCGAAGGCCCGGGTGGTGATCGTGAAGCCTGCCGGTCCCCACCATTGCGCCAGGGCATCGGCCGTGGTGAAGGCTTTCCACACACGCATGCGCGGCGCATCCACCACACGTGTGATCACGATCTCGCGATCGCCCACCACACCGCTCACGGGTTCATTTCCTGCTGGCATTCTTCCTGGTCTTTTTCGTTGCTGCAGCTGTGGTCTTCTCCTGCGCCTGCAATTCCTTCAGGTATTCCTCCAGTCGATCGAACCGGGCTTCCCAGAACTGGCGGTATTGCTCCATCCAATCGGTGGCCTCCTTCAGGGGGGCGGCCTTGATCTCGCACGGTCGCCATTGCGCCTCTTTGCCGCGCGCGATCAGCTGTGCCTTCTCCAGCACCTTCAAATGCTTGCTCACCGCGGGCAGGCTCATGCTGAAGGGAGCGGCCAGTTCGTTCACCGAGGCCGGACCGCTGGAAAGCCGCGCCAGGATGGCCCTGCGCGTGGGGTCGGCCAGTGCGGAGAAGGTGAGCGAAAGGCGGTCCATCATCGTTACGAGGGCAAACGTATTAAACCAAATGGTTAAATACAAATGCGGCCGGAAAAAATCCCGGAGCGGGCTTCCGGGAGAATGTCACAGCAAGTGTGTCCGCCGCCGGATCAAGCGAATTCCAATTCGCCGGTCATCAGCCATGTTCTGGCATCTTCCATCGTGTGGAAATTCATGATGGGATAGTCCACGGTAGGCAGCACGGTACGCACGAAGCGGTCTACTGTAGTACGGTTGAAGAAGTCCTCGCTTTGAACGATGGCGGCGCGTTCCAGCCCCGCCTTGGCCATGCGCGGGGCCCAATCGGTCACCAGCCAGCGCTCGTCCTCATGCAGGATGGCCCCACGCCTGCGTTGGTCGGTGAGGAAGTAGCGCAACCGATGCGCGTTGATCAGGTCCACAACCCTGTCAAGCGTTGCGCGATACGTACCACTTGGAGCGTAGTTCTTCCAGCGCACGGTGATGATGCCGCTGGTCGGCTCCGCGAGCACGTTCACGTAGGGCGCGTCGTGCTCCAGGCTGGCAGGGTCGGGGTCCATGCCCGTGAAGATAACCGGTCCGTGGATCCGAGGTCCTACTTTCCCGCCATGTTCCGCTGTGTGTGGCTCTTGCTCGCCGGGCTCTTGTCCTTCGGCCTCAGCGCCCAACGGCCGGCACTCATCGGCTATTACGCCGGTGATGGTCACGACCTGTACGGCCGGGAGATCGGGAAAATGACACATCTGATCTGGTGCTTTCTGCATCTTCAAGGGGACAGTTTGGCGCCGTTGGACAAGGGCCAGGAGAAGGTGATCCGCAAGATGGTCGGCTTCAAGCGCGAGCATCCGGAGTTGAAGGTGCTCCTGTCGTTCGGTGGCTGGGGAGGATGCGAGACCTGTTCGGAGGTATTCGGTCGTGAAGAGGGCCGGAGGAAGTTCGCGAGGGACGTGCATGCCTTGTTGAAGCGCACATGGACGGACGGCATCGACCTTGACTGGGAATATCCCGCCGTGGAAGGACCCCAAGGACATGCGTTCAAAGCGGCGGACCGGCATGACTTCACCTTGCTGGTGCGCGCACTTCGCGAAGAGCTGGGCGATCGCTACGAGGTTTCGTTCGCCGTGGGCGGCACGCAAGAGTGCTTGGAGAAGGGCTTCGAGTGGGACAGTATCATGCCGATCACCGACCGTGTACACATCATGAGCTATGACCTGGTGCATGGGTTCAGCAAGACCACGGGTCACCACACACCGCTGTTCAGCAGTGCCGGTCAGTCAGCTTCCGCGGACGCGGCGGTGCGTTGGCTGCAGGGCCAGCGCGTTCCGAAGGGGAAGATCATCATCGGGTCCGCGTTCTATGCCCGCATCTTCGAAGTGAAGGACGCCAAGGGGAATGGGCTGTTCAAACCGGGCATGTTCAAGCGGACCATTCCTTGGAGTGCGATGGATACCACCATCACCGAGTCGAAAGGCTGGAAGTGGTTCCGGGATCCACAGGCGAAGGCGGCCTGCGCGTTCAATGCGGCTTCGCGCGAATTCCTGACGGGGGATGACATCGAAAGCGTGAAGGCAAAAGCCGCTTATGTGCGTGAGCAGGGCCTTGGCGGCATCATGTTCTGGCAACTGCTGGACGACACACCGAAGGGCGGCTTGCTGGACGCCATCTTCACTGTGCTCCGCACACCCTGAAAGATCCTGTCGTGGATCGACATACGGTCCTCGTCAATGATCCGAGCCTCAAGTCGTTGAGACCTATCGTTCAATGGCGAATCGTTCGGTACCGATCACCGTGCCTTTCGCGTCACGGACTTTCAGCACATATGAGCCGGAAGAGATATCCTGCACATCGATGTGTTTGGCGTAGGCTCCGCTCATGTTCGCAGTGGATCGTTGCGCGAGCTTGCCCTCTGTCGTGAGGATCTCGAAGAGAAGTGTGGAGGACCCTTCGATCGTGCCGCGCACCGTGAGTTGGTCGCTCGCGGGATTCGGTGAGACGATCAACGGAGCGCCATCGGCGGATGGTTCCTGCATACCGATCACCACGTTGCCGTTCGCGAAAGCGTAGTGGCCCCTGCGCAAGGTGTCGATGCGCATGAAGCCATTGCCGTCCGTGAGGTTGCCGAGGGTGGAGGTCACATCCGGGGCGAGACTCCAAGGGGTCTCCGCGTTCGGGCGGTAGACCAGGACCGCATCCGCTTCTGAGTCGCCGTAGAGGTCGAAGTCCAGTTCGTTCTCATTGGCCTCATAGGACACGCGTCCGTTCAGCCGCGTGCCTTCAGGCCACAGGCCGTCCACCGTCCAATAGTGCGTGTTGCTCACGGCGTAGATGCCCCAGTCCATGGGGTCTTCACCCGCGCCGGCCCAGATGTGTTCTACGCGGATCAAGGTGGTATCCGTCAATTCATCCTGTGTGAGCCGGAAGGCCACGCGTGGCAGTGTGGGGGAGAAGCTCTGCCCGGGGATGGCCGTGAACTCGTGGTCCATGCGCGCTTGGTTCAAACGGTTGTGGCCATTCAGCACCACCATCACAGGCTCGAAAGCGCAGGTGAGCTGCAATTCCGTGGTGGCGCCGCTGGCCGTCACTTGGAATTCCTGGCGTTGCCCGTCAGCGCCGATGAGCGTCACGTCCAGCGGAACCGACAGGTGCATGGTGCTGGTGGCCCGCAGGCGCTGGCGCAGCACGAGGTCGACCAGATAGGCGCCCTGATCCGGAACGCTGCTGAAGCTCTGCGTGGTGAATACCGAGAAGCCGGGTGAATAGACCTGCGCGTTGAAGAAGTCATCGAGTTGCACACCGGTGGCGCTTTCCAGCGCACCCAGGAACCCCGCGGCATCCAGGTTGTTGTTCCCGTGTTCGAGTTGCACGGTGCGCATGGCCTGGCGGAAAAGCGTGTCACCCAGGTATCCGCGCAGGTTGTGCATCACGGCAGCGCCTTTGTAATAGGTATGGTTGCCGTAGATCTGGTCATCGGGCATGGGCGAAAGGGCGAGGAAGCCGCCGTCCGCGATGTGCGCGTGTTCGAGCACGTCGAGCATGTTGTCCTTCACCACGTTCACGAAGGCATCGGGTCCGAACGCCCATTCCTCCAGCAGGTGCGCACTGTATTCCGCCGGTCCTTCCTTGAGCCACATGTCGTTGTGCGTGCGTGGCGTCACATGGTCGCCCCACCAATGATGGCCCAGTTCATGGCCGAAGAGCCCCCGGTTGTCGAAGAGCGGCTGGCTGGGCATGAAGTCCGGGTAAGCGATGTTCTCCGCGATCTCCAGCGCGCCTTCAGTGGTGAGCACATAGCCCACGCGATCGTACGGGTAGGGGCCGTACCAGAATTCGTACGCATCGATGGCGTCGCCGAGGCTGACCATTTTGGCGGCCATGTTGCCGATGGCGTTCGGCTTCGCGGTGAGCCGCACGGGAATGTCGCCGTACGCGCCGGTGTGCACGTAGTCCGAATCCACGTAGTTGGCGGCGGCGATGGCCGAGATGTGCGTCGAGATCTCCTGTTGAAGTTCGAATGTGCGGACCACGGTATCGCCGCCCAGTTGCGTTTCGCCCAAGAAGTCGCCTTGGCAATGCGCGCGGTACGCACCTGCGCTTTTCACATGATACGTGTAGCTGGCCCGTTCCACGAAGCTGTCGAAGCAGGGATACCAGACCTTGCCGAAGTTGGGCGGGATGGTGCTGAGGCCGATCCCGAGGTTGTACACGGTGGAACTCTGGAAATGGAAGCCACCCCATTCAGGGTCCACGCCGGGCTCGCCGTGATAATGTACGGTCACTTCCCCGGTGTCCCCTGTGTTGGTCAGGGGAAGGTCCACTACGACGAGATCGTTCGCGTGCGTGAAAGGCAGCGGTCCATCGGCGGATGTGACCGAGTCCACGGTGAGCGCATCGATCAGGTCCAGCGTAAGGTCCGCCCCGCCGATGAGCGCCACATGGGTGATGATGGTGGCGGCCTTGATGGTGTGCCCCGTGATGTCCGTGATATCGATGGCGATATCATAGTGCAGCAGATCGAAGGTGTCGCTGCGGGCGATGGTGTTGTGGATGCCCCCGCGCTCGCTGAAGTCGGTAGGCCGATGGGGGTGATGGGACGGAGTGCGGAAATAGTGGCAGCCGAACCGGTAGGGTTGTGCGAAGGCGGGAAGGGCGAAGGCGCAAACGAGGACGAGTGTCCAGAGACGGTTCATTGATAGCTGGTGTTGTTCGCAGTAGCCCGGCGCAGGCGTCCGCTGCGAAAGTGCGCTCCAAACTAAGGCGCAAGGATCAACGGCGATCTTCCTTGGACACGTCAGGCTGGGAAGGCCGTTGGACGGATCGTTCATAAGTGCGAACAAGCTGCCCGGCCAAGCGTTCCTCTCACGACGAATTTCGCGGCCCGAAAATGAAGTGGTCCTTCCTCCCGCTGGTATTTGTCGTTTCTTCCGTAACGGCACAGTCCATCAACTACGAATGGTTGAACGAGCCGTGCGCGTCCCTGCTGAGCTGTGACACGGGCTGTACCGCGTGCAATTCGGCGCGCAACTCCAGCGGCGAGTTCATCGGCACGGATGTTGGCTGGGTGGGCGTGGATGTGTGCCCGCATCCGGCCACCACCGGCGACAATGCCCTCTTTACCTATGGCTGGCCTTCGATCGGGGACAATGAACATGTGATGCTGGTTTCCGGCATCGCGTTCACCCCGATACATATAGACAGCATCGTCTTCCGGCATCGCTCTGCTGCTGACGGCCCTCAACGCCTTCGCGTGAGGTTCGGGCTCAATGAAAGCATGCCCGCCACGGAGATCGCCGATGTCTCCGTTTCGGACGGCTTCGCCAACACGGTGGTGACAGACCTGGGGGACGTGGTCGCGGGCGATGGGATGCTCTACGGTTTCTTCTCGCTGCTGCTCCAGCCCTATCTGGGCGAAGGCGGGCCATGGGAACTCGACGATCTCCGCATCGTGGGCACTGGGATGCTCAGCACTGCCATGCCTGACCTGTCGCTGCCCGCGAACATGGGCAAGCTGCCCCGCTATGACGCCTTGGGCCGCCCGATCATCGACCGCCCCGGCATGCGCTTCTACCTGGACGGTACGAAGCATGTGGTGCTGCGCTGACAGCGCGCATCTTTGGGGCCGAACGAACCCCGATGGAAAAGAGCTTGGAGGAGCGCATGGAGCGCGTGAAGGAATGGTTGGTGGGCATCTGGCTGTTCCGCGAACCGAACAAGACCCCGCGCTGGTGCGGCACCTTCGTATACCGTGGCCACTATTACGACGTCAGCGCGAAGCACAGCGCGCTCAGCGCGGTGAAGGCGGTGGGGAAGCGCGTGAAGGACCTGGAGAAGGCGCACACCAGGACCGTGCGGAAGGTGAAGCCCACGAAGAAGCGCTCTGGCCCGGGCAAGAAGTCCCGTGCGGCGAAGAAGAAGTGATCCCGGCCATGCTCGTTCATACGTGTTCATCGGTGTTTTTCCGTGGTTGAATCTTCCTTGAACGAGATCCATTTCAAGAAGCCGATCTACCCGATCGGCGAGGAGTTGTCGCGCTACCTCGTGACACATGCGCGCAGTGTTCCGCTGCCCATCGCTTACAATGACCTGTTGCGCCACGATGGCCTGATGGCCCAACGCGATGGGGACGGCAAGGAGACCCTGTGGACCACCGTGATGCTGAAGCCTTCCGAGATGGAGGAGACGCACGACCGGCTGGTGGACCTCTACCAGTTGCTCGTGGCCGATGGACGCCGCTTGCCCTACCTCGCGGTGGCCAGCATCGATTTCTGCGCCTACGGGAACAGCCAGCCCTTCCGCATCAAGATCCTCAACCAGATCAACGACAACCACGACTACTACTACATCAAGAAGGCCGATGCCAGCCGCGTGTACGGTTTGGAACTGGAGCACATGCTCAGCCCCAACAAGATCAACTATGCGGTGCATGGAAGCACGCTGGTGGAAGAGCACATCATCGGCGTGCCAGGCGATGACTTCATCAGAGACCCCGAGCACTACGGCGGCAACTTCAATCCGGTGCGGCTCTGCAAAGAGTTCGTCAAGTTCAACGAGCGTTGCTTCGTGCGTTTGCTCGGTGATATGCGCGCCTACAACTTCGTGGTGGACGTTATCCAGGACTTCGACAAGGTGCAGTACCGGATCCGGAGCATCGACTTCGACCAGCAGAGCTACGAGGGCCGCCACCGCATCTACCTGCCGCAGTTCTACAAGGAGAACCTCCCGTACGTGGAGTTGGGCCGCCAGCACATCAGCAAGGAGACGGCCGAGCAGTACGCCCACGAGGAGCGTTCATTGCTGCGCAAGCGCTACAAGCTGGCCGAAGAACAGATCCGCGAGCTGCTCGATGTGATGCGCGTTGATCGTGTGAGCACCGACGAGCATCGCGCCCAGCTCCGCGAAGAACTCGCCCTTTTCCACCACACTCCTGATTTCCGTCGCTGCACCACCATGGGGGACATCCTCGGGATGCAGATGAAGGTGGTGTTGGGGCTCTGATGCAAAGGGAAAGTTGAACGTCGGATCGGTTTTTCCGGGACCGACGATACGGTGGTCCAGGACGACGACTGGAAACCGAAGGGAAAGAAAAATGACCCTGCGGACGAGAGACGGCTTCAATGTTGTGCGACCAGCACCACCCGCCCGGTGCGCACCCATTCGCCATCGGCCACACGAATCCAATAGGTGCCGGCTGGCTGTCCACTGAGGTCGATGCGCACCTCATCATCGCCCCCTCGGTACTGGCGGAAGGGTACGGAGCTGCCGAGCCGGTCAAGCACTCGGATATCAGCGCGGTCGATCCGTTCGCCAAGGTCCACGAGGAACGAGGCGGTGGTGGGGTTCGGCCAGCAGTGGAGGAGGGGCGCCTCCCATTCCACCATGACCCAGGGCGTGATGTGTTCGGCAGCGTCCAGGTCGATCACCGCAAGGCGGTAGTAAGCATCGCCTTCGTGCGGCGCGGTATCCGATAAGCCGTAGTGCAGTTCGCCCAGCGAATGGCCTGCGGCCTGTACTTGGCCGATGGTCTTCCACGCCTGCCTGTCCAAGCTGCGTTGCACGAAGAAGTGGCTGGTGTTGTGCTCAGTGGCGCTGGTCCATGTGAGGTCCACGCTCCATGGAGCGGCTTCGGCGCGGAAGTCGATGAGTTCCACGGGCAGCACGACGGGGGTGCAACTCACAGTGGCGGTGCCGCCGAAGACGAGGGGCACCACGGTGGTCACCGAACTCCAATTGCTGAAGCAGATGATGTAGCGCTGACCGGCGAGCACGTTCAGCGGGGTTTCGAAATTCTCAGGCACGCCGCCGCTGGGCACCGTGCTGGCCAGGCCGGTACCGCCCCAGGAGGCGTAGTTCCAGTTGCACCGAACGGGGGCGATGGAGTTGGCCAGGATGGCCCCGCAGGTGGTGGCGTTGTAGGGGAACATGGTCCAGTCATAGAAGCCCGCTTGTGAGCCGTTGGCACCCAAGGTGAATTCCAAGGAACCGCTCCCGGAGATGTTCACGATCATCCACGTGGTGTTGATCTCCTGGCCCATAAGGCAGCCGTAATGGTCGGTTCCCCACGGGCTCATGATGCCGTCCAAGGCCATGTATTCGGGATTGCCGGTGGAGCCGAGGGTAGGGATCTCCCACAACGTACCCCACCCGCTGGGGTCGATGGTGAAGTTGAGGTTGGTACAGACGTTCACGGCCTGCGGGCAGTCGCTGGCGGAAACGACGACGGGCACGGTACATGGGCCAGTTCCGAGGTTTACCGTGGTGGAACCGCTCGCGCCGGAGGCGAGGGTGCCTGTGCCCACGGTTGTGCCGGTGGAGTTCGTCAAGGTCCATGTGGCACCGTTCCAGCCGTTGCTGGCGGCGTCATACATCTGCATCACATAGCAGGCGGTGTCCAAGCACATCTGCACGGTGGAAGGCGCGCCGCCGGAGGCGTAGTTCACGCCCATACTCGTGAAGTTCCAAGAGACCTGCGCGGGGGCGCTGCCGCCGGTAACGGTCATGGTGTAATCCATGCAGGTGGGGGTGGCGCAGCCGTCGCCGATGGAGACCTGCGCCGTGCCGAACGAGCCGTTCACCAAGGTGCCGGAGGAAACCACGGTACCGGTGGCGTCCTCGGTGAAGCTGTAGACGGCCCCGTTCCAGCCGTTACCGGTGAGGTCGTACATATAGATGGTGTAGCAGCTCGGCGGCAGACAGAGGGGTAGCGTGCCCGGCGCTGTACCGGAGGCGATGAAGTTGAAACTCGCGTCGTAGAGGTCCCAGCTGACATCCGCAGGCGCGGTGCCGCCGGTCACGTTCATGGTATAGCCATCGCACGCACCGCAACCCGCTCCGATGATGAGCTGCGCCGTGGAATAGCCGCCGGAGTTCAAGGTGCCGGTGGAGAGCACATTACCTGTGCCCACATCGGTGATGGTATAGGCCGCATCGTTCCAGCCATCGCCCATGGCATCGTAGAGGTACATGGTGTAGCAACCATCCGCCAAGCAGAGGGTGACGTTCTCCGGTGCTCCTCCGGACCAGATGAAATTGCTGAACTGATCATAGATCTCCCAGTACACGTCCAGCGGTGCGGTACCGGCGGTAACGACGATCTCCTGATCAGTGCAGCCACCGCCGCCGCAGCCGACACCGCCGATGTCGATCTGTATGGCACCCCAGCCGCCATCCGTTAGCGTTCCCGAGGCGATGGAGACGGTCGTGTTCTCGAAGTTGATGCTCCATGTGCCGCCGTTCCAGCCATCGTTGCCGGTGTCGTACATGTACATGGTGTAGCAGCCGTCATCCAGGCACTGGCCGTCATTCTCCGGTGCATCGCCTTGGGCAACGCTGTTGCCGAACTCATCCACCAGTTCCCAAGTGATCTCATCGGGGGCGGTGCCTCCACCGACGATGATGTCGTAGTCGGTGCATTGCGCGACGAGGTTCACTGAGGCCATGCTGACGAGAGCTGCCAGGAGTGCGGTCCGGAGGCGGGGAATCGCGCTCATTTCACAGAGGGAAGTTCATCACACCGGGCGGGATCCAGGTGCGTGAAGGGTTCGCCGTTCCGCGGTGTGCGCGTCCAACAGCCGAGGTGAAGACCCATCCTGGCAAGCGATGCGCGCACCGCTTCTTCCTGATCAGGGCTGCTGGCCCGCACCAGCATGTACAGGTTGCTCGTGTGCAGGTCCGTGCGGGTAAGCAGCACGCCGGGAACGTGCCCCAGTTGCCGATCCACCATCAGAGCTTCCTGCGGTGTGCGAAGGCCGGAGATGACCGCTTGTACCTGCTCCGTAACGGGCAGATCTTGGGCGTTGGCGAATCGGGAGAACGCCATCAGGAGCGCTACCCCGAATGTGAAGGACACGCGCCATGCTCCGTTCATGCGTCGAAGCTAATCGCGTTTGGCTGACGCGTTCGTGACAATTGTTGCCCGGTCGGGAATATTCGACGAAGAGGCCGGAGCGGTCTTACTGGTCGATGCCCAGCGCCGGTCGGCTCACCGTTTCGCCCTCGGATGGAACTGCAGGATGTTGCTCCGCAGGTACTCCCGGTCCAGGTGCGTGTAGATCTCCGTCGTCGTGATGCTCGCGTGCCCTAGCATTTCCTGCACGGCGCGCAGGTCGGCACCACCTTCCACGAGGTGCGTGGCGAACGAATGCCGGAAGGTGTGCGGGCTGATCACCTTCTCCACGCCGGCCAAACGCGCGAGCTTTTTCACCAGGTTGAAAACGCTGACGCGTGAAAGCCCGCCGCCCTTGGAGTTGAGGAAGAGGATGTCCTCCACGTTCTTCTTGGTCGGCAAGTGAACGCGCTCCTCGTTGCGGTACAGCTCGATCTGGTGCATCGCCTCCGGGCTGATGGGCACGAGGCGCTCCTTGTCGCCCTTACCGATCACGCGCACGAAGCCTTCGCTGAAGTGCAGCCAGCTCATGCGCAAGGTGCAGAGCTCGCTCACGCGCAGGCCACAACCGTACAGTGTTTCGATCATCGCTCGGTCGCGGTGGGCGAGCAGGCGGCTCATGTCGATGGCGTTCACCATCGCGTCGATCTCTTCGATGCTCAGGAACGTGGGCAGGTAGCGGCCCGTCTTCGGACTTTCGACGAGTTCGGTGGGGTCGGCGGTGATGAGTTTCTCGATCCGCAGCATCTTGTAGAAGCCGCGCACCGCGCTCAGCAGCCTCGCCTGACTGGTGGCTCCCAAGCCTTGCTTGGCCACGTGCGTGGTGAAGGACTGTAGGTCATCCAGCCCGATGCCCACCGGCTTCAACGCGGGGGAATGCTCTTCAGCGAACGCGCGCAATTTGCCCAGATCGCGCACATAGGCTTCCACCGTGCGGTCGCTCAGGGAGCGCTCCAACTTCAGGTGTATGCGGAAGTCGGTGAGGGCTTGGGGCCATTCCACGATGCAATGTTCAGGGGCAGGCGCAGGGGCACGGGCAGGGCAGTTCGTCCACTATGAACCATCCTCTGTTTGTCGGCGCTTTGCCCGTTGTCCGTTCTCTATTGCACCTGCCCCTGATCCCGGCTCCTGATTTTTTCTTCCCCATAGGGGAAGGCACGCACTGTTGAAAACTTCGCCGCCGGAAATTTGGTGGAAGCAGCTGAGCGTTGCTTAATTGTCCGTCGAAAGTCTGCCGGAAATTCCGTCAAACCAACAAAAACGGTAGGTAGACCAACAACAAGCAACCAACAACCAAGAAGCCATGGCAACGGAGCTCAACAAGGAAAAGCTGAAGGCACTACAGCTGACGATGGACAAGATGGACAAGACCTTCGGGAAAGGTGCCGTCATGCGCATGGGTGATAATGCGGTGGAGCAGGTGGAGGTGATCCCCACGGGTTCGATCGGTTTGGACATGGCCTTGGGCATCGGTGGCTATCCGAAAGGCCGTGTTGTGGAGATCTACGGACCGGAGAGCAGCGGTAAGACCACGCTCGCGATCCATGCCATCGCCGAAGTGCAGAAAAAGGGCGGCATCGCCGCCATCATCGATGCGGAACACGCCTTCGATCGCTTCTATGCGGAAAGCCTCGGAGTAGATACGGAGAACCTGCTGATCAGCCAGCCGGACAACGGCGAGCAAGGCTTGGAGATCGCCGATAACCTGATCCGCTCCGGTGCGATCGACCTGCTGGTGGTCGATAGCGTGGCGGCGTTGACACCGCGCGCGGAGATCGAAGGGGAGATGGGGGACAGCGCCGTGGGCATGCAGGCCCGCTTGATGAGCAAGGCCCTGCGCAAGCTCACCGGCACGATCAGCAAGACCGGCTGCTGCTGCATCTTCATCAACCAGCTGCGCGAGAAGATCGGTGTGATGTTCGGCAACCCCGAGACCACCACCGGCGGCAACGCGTTGAAGTTCTATGCCAGCATCCGCCTCGACATACGCCGCAGCAATCAGATCAAGGACGGGGAGAACCCGGTGGGCAACCGCACCAAGGTGAAAGTCGTGAAGAACAAGGTGGCACCGCCGTTCAAGAAGGCCGAATTCGACATCATGTTCGGCAAGGGCATCAGCAAGACCGGCGAGATCATCGACATGGGCGTGGAGCTCAACATCATCAAGAAGAGCGGCAGTTGGTTCGCCTACCAGGACAACAAATTGGGCCAGGGCCGCGATGCCGTGCGCCAATTGCTGGAGGACAACGTGGAACTCTGCGAAGAACTCGAACAGAAGATCAAGGCGAACGCCGTTTCCTTGCCAGCGATGGCCGAAGCCTGATCACCATGGCGGTAAGCCGACGCACCGCAGCCTGAGCGTCGGCAAGGGTTTTACATTCGGGACCTCGTGCATCAGCACGGGGTTCCGGTGTTCATGGGGCGATCGATCTTCGGGGGGCGTATTGCGGGATTGGTGGTGATCGCCTGCGTGGCTTCGCTTTTTGCGTGTGAGCAGCCCAACGCTGTGGAAGCCGGGCGGGCCGCGACGACCGTTCCGGTGGACAGTTCCGCCATCGCGCTGGCGGAAGCGGATCAGCGCATCGTGAACGATCCCGGCAACGCGGCCTTGTATGCGGAACGCTCCGGGCTCTACGAGAAGCGCGACAGTTTGGGCAAAGCGATCCTCGACATGGAGCGCGCCGTGAAACTGGACAGCTTGAACACGGAGCACCGCATCCGGGTGGGTGACCTTTACTTCCGGGCGATCCGTGTGGGCAATGCGCGGGACGCGTTCCAGCGGGCCGTGGATCTCGATCCGCAGAACACCCGTGCGAAACTCCGTCTGGCCGAGGTGCTCATGATCCTGCGCGAATACCCGAAGAGCATGGCGTTGGTGAACGAGGCGCTGCGCATCGAACCGACCGCCGCGCGGGGCTACTACCTGAAAGGCTTCATCCACATGGAGACCCGGGACACAACACGCGCGCTGAGCAGTTTCCGCACGGCTGTGGAACAGGACCCGCAGGACTTCTCATCCTACGTGCTCCTCGGAAAGTTGAGCGCCGCCCGGCATGATGCGCTGGCCGAGCAGTATTACAGTACCGCCATCGACCTTCGTCCCACCGCCGTGGAAGCCTGGTATGGAAAAGGGCTGTGGGCGCAGGACAATGGCCGCGACAGCCTGGCGCTCGCGTGTTACGACCGTATCAAGGAGATCGATCCCTACAACGCATTGGCGTGGCACAACAGCGGCTGGATCAAGATGGAGCACTTGGGCGATCCGCAGGCCGCGAAAGCGGACTTCTCCAAAGCCATCGACCTGAACACCAATTATGCGGACGCGTGGTACAACCGTGGAGTGGCGATGGAACGCACGGACCAGTTGGACAGCGCTGCAGCGAACTATCAGCTCTGCATGGGCATCGATCCGTCCCACATGTTGGCGGCAAGGGCCATCGATCGCTTGGCACGGCAAGGCGTGCGGATCAAGATGCGTGAACGCAAAGGGTCACCGGCTTCTAGCCGGTGAGTTCTCAGGCCGCAGGCTTGAGCTGCTCTCTTCGGCCGTAAAAAAGTGCCGTCTGCTGAGAATGGCACGTCCACTGTGCATCACGCTGGTGCTAAAGAGAAAAGCCCCCGGAAACCGGAGGCTTTTCTACCGCCCTGACGGAATAACCCCGCCGGAGGAATGTGGAGCGAAAGGGAGTCGAACCCTCGACCTCGTCATTGCGAACGACGCGCTCTAGCCAACTGAGCTACCGCCCCAAGATGTCCGTGCGATCCGTCGCACAGTGCAAATATGGTATTCGTCGGTGTTCCGTGTTATGACGAAGCGCAACGATGTGTGTGAGTACCGGGAACTTCCATTCCTATCCGTGTTCTTCCGCGTCCATCCGTGGTTGAGTGGCGGAAGCAGTCGACGGGCCGCATGGTCAGGACGCCTTGCGCATCGGCCGCGCCTGCGGCTCGAAGGTCATCTGGAAGGTGGTGCCTTCGCCCTTCAGCAGGCGGATGCGGCCATCGAGCTGTGAGGCGAGTGTGCGCACCAGCTCCAGCCCGAACGAATCGTTGTTGAAGAACTGTTCCTGCCGCATGCCCACTCCGTCATCGCTGAAGACGAGTTCACATTGGTTGTCGCCCAAGCGCCGCAACACGATGGTGATGCGCCCCTCTTCCCGGTCCGTGAACGCATGCTTCGCGGAGTTCGTGATCAGCTCGTTCATCAAGAGGCTGAGCGGGATCAGGTTGTCCAGGTTGGCGTGATCGTAGTTCACGTTCAGGTCGACGTTGACCCGACCATGCAGGCCATACTGCTTCAGTACGCTCTCGGCCAACGCGATCAAGTGGGCCTTCACGTTCACCCGGTTCAGATCGCCCACGCGGTAGATGTGCTCGTGCACCAGGGCCATGGATCGCACACGGCCTTGGCAATCGCCGAGCACTTCCTGGAGGCCCGGATCCTGCACGTAGGTGCCCTGCATTTTCAGCAGGGTGTTCACGATCTGCATGTTGTTCTTCACGCGGTGGTGGATCTCCTTCAGCTGCACATCCTTCTCCTCTTCGTTGATGAGCGCTTCGGCCAGTCGCAGGTTCTGGCGTTCGAGTTCGATGTTCTTGGCCTTGATCTCGTTGGTCTGCCGAATGATCACCTGGTTCTTCAGGTTGGCGCGGCGGGCCAAGCGGCGGATGCGGCGCACCGTGAAGAAGAGCACGGTAGCACCAGCGGAAAGTGCGATGATAGCCGCCAGCCACCAATGGCCACGCGCTCGCGCCGAGGCGATAAGGTCTTCATTCGCCGTATTGCGTTCTTGCAACGCGGCGTACGCGCGTTCTTTGGCCTCCGCGCTGTACAGGGCTTGCAGGCCCATCATCCGCTCGGCCATGCGCTCATTGAAGAGCGAGTCTCTCAGCACCGTATGCCGGCGTAGGCACGCGAGCGCTTCCGTGGTCTCGCCCAAGCCCTCGTGCATCCGGCTCAGCAGGCCGAAAAGCGCGGGGTCGCTGTTCAATGTGTTGTGCTCTGTAGCGATGAAGCGTGCCTCTTCCAAGCGCGTTCTCGCATCGGCCCAGCGTCCCAAGGTCAGGTTGGCTTCAGCGATATCGCGCAGCGTACGGCCGAGTTGCGTGTCCATCCGCAGGTCACGGAACACACGCTCAGCGCGGGCGAGGGATGGCAGCGCATCGGCGGCGTGGCCTTGTGCGAGGAAGGCTTCCCCTTGGCTCACCCACACATTGGCCATTCCCACACTGTCCTTGTGCGATCCGTAGTAGTCGAGGGCCTCATCCCCATGACGCAGTACTTCGTTGAAGCGGCCGGCGAGCACCAGCGTGTTCATGAGGTCCACGATGCCCTTGCCGATCGCGGCGCTGTCGCCCGTGGACTTCAGGATCAGCAGAGCCTCCTGTCGCAGCTCAACGGCTTTGTCGAAGGCACCGGTGCGCTCGTACGCTTCGCAAAGGCTGCGGATATCGTCAGCGAGGGCGCGGCGATCGTTGGTCTTCTCGCTCAAACCTACCGCGCGTATGGCACTCAGGAGGAACTGATCATAAGCACCGGCCGCACGCTCCAGTTCACGTTGTTGGCGGATCGCGCGCAGGAGCAATTGGGCATCGCCGGACTTCTCGGCGAAAGCGACGGCCGTGGCGACTTTCACGAGGCTCTCGCCGGGCTGGCTCTTGGCCTGCGTGCCCGCGATGACGAGCAGCGCCCGCGCACGTTCGGCGCTGGTGCTTATGCCATCGACGTCGGTACGCAAGCTGTCGCTCTGGCGGGAAGCGTTCGCAAAAGCCGCAGCGCATACGAGGCAGAGGGCCAAGCAAGCGCGCGATAGTCGCGAAAAAGGTCTGGAAGTATGGATCACGGCGGGCGTCTTACGGCGGTTCGGGATCACCGGTTTCGACCGGCTCCTATCTTTCCCTCATGGCCGTCGCAATAGCTATGGCCGGTAAAGCATGCGTGTGAGGGTAGAAGTCTGTGTCACCTCGATCGAAGAGGCGGTGGCGGCGGCGAAGGCCGGAGCGGACAGCGTGGAACTGTGCTCGTGGCTCGCGTGCGGTGGCCTGACGCCCGGGCCAGGGCTTTTGAGCATGATGCGCGAAGCACTGAAGAATACCACCACCAAGCGGCGCGTGCTCGTGCGACCGACGCCAGGCGGATTACACTACACCACGGATGAACGCCAGATCATCATGCGCGATGCTTTGCTGCTCAGTGTGGCCGATGATGAAGCGGGCATCGTTACCGGTGCGTTGGGAGAGGATGGGCTGGCGGACGCCAGACTCATGGAACTGGTGAAGTCGGCCCTCGGCGAACGCGGGTTCACTTTCCACCGGGCGATCGATCATGCACCCGACAAGCTCGCCTCGCTGGAGCAGTGCATCGCCTTCGGAGCAGATCGCGTGCTGACTTCCGGCGGTGAAACGCTCGCACTCGATGGTGCCGCGATGTTGAAGCAGATGGTGGAACGGGCAGGGGAGAAGCTGGTGATCGCCGGAGCGGGCGGTATCAATGCGAGCAACGTGGTGGAACTGGTGGAGAAGACCGGTGTGACCGAAGTCCACTTCTCCGCGCAGAAACCGAAGTCCGGAAAACCAAGCGGGGCAGCGATGAGTTCCTCGAACGTCGGCGTGAACTTCGAATTCGAGCCGGATGTGGAGAAGATCGAGGGCGTGATGAATGCCCTGATAAAAGCCGGTCTACGATGAGTGCGATGCAGCCACGAGCCATGAGCCACGAGCCACGAGCTGCACTGCATGCAGCGGCCAAGCTCATGGCTCGCAGCTCGCAGCTCGTGGCCTATATCGGGTTGTCAACAGCGCTCAACGCCCAAGAATCCCACATCCCCCTCCACGACGGTTGGATCTTCTGCCAAGCAGGGAAGGAGCAGTGGTACACCGCCGAAGTTCCAGGTGTGGTGCAGACCGACCTCTTGCGCCACGGCCTGATCCCCGATTTCTACAAGGGCAGCAACATCGATAGCGTGCAATGGATCGAGAACGAGGACTGGATCTACAAACGCACCATCGTCGCGAACGACTCGTTGCTGAAGCACGGCCACGTGGATCTTGTCTTCAAAGGGCTGGACACGTTTGCGGAGGTCCACCTGAACGACTCCTTGCTCGGCAAGGCGGACAACATGTTCCGCACGTGGGAGTGGCCGATCAAAGAGAAGTTGAAGCCTGGCACGAACGAGCTGAAGGTGATCTTCCGCAGCCCGATCAAGGAAGGAGCGAAGCTGCGCGATGCATACGGCATCCAACTACCGCACGACAACGACCCCAGCGGC
>JBGAJW010000112.1:0-8276 GCA_044224725.1 Flavobacteriales bacterium
CGAACGAGGCCGTTGACCTGCTGTTCATGGAGGAGATCGAGAAGGACGTGAAGAAGGGACAATAGACGAAACGATCCCGAGCCAGGGAACAACGCATGAGAAAAGCGATACTCGCAGCAAGCTTGGCCATTACCGGCGCGAATGCCATCGGCCAGTGTACACCGAACCAGCAGTACGCTGACAGCATCTATGGCGTATGGCCGGACACCACGGAGAATTTCGCTGGCGGAGTGGTGAACGTCTTCTACAGCGACACGCTGAACATCCTCGTGCCGACCGACGCCGGGCTGATCGATCCGCAGTATTCGGGCGTGAACATCGACTCCGTGGCGTTGACGAGCGTGGACAACCTGCCTCCCGGCCTGTCCGTGCTGTGCAATTCCCAAACGGGTGCTGCCTGCACCTTCCTCTCCAGCCAGCTCGGCTGCGGGCTCATCGAAGGCACGCCGACCACGGCCGGTGTCTTCGACATGACGATCAACGTGATCGCTTACGCGTTCGGAGGGTTCGTACAAGTGGAGCAACCGTTCAACGGCTATCGCATCACCATCAGCGAGGACAATTCCGGTGTGGCGTCCATCGCGTCCATAAAGCCGTTGGATGTGCGCGCCGTGCCGAACCCGGCAGTGGGGAGCACGAACTTCCTGTTCAACCTGCCGCGTGCCGCGAAAGCCCGTGTGCAAGTGTTCAATCTGGTCGGTGAAAAACTGTGGGACCGGTCCCTGGCCGGGAAGCAGGGCGTGAACGCGATCCCGTTCGATGCGGGCAGATTGGAGAGCGGGGTCTATCTGTACACTGTAGAAGCAGGTGGGCATACCTACACGAGCCGCTTGGTGGTGAATTGAACCACGGATACAAGAGTAGAGAAGGCCCTCCGTCACGGAGGGCCTTTTGCTTAACATCGCTTCCATGCGGTTCGAGGTAACGACGTTGGGCACGGGTGCGGCGCTCCCGGCACGCGGGCGCTTCCCGAGCGCGCAGCTCCTCAACATCCACGAATGCCTGCATCTGGTGGATTGCGGCGAGGGCACGCAGGAGCGGCTGCGGCAGGCCGAGGTGAACTTCAACCGCATCGGCACCGTCTTCATCAGCCACATGCACGGCGACCACTACTTGGGACTGATGGGGCTGCTCAGCAGCATGCACCTGAACGGACGGCTGAACGAGTTGAACGTGTACGGCCCGCCCGAACTGCGCGAGGTGATCGACGTGCAACTGCGTGCCTCACAGACCTACTTGCGTTACCCGCTCAAAGTGCACGCGCTGGAACACGCCACGGGAATGGTCGCTTACCGTGACAAATACGTGGAGGTGATCACCTTGAAGCTCAAGCACCGTATCCCGACAACGGGCTTCCTGTTCCGCGAACGGGAACAGCCGCGCAGGTTGCGCAAAGACCGCTTGGTGGTCATCCCGCATTTCGCACGGGCGGCAGTGAAGAATGGCGAGGACCTGAGGCTCGCGGACGGCACCGTGATCCCCAATCGCGAATTGACCTTCGATCCACCAACGCCGCGCAGATATGCCTACTGTTCGGATACGGCATATGCACCGGAGCTGGTGGAGCATCTCAACGGCGTGGATCTGCTCTACCATGAAGCGACCTTTACCGATGACATGTCCGATCGTGCCAAGGAGACCTGTCACAGCACAGCGAAGCAAGCGGCACTGATCGCCAAAGCCGCCAAGGTGTCCACGCTTCTATTGGGCCATTTCAGTTCACGTTACAAGGACAACCGCGTGTTGCTCGAAGAGGCTCTGCCGGTCTTCCCGAACACCTTGCTGGCAAGCGAAGGACGCACCTTCCTCGTCCCTCAACGCACCATGGTGGAGAACTCTGACGTGGAGGTGACATGACGGGGAACTAGATTCGCCGCCGTTTAGAATCATTCTAAACGAACCATGCCCGTCCGTTTGCTCTTCGCCGACCACAGCGAGCTCGCCCTCATCGGGCTTCGCAGCATCTTCAAGGAGGTCGGGCGCGTGCAGGTCGTAGGTGAAGCGCGCGACCCGATCGAGCTACAGGCCATGCTCGTGCGCGAGAAACCGGACGTTGTGCTGATCGACCACACCGCGAAGGGATTCGGCCCCGACGTGATCCGGGAAGGGCTTCTGCGAAGCAAACGAACGAGGTTCGTGGCGATCACGCCTGATCCGTCCCGAATGGCGCTGGTGAATGCGCTGCGCGGCGGCGTGACCAGCTACATCAAGAAGGACTGCGACGTACAGGAGATCATCGATGCGGTGCTGCGTACAGCGGACGGGGAGAAGTTCTTCTGCGGACAGATCATCGAGGCCATCGAGCGCGCCTCCATCGACGTGCGGAAGATCATCGACGAGCCACTGACCTGCGCACCTGTGACCATTACGCCCAGGGAAGCGGAGATCATCGCGTTGATCGCCGAAGGTGGTTCGTACACACGCATCGCCGACCGGCTGAACCTGAGCTCTCACACGGTGAAAACGCACCGCAAGAAGATCATGCAGAAGCTGGGCGTGAACAACACCGCCGCTTTGGTGCTTTACGCGGTGAAGAACGGCTTGGTAAGCCCCAACAGGTTCCTGTTCAACGGCTGACCGCCAACGGTCCCGTTAACTTTCCGCCATGGCATCCACCGTGGTCGCTGATATCGGCGGAACGTCCTCTCGTTGGGGTGTGCTCCGTGAAGGGCGGGATGTACGGGTCATCGACGGACTTCCGGGATTCAATCCCGCTGTGGGCGAACCCGAAGCGTTCGTGCAGGCTGTGCGGGAACGCTTCGCAGCGGAACGTATCGATGTAGGCGAGGTCTTCGTCTACGGTGCCGGATGCGGTTCCCCGGAACGCGCCATGCGGATGGCGGACGTCCTGTTGACCATCTGGCCAGAGGCGCGCGTTGACGTGGCCAGTGATCTCATGGGTGCGGCGCACGGGCTCTTGGGCGATCGCCAAGGGCTGGTGCTGATCCTCGGCACGGGCATGAACGCGGGCTGGTACGATGGCCGAACGCTGCATCAACCCATGCCTTCGCTCGGCTTCATTCTGGGCGATGAAGGAAGCGGGGCTGACATCGGCAAGCGTCTCGTGCGTGATGGCCTTCTTGGACGCTTGCCAGCAGAACTCATGCACAGGGCCTTTCCCGAAGGTGCGGACTTGGCTGGCGCGCTGGAAGATCTCTATCGTGGGAACGCCCCGCAGGCGTGGCTCGCGTCATTCACCGGAAGGCTCGCACCGGAGTTCACGCATCCCTATCTGAAGGGAGTTGTCACGGAACGTTTCCAAGAACTCGCCCGACTACTGAGTCGCTACTTCGATGAAGCGCGTCGCGCCGAAGTCTTCGCTTCGGGTTCTGTCGCATATGGGCTGCAGGAGCCGCTGCGGATGGCATTGGCGAAAGAAGGCATGCGCCTCACCGACGTTCAACCGTCACCGCTCCCGGGGTTGCTGCGGTACCATTCGGCACTTGCGCGGTAACCTGCGGCGTATGGCCCATCACCAGTTCGCGCAGGCGCGCAAATGCCATTTGGTTGTCCGGCGAGCCGATCGTCTGCAGCACCTGTTTCTTTTCCACGGCGGTGAGGTGCCAGCTGAGGCTGATCTCATCCGCATCATCATGGCGCAGTGAAAAGTCGATCAGGTCCACCGGGAAGCCGCACCATGCTTCGGCCTGCTTCATCATGAGGTCGTAGTCCTGGTCCTGGCTCTTCACGAAGTTGTCGTACACGGAGCCCACCGGGTCCAGCATACGGCTGATCAGGGATCCGTTCACGGGCTTCACCTCGAGTTCGCGTTGCTTGTCGCGCATCTGCATGATCACCACGCCGCTGGTGTTCTCGGCGATCCATCCGCGGAAGGTCTGCAGGAACATGGCGGTCGTACGATAGCCGTAGTTGTCCCGCACACCGGCGTCCATCACGCGCATCTTGGGTTCGCTCGGCAGCGTGACCACCGGCGTGATGTAGGGGAAGGACGCGTTCATCCGCAAGGCGCTGGTGAGCTTGATGCGCTGCGCGTCCTGCGAGGCGAAGAGCTTGCCGAACTCGATGCTCTCCGGTTCGTTCGCGGTGTTGATGCGGCCTTGCGCGGCGATGTCGGTAAGGAAGGCCACGGGTTGTGCGCTCATGACCAGGCGGCGTCCGTCGTTCAGGCAGGTCGGACTGATCACGAGCAGGGGCAGCTCAGCCTTCTGTTCGGCTTCCGCGAAGTCGGCGAAGCGGATGTCGAGCAGGTTGTCCGTGAGTTCATTGATGCGCCGCTCGAACGCGAAACCGCGGTCCAGCGTGTAGGAACGGGTCCCATCATGCACGCGCCGGTAGCGGATGAACATATCGTTGCTCACGAAACTGAAGCCGAGTGGGTTGAGGATGTCGCTGCTCATGGCTTCCAAGTGGGACGGATCCTGCACGCGTTGTGTGCCGCCTTTCCGTTGGTCGGCTTCCACCTGCCGGAAGTAGGCCGCACCGATCAGGCCACCGCTACTGCCGGTCATCAGTGCGGTCCGGGTCATCAGGGCGTTGCCCAGCAGGCTATCGGCCACTTGCAGGCACCGGAAGGTCCAGACCATGGCGCGTGAGCCACCACCGCTGGTGTTCACGATGACGAGCTTGGGTTTCGCGCAGGCATTCGACAGTCGTTGGTTGTGCGAGAGCCAAGCATCGAGCGTGTGGCGGAACCGATCGGCGTCTTTCTGCGCGGCTGCCGTATCGCACGCGAGGGCATGGATGGTCTTCCGGTCATAGGTGGCCTTCGGCCCCGAATAGTCCAAGCCGAAGGCTTGCGCGTCGGAGAGGAACGCATCGGTCTTCAGGCTCATGAGGTTCAGCCCGAGAACCAGGCCGATGAGCAGGGCGATGGTCCACCCTTTCAACCAGCTGTACAACGCGCTGAGCAGCATCAGCACGATGGTGAAGAGCATGAACACGCTGGCCCCGGCCGGGATGGAGAACAAGGGCACGTCACTGAAGGCTCCCAGTGCGATGAAGGTGACGACGAGCACGATGCTGAAGATGCTGCCATTGATGTGGTTCTGCCAAAGCACCGAGCGCAACAGCATCTTGTCGTAGTGCTCACTGCTTCTCGCCAGGGCGAGGCGCCAAGGCGAGGTCATGTAGAGTTCAACCTTCCATTTGCGCGTGCGCTGTTCGCGTCGCAGCCAGCGCGTGGCCTTGCGCAACTCCGCGCGGTGCTGTGTCGGCGGACGAAGGGGTATGATGTCCTCCATCGGTTCCGGTGCGCGATGCTCGGCCGCATCCGGCCCCATGAGCTTGTGGATATCCGTGTTCGTGCGGAAGAAGTAGATGAGGGAAAGGGTCATGAACAGCCCGATGCCGAAAAGGAAGCCGATCAAGTTGATGGCGATGTGTACGGCAGGTACCAGCTCTTTGGTATGCTGCAACCGGGCTGAGCAGAACAGATAGGTCAGCAGGAACAGCAGGGGCAGCAGCGCGTTGTTGATGCTGAACTTCAGGAACGGCCGGGAGATGGTGGCGATGAAGGGGAAGCGGTACGCGTGCGTGGTGTAGCTGTAGAGGTTGTAAGCCGTGAAGAATCCGCCCAAGGCGAAGCCCAGCAGGCCGAAGCTCCAGAAGGTGCTCTCCCCGAAATACTCCGGGTTCAGGAAGAGGTAGGGCACGCCGTACTTGCTGCCCATGCTCTGGGTGATGAACCCGAAGAGCACGAGCCAGACCAGCAGGAGCAGGTGGTTCTTCTTCAAATGCAGGACGAGCAACTGGAACGGGAAGAAGTACAGGAGCCTCCTGGACCGTTGCCGAAGTGTCGCCTTCTGCGTCATCGCGTACAATGTATACGCGGGCGGGCGCGGTAGTGTTGTCCCGCCGGGCAGGCGGTCTGCTCAGACCTTGGCCAGCGTGGTCGCCATCACCTCGGCCTCGATACGTTCGGCCTCCGACTTCAGGGCCTCGGCCTTGGCCAGCACGTCCGTCTTCCAAGCCTCGTCATCCAGTCCCGCGCAATTGATGCGCACGTTCAGGTAGGCGCCCATTGCTCCTGTGCGCGCGCACATGGCACCCACACCAGCATCGCTCACACTGGCCTTGAGTCCGGTCTCGGCCATGGCCTTCATTACGGACATGCTCTCAACGCAGACCTGCATGGTGCGGAGGGGCACCAGGATAGCGCCTTTTGTCGCCTCGTTCATGGCGGCTTTGCGTGCTGCTTTCTGTTCCGGGCTGTCCTTGGGCAACTGCATGGCCTGCATGATGCGGTCGAAGGAACGCGTGTCCTCGTCCACCAATTTCAGCAGCTCTTCGCGGAAGGCCTCGCCCTTCACGGCCCATGCGGAGAATTCCTCCCAACGCTCATCCCAGCCCCGCTTGTGCGCGCTGAGGTTCGCCACCATGGTGCCCAGCGCTGCACCGAGCGCACCGACGTACGCGGCCACGCTACCGCCTCCGGGCGCGGGGCTTTCAGCGGCCGTTTCCTCACTGAAGCGCTTCAGGTCCATGCGCACGAGGCGTTCGTCCTTCACGTCGGCCAGAAGGTATTCGATCACCCGCTTCTCCGGATCGAATGGCGCGAGGTCATCCAAGCCGAGCGACTTCACGGCGAGCTTGATCTTCTCGCGTTCGCTGATGCCCAAGCTGCGTTCTTGGCGATGCAGGAAGAAGTCCGCCGCGTCGAGCAGGGCTTGTTTGGGTACGAGGCCGACGAGTTCGCTGCCTGTGACCCGAATGCCACGGGCCAGTGCGCTCTTGCACGCCTCGTCAAAGGCCACATGCATGGGGGCCACATCTAGGTCGGTCAAGTTGAGCGAAAGCTGGGCGATACCGTATTCCTCGATGAACCAGCCGATGCCCTTCACGGACTTGAGCTTGCCGGGCACCTGCTTTTCGCTGCCATCCGCCTGCTTCACCTTTCGCCCCGCTTCGCGGATATCAAAGGCTATTGCGTTCGCCCTGCGCGTGCTCGTGGTGTTCAGGTTCACGTTGTAGGCCACGAGCAATTTGCGCGCTCCCACGGCGATCGCCCCGCTACGTGCTACGGAGGCGTTGAATTCCGCAGGTCCGAAATCCGGTTTCCATTCCGGGTCCACGAGCTTCTTCTTCAGGCCCTCATACTCGCCCGCGCGGTTGTTGGCCAGGTTGCGGCGTTTCTCTTCACTCGCGGCGTATTCGTAGTTGTAGACGGGAATGCCGAGTTCCTTGCCGATGCGCTCCCCGAGCTTCTTCGCATAGGGCACGAGCTCTTCCATGGTGATCCCACTGATGGGCACCAACGGGCATACGTCCGTGGCCCCGAAGCGTGGATGCTCACCGGTATGATTGCGCATGTCGATGAGCTCTTGGGCCTTTTTCACGAGCAGGAATGCGGCTTCGCAGACCTGTTCCGGCTCTCCCACGAGCGTGATCACCGTGCGGTTCGTGGCTTTGCCGGGATCCACGTCGAGCAAGCGCACGCCTTCCACGGTTTCCACCACGGCGGCAATGGCGTCGATCTTGGCGCGGTCGCGGCCTTCACTGATGTTCGGAACACATTCGATGATGCGGGGCATGCGTTGAACGCCGTAGCTCGGCGTAGGCGTTGGTATTCTTCAGGAGGGTGAACGGAAGAGGAGGGGCAGGGCAACGCTGGCGGCGTTGTTCATGAAATGGAGGAACACGCCGGTCCAGATGCTGCCGGAATTCGTGCGCGCATAGCCGAGGAAGACGGCCAACGGAAGCAGGGAGAAGAGCAACAGGTACCACTCGTAGTACATGTGCATCAAGGTGAACAGGCCGGCAGTGATCGCGACCGCTGTGTTCTTGTCCATCGTCTGGCGCAGGGATCCCAGCAGCAGACCTCGGAAAAGGAACTCTTCGAAGAGCGCGGGCGTCAGGCAGGAGCCGAGGAAGAACAACGGGTAGTTCGTGATCGTTCCGAGGATGTTGTCCATCACCTCCGATTCCGGGAGGAACTGGGCGATGACCTCCAGCACCACGAACACACCAACGAAGAACCCGGACCAAGCGAGGAATGGCTTGAATGCCGGAAGCCTCAGCCCGAAGAGCGCTACCAACCGGTCCCGTTTCCATATCCAGCCGAGCAGCAGGAGGATAGCCAGTCCGGCAGCGCCGGAAGCGAGGGAAACGATGGCCATGGCATCCCCGTTCGTGGCGAGCCCGGCCCATTGGTCACTGTTCATGACGTCGCGCCAAGGCGTCGTGGCGAGATCCGGATGCACAGCACGTACGTGCGCCAGCATCGCTGCGACTTGGGCGACCACGAAGACCAGGAACACGAGCATGAAGATCGCCAGGCCGTTGGCCAGGTCCAGCACGGGCGGCCGCGCGGTGGAAGG
>JBGAJW010000113.1:0-8035 GCA_044224725.1 Flavobacteriales bacterium
ACAGCGTGCGGTCGGGAGCAAACGACCGCACGGCGTTCAGAGCGTGAACGTGCACGATCGCCGGTTATTTTCCAAATGCGACCCGGCCATTCAGCGGCGGATCCTTGCAGGTCCGACGTATGGGGAGCGGGAGGAATCTGGCGATTGGTGTACACGGGACGAAGCGGCGGAACGCTAGGGTCAGCATCCCTGAGGCAAGGAACATGGCCACAGCATGCATCTATGCATTGGTGGTGAATTCCGTTGGCTACATTCCCACCGTGAATATGGCCGCCCTCAGCGAACGCGACATCTGCACCAAGTTCATCACACCTGCGGTGGTGAAGGCTGGGTGGGAATTGCATACGCAGATCCGCGAAGAAGTGGGCTTTACCAAAGGGCGCATCATCGTGCGCGGCAAACTGGTGACGCGCGGCAAGCAGAAGCGCGCGGACTACATCCTGTACTACAAGCCCAACATGCCCATCGCTGTCATAGAAGCGAAGGACAATACGCACAGCGTAGGTGATGGCATGCAGCAGGCGCTCGAATACGCGCACACGCTCAACATCCCTTTCGTGTTCAGCAGCAACGGGGATGGCTTCGTGTTCCACGACCGCACCGTGACCGATGGGGCCATTGAGACTAATCTGACGCTGGAGCAATTCCCTACGCAAGATGTGCTTTGGGCCAAGTACTGCAAGTGGAAAGGCCTAACGCGTGAGGCCGAACAGGTGGTGCTGCAGCCCTACCACGACGATGGCAGCGGCAAGGAGCCGCGCTACTACCAGAGCAACGCGATCAACGCGGCGCTGGAAGCCATTGCCAAAGGGCAGGACCGCGTGTTGCTGGTGATGGCTACCGGCACCGGCAAAACCTACACGGCCTTCCAGATCATCTGGCGGTTGTGGAAGAGCGGCCGCAAGAAGCGCATCCTCTTCCTGGCGGACCGCAACGTGCTGGTGGACCAGACCATGGTGAACGACTTCCGGCCCTTCGGTGCGGCCATGGCGAAGCTCAGCACCAACGCCAAGACCATTGAGCGCTTCGATGGATCAAAGGAGGATCTCACGCTGGCGCTGAGTCGCGGCGCAGACCCCGGCTCTTCGGCCGGGGGCAAGCGCCGGATCGATACCGCGTACGAAGTGTATCTCGGTTTGTACCAGGCCATCACCGGGCCGGAGGAACGGCAGAAGCTCTTCAAGGAGTTCAGCCCGAACTTCTTCGACCTGATCGTGATCGACGAGTGCCACCGGGGCAGCGCGGATGCGGATGCGGCCTGGCGCGAGATCCTGAACCACTTCAGCAGCGCCACGCAGATCGGCATGACGGCCACGCCGAAGGAGACCAAGTACGCCAGCAACATCCACTACTTCGGCAAGCCGGTGTACAGCTACACGCTGAAGGAGGGCATCCGCGACGGTTTCCTGGCACCGTACAAGGTGATCAAGGTGCACATCGACAAGGACGTGATGGGCTACCGGCCGGAGCGCGGCAAGACCGACACCGACGGTAACGAGGTGGAGGACCGCATCTACAACCAGAAGGATTTTGACCGCACCTTCGTCATCGATGAGCGCACACAACTGGTGGCCAAGCGCATCACCGAATTCCTGAAGGAGAGCGGCGACCGCATGCAGAAGACCATTGTGTTCTGCGTGGACGAGGAGCACGCGGCACGTATGCGGCAAGCACTGATAAACGAGAACGCGGACCTCTACGCCAAGAACCACCGCTACGTGATGCGCATCACGGGCAGCGACACCGAAGGGCAGAACGAGCTGGGCAACTTCATCGATCCCGAAAGCGCGTACCCCACCTTGGTGACCACCAGCCGCCTGCTGAGCACCGGCGTGGATGCCCAGACCTGCCGCGTGATCGCGCTGGACCGCGAGATCGGCAGTATGACGGAGTTCAAGCAGATCGTGGGGCGCGGCACGCGGGTGCACGAGGACACCAAGAAGTACTACTTCACCCTCATCGACTTCCGGGGCGCCACCAAGCTCTTTGCAGACAAAGAGTTCGATGGTGAACCCGTGCAGATCTACGAGCCGGAGGACGACGAGCCGATGACGCCGCCCGAAGTGCCCCCCATCGTGGAGGATGAAGAGGATGCGCTGACCCAGGAGCCCGGACCGGATGAGCTCATTGTGGATGGTGCCCCTCCGGATATCACTATGGTGCCAATAGGCTTCAGCAAGCGCCCCAAGGTCTATGTGAACGATGTGCCCGTGACCATTGTGGCCGAGCGTGTGGAGTACATGGATGAGCATGGCAAGCTCATCACCGAAAGCTTGCGCACCTTTACCCGCAACGAACTGCGGAAGCACTACGCCAGCCTCGAAGCCTTCCTGAACCGCTGGAACAGCGCCGAACGCAAAGAGGCCATTGTGCAGGAACTGGCCGATGAGGGCCTGCCGCTGGATACCATCGCCGCCGAACTGGGCAAGGACCTGGACCCCTTCGACCTGATCTGCCACATCGCCTTCGACCGCAAGCCACTGACCCGCAAGGAGCGTGCGACCAACGTGCGCAAGCGCGATGTGTTCGCCAAGTACGGCCCGCAGGCCCGCGCAGTGCTGGATGCCCTGCTGGCCAAGTACCAGGATGAAGGTGTGCTCAACTTGGAGGATCCGCTCATCCTCAGCATCCCACCCATCAACATGATGGGCACACCTCTACAGCTCATTATGGAGTTCGGCGGTCGGGAGCGCTTTGAACAGGCTGTGCATGAGATGCAGTCTGAACTGTATAAGACCGTTGCCTAATGACGTACATCAAGCCAGTCGTATTTGCTGATTCGTTCACCTGCCCTCACGCAGACTGCGGGGTCATCGCCAAGCAAGATTGGTGGAGTCGTATGTGGAACCTTCATCAGAGCGCACAACAAGAGAATAATCACCTCCGCGTTGCTATCTGCCAACATTGCAAAAAAGCTAGTGTGTGGGTAGACCATCATTTGTTCTACCCCATCACAACAACGGCACCTGCCCCAAACGCAGAGATGCCAGCGAATGTCCTGAAACTCTATCATGAGGCTGCTACTATCGCTGAGCGTTCGCCACGGGGCGCAGCCGCTTTGCTTCGGCTTTCCATCCAGGTACTCTGCAAGGAGTTGGGGGAACCCGGAGCCAATATCAACACCGACATCGCTAGCCTCGTCACCAAGGGTCTGCCATCACTTGTTCAGAAATCGCTCGATGTTGTTCGCGTCACGGGCAATGATGCCGTTCATCCTGGACAAATAGATACGGACGACCCAGAAACGGTCAAGCGCCTTTTCGAACTCGTTAACATTATCGTCGAGTACATGATTGCCCTTCCGAAGCAGGTCAGTGGCCTCTATAGTGCCTTGCCCGCTGATAAGCTCAAAGGCATTGCGGATCGCGACAAGCCCAAGCCCTGACCCATGAGCGTCCGCAATACCGTCAAGTCCATCCAGGACATCATGCGCAAGGATGTCGGCGTGGATGGCGATGCCCAGCGCATCAGCCAGCTGTGCTGGATGTTCTTCCTGAAGATCATCGACGACCAGGACCAGGAGCTGGAGATGATGCGCAAGGGCTACTCCTCGCCCATCCCCAAGAAGCTGCAATGGCGTGCGTGGGGGGCGGATCCCGAGGGCGCCACCGGCCAGGAGCTGCTGGACTTCATCAACGACACGCTCTTCCCAACCTTGCAGGAACTGCCTACGGCCGGGGCCAGCGGCAACCGCGCCCGTGTGGTGCGCAGCGTGTTCGAGGACGCTTACAACTACATGAAGAGCGGCCAGTTGATGCGGCAGGTGATCAACAAGATCAACGAGGTCGACTTCAACAACCTGAGCGAGCGGCAGCACTTCGGCGACATCTACGAGCAGGTGCTGAACGACCTGCAGAGCGCGGGCAACAGCGGCGAGTACTACACGCCGCGCGCCGTCACCGCCTTCATGGTGCAGCAGGTGGACCCCAAGCCCGGCGAAGTGCTCTTCGACCCCGCCTGCGGCACGGGCGGTTTCCTCACGTGCAGCATCCGCCACATGCGCGAGCGCTACGTGAAGAAGCCCGCCGACGAAGCGAAGATGCAAGGCGGCCTGCGCGCCGTGGAGAAGAAGCAATTGCCCCACATGCTGTGCGTCACCAACATGCTGCTGCACGGCGTGGAGGACCCCAGTTTCGTGAAGCACGACAACACGCTGGCCCGTCCCTACATCAGCTACACCAATGCCGACCGCGTGGATGTGGTGCTGAGCAACCCGCCCTTCGGTGGCCGGGAGGAGGACGGTATCGAGAGCAACTTCCCCAAGCACTTCCAAACGCGCGAAACGGCCGACCTCTTCCTGGCCCTCATCATCCGCCTGCTGAAACAGGATGGCCGTGCCGCCGTGGTGCTGCCCGATGGCACCCTCTTCGGCGAGGGCGTAAAAACGCGCCTAAAGGAACACCTGATGGAGGAGTGCGATCTGCACACCATTGTGCGCCTGCCCAACAGCGTGTTCAAGCCCTACGCCAGCATAGGCACCAACTTGCTCTTCTTCGAGAAAGGCCGGCCCACGAAGGAGATCTGGTACTACGAGCACCGCGTGCCCGCCGAGCAGAAGGCCTACAGCATGACCAAGCCCATCCGCCTGGAGCACCTGCAAGCCTGCGCCTCTTGGTGGGGCGGTGCCGAACGCAAGGGGCGCGTGGAAAGCGAAGTGGCGTGGAAGGTCACAGCCGAAGAAGTGAAAGCCCGCGGCTACAACCTGGATCAGAAGAACCCGCACACCGTGGCCGATGACCATGGCGACCCGCAGGAACTGCTGGAGCAGCTGAACGCCGCCGACCGCAAGGCCATGGAACTGCGCGACCAGTTGAAAGCCATCCTGGAAGAAGCCCTGCTGCGATGAATGCCGAAGTCCTGTTGGAGCACTTCCACCGCTTTGGCGATGCGCCGGACGCGGTGCCGCGTTTGCGGCGGTTCATTCTGGAACTTGCAGTACATGGTAAGCTGGTGGAGTCGGATCTGGAAGACGAACCAGTTAGCGTCTTCTTGAAGAAGATTTCAAAGGACAAGGAGCAGCGCATCAATGAAGGGGTGCTGCGCAATGCACTGACCATCAAGCCACTTATCGGTCGAGAAGACCTTGCGCTCCTTCCTTCGACTTGGTGTTGGGTACCCTTCGGTCAACTCATGATATCGAGAGATGGTGAGCGTATTCCTGTTTCAAAGGAGGAGCGGCAAACCAAGGCCAAGGTCTATGACTACTATGGTGCCTCGGGTGTGATTGACAAAATCGACGGCTTCTTGTTTGACAAGCCATTACTGCTGATCGGCGAAGACGGTGCGAACCTGATCAATCGTTCAACTCCAATCGCATTCATTGCGCGTGGACGGTATTGGGTGAACAATCATGCGCACGTTCTTGATGGTGTTTCAATTGAGTTCCTGCGCTGGGTCGAATTGTTCATCAACTCGATCGACCTCAAGCCCTATGTGACGGGAACTGCGCAGCCGAAGATGAACCAGGCCAAGATGAACAGTATTCCCATTGCTGTACCACCTGAAGCCGAACAACACCACATCGTCTCCAAGGTGGATGAGCTGATGGCGCTGTGCGATCGCTTGGAGATGGCGCAGCAGCAGCGGGAGCAGGAGCGCACGCGGCTCACCGCCGCCAGTTGGCAGGCGCTGGTTACCGAGGGTAAGACCCCGGGTCAAAGCCCGGGGATAACCGCACGCTTCGCGCTGGAGCAGCTGCCCGCCCTCACCACCCGCCCCGCCCAAGTGAAAGCCCTGCGGCAGACCATCCTGGACCTAGCGGTGGTAGGAAAGTTGACGGAACGAAAGAAGAGTGACACGAATGCGCTCAAGGAACTGGAAAGAATCGCCAAAAAGAAGGAAGAAGCGGCGCTCAGAAAGAGTAAGAAGGTTGCCGCAATCACCTCAGAAGAATGGTGGTGTGAACTGCCCACTAGTTGGACTTGGGCTCGCTGGGATGCAATCACGGACTGGATAACGTACGGCTTCACGCGACCAATGCCACATGAGGGGAGTGGCGTACCGATCATAACGAGCAAGAACGTCAACTACGGCAAGATCATCTTCGATACTGCTGATCGTACAACACCTAGTGCATTCGCCGAATTGAACGAGAAGGATAAGCCACAGCGTGGGGATATCCTCCTGACGAAGGATGGTTCAATTGGTCGGTCCGCCATTGTCGACACCGACGATGAGTTCTGCATCAATCAGGCCGTCGCAGTGCTTTGGCTTCGTTCATGTCACTTCGATCGGCGCTTCCTTCAACTGGTCATACAAAGCCCACAGACCCAAGGTCAACTACTTGCAAAAACTGAAGGCGTGGCCATAAAGCACATTTCAGTTGTTGACTTCGGTAGGATGCTGCTGCCTGTGCCCCCCCTCGCCGAGCAAGGTCGCATCGTAGCGAAGGTGGATGCGCTAATGGGGCTGTGCGATCGGTTGGAGGCGGCGCTCGTTGAGGGCGAGGCGGTTGGGGGTAGGTTTTTGGAGGCGGTGTTGGGGGGGGGTGAAGTGAAAGCAGGTGTTGTGTATCCGGAGGCGGATGTGGAACTTGGGCTGGCGGCGGAACCGTAAAGATCATGTAAGCAACAACTCAAGACCATTCCATTTAGGACTCTGTGTAATCGACTTCAATAGAGGCATGGTGATGAATGAAGCAGGATCAACGGTTACGCAAGGATCGACAGGTCCCCGTGCATTCATCAGCTATAGTCATGACAGCGCGGAGCATTCAGAGCAAGTCAGGACATTGACCATCCTGCTGCGCGAGAATGGGGTGGATGCGCGGTTGGACCAGTTTGAGGACGCCTTCGAGCACAAAGGCTGGCCTGCATGGTCGAGCAAACAGATCCTCGCTGCGCAATACGTGCTGCTCATTGGGTCACCGGAATACTGCCGCTACTTCCACGGGTTCACAGAGGTTGTAAATGGCAAATTGAGGGGCAAGGGAGTAGAATGGGAAGGGCGCATCGTACAGAACCTCATTTACTACGAAGGCTGCCCCATCCGTTTCCTGCCGGTCTTGTTACCCGGCAAGAATGTAAACGAGTGCATTCCTGCGGCCCTGCTCGGTGGCAACAGGGCGAAACTGGAGCCGGCACAAGGAGCGGACCTTCGAGGACTAGCCGAGCGGATCCTGACCATACTAGGGGGCGGATCCGGTTGGGCTCCACTGCCTCATCCGGATCTACCCGCAGAACCGGTCTCGTCGATCAATGGTGCCATCATCGGCAGTGTCCTGACAGAAGAAATTTGGGAACAAGTTCCGGTCGTACAGATGATCGGCCGTATCGACACCAGCCTTGAACGCCGGAGCCAACCCCTTCTATCGAACCCATTGGACGACGCTCCCAAGGAGGAATCTGGAAGCGTCGGCATCAATGACCTTCAGTTCCACAATGAATGGCTCCCCTACTGGGAACGGATCGATGCACAAGTACGGATAGACAATTTCCTCAGTGCCGAGGGCGGGTTCCTTTGGTGGGGTCTCGTGGGTGATGGTGGAGTGGGAAAATCGCGGCTTGCTTGGGAGATATGCCGACGGATGAGGGGCCAAGGCTGGAACGCCGGCTTTCTTGCCGGGGAAGACGCCAAGAAGTGGTTGGGAGGTGACTGCAAAGGCTTCATACCTCGGCGTGATACATTGATCATCATCGACTACGCATCGCGCCTACCCGACCTTGTCGACGGACTTCGGATCCTGGGTGATCACCTTTTACCTGCCGGTGCTGATGGCAGGACCGGGGCATACAAAGTCCGTGTGCTCCTGATCGATAGACCAGGTCGGTTTCGGCCCCTCTTCGATGAACTAATAGGAGACAAACACTCCTCCGGATTGGTGGTGCGGGATGTACGGCGCAGCATCTATTCAGAGGGCTCTGACACCACTTTGGGAGCCCGTCCTGTGTACGACACAGGAGACAAGGGGGATCTCTTACGGTCGGTTCTCGCGACTGAGGAAGAGTTACTTCGCTTGGAACCATTGTCAAGATCAGATTGGAGCCATGTGATCCGCACAGTTGTTCGCTTAGCGAACGGGGAGGACCTGGATCCA